>NZ_JBLFDU010000007.1:0-251465 GCF_047345655.1 Chryseobacterium sp. T20
TTATGTAAATAAAAAACAGCAGGAATGTATTCCTGCTGTCCTTTTAAAATGCTAAGGTGAAGTTGTGCAACAGTCACTTGTAAGGCATCCTCTTTTTTTACTGTGGAATTTCCCGTAGAACATTGTCGCAGAAAGTTTCTGAAATCTGTTCTTTCAGCTGTGTGCCATCTGATAGCTGACAGAAAGGTCCTGTCGGAATGTCACTACAGTTTTTACTTGCTTGCTCACAAGTGAAATTTCCATTACCATCCGGAACCATAACGTATCCCGGTACAATAGCTTTGTTTGTCTGATTTGCCATCTTGGTGGCAAATGCTGTTCCTGTTCCTAGTACAACTAGTAAAGCAGGGAAAAGGATTTTTTTCATAGAATGAAATATTTAGTGTTGCCTACTCTGTTTATCGGTTTTCGGCATCCCCGATTTAATGTATTGCGATAATGCTTTTGTTATTTTATATTGAGTAAGCTCTTTATTATGGATTGTGTACAGATAGTTTTCCGTTACCACGATATCGGTGAGTCTATGATCATCTTTCTTAAAAATATAGATACTGCCTACATAACTTTGGGAATCAATGTCGTATACATCCAATACATCTGATTTCTTCCAGGCTTTTCTGGATTCGTGTCTGCCCATCAGATTAGATTGTACAAAAAGCAGATTCTTATAAACAATTGATCTTATATTCACCTTTAATGCTGGTGCTGTCATTTTGTAAGTGCCGTCGGAAAGCTTCGTTGTCTTA
Organism: Chryseobacterium sp. T20; assembly: GCF_047345655.1. NCBI lineage: Bacteria > Pseudomonadati > Bacteroidota > Flavobacteriia > Flavobacteriales > Weeksellaceae > Chryseobacterium > Chryseobacterium sp. T20. The sequence continues at coordinate 747 of NZ_JBLFDU010000007.1, forward strand.
ATCTGAGCTGTTTTTACGGTATCGATAGTTTTCAAATGCTGTTGTACGTGCATGCTGCTATTCATGACGATCACCTGATTTCTGTAAGTATAGGTATATAATAGTTTTTTCGCATTTGTTTCGTAGGCCATGCTTCCGTCAACGTCGAAAAGACCATCAATCTGTTTCCGTAAAATTTTTGGTTTTAATTGTAATTTCTCATGACCGTCAATATCAAGCACTCCTAAAACCAAATGATTATTGGGACGAATTTGTGTCCTTATAACAAAATGGGAAGAGTCAATGACCTTGAGGTCATTAAAAAAAGCATCTTTATAGCTTATTCTTATTGTTGAGTCGGTTCCAAGCTTACCTTTAAATAGGATGGGTACCGATCCATCATAGATATAGAAATGTTTGTCTGATACTATTTGTCTGATATTTTTGTAAGGATGATCTGTTTCTATTCGGGCAGAGACAACAGCTTTTCTTTGCATCGAAGAGTCAATTGTGAGGAGCTGTTGCGGATATTTCTGGTTAGACAGATAAATGTTATGACCATCAAACCCTGCAAAATAATAAAAATCATTGCCCAGCTTTATTGATTGATGCTCAATGAGAGGGTGTTTGATAAATCGCCTTGTAAAATTATTTTCCTTTTTAATAACATATTCCGAGGAAAGAAACATTCCTATTATTAAAATGATACTAAACAGGATTGATGTAGATACTGTTAAAGCAGTTTTTGATGTGCGAACAGGAATTTTCTTTTCCATTAAGAATATGGCAATACCAGCAAGTAATATACACACTGCATTAAAAATTAAATGTTCAGTCCAGCCTAGTTTTTCCAGAATCCCTCCGCAGGAACAGGGTACAAAGTCACTAAAGTTGAGAATGATGAAAATATAGGCTGTAAATGCTGACATTAAAACAATTGAGAGGTATAAGCCTACTCGTATGCAAATGGGTATCAACAGTAAAATAGAAGCAACCCACTCGATAATAATGACACTGTAAGAAACAAAACCTGCATAAGCGCTGAGAAGTGGTGACTGCGCTAATTGTATCTGAAATCTTTCAAATTCCAGAAGTTTACTGACACTGGCATAAACAAACAAGAGAATAAAAAAATAACTTATAAGATAAGTAAAAAAGGTCTGAAAATTTTTCATGGCTTTCTAGTTAGTAGGTTTAACAAACCTGAATCAGTCTCCATTTGATTTTCCACCCACAATATTCAGGCATTGGTTCACCCTTGAAAAGGGTTACAGTTGTCTTGAAATTCCCCATACTTTCCCAGATGCCACTCTTTGGACATGGTAAGCCTGTAACAACTGATATGGAGGTATGAGGAATCATAGTTTATATTTAGTTTTTACTCCTTAGTAAGCCTCCAATTATCACCGTCTCTTACGGGAGGATCTTTTGTTTCTGGATCTTCAATTACTTCTAGGGATTTAGTCGAATCCTGTTTCATTACCAAACCGTTTATTGTAGGTTTTGATTTTTCAGTATGTTCATTATTTGAGATTATATCTTCATCTCGATGGGTACAGTTTTGAAGACAAACGGCACCGATCACTATGCTAAAAATTGGGATAAACTTTTTCATTTTAGTAATTTTTAATTAGGTTATCCCGGCCGGATTATATTAGAATTCTGATGTCAAAATTATTCGGATTATGTGCTGAAAAAAACTGTTCTATGAGTCTATTTTAAAATTGTTACGTCTCAATTTTAAAATTAATACAGGTAAGAAGCGCATTTAAGTTGTTTATTTTCAATACTTTGTGTTTGTTGTTTTGTTGATTGTGTTTAATTCTTTTAAATTTGATTTATTTAAAACATAAATGATTATTTTTGAATTGGTGGGGTTCTAAATATCAGTAAATGAAAAGGTTTTATTGCTTTCTCTTCTTAATTTCTGTTTTTTCACATTTTTTATTTTCACAACAAAAAAAGGAAATGACTTTTAGTGAGATCAGAAAATCTTATGAAAAAATGACGATCGATGACATTAATGCAATGCCATTTGTAAAACTGTATATTGAAAAAGCAAAGAAAGAAAAGAAATTTTCAAAACTGATCCAAGGTTATAGAGACGGGCGACAGTTTGACTATAAAAATAAAATGAAATATGCTGACAGCGCACTTACTGTAAGCCTGCAGCATGGAACCAATGATGATATCAGTAAGGATTATTTAAGCAAAGGTATTCTATATTATTTCTATCAAAAAAAGTATAAACTAGCCTTGAATGAGTATCTTAAGGCCTATACTTATTCAAAAGGATCGAAGGATCAATATCATCATTACAAAGTCCTTTACCATATAGGAATTGTAAAAGGTCATCTGGGTTACTTTGATGAAGCATTGGAGCATTTTACAAGCTGCGCTGCATTTTACAATTTAAATTCGAATATAAACGATCATGAAAATGAAATGTTTAATTATAAGAAAGGTTATCTGAACTGTTTACACCAATTGTCTGTAATCAACCGATATCTAAACAATCTTGCCAAGAGTGACAGCTTAAGTATATTAGGGTACAGGTTAACAGCCGATGATAGTGATTTTGATTTAGAGCAAAGTTACTTTCTTAAAGGTATTGGAATTTCCAGGTATTATAAAAAAGATTATATAGGGGCTGAAAAATATTTGCAAAAGTCTTTGCCAACTATTGTTGCACGAAATGATTTTGCCTGGGCTTCTGTAGTATATTATTACTTGGGTAAAACATTTGAAGCACAGCATAATATTGATAGGGCAGTAGATTGCTATGAAAAGGTAGATTGTATTTTCAACAGGCATGACTTTATCCATCCAGAAGTGTACAAGAGTTATCATTATCTGATCGATAACTATAAAAATAAGGACATCAACAAACAACTGTATTATACCAACCAGCTTTTAAAAGCGGATAGTTTAATCAGCAAAGATTTTCCTTATTTATCTTCAAAACTTCATAATGACTTTGACCGTAGAACATTGATTGAAGCAAAAGAGGAAATTGAAAAGTCAAGCGGTAAAAAAATTGTAATTGCCCAGATATTGATTGTCTCAGGAAGTCTTGTTCTGGGATTTTTTATTGTACGGTACCTGAAAGATCAAAAGATCAAGAAGCAATATGACCTTCTTCAGAATAGAATAGCGGATGGAAGTTATAATTTCAATAATATTTTAAGTGAAGAGTCGGCGGAATTTCCTGTAAGAAAGACTTCTCTCACCCCCGAAATAACAGCGGAAATTAGCCAGAAGCTTTTGAGGTTTGAGCAAGAACAGCAGTTTAAAAAGAAGGGACTCACACAGAAAAGCATTGCTATCAAGTTAGGGACAAATTCTCACTATTTATCTGTTTATATCAATGAGCAAAAAGGGATAAATTTTAATAGATATATGGCGGAACTGCGGATTAATTATATTACCAATTTACTCAACACGAATAACAAATACCTAAACTATACCATCGAAGCTTTAGCTGAGGAATGCGGTATAGCTGCACGTCAAAACTTTTCAAATTTGTTTTTTGATATCAATGGTATCCGGCCAACAGATTATATAAAGAATCGGAAAAGGGAGTTGGGTATTAGTTGATTAGAGTCCGCCTAAAGGATTTTTTGTAAATTCCTGAAAAAAGGACATGGTAACAAAAACTCTTTTTAAAAAAACATCACAATTAGCGGAAGAACTGGATCTCAAGATTAACGAAGTATATGCTGAGGGAAGTGATTTGATTAAAATTTCAGAAAAGGCTTTATTCATTATTGATGAGTCAATAAGGAAGTTGAAACTAATGGTTTCCAATCATCATTTTGATCATATTGCCGAGGAAGTATTCTTTTTTAAGAAGCTAAAACCACAGTTTATTTCAAAATTCATCTATTACTCGACGGTACTAGATATTGAATCTCATAAGCCGGCTGCAGGAAATAAGACTTTAAAAAAATATTATGAGGCAGAGCAGGAAAAGTTGAGGGCCTTTTATTTGGAACATTCTGAATTCTACAGTTATTATAAACGGGAAGCAACCTATCTTGATCATAAAATATTTGTACGCAACTCCTACGATTTGAAAATGAAGCTATCTTCCGGCTTCTATAATTATGATCCATGCTTTACAACATCACATGATCATATGATTGCCAGATTTATTTCCAATCAGCAATTTGATCAGTATTTAAAAAAGCAGATTGAAGGCTCTAATGAAGACGCAACATCAAAAATACTATCTCCTCTTAACTGGTCGGGATCAAAAGTCGGACTTATAGAGCTAATCTATGCTCTTTACCAGATGCGTTGTTTTAATGGAGGTAATATAGAATTAAGTGAAGTCATAAAATTTACAGAAAAGTCATTGGATTGCGATCTTGGCAATTTTCATAAGACCATATTTGAAATTCGTAACCGAAAGCAGGGACCCACCAAATTCCTTCAACTGGTCAGTGATAACCTCAATCACTATTTTATGAACAGCGATATTGAGTAATAAAGTGGATAATGGGACCTCAAATAGTATTCGTTCTGAGGTTTCATTATTTAATCTTCTTTAATCAAATGCTGCAGATCAGGGTCATTTTTTATCCGATTCATCTCAATTGAGATAATGGTAAGGATATCAGCCTTGACACATTTGTAATTGTCTTCAATCTGTTTACCCATTAAATCATTTCCATCATTGTCGATAAAGGATCGGATTTGTGGTATTTTCTGATATTTTTTAGTTTCCTGAGATATCTTGATACTATCTACAACGATCTCTGAATGAAATATTTTCTGTTCTATCCTCTGATCAAAGTTATCTGAAACAGCACCTACAAAAAATCCTTGTGTTAAGGTTGAAATTTTAGAAGCGGGAATTAAATAATCTAACTGTGTTGAAATTGATGTCGAAGTATCGTTTCTGTTAATGGACAAACTCTGTCTTTTTTGAAGTACTTTTCCGAAACGCTCCGAAAGACTTTTTGCGGTTTCACCCACAACCTGGCCGCTGAAAATATTTCCAACGGTGTTCTGAATAACTTTACTTTCTTTATCTCCATAATCTCTAGTCAGTTGAGAAAAGTCCTGGAATCCCAGGCAAACTGAGACTTTATTGCTTCTTGCTGTTGCAATCAGATTATCAAGCCCCCTAAAATAAATAGTTGGTAACTCATCTATAATAACAGAACTTTTAAGTCTGCCTTTTTTATTAATAAGCTTTACAATCCTAGAATTGTACAACCCCAAAGCTGCAGAATATATATTCTGTCGATCAGGGTTGTTTCCGACACATAATATTTTAGGCTCTTTCGGATTATTAATATCCAGCGAAAAATCATCTCCTGTCATCACCCAATACAACTGTGGAGAAATCATTCTTGATAATGGAATTTTTGCAGATGCAATCTGACCCTGAAGCTGATCCTGCGCCCCTCCTTGCCAGGCATCCATGAAGGGAGATAAATAGTTTTCCAGCTCTGAATATGAAGTTAATATGGTAAATACATCTTCATATTTTTTATTCAAAAGTTCAATAGCATGTGGGAAAGTACAATACTTACCTCCCTCATAAATTTTTAAAAACCATATGATCGCTGCTAGCAATATAATAGGGCTTTCGACAAAGAAATCTCCCTGCTTTTGTATCCAGCTTCGATTGAGATTCAACATGATGGTGTAAGCAGCCTCATAAGCATCGGAGATATCTGTCATGAAATTTGGATTTAACGGATTACATCGGTGGCTTTTTCGTGGATCATCAAAATTAATGAGGTAAAATTTCGGCTTCACTTTATATTTATCGCTATGCTTGAGCAGGTGATTGTAGGCAATGGATGAAAGATCGTCGAATTTAAAATCGTAGATATACATACTAAATCCTTTCTGTATATGCTGTTTAATGTAATTATTGATAACAGCATACGATTTTCCAGAGCCAGGAGTCCCCAGCACAATAGACGCTCTAAAGGGATTCACAATATTGATCCATCCCTTATTCCATTTTCCTCTGTAATAAAATTGAGTAGGAAGATTGATGGAATATTCATTTGCTATCAATTTGGTTTCTTGCCAGAAACTCTCGTTTTCGTTATTAAAAACATCGTCCATAAGATTGGTGCGTAGCAATCGGCTCATCCATACGCCGGCCATGAGCAAAGCGAGATAACCTAATGAGATGGTAAGGATATACAGCAATGTACCTATTGTGGGAGATAGTTTCAGTAATGGTGTACTAAGGAAGAACAGCACAAAACCTACACTGAGTGCTACGTAAATTTTAGGCCAGGTTATCTTGTCATTCTTTACGCCTTTAGTTCCTAAGCAGCTTAAAGCCATTAAAACCACAGCGAATGCTTTGGTGTAAAAGGTTTGTGAAAACAAACCTGTGGTCCGGTTGAAATTGGATAGTATTTTGTTGATGAGCTCTAATGTCCAACCTTGTTTTAAAAAGAATTCATAACAAAACCAGTACAGGTGCATCAGCATCAAAAGGATGCTTACACTTCTCATGAAAGCCATAATTTTGGATAAACCTCTTAAATCATCTTCTCCCTGCATATCTCTATGAATTTAATTTTTGCAAGTGAATGTAGAGACTATTAAGAGTGACTATAAGAATGTGGTAGAATGTTGTGGCAAGTGGAAGAGTTTGACCATAATAAAACTAAAAAAAGTGATAAATTGAAAAATAATAGATATCTGGAGCAGTGTAATTTTAGTCTTCTTTATTTCTAATATTGCTTTTACACAAAGCAATTTGTTTTTTCATTGTCTTTAATTCTTTTATCTTTTGATCAATTTGTGCTAATTTAAGATCAAGAACTTCAATTTGTGCTTTTTGGGAAATTTCTTTTTTATACCAAACATCAACAACTTCTTTAATTTCTGACAATGTAAATCCAACCGCTTTTGCCATTTGTATAAATCTAAGCTTTTCTGCGACTTCATCTCCATAATAAACATAGTTATTAGTGGTTACTTCCTTTTTTGTTTCTCCTCTAAAAAGACCGCTTTTTTCGTAGAAACGTATTGTTCCAATCGGGATACCCGTTTCCTTGGAAAGTTGATTTATTAATTTCATATGTTAAATTATCTTAAATGTATGAACTATGTAGTATACTGTATACTTGTGTGTTGTAAAATTAGTACATATTTTTGCATATCACAAGCTGGCAATTAAATAATTACTGTATTGTAAAGATTTGAAATAATTTAATAAATAGCTTTTTGATTCTAATGAAAATGCTCTTTTAATATGATAAATACCAAAAATTTTGCTCCCGATGAGCTCATTAAATTAGTTCCAAATTTCACCAGTCATTATGCTGATGTAAATGGAGTAAAACTCCATTATGTAATGGGTGGACAAGGTGAACCTTTGATATTGATTCCGGGCTATCCTGAAACCTGGTGGGCATATCATAAGGTAATGCCCATCCTTGCGACTAAATTCCATGTTATTGTTGTGGAAATGAGAGGAATGGGAAATTCAGACAAACCGACAGACGGGTATGAAAAAAAGAACATGGCAAAAGACATCTTTGAACTCGTAAAAAAATTAGACTTTGAAAAGGTTTATGTTGGCGGACATGACATTGGTGCGCACGTAGCATTTAGTTTTGCCATGAACTATCCAGAAACAGTTTCTAAATTGATTATGCTGGATACCCCGCATCCGGATACAGGAATGTATCATTTGCCAATGTTGCCGGTATTCGGCGCTGACTATCTTTATCCTTGGTGGCTTGCATTTAATCAAGTAAAAGAACTTCCTGAACAACTTCTTGAGGGGCGTATGGATATCGTTATTGAATGGTTATTTAAAAACTTATTGAAGGATCAAAAAAGTATAAGCGATTTTGATAAGGCTGTTTATACCGCTGCCTATAACGACAAAAATGCAATTCGGGCATCAAACGCGTGGTATCAAGCATTTCCAAAAGATATTGAAGATAGTAAAACGTATGATAAACTTACAATTCCCGTAATTGGAATCGGTGGTAGTGGATATGACATATTAAAAATGTCGTTACCAAATAGTACAACAAATCTCCAACTAAAAAAGATAGAAGATAGTGGACATTTTATACTTTCTGAAAAACCAAATGAAACCGCTGAATTAATGATTAACTTCTTAATGCAGTAGTACTGATAAAAAACAAGTATCATTTCAGTAATTTGATACATTGAACATTTAAGGCTTTATTTCTTTTTAAATAGAGCCTTTTTAATATAAGAATATTTATAAATAAGTAAAGGTTTAAAGTCTACTAGCGAAAACCTCTTTTCCTTTTCTTCTTCATTTTATTAACAAAGTCCTGCTCCTCATCATCTTCACCTTGTGCTTCGGGTATTAAACCGCCCAACGCTTCAATCAAACCATCTTCGTGTTTATCCGTTGATAAAAAGTCAAACAAATGATGGCGTTCTTCTGTAGGAAGATGCATGTCGTTTAATGATGGTTTAGTTTCTGATACGACAGGTCCTTTCATATCCTTTTTGATATTCCTGTTCCAATAATCATTAAAGTGATTGGCCGCAAGCTCTTTTCCTAACCTTGATCCATTCCAAACTGTTTTAGAATGATGGTCTATGAATGTTACCCCATAAATTCTTCCTTTTTCATTTCTCCGAATGACAGTATCAATATGGTGCATAGCTAATTGTCTTTTAAAATGAGACTCATTGTCTGTGGACTGAAAAGTTGTAAGAATAAGAGATTTAAGATCTTTTTGTAAAGGTTTATTTTTCAGTCTACATTTCTCAAAATATAACTGTAAACTTTCAAGTCCGGCTGTTTTCCCAAATAAAGAAGCTTTAAGTGCATGTCCTGTCTTTTTTCCATCATCAGATAACGGAAAATATAGCAAACCCTTTTTCAATTTCCCATGCAATTCACCTTCTATCTGTTCGGTAGTTATATTATAAAGAGAAAGTAATGCATTATATTCACCGAATGTTTGGAATTGGTAGTATTCGGTGAGATGGCGAATGACTGAAGAAATCTGACTTTTTACATCACCTTTTTTGTAATCTACGGTACGAAAAGTTTTTATATTCTGATGACTTTGTTTTTCAGTTGCCGGTTGAAGTCCGAATTCTTTTTCCAATTCTCTGCAGATTTTCATCGACCTTACTTTTTCAAACTGATCAGAAATCTTTTTACCATTTTCATCTACGCATACAGAAACAATATGGATATGGGAACGGTCAATATCAGTGTGTTTGAACACTACAAAAGGCTGCTCACCATAACCCATCTCACGCATATACTGCTCTGCTATTTCTTTGTATTTTTGATCAGAAACATGGTCTCTAGGATCGGGGTTAAGAGAAATATGGAGCGTATGTTTTTCTGTTTTTTGATTAGCGATCAGATAAGGCTCAAATGATTTCATCAACTGTGGCACAGAATATTGTCCATTCAGGGTTTCTACCATTTTGCTGGTCAATAGAATTTCTCCTTTCTCCTGTTGTATCTTGGTATTATTGTATGACAAAACTCCAAAAAGATTGTTGCTTCTACCAATTTTTGCGATCATTCAGCATTATTATTTTGTAGATTCTTTTGATGAAACTCTTCGGTAATTTTAATGACATTTTTAAAAATTTCAATCATTTCTACCGTTTGTTTTTCCAACTTGTACAGAAAAGAAGCTGCTTTTTTTTCAGAAAAATGGGTGTAAAGAATCTTCACGATCTGATTGTAGTTGATGCCTACATTACGAAACTGGCTATGAAAAGAGGTCAACCGCATATAAAAATCTAAACTTCCCTTATCAATTTTTACCGTTTTTATGGGTTTGTTAAAGATACAGGACGTTATAAAATGAGCTTTAACTTTCATTCCTGAATGATCAAAAAGTTCAAGAAACCGGGAATGTTCCAATTCATTCAAAGAGATGGTATATCTAATCTTGGCAGGATCAACTTTAGGATGTCGTCCTCCCTTTTTCTTTTGTTCATTGTTTTTATCATTCATAATCTTCTACTTTACTCTATAAACACCGACTTCGGAGGTTGTTTTTCTGCCCCCTGCAAGGGCAAGTTGTTTTTAGCATCGGAAATCATTTCGAGATGCTCAAAACACAACTTGCCCCTTTCGGGTGAAAGGAAATTCTAGTAAAAAAGCAGATGGAGTACTGCATAGTATAAATAGAATTCAACCTCTTAAGATTCCTCTGTCTTCTTGGAACAAAATAAGCCACAATGATTTATAGAGACAGCATTAGAGAGAAAGCCAAAGACAGTCACTTAAAGCCAAAAACGACCATTATATAGCTTCCAAGAAAGAAATATTATTCATTTGGGTCAGAGTGAAAGCAGGATTTCCTGGCTGCAGATGTAACAGAAATCTTGAATAGTGGAAATCCAGCATGCTGGCCTTCCGGACTTCCCGCCATCACGATATCATTTTTGAGAGACAGAAATCAGAAAATCAATCGATCAGGATTGTAAGATGGATGACATTCATTACATACTGCCGGAAGTCAATATAACTTTCAGGAATCACGGCCAACATTCGTGATAGCTATGATTCCCTCATGAGATTATTAAGGTTTGAATGCTTTCCATCCCTCATTCTTTACAATTTGACTTAACTAAAATTCAATTATAATGACAACAAAAAAACAACCCACCATTATTGCATTTTCTACTCAAAAAGGAGGAGTTGGAAAAAGTACGTTTACAACACTTATCGCAAGTATTCTTCATTATCGGATGGGATATCAGGTCACCGTCTTTGATTGTGATTTTCCACAGTACAGTTTACTCCAAATGAGAGAACGTGATTTGAAAACGGTAATGCAGAATGAAATCCTAAAAAAGATGGCTCACAAACAATTTACGAGTATCAATAAAAAAGCTTATCCTATTTTCCAGAGTAAAGCTGATCAGGTCTTAGATGAAATAAAGATGTATGTTGAAGGATCCGAAATAACGCCTGATATTATCTTCCTTGATTTACCGGGGACCGTGAATACCACAGGTATTTTACAAACCCTAACCAATGTCCATTACATTTTTTCTCCCATTACTGCCGATCGCGTCGTACTGGAGAGTACACTGAGTTTTACTGATGTTTTAACCAATGTATTGATGAAAGAAAATCAGACAGGGATTCGAGGTATTCATTTGTTCTGGAATCAGGTGGATGGAAGAGAAAAGACAATGTTGTACAAAAATTACAGTAAGGTAATCTCAGATTTAGGTCTACAGCTTATGGAAACAACCATTACAGACAGTAAGAGATTTCGGAAAGAAGGGGAGTTGGTAGCAAAGACGGTTTTTCGATCGACTTTACTGCCTGCAGATCCTAAGCTGTTAGTTCAGTGCAGACTGGATCAATTTATAGAAGAATTTTTGAAAATTGTCAAATTATAGCAATATGGAAAATGATAAAAATAACAACGAGGCCCAAGGTATTGATGAACAGTATTTAATGTCTATTATGGCTGGAAGTGCCAAGAAAGAAATATCGATTAAAAATGCAGATCCTCCAAAGGGCAAAGAAGTACAAAAGCATACATTGAAGAATAAGAAGAATAATGAAATAACTTATGTTGAGCAGTTTCTAACCCATCATACAATGACTAAGCGTGGTGATAAAAGTATCTATATCCGTTCTGAATATCACGAGCGCTTATCTCGTATTATTCAGATTATTGCAGAAGATCAGATTCCACTGTATGCCTATCTGGATAATATTCTGGCTTACCATTTCGAAATGTTTGAAAAGGAAATTACAGAGGATTACAATAATAAATACCGTCCAATTTTTTAATGTATCATTTTATGGAACAAATAATCATTATAGGTCTGCTCATTATTATCATTCTTATCCTTTCCGAAAGAAAGTTTTCCACAAGTATCCCCCGTAAAGAAGACTCTTCTATGAAAATGAATGTTCCATCTATTATGGGTGAGACCAAGGAAAAAGAAAGACTGGTATTACCAATTGATGCCAATAAAAGACAAGGTGAGCCTGCTTTACTTACGGTTGATAATTTTGATTCAGAAACTAAAGAGGAATTATTAGGAGATGTTGCTTTAAAGAAAGGTCTTGATGATATTCCCATTAAAAACGATGAGCTGGAGCAAGAGGATGAAGATGGGCTATATGAAAACTCTATTATTGAAAGCGGGTTTGCTACAGGGGTTACCTTTCAGGAATTGAGTACTGTGGGTCAGTTGCTTCAGCAGGACTTGTTGGAGGCTGACTTAGAACAACAAGCAGTAGAAATAATTCAGAAAATTCAGGGAACCGAGCTTTTTGATTTGTTAGAGAATTCATTAGGAGAGGCTTCAAAAAGAATTGGCAGCTTGCTAAGGGAAAGTATTCCGGATGATGAAAAGATCATTTCTTCTAAGAAGAGTAATTCTTCTGATAGTTTCGATATCGGGGAGTTTGTTTAGGCAAATTCCCCTTTAACGATGTGATATAACGGAACTTACTCGGGTCTTTTATCAAACAATTCATGGAGTTTCTGCTGCAGAACTTTTTTGTCAGGAAGCTGGGTCTTATATTCGGAAACCATGGTGGGGGACAGGCTTCTGCTCAGGGCATATTCTACTACTTCGCTATCTTTATCTTTACAGAGCAATACTCCAATGCTTGGATTTTCATTTTGACGTTTAACATCCCTATCCAAAGCTTCTAAATAAAAATTAAGCTGCCCCAGCTGTTCAGGTTTAAATTTGTCTGCTTTCAGTTCAAATGCGACCAGGCACTGGAGACCTCTGTGAAAGAATAGGAGATCAATATAAAAATCCGAATTCCCAACCTGTATTTTGTATTCTTCGCTGATAAAAAGAAAATCTCTGCCTAACTCCAGAATGAAGTTTTTCATCTGCAGTATCAGCCCTTTTTGAAGTTCGCTTTCACTAAACGTTTCGGGTAAGTTTAAAAAATCAAATACATAACTGTCCTTAAAGGTATTGGCAATCTCAGGGTTTGTTTCTCTCAACAGTGTTGAGAGATTTGAATTTCCGAGCATGGTTCTTTCAAAAAGACTGCTGGAGATTTGTCTTTCAAGTTCCCTAAAACTGTAATTTTCCTGTTGGGTCAGTTTGATGTAAAATTCTTGTTCTTCAATTGTTTTGCAACGTGAAAAAATAGCCAGATTATGAGACCAGCTGATTTCTCTCAACAGTGTTGAGATTTTTGGAAACTCCTTGTAGGTTTCATAAAACTGCTTCATTCTCCAAAGGTTTTTATCTGAAAACCCTTTGATTTCAGGTTCATTAGCTTGGATGTATTGAGCCAGTTCTTTGACCACAGATTGTCCCCATTCGCTCAGCTCTACCTTCCTGCTGATATATTCCCCAATATTCCAATATAAATCGATCAGTTCTTCATTGACTTTTCTTATCGCATTGTTACGAGATCGGGTGATGAGTTCAATAATATCAGCGAACCTTTTATCCATGATTGTCTTTTTGAAATTCGACTACAAATTTACAATTAATTATAAACGAATACTGGCACTTGTCGTCTTAGTTTAAAGCCAAAAGCTTCCTAATGACGCCATTAGCCCAAAATAATTCTAAGGCTCAAACATCTTTGTTCCATAGTTCCGCAAAGTGCGGTACATCATAACAAATTGAAGTGTTTAATTATGAAAGAACAAAGAGAAAAACTACTGGTATTAGGTTTAACCTTTATAGCAGTAACAGGTGTTTTTGGCCAGGGTAATGGCAGTGCCGGAATCAATGAGGCCACACAGATGGTCACCTCTTATTTTGAACCGGCTACCCAATTAATTTATGCTATTGGTGCGGTAGTCGGATTGATTGGAGGCGTCAAGGTTTACAACAAGTTCAGCAGCGGAGATCCTGACACCAGTAAAACGGCTGCCAGCTGGTTTGGTGCGTGTATATTCCTTATTGTAGCAGCTACCATCCTACGATCATTCTTCCTTTAAAAATCTTCGATTATGAATACATATCATATCAATAAAGGAATAGGACGGACGGTAGAATTCAAAGGGTTGAAGGCACAGTACCTATTTATTTTCGCAGGAGGGTTGTTAGGGATACTGATCTGCATGATGATCATGTATATGGCCGGGGTCAATACTTACTTGTGCCTGGTTATAGGAGCTGCCTGTAGTGGTCTTTTGATCTGGCAGACTTTCGCCCTGAATAGAAAATACGGAGAGCATGGTCTGATGAAAATGGGAGCTCAGAAAAAACATCCCAGGTATATCATTAGTCGAAAGAGTATTTACCGCTATCTGCATACTAACCGTAAAAAAGCTTCCGCATGAGAAATTCCTCCAAATCGGCAACGTTGGAGAGTAAATTTCCCCTGCTTGCTATAGAAAATAATTGCATTATTTCAAAAGATGCAGACATCACAGTTTGTTTTAAGGTAAGACTTCCGGAATTATTTACGATTGCCTCGGCTGAGTATGAAGCCATTCATTCAGCGTGGTTCAAGGCGGTTAAAACGCTTCCCGACTATACGGTCGTTCATAAACAGGATTGGTTCATTAAAGAAAATTATACTCCGGACCTTTTGAGAGAAGATCAAAGCTTTCTTTCCAAATCTTTTGAAAGGCATTTTAATGAAAGACCTTTTTTAAATCATTATTGTTATCTGTTCATTACAAAGACCTCCAAGGAAAGAATAAGGATGCAGAGTAATTTTTCATCTTTATGCAAAGGCAAACTGATTCCGAAAGAGATTAAGGACAAAGAGGCAATTAATCATTTTATGGAGGCTGTCGATCAGCTTGAGCGGATTATGAATGACAGTGGTTATATCCATTTGGAAAGAATGACCGAGGATGAAATTTCAGGTACTGCTGAAAAATCAGGACTCCTGGAACAGTATCTCACTTTATCTCGAGAAGCCCATCCTTCATTGCAGGATATCAAGCTGGGTTCAGAAGAAATGAGGATCGGCAATAACCGGCTCAGTATGCATACCTTATCGGATACCGATGATTTACCAGGTACTGTTTCATCTCACAGCAGATACGAAAAGCTAAGTACGGACCGCAGTGACTGTTTGCTGTCTTTTGCATCTCCTGTCGGGCTATTATTAAGTTGCAATCACCTATATAATCAATATTTGTTTATTGACAACAGTGATGAAAATCTGTCTAAGTTTGAAAAATCTGCAAGAAATATGCATTCACTGGCAAGGTACAGCAGAGCCAATCAGATCAATAAGGAATGGATTGAAAAGTATCTGAATGAAGCACATTCTTTTGGTTTACAATCGATACGTGCCCACTTTAATGTGATGTCATGGTCAGATAATCAGGCTGAGTTGAAGCAAATAAAAAACGATACCGGAAGTGCCTTAGCACTGATGGAATGTAAACCCCGTCATAACACTACGGATACAGCCACTCTGTACTGGGCAGGCATTCCCGGAAATGCTGGTGATTTTCCGAGTGAGGAAAGTTTCTACACATTTATTGAGCCAGCACTTTGCTTCTTTACTGAAGAAACGAACTATCAGGATTCTCCTTCTCCTTTCGGAATCAAGATGTCAGATCGTCTCACAGGGAAGCCGATTCATCTGGATATTTCTGATCTTCCCATGAAACAGGGGATTATTACGAACAGGAACAAGTTTATTCTGGGACCTTCAGGAAGTGGCAAATCCTTTTTCACGAACCATATGGTCAGACAGTATTATGAGCAGGGAGCTCATGTGTTGCTTGTCGATACAGGAAATTCTTATCAAGGATTGTGTGAACTGATCCAAGGGAAAACAAAAGGAGAGGATGGAGTGTATTTCACTTATACAGAGGACAATCCAATTGCATTTAATCCATTTTATACTGATGATGGAATTTTTGATATCGAAAAACGGGAAAGTATTAAAACACTGATTCTCACCTTATGGAAAAGAGATGATGAACCCCCGACACGATCAGAAGAAGTTGCATTGTCCAATGCAGTAAGTGGCTATATTGAAATGATTAAGACTAGCGAGCAGGATCCCTCATTTAATGGATTCTATGATTATGTCAGGGAGGATTATCAACAAGTGCTGGAGCAGAAGAAGGTCAGGGAAAAAGACTTTGATATAGCCAACTTTCTCAATGTATTGGAGCCTTATTATAGGGGTGGGGAATATGATTACCTTCTTAATTCAGAAAAGCAGCTGGACCTGCTGTCCAAACGTTTCATCGTTTTTGAAATCGATGCCATTAAAGATCATAAGATTCTGTTTCCTATTGTGACCATCATCATTATGGAAGTTTTTATCAATAAAATGAGAAGACTGAAAGGAATTAGAAAACTGATCCTCATTGAAGAAGCCTGGAAGGCAATTGCCAAAGAGGGAATGGCAGAGTATATCAAATACCTGTTTAAGACTGTCAGAAAATTCTTTGGAGAAGCCATTGTAGTGACTCAGGAGGTCGATGATATTATTCAGTCTCCAATTGTTAAGGAAAGCATCATTAATAATTCAGACTGTAAGATTCTACTTGATCAGCGTAAATACATGAATAAGTTTGATGACATTCAGGCAATGCTCGGACTAACGGATAAAGAAAAATCTCAGGTATTGTCTATCAATATGAATAATGATCCGAAGCGACTGTACAAAGAGGTGTGGATCGGATTGGGTGGAACGCACTCTGCGGTCTATGCCACTGAAGTATCAACTGAGGAATATCTAGCGTACACCACCGAAGAGACAGAAAAGATGGAAGTAATGAATCTTGCATCAGAACTTGATGGCAATGTAGAGCATGCTATCAAGAGGATTTCTCTAAAGAGAATCAAATCAATCAAAGACAATTAATCAACACCTATTTACACCCATGAAAAATTTAATCATTAAAACAGTATTGGTGGCATTCTTCGCCACCTTCACCTTTGCTAAAGCACAATTTGTCGTTACCGATCCTGCTAATCTTGCATCAGGTATTTTAAACTCTGCCAATGAAATTGTGCAGACTTCATCAACCGTATCGAACGTTGTAAAAAACTTTAATGAAGTCAAGAAAGTTTACGAACAAGGCAAAGAGTATTATGACAAGCTGAAAGCCATCAACAATTTGGTCAAAGATGCCCGAAAGGTGCAGCAGACCGTTTTGCTTGTAGGGGATGTTTCCGAGATGTATGTCAATAATTTCGGTAAAATGCTCAATGACCAAAATTTTAATGCACAAGAATTATCTTCCATAGCCAATGGTTATTCAGCTTTACTCACTGAGAGCACTGAGCTGCTTAAAGAACTCAAGGAAATTATTACTTCTAATGGTCTTTCTTTAAACGATAAAGAAAGAATGGATGTCATTGATCGGGTTTACAAAGAGGTCAAGGAATACCATAATCTGGTAAGATACTATACCAACAAAAATATTTCAGTGAGCTATCTGAGAGCTAAAAAGCAGAACAACACTCAAAGGGTGTTAAATCTTTACGGAACATCTAACCAAAAATACTGGTAATATGGAGCCTACGAATTTACATGAAGTTCTACGATCAGTATATGAGGAAATGATGCCTTTGTGTGCTGATATGGCAGCAGTAGCAAAAGGAGTCGCGGGTTTAGGAGCTTTGTTTTATGTAGCCATCAAAGTCTGGCAGTCCTTAAGTCGCGCTGAGCCTATTGACCTGTTTCCTATGCTCAGACCATTTGCCATAGGGATCTGTATCATGTTTTTTTCAACCTTGGTGTTGGGAAGTATCAATGGTGTTCTGAGCCCTATTGTTCAGGGAAGTCATGTGATGTTGGAAAATCAGGTTTTAGATTTGAATGAATTACAAGAGAAAAAAGATCTTCTGGAGAGAGAAGCCATGCTTAGAAATCCGGAGATGGCTTATCTGATCTCCAATGAAGAGTTTGATAAAAAGCTGGAAGAGCTTGGTTGGTCACCTTCTGATCTGGTCACCATGTCCGGTATGTATATAGAAAGAGAAATGTTTGCTATCAAGAAAGACATACGGGATGGTTTCAGAGAGTTTCTGGAGATTCTTTTTCAGGCAGCCGCGTTGGTCATTGATACGATAAGGACATTTTTTCTTATTGTGCTTTCCATATTAGGACCTATTGCTTTTGCAATTTCAGTGTGGGATGGTTTTCAGACCACTTTAACCCAATGGCTGACAAGGTACATCAGTGTGTATCTCTGGCTTCCTGTTGCTGATATTTTCAGTTCTATACTGGCCAAAATTCAGTCACTCATTTTGGAGCGGGATATTGAAATGCTGGCAGATCCCACCTTTATTCCGGACACTTCCAATACGGTTTACATCATCTATATGGTGATCGGAATTATAGGATACTTTACCGTACCTACGGTTACAGGCTGGGTAATTCAGGCTGGAGGAGCAGGAAATTTTATGCGTAATGTCAATCAGACTGCCACGAAGTCAGGAAATATTGCTGGAGCAGCGACAGGCTCAGCAACAGGTAACATTTCAGGAAAGTTATTAAAATAAAAATACAGTAGTATGGAATTTAAATCATTAAAGAATATTGAGAGTAGCTTTAAGCAGATCCGGTTGTTTACGCTGGTATTTACAGTGTTCTGTTTTGGAGTTGTAGGAGTGGTTGTATTTAAATCTTATCAGTTTGCTGAAGCGCAGCGCCAGAAGATTTATGTGTTGGATAATGGTAAGTCTCTGATGGTGGCACTTTCTCAGGATATGTCGATCAACAGGCCTGTTGAAGCCAGAGAACATGTCAGAAGATTTCACGAACTGTTTTTTACGGTAGCACCGGATAAAAATGCTATTGAAAGCAATGTTAAAAGAGCCTTCAATCTTGCTGATCAATCTGCATTTAATTACTATAAAGACCTTCAGGAAAAGGGATATTATAACAGAATTATTTCGGGGAATATTCAGCAGAGAGTGGAAGTAGACAGCTTAGCTGCAGACTTTGAAAGTTATCCATATACCGTAAAAACCTACGCCAGACAATTTATCATCAGATCAAGCAACCTTACCATAAGAAGTCTGATCACAAACTGTTTATTGGTTAATTCAGTACGGTCTGACAGCAATCCTCAGGGATTTACCATTGAAAAATTCAATGTCCTTGAAAACAAAGATATTGAAACCGTAGAACGTTAAAATTACCTTATGAAAAGAATAAGAGATAAAATAGAATATTACGCCTTGCAAGCGGATAATCGTTGGAAAATTCTTCCTGTTAAGCGACAAAGATTATTTACCAAGCTTTTTTTCGGAGGATATGCTTTACTCACTTTACTGGTAATTGTTAGCATCTGCATATCGACAGTTCAGAGCAATAATGAAATATCGATCAATCATATTGATGGGGTTTCCAGGAGCCTTCAAACGAAGGATAGCATACAAGCTGATAAGATTAACTCATTAATAAAGAAATAAAAGGATGAAAGATTCTGAAAAAATAAAAATTACAGAAAATGACCTGCCTCAGAATGATAAGGGGATAGGAGATCATCCCAAAGCCAAGTGGGAGCAGCTTAAAAAGCCAATGATCTATTGTTTAATGGCTTTATTATGTGCGATTTGTTTGTATCTGATTTTTAAACCAAAAAAGAGAAATACGATTGTTGCAGAGGAAGGCTTTAATGCTGTGATTCCCCAGGCAAAAGACGGTCAGTTGCAGTCGGATAAACAGAAAGCTTATGAGCAGCAACTTTTGGAACAAAAAACCGAAGAAAAGAGAAATGCTCTTACTGCATTATCTGATTATTGGACTGATGAAAGTGATGTTAATCAAAATGCTGTATATTCTTTGGGTGTCAATAAATCAGGTGATTTATCACGTTCAGACCAGAAGGCAGTAAACAGTTATCGGAATGCGCAACAAGCCTTAGGCTCTTTCTATCAGCAGGATAATCAGGAAGTCAATGATTTGAGAAAGGAAATTTCAAGATTAAAGAAGGATGCGATACAGAATAATTCTGTTCCTGCAGGTTTGGGAATGAATGATCAATTGGAGCTCATGGAAAAATCCTACCAGATGGCGGCTAAATACCTTCCTTCCGCTTCGAAAGAAGAGACGATACCAAAGCAAAACGAAGAAATAAAGCCATCGAATGACAAGAAGGTTAAGCTAACCCCAGTTAAAGCTGCTCATTCCAGAATAGTTTCATCCTTGTATAGAGAACCATCTGACAGTTCTTTTATTCTAGGGTTGAATCATAAGAGATTTTTTGATGTACAAATCGATAAAAAAATATCAAATCAATCTAAGAATGCGATAAAGGGAATTGTTTCTGAAACCAAAACATTAGTTGATGAAAGTACTTTATCAATTATGCTTTCAGAAGGTATGCAGTTGGAGCGGATAGAAATTCCATCAGGCACATTGCTCATCGCCACAAGCAAATTTCAAGGAGGCAGGCTTCAGCTGAAAATAAGTTCAATTGGATATGATGGCAGTATTTATCCGGTAGAAATTAATGTATATGACAATGATGGCCAGCCAGGACTGAATGTTCCTTATTCACCTGAACAAAATGCAGTTAATGACATTGTAGCGAATATGAGTCAGACTTCAGGAACGAATATTATGATGACCCAATCAGCCGGGCAGCAGATTGCATCGGACATAAGCAGGGGAGTGGTACAGGGAGTGTCCGGTTATTTTCAGAAAAAAGTCAGACAACAGAAGGTAACGGTAAAAGCAGGCCATCAGATTTTACTTGTGCCAAAGAATAACTAATTAAATTAATAAAAAATGAAAACACTAAAGAGCCATTATATCTTGGGAATTCTACTGCTGCTCATCATAAGCAGCAGGTCATTTGCTCAGGATTCCAACACTTCTTATCTTCCTTTAGAAGAGACACGATTGATACCTTTCAGAATGGAGGTGACCTATAATAAAACATCACATCTCTTATTTCCATCACCCATTCGATATGTTGATCTTGGAAGCGATCTCTTGGTTGCCAATAAGACAGAAACTATTGGAAATGTTCTTCGGGTTAAGTCCGCGGTAAGAGATTTTGAAGAAGAAACCAATTTTTCAGTCATTACTGAAGACGGGAAATTTTACAGTTTTGATGCATTCTACAGTCCTTATCCGGCAGTACTCAGTTATGATTTATTAAAACTGCAGAGAGATACGCAACGGCAATATTCAACAGATGTTTTATTTGAAGATCTTAAAGGAAGCTCATCTACGCTGACGGGTCATATTATAGAAAATCTTTACCGGAAAAACAATAGAACTATTAAGCATATTGCTTCCAAAAATTATGGAATTCGATTCTCAGTCAAATCATTGCATGTCAATGATAACAAGTTTTATTTCACCTTGGAGATTAAAAACTCCAGTAATGTGGCATATACGATTGAATGGATCAAATTCAAGATTGTTGACAAGAAGAACTTAAAACGTACGGTTGTTCAAGACAAGCTATTAGAACCCATTCGTGTATATTTTCCCACAATGACGGCTTCCGATCATTCGAACATCTTAGGAATTTATCTACTGGATCAGTTTACACTTCTAAAGGATCAGATTTTGGAAATCGAAATTTTGGAAAAGAACGGGGGAAGACATCATAAATTACGGTTTAAAAATAAAGACCTGATTCATGCAAGGCTAATAAGAGATTAAAAAAGAGCAAATAAAATGAATACAATGTTTTTACCCGCAATTTTTATGCTTACCGTTAGTATTTTACTTTTTGGATTTACGATTGTGTAGGAAATGAAAAGAGACAGAATTTCTGTTTGATAATAAAATTAATGAGTGTAGAGGTCAGAATTTTGGCCTCTTTTTCTTTTTTAAGCACCTTCAAGTCACGAAAAATAGTTATTGTGAATGTTGTTGATATTCAATAGATTTGAATACGATCTGATTCAAAATAGAGTGAAGAGATCATCAATAAAAACTAAAACCAAATTATATTATGGAAAAGAAAGCTTCCTTAATCAATTGTCATGCTCATATTTTTACGGGTGATCATGTTCCTCCCTACTTAGCCAAAACATTTCTTCCATGGCCTTTGTATTATATTTTGTCTCTATCAATAATTGTTAGGGGATTTAGATTCTACTTCGACACTCTCGAGAAATACAGGTTTAAACCAAGATACAAGCGCATTGAAGCCTTATTATATTATATCAGGATTCAGGCTAGCAGAACGGTAGTAGGACAAATAGTAGCTATTTTATTGGGGGTACTTTTAGCAATAAATGTATTTTATATTATTTATGATTGGATTGGTTTAATAGGCTTTGCGCCTTCAATTTTAGGTAAAGAACTACTTAAGATAAGGTCTTTCTTGGAATCTTATCATGTAGTACAAAATTTCCAATCATTTTATATCCAGATAATATTGATTCTTATTTTTTTGATACTTTTTAAAAGTGGTAGAAATTTTATTTTTTTCATCCTAAAAAAAATATATGCTTTTTTAGGAATTCTTCCTGGAAGGCAGACTAAAGAACTTTTGGAGAGGTATTTAAATATAGGAAGGTATGCCTTTCATAGACAACAAAGTTCTACCTATATGGATCTCCGAGATCAATACCCTAAGAATACAGGATTTGTTATCCTTCCAATGGATATGGAGTATATGGAAGCTGGAAAGTTAAAAAAAGGAAGCGGTTATCTTGATCAGATGGCAGAACTTGTTAAACTGAAACAGAATAAAGAGTTATCGGATTTTATTTTTCCTTTTGTTTTTGCAGACCCAAGACGTTTAGAAGAGCAGGATGATTATTTTAGCTATGAGATTATAAATAACCATGTTGAACTATTGGATTGTCTTGTAAAAGATTATATTATGGATCATCATTTTAGTGGATTTAAGATTTATCCCGCTTTAGGATATTATCCATTTGATGAAAGATTACTGCCCTTATGGAAATATGCTGCGGATAATAATTTACCTATCATGACCCACTGTATAAAGGGGACAATTTTTTATAGAGGAACTAAAAAGAAGAAGTGGGATAGACATCCTATTTTTCAACAAAATATCGGAAGTGAATTATATGAGCCACTTTTGTTGAAACAAACTAAGAATATTGATTTTATAAACAATTTCACACATCCGTTAAACTATTTATGTTTACTAGATGAAACACTGCTGAGAAAAGTGGTGAAGGATGCAAAAGATCCCAAAATTCGCGAGTTATTTGGATATACTAATGAAGAAACTGAGCTCTCCTGTAATTTAAGCAAACTAAAGATTTGTTTTGCACATTATGGTGGAGATGATGAATGGAAGCGGTTTCTCGAAATGGAACGCTATGATTTCAGTAAACAGATCATTACACATCCTGATAGAGGGATTAAGTTTTTTCCAGAGAAAAATGAAAAACCAACTCCTGGAAAAATGGAACAATTATGGAAATATGTTGATTGGTATTCCCTTATTTCAAGTATGATGTTACAGTATGAAAATGTTTATGCAGATATCAGCTATATTGTACATAGCGATGAAATCCATCCTTTACTGAAACACTCATTAAAGAATGTAAAGCTTAAGGATAAAATACTTTTTGGTACCGATTTTTATGTTGTGAGAAATCATAAAACTGAAAAATATATGGTAGCGGAATGTTATCATAACCTTGGTGATGTGGAGCTAGACACCATTGCCTATATTAATCCTAAACGTTTTTTGTTTAACAATATTCATGGTGATATTAAAATTTAGAAGATGAGAGTTCAATTTCCGTTTTTAATAGAAGGAATGTAATGACATCGATTGGAATTTATGAACTATAAGAAATGGTCCACTAGAGGTTGCAATGTTTTTGATATACATTAAAAATGTTATCAAATGTATTATTTAAAATCTATGCAAAAAGATGGACACGAGAATAATCGTGTCCATCTTTTTGCAAAAAAAATCGGTAATTTTAAAATTACCGATTTTTCAGTGAGTATAGGGTTATAATTTTCCTTCATCAGCAAATGATAAGTAGTCCTCTGAGGTCAAAATACAATGATCCAGCAAGTTTATATTTAACAGTTGGGCAGCCTCCTTTATTTTGTGTGTAATGTTTATGTCTTCACGTGAAGGTGTCAGATTTCCGGAAGGGTGGTTGTGAGCTATTATAAATGACACGGCATTGCATAATAAGGCTCCCTGCATAATGATTCTGATATCAACAAGAGAAGACGTAATTCCAGATTCTGAAATTTTTTGTATTCCTAATACCTTATTAGCCTGATTCATATACATTGAATAAAATGACTCTCTGTAATCGATCTGATCTTCATCAAAATGTTCACGAAAAATATCTGCAGCATCTTGAGAGTTCAATACTGCTTTTTCAGTATTTCCTTTTCTTGTGTAAATCAATTTGATCTCATTTACGATATTGTATTTCATTGTGATTGCCCTGAGTACGGCAGAGTCTTATATTTCCCGTACTTAATTTAAACGGTATTTTATTTAAAACATAATTGAACTATTCCATAACTTTTTTAGGTCAAAAGCTTTTTAATATTTTCTCTTCCCCTTACTCTCCAAGCCATCTTAGGCTTTAATCAATATTTTTCAAAAGAAAACCGGAAAAAAGAAAGTAGATATGAAGTGTTGTCAATAGTATCAAACAAAAGGAAACGGAATAATTGGAGGGTACCTTTAGGGAGGAGACCGTTTATGCCGTAGTCTTTTGGTGGCATAAGCTATGGCTGACAGCAATACCTTAGCTGCCTTTTTACCGGTTGATTATGAAAAATTTTTATAGATTGTTTATCTTGAATTTTGCATTTAAGAATTACTTATTTGATATATTATCATTTGCATATACATTATAAATACACTATGTTTACAATGTTCATTTAAAATCTCACTCTCATATGAAGGCTGGTTCTTTCAACGATTAAGGAAGGTATCAAAACCGATCTTATAATATCGGATTTAAGGCTTACCCAATGGATTAGGCCTTTACTCCATAGAATTTTAATAACAATACTTAAATACAAATAATAGAAATGAGTACTGTATTTGAAAATTACTTATCCTCAACAGGACAACTATCAGCTGAGGAAATCACCTTTTCTTTACAGTTTTTTAAACCGATTCGTTTAAAAAAAGGAGACTTTTTTATTCGTGAGAATGAATCATGTCGTTATATTGGATTTATCACTAGTGGAGGTGTAAAGGCATATGCTCTTGACAAGGAGGGGAAAGAAAATGTAACGTGTTTCAAGTTTGAAAATGAGTTTATTACCTCTTTTCAAGAGTTTGTACAACAGAATAAATCAATAAGGAGCATCCGGGCTATAGAAGATAGTATAATTTATGGAATTAATTTCTCAGATTATCAACAGCTGCTTACCCACCTGACTGCTTGGAACGAAGTGATAAAATCAGTGATGCAGCGTGAATATAGCCAAAAAGAACAATATATGATTAATTATAATAATAGGTCTGCTTTAGATAAATATAGTCATGTTCTCACTAACGAACCTATACTCATAAAGCGAGTTACAACCCAGGATCTGGCATCCTACCTGGGTGTTACTCAGCGATCGCTTACACGGGCAAAGGCACAAATACACAGAGCCAACATATTATAGGACAAATGTCCTTATGTTATCTTAGTTAGCACTGTAGATTTGTACAAAAAAATATGCTACGTCAAATTGCTCCCGAAGTATTTCAGATCTCATTAATGCCCCGAAATAGTATCAATTGCTATATAATTGAAGGTGTATTGATTGATTCCGGAATACGGAGTTCATATACCGCTGTTAAGAAAGCTGTCCAGAAAATTCCTGTTTATCAACATATACTGACTCACGCTCATGCAGATCATCAGGGTTGTAGTGATCAGATTTGCGCTGAGTTTGAAATACCATTACTCTGTCACCCTAACGAAGTTTTTAGAACTGAAACAGGTATAGTAACCAACGACTATCCGAGTCCACAGCATTGGATAGCAAAGCTTCAGCAAAAGTACTGGGCAGGTCAAGGACATAAAGTACAGCAAACAATTGTTGAAAATGATATTATTGGAAATTTTAGAGTAATAGAGACCCCTGGCCATTCAGCAGGTCATATTTCTTTATTCCGTGAGCGGGATAGAGTATTGATTATCGGAGATGTGGCAACAAATATGAATTTGCTTACCACAGCAGTTGGTTTGAAGCTTCCGCCCAATATTTTTACATCAGATCAAAAGCGAAATATCCAATCGCTCGAGAAGTTAGCAAAACTTAACCCTGCTATTATCTGCTTTGGTCATGGTCCCGTTATGCGAAATACTGATCGGAAGTTTGAAAAATTTGTAAAGAACTGCAGCGCTGCTGGTTAAAAATAGATCATAATAAAATTGCTTGCATTTTATTGTTCCTATCTGAAAACTCATGATGTGAATCTTAAATTTAGCTCGTACTTTTTTATAAAGATTAGCAAAAAAATGTATATTTGCCCAGTAAAAAAAAGAAAATGATAGTATCTAACTTAAAAAAAGGAAAGAAACAGTACTTACGTCCAACGTCGTGAGTCATTTTCCTATTGGTTAGAAATTAAATAAAAAAGGAGCTTGTCATCACGACAGGCTCTTTTTTTTATTGATAAAAATTAACAATTAATCTTATTATGAAAGTATTGAAATTTGGAGGGACTTCAGTAGGAAGTCCGGAACGTATCCAGCAGTTATTGCCAATAATCAGATCTCAGCAATCAGATAAACATCTTGTGGTTTTGTCAGCTGTTTCAGGTACGACAAATGATTTGGTGAAATTATCTGAGCTATATGAAAACAAAGATATTGAAGCAGCCTACAAGCATATTGATGGATTACAGCAGAAATATATAAAATTTGTAAATGAGTTGTTTAAAACTGAAAAAGGAATTTTGGAAGCTTTAGCTTTTATAGACAAGATTTTTGATCTTTTTTATCAGTTCAAACATAAAAATTTTTCTTCTATAGCAGAACGTATTATTCTTGCACAAGGTGAGATTATTTCAACCACCCTTTTTCATTTATACTTAAAGGAAAAAGAAGTTTCTTCTATATTATTATCAGCATTAGATTTCATGGTAATTGATGAAGATAAGGAACCCGATATTGATAAAATAAGAAAACAGGCAGCTCTTGAAATTGCAAAATATCCGGAAGATACTTTATTTATTACCCAAGGGTATATATGCAGAAATGCTCAGGGTGAAATTGATAATCTGCAAAGGGGAGGTTCTGATTATACCGCTTCCTTGCTGGGAGCAGCATTGCAGACAGAAGAAATTCAAATCTGGACAGATATTGATGGTTTTCATAATAATGATCCGAGATATGTACAGAATACAAAATCTATAGCCAGACTTAGTTTTGATGAAGCTGCTGAACTATCATATTTTGGCGCTAAAATCCTTCATCCCCAAAGTGTGTTTCCTGCAAGAAAATATAATGTTCCTGTAAGGTTACTAGATACAATGAATCCATCTGCCCTTGGAACATTGATTTCTGGAGAGGCTACCAATCAAAATCAAATTGTGGCAATAGCTGCTAAAGATGGAATCACGGCTATCCGTATTCAATCTTCACGTATGCTGATGGCCTATGGTTTTTTGAGAAAGGTTTTTGAAATTTTTGAACGATACAAAACACCTATAGATATGATTACAACTTCTGAAGTAGCTGTTTCTCTTACCGTTGATCACACGGAAAATCTTTCTGAAATTATAAGAGAACTAAACACCTTTTCTGCTGTTGAAATTGACAGTGAGCAATCTATTATATGTATTGTAGGTGATTTCAGGAAAAATAATCATGGATATGCAACCATTGTGTCTGAAGCAGTAAAGCATATTCCAATACGAATGATTTCCTACGGAGGAAGTGAAAATAATATTTCATTATTAGTTCCTTCAGTTTTTAAGGTAGAAGCTTTGAGATCACTGCATAACAGACTGTTTTAGAAAAATAGATAGGTAGTGAAGAAGGTAAAAATAATATAAAATTTGATTCAAGTTAGCGATATCAAGATGTACCACAAAAATCGAGATTTCTTTAAACGGTGATGTATATGGCACAGGCATTGTTAATGTTAAAAGAAGTTTTAAAGAAAAAACTTGTTTAACACCACATCACTTTACTTATAATTCATTTTGAACTTTTACCTCCCTATTGACACGGGAGGTTTTTTTATATATAAGAACGTCTCCGAGAAGAATATACATTTGATGTAATGATAGTAAGAAACCTTGCTACCATTCATTACAAGAAAAAATAATAAATCAATATCTTTGAAAAGAATAAGCAAATGATGATTCTGATGCAAACAGAATATCGTTTTTAAATAAAATTATGGAACAAATCAAATTAATTGTGACGGATATGGATGGAACCTTTCTCAATTCCAGCCATGAAATGAGTCCTGAGTTTGCAGAAGTTTACAAAGAACTGAAAAAAAGGAATATCCTGTTTGTACCGGCAAGTGGCAGGCAGATGCCGGGGATTACCCATTATTTTGAAGAAATAGAAAGTGAAATTGGTTTTATAGCTGAAAACGGCGGCTATGTTATCTATAAAGACCAGGAACTTTTTGCTGATATACTGGAATACAAATATATTGTTGAGATCATCAAAGCTGTTCGTGAAATACCAGGCGCAAAAGCTGTTTTATCCGCTAAAAAAATGGCTTATTATGAGACCGAAGATCAGCAATTTGTAGATTTTTTCTCAAAGTATTATACCGAAAATATGAAAATGGATGATCTTACGAAAAAAATTGATGATACAGTTTTTAAAATAGCAGTCTATCATCCTGATGGTTCAGAAAAACACCTTTATCCTGCTCTTAAAAAATTTGAAGAATTCGGTCTCGAGGTAGTTATTTCAGGAGCGCATTGGCTGGATGTTATGAATAAAGATATCAATAAAGGGAATGCTCTTAAAATCTTACAGAAATCTTTGGATATTTCTCCTGAAAATACGATGGCTTTCGGGGATTATATGAACGATATAGAAATGCTGAAGAATGCCAAATACTCTTATGCCATGAAAAATGCGCATCCGAATGTAAAGCAGGTCGCTAATTTTGAAGCCTGTACCAATGACAACTTCGGGGTTCTGAAAACAATTAAGGATTATCTGCATTTGAATTGATATTTCCTGAAAACAACAATACCAGAAACACCATTAAATATAAGGATATGAACAAGTCAACTGCAAGAAAACCCGCCAAACCCTGCTATGAGCATATTGGTGGAAAATTAGGGCAGCTTCTGCTGGAACAATTTGTAGAGAAGGGCTGGATTGCCAAGGATAATCCTGCCGAACGGCAATATTACATTACCGATAAAGGAACAGAGGAATTTACAAAACTAGGGATTGACCTTTCAAAAATAAAAACTGAATAAGAATCAATTTTCAAGGTATTACGTCATTCTTAACAATAAAAAGATGAACCTTAGGGGTTCATCTTTTATATTTTAAAAAAGAATCATCATTTAGGATCTGATAAATTCCAAAAGATCTTTATTAATGGTGGGGTGCTCTGTAGTCGGCATACCGTGAGGGAATCCAGGATAGGTGATCAGTTTTCCATTCTTTAATAATTTAATTGATTTTAATGCAGCATTGGCAATAGGGACAATCTGGTCATCTTCACCATGCATCACCAAAACAGGGATATCCACAGCTTTTAAATCTTCGGATAAATCTGTTTCTGAAAAAGCTTTGATTCCATCATAATGGGCTACAATTCCGCCCATCAGCCCTTGTCTCCACCAGTTTCGCTGTACTCCCTCTTTTACATTCGCTCCTTCTCTGTTATAGCCATAGAAAGGGAAAGTCAGGTCAAAATAAAACTGGTTTCTGTTGTTTAATGTCTGTTCCCTAATATTATCAAAAACTTCTATAGGAACACCATCAGGATTATTCTCACTTTTAACCATTACCGGCGGAATAGCACTGATCAATACAGCTTTTTTTGCTCTCCCATTTGAATATTTGTTAACATAACGGATTACTTCTCCACCACCCGTTGAGTGGCCAATATGGATGACATCTTTCAGATCTAAAAATTCAACCAGTTCTGCGGCATCAGAAGCATATTGCTCAATAGTATGATTGTAGATATTCTGGCTGGAACGCCCGTGTCCTCTTCTGTCGTGGGTAACCACTCTGTAGCCTTTCTGTAGGAAAAAGATCACCTGTGCATCCCAGTCATCAGATGATAAAGGCCATCCGTGGTGAAACATTAATACAGGTCCTTCTCCCTGATCTTTGTAAAAAATTTCTGTTCCGTCTTTTAATGTTAGTGTACTCATGTTGTTTATTTTTAATGTTATGATTGATTTTGTTTACATATTTTTCTGATTAATAGGCTGTATTTTCACTAACCAGCTGAAAAAGGTCTTCGGCACTGCCGTTGAACTTGTTTCCATTAATGAAAAAAGAAGGTGTTCCGTTCACTCCGCTGATGATACCGCTTTCAAAGTCTGAGTCTACCTTTTCTGCTAATTCCTGCTTGCGGATATCAGCTTTGAACTGAGGGATATTTAGACCCAGTTTTTCTGCAAGTTTTACCGGGAGACTATCATTCAAAAATTCCTGATTTTCATAAATGGCATCATGCATTTCCCAGAATTTTCCCTGCAAAGCTGCCGCTTCTGCTGACAGAGCCACTGCTCTTGCATATTGATGCATTTCAGACAGAGGAAAATTTCTGAATACAAATCTGATCTGAACTCCGAATTCTTTCATTAATTCTTTAAGAACCGGATAGGCAGCTCCGCAGAAAGGACATTGATAATCTCCATATTCTACAATGACTAAGCTGGCATTTGTGCTACCCTGAGTGTGGTCAGCATTACTGACTGATGGTTTTAGTGACATAATTATTTTGTGTTAAGGTTTTCCAATGCTTCTAAAATTCCGTCCGCGCCGGGATTGATGGCAGTAGGAGAGAGATAACTCCATTCGATGATGCCGTCTTTATTAATGACAAAAAGAGCTCTGTTGCATTCTCCTTCTTCCTCATTGTAAGCACCATATTTCTTGGCTATCTCTCCTTTTGCCTCAAAATCTGCAAGTAGCGGAAAGTGCAGTTTTCTTGATTGTGAAAATGCCAGGTGGCACCATTTGCTGTCTACGGAAATTCCGAAAATCTCTGCATCATATTTTTTGAAATACTTCAACATTTCGTTGTATAATGCCATCTGGTCACTACACACCGGACTCCAGTCTGCCGGATAAAATGCAAGAATGACATTTCGCCCTCTGAATTCGGATAAGGTAATTTTCTGATCTGGGGTTGCAAATAATGTAAAATCCGGGGCAACCATATTTTTTTTTAGCATAGGATTAGTTTTTAATTGTTTGAATTGGTACTGTGAATGTACAAATGAGCAGTAAGGCTGCCGGAAGGATCAGTGCCCAGTTTTCTAAACAAATGAGCAGGAAAGAAGCTGCTGCAGCACCGGAGAGAAAGCCCATCCATAAGAATAACAAATGAAAAATATTTACTTTGTATTCTTGCCGCTCCTCTGACTGATTACTCATTACAAAAAGAGCAGCTGTTCTTGCCAGGCTATTTAAAGTTCCTGTCACAAAATCGGTATTGATCTTTTGGTTACCTACTGATGTAACAATGGTATTCATAAGACCCATTGAGAAACCGATAACAGCTATAGACACTCTATTGGAAATATGCTCATAATAATCAGTGATACTGTAAAGGATCATGATTCCGGAAACTGTATAGAAGATCATCTTGGTGCTTCTGAACTTCTTTGATAATAATAAATATGTTCCTGTATAAATCCCTGCCAGAAAAAAGATGATTACGATGGCTGAACTGATTATAATATCATATTTTCCAGTGAAAAGAGCTGCTCCTAACTGGGTCGTATTGCCGCTCATAAAAGAAACGTAGGTTTTCCATTGTATCAGTCCTGTAGCATCGGTATATCCTGCGATAAAGGCCAGAAATACTGCCAGTTTCTCCTGCGTTCTGACGGTCTTGTCGGGGATCGGGATTTTTATTTCCACAAGCACAGAAGTTATTTTTCAGGTTTGATAAATACTTTCTTTTCCGGAAATTTTTCTATTTCTCCCTCTTTCAGTCCAAAATTGGTGATGACCACATCTTTTGGGTTTCCTGCCAGCCATTCGCTCACATCAATGGATTCGTAGGTACCACTATTAAATCCGATCAATACTTTACAGACGGTATCTCCTGTATTTTTAATGTAATGTCCGGCTCCCATAGGCACATATCCAACATCACCTGCATTAAATTGTTCAGTCACTGAAACTCCTTCTGCCAGAAATACCGACATTTCTGCATGTCCAGATATAAAATACTGCCACTCATCAGCGTTTGGATGCCAGTGCATTTCTCTTAAAGCACCAGGTTGCAGTTCCAGCACAGAACCTGCCATTGTGGTGCTGATCGGAAATTCTTTATGGGTAACCAGTCTCTGCAGCCCTCCACCGGGAATGATTCTTGGCTGCTGAGAATGCAGAGGATAACGGTGAAGGCTTGTCAGTTCAATGTCTGATTCCTCAGGACGGGCTTCTGCATTCACAGATAGTTCATCAGGAACAACTCCTGCTGCAAAGTAAACTTCTTTCTGAGGGAGTTCTGCAACCTCTTCAAGACTCAGTCCTAAATTTTGTGCAACAATTTCAGGAGGCATACTTGAAACAAAATCTGTAACGCTAAAGGTATGGTCTTCGGAAAAATTACCATTGTCAAAAATCAGAATGAAATGGCATTCCTCTGTTCCGGTAGCCTGAATAGAGTGCCCATAACCTTTCGGGAAATACCATACATCGCCGGGTTCAAAATTATCGGTATAACTCCGTCCGTCCGGATGAATAATGGTTGTACGTACCGTTCCTGAAATCACATAAGCCCATTCTGCGGCATTGGCATGCCAGTGAAGCTCTCTCATACTTCCGGGTTGTAATCTCATGGAAACTCCGGCAATACCTACAGAAGCAGGGAATTCTTTTACGGAAGCACCTCTTGTTGTACCGCCATCATTGGTACGCGGTTCTTTTTTTTCTAGTTCGTATTTGAAACTTAATGTTGATGGATTCATAGTGTTATTTTTTTGTGATTAATTCTCTTTGTTTTTACTATTGTAAAGCTACTCCTGAATTTTACTTTTTCTTGATGTCATTCGGTGAAAAGGCAAAATAAGTCGTTGAAAATATAGAGGGTTTGGCTCCTCTTAAAAAGGCTGGTTATATTGCCCTGTCAGTGCTTTATTTTCAATACTTTTTGCAAAGTTTGGAGTTTCCTCATGATTATGGGTATCAGAAGCGGCCTGTCTGGATGCAGCGGCATCTGCAAGGTTGATCCCATGTTCTTTCATATATTCAAACATTTCAGGAGTGGCCGTGGCATGAATTTCATTGGTGTAAAGACAGGTGTTTTCATCAATCTTTGTCACTTTCAGTTCCCATAAGACCTGAACTTTTGTACGTCCGTTTTTTGTAATTGAATCAGATATAGAAAGCATGCGACAATAGTCAGGACGGTGAACATCTGCAACATAATGTTGAACCATTAGTGCATCTCCAATAGTTTCCACATTTAAAGACACTGGTTGGCCATCAAAAGTAACAGAAATAGCAGCACCGATATGCTGGGTAGAGCATCGCTGATATTCGGCATCGGGAAGGTTAAACAGCCAGTCTGCAATATTTACTTTTTCAATTGGTACATTGATGATGGCGCTTACGCTTGAATGAGATAGTGCGTTTTCGGGAGTTTGTAAGATTTCCATAATAATTGATTTTGATTGTTTGTCTTATTGATGATGTAAAACTACAACCCGATCATTTTAATTTTGCCTGCTGTTCGGTCAACAGGCGAAAACAATCGTTGAATAAGCTGGTGATGTTCAAACGATAACAGGAGGAGGGCTCCTGAAAACAAAAAAATCACTGTGGGTTACAGTGATTGATGAAGAATAATTTTTAAAAATGGTTATTTATACAACCATTTTTTGATCAGTCTGGTATAATTGGGCATAACCACAAACACCATCAGAAAAACAATGATTCCGGAATTGATGAATCCGTCGGAATAATGATTTACCGGAATATGTAAAAACCGTAGAAAAGGAATTACCAAAGCAGGAATAAGTACGGACAGGGGATAAATGGCTGACCAGGTTGCGAGAAACTGTTTCCAGCGTACCGGAACTTTATTCCCTTCATTTTCTGTAGTAAAAAGAAAATCCAACCCTGACCTGATCTGGTAATGGTCATTTTTTCTGAACAGCGGATTGGCTTTCTCAATAAGTTTTTTTCGGTTATCCGACTCCATCCAGCTTTTGAGATGGTTAATCGTATCAAAACGGATAATAACAGTATACACAAAGGTCAGATCAGGAATCGGACGAACAATCTGAAGATCAATAAAGCCCTCAGAATGTTTAGTAACAGGCACAATTTCGTTCAGCCATTTTTCATACTGTGATTGTTTTCCATCCATAATATGATGGGTAATCACTACGGAGGCACCCTGATTTTCCATAACTGACTTTTTATTGGTTAATTTAATACGCCCTTTTATACTGCCATGGAATTTCTGTTTCAACATCTAATGCTCTGGCTGAATGAATGGCAAAATAAGGATCTCTAAGATGTTCCCGGGCAATGATTACCATATCCGCATCTCCATTGGCAATAATATCATTAGCCTGTTCTGCTTCCTTAATCATTCCGACAGCTCCTGTTAAAATCCCAGTCTGTTCTTTAATCGTTTTTGCAAAAGGAACCTGATATCCAGGAAATACCTTATCCTTGCTTACATTGGTAAATCCACCGCCGGATGCCGTTATGAAATCTACACCTTTTTCTTTAAGGATTTCCGAAAGTCTGATACTGTCTTCGAGAGTCCAAGCTTCCTCTGTTTCTATATAGTCAGTAGAAGAAATTCTTACGAAAAGAGGTATTTCAGCAGGAATAGCTTTCCTGATTTCCTGGACTGTTTCCACAAGAAAACGGACTCTGTTTTCAAAGCTTCCCCCATATTCATCCAGTCTTTTATTGATCACTGCAGAATAAAATTGATGGAATAGGTAACCATGTGCTGCATGAAGTTCAATGGTATCAAAACCTGCTTCAACAGCACGAAGGGCTGCTTTAACAAATTTTGTTTGTAATTCCCGAATCTCATCAATTGTGAGCTCTTCTGCAAAAACTCCATTGAACTCACGAGCAGAGGAGGATTTTACAGTCCAGGCTCCTTCTTCCGGAGTGAGAGGCTTCATTCTTTCATTGGGATGTTTCAGGCTTCCTTTTCCGCCTGCATGCCACAACTGAATTCCTATTTTTGCATCCTGTTCATGTACAAAATTCACGATGTTACTCCATGCCTCTTTCTGTTCTTCGTTCCAGATCCCAACATCGGATAGTGTAGCCAGACCTTCTTCTGAAACGGCTGTACATTCGGTAAGGATCAATCCCACGCCACCAACAGCACGGCTTCCGAGGTGAACGAGATGCCAGTTGCCGGGAACTCCGTTTTTTGCACTGTATTGCTGCATAGGAGATAATGCAATCCTGTTCTTTAAAGTAAGACTGCGAATGTGTATAGGTGAAAATAAATTCATTTTTTCTTATTTTTAAATTGTTTTTGAAAATGCTTCAGCTTCAGAAACGGCTTTCAGCAAAACATTCTTTACTTCTGTCAATATTTGTTGCGTGTCGGGGTTTTCTGCTGATACTGTTTCAAGAATATCTAGTTTTTCCTTTAACAGAGGATATAATCCCATGATAGTAATGCTGGATTTCAGATCGTGAGCCCACAGTTTCACATTCTGAAAATCTTTGTTTTCGTAAGCCGTTGTCAGTTTCTGTATATGATTGGGAATGTTTTCAATAAACTGTTGGGTAACCATTTGTTCGAAACTTTTATCGCCACCGCTAACCGTGTGCATATAAGTGAGGTCAATATATTGATAGCCGGAAGATTGATTTTCGTTTTTCTTTTGGTTTTTGTTCTTTTCTTTAAACCCGAGTTTCGAAATCAGCATAAACAAATCTTCTTCATTGACAGGTTTAGGAATATATTCATTCATCCCACTGCTCAGACATCTTTCTCTTTCTCCTGCCAGCGCATGGGCAGTCATTGCGATGACTGGAATATCCAGTCTGAGTTCTTCCCGGATTTTCTGAGTAGCTGCATATCCGTCCATTTTGGGCATTTGTATATCCATTAAAACCAGGTCACATGCATTGTTTTTCAGATAGCTTACTGCTTCAAGGCCGTTCGACGCAATATGAAAATTAATATTCCATTGAGAAAGCAGATGTCTCATCAGGCTTTGATTAATGACATTATCGTCAACCACCAGAACCTTCAATGGCGTATTGGATTTATCTTTAAAGTAGTGAGGATCAACAGCTGGAATTACTGTAAGCTGTTCTTCAGCAATTCCGTAAGGAATGTAGAAATGAAATGTAGTTCCTTTGCCTTGTTCACTGCTCACTTCTATGTTTCCGTTCTGCAGTATGATTAAGCTTTTAACGATGGATAAGCCCAATCCTGTTCCTCCGTAATTTCTTGTGGTTGAATCTTCTCCCTGGTTGAATCTTTCGAAGATTTCGGTGAGCTTTTCTTTGTCAATTCCAATTCCTGTATCTGAAATCTTAAATCCCAGAACGGCTTCCTTCTCAGTTTGCTGTTTACTGTAGATTTCGACAGTAATATTTCCCTGGTGTGTAAATTTTATCGCGTTTCCGATCAGGTTGACTAAAATCTGGGTCAGTCTTGTGGCATCTCCCACCAAAGTGTCGGGAATAGAAGGATCAATTGTGCTTGAGAGGGTAAGAACTTTCTCTCTGGCCCGTTCTGTAAAAAATGTTTCTACGGAATTGACCAGTCCGTTGATACTGAAAATTCCGGGGGTAATGCGCATCATTCCTGCTTCTATTTTGGATAAATCAAGAATATCATTGATAATGGACATCAGGTTTTCTCCGGAACGTTGTATTGAAGAGACAAATTCTGCTGAGGTTTCATCCAGAGGACGTTTTTGCAGCAAGTTGGTGAAACCGAGAATTCCACTTAAAGGTGTTCTGATTTCATGGCTCATATTGGCAAGGAAATTTTCCTTGGTTTGTGCGGCCACCAATGCTTTTTTCTCCGCAATATTAAGTTCATTTATGAGTAACCTCTGGCGTTTAAACTGTCTGAGGATGTGATATCCAGCGACAGAACCGCTCAAAATCAGTAAGATCAGTAAAGAAATATCATAAAATCTTGCTTTTTGTCCCATTTCTTCACTTTTCTGGCTGAGTTCAACCATATTCAGTTTTCTACTTTCATATATTTTAGCCGTAATACTGGTGATTTCATTAGAAATATTTCTCGCTCGCGGATTGGCAATGGAGGTATTATCATCCATGTTTCCAACAGAAATATAACGGTGCAGGAGTTTATCTTTGGTTGTTTTCTTTTCCATGGCCAGAACACTTAACCTATGGATCAGTTTTTCTTCTTCAGCGTTTACATTGTCTTTGGAAAGAGAATCCAGAAAATTTTCAATCTGGTTGATTTTTTTGTCTATGCCTTCGAGATGGGTGGTATCATTTGTTGCAATGGATGCTCTGATTCTGCTTTCCACTCCCAGA
Source organism: Chryseobacterium sp. T20 (assembly GCF_047345655.1). NCBI lineage: Bacteria > Pseudomonadati > Bacteroidota > Flavobacteriia > Flavobacteriales > Weeksellaceae > Chryseobacterium > Chryseobacterium sp. T20. The sequence goes on from NZ_JBLFDU010000007.1 coordinate 38,211, forward strand.
ATATCACGGTCAATCTCCCGTAAATGATTGCTTGAACGCAATTCGCTCAGCAAGGTATTGTTATTCTGAATCAGTGCCTTGGTATTTCCTGCAGAATTGAGCTGAACAGCTATCAATAGGAGTGAGCCCGCAATAAAGGTCAGGATAATAAAATAGCTGAATCGTTTGTTATCCATTACTGAAGATATGTTTTTCATAATAACGGTCTGATTTAAAATAAAATACCGGTAAAGGTTGATTAACCTTCAAATGTTCGGGAATTGAGAGCAAAAAAGTTATCAAATTTCTGATGGCCGGCTAAAAGACATTCATTCGTGTATTGAGAGCTTTCCTGTATGCGTCTGCCACAGGAATGAATTTACCGTTGATCATAATACCGCCATCCTGAAGGGTGTCAATTTTACCGACAGAAACAATATAGGAGCGGTGAACTCTTATAAAATGATCCTTAGGGAGACGCTCTTCTGCTGTTTTCATTTTACCGTGAATGGCAAACATCTTTTCTTTGGTATAAAACTTTACATAATCACCCATGGCTTCCGCATAGAAAATATCATCCAGCTTTAAACGCCTGGTAATATTGGAGTCTCTCACGAAAAGAAACTCATCCCTTGTGATTTCCACATTTTCTTTTCTGCTTTCAAGAATAGTTTGTACCTTGCTTACTGCCTGCAGAAATCTTACCGGCATAATAGGTTTTAGAAGATAATCTGCGATATTAAGCTCAAAGGCTTCTAGCGCATATTCCTTTTTTGAGGTGGTGAAAATGATGATAGTATCTTTACCAGAAAGCGTTTTCGTAAGCTCAATCCCTGTCATTTCCGGCATTTCTATATCGAGAAATATCAGATCAACGGAATTGGACTGAAGATAATGATAAGCCTCTATGGCATTGGAAAACTCGTTGACAATGGAAAGATCTGGAATCTGTTTGGCGAGGTGTGCTAATGTTGTTCTTGCAATATCATTATCATCCACGATTAAGGCTTTCATTGGTATAGTTGTTTATGATTTACACAAAGATAATTATAACTTTTTTATTTTGTGTTATCTGAAATAAGAGCGGATCATCCATGCCATTTCTTCATGGGTTTCCATCAGACCTGTAATAAAATCACTGGTACCGTAATCTTTATAAGTTTCAGCAAACGGAGTGATATTTCCCCGAAGGAATTCGATGATGCTTTCATGATCACTTAATAAATCTTTCATGTATCCGAGCCCGTCATTTGTTCTTTCGCTGTACTCTGTTAAATGCGTAAGTTCCAGATAGATTTTCATAGTTGCCGGTGCAAAATGTCCGATTTTACGCATGCGTTCTGCAACGCTGTCAATCAGTCCATCCAGTTGTCTGTATTGTTCCTCAAAGAAAATGTGGTTAGCGTGGAAGTTGTCTCCAGTTACATTCCAGTGAGCGTTTCTTGTTTTAATGTAAAGAAGCGTTTCGTCTGCTAATAATTTTGCTAATTGTTCTGCAACGGCTTCTGTGTTTTTTTCTGTAATTCCGATTTTCGTTTTCATAATAATAAGATTTTAGTTGGGCATTATGGCTTTTTTCCTGATGTAAAGGTCAGTTATAATTCTAAAAAATGATCTGTATTTTCGGCGAACGGGCAGAATCAATCGGTGAAAAGCTGATAAGTTCAGTTTTCTTTAAGTTTCAAAATAATATAACCGATAATCTTATCAACTACAGAGATGCTTCTTTTAAAAAGTAAGACTTCCTTCAGTAAGTTGTTGAGCATTATGGGGTGATTTCTGCCATAAAGAAACCTTTTCTTGTATTTCCGGAATTGAAGAGCTAAAGTTTTCGAAAAACAGATTACCTTCAAAATTGATTTTTTTTCAATGCTGAGAAAAACTCCTCCCAATTAACAGTGCCTTTTCCTAGCATACCGCGGTGAGATTCTGTAACATGAATGTATTTCAGTATTTTCCGGAATTCATAATCGGATTATAAAAATTATTTTCCTAAATATTCATATGAAAGGTGTCAATATGACGGAAGACATTAAAAAAAATTAGTAGGATACAAAAGCAATTTTCCGTTTTAGAATTTAGGAATTTCCTACTTTCAAAAGAGATACTCGTGCGCAAATCCCATAAATTTAGTCGTAGATTAAATATTAGAATAAAATATACTTATAATTAAATATATTTGTAGAGCGTAACTAAAAGTTCTTTGAGTACTGAAGTAAGAATTTTACAGTTTATGATTTTTTGAAAGAATTTAGATTTAATAAGGTTTCTTTGACATATAAAAAGAAGTTCTGGTTTTTAAAGGTAAGGAATAATTATGGCAAATTCGTGGCAATTTGTATTTCATACTAATAAAAACCGTATAAATGCAGGTTTAAAATAGGGGAGTTCTAGTCCCGTATTCTCCACTTCAGCAAAGCCCTTTTTATAAGGGCTTTTTTCATGTTCAGTCTTTTTGGAAATGTATTAATCAGTATCAAGAAGAGTAACAATTAATACACAAGAAAATTTTGAACTTTGGATCTAAAAGATCTTACTTCTTAGTGATCAATTGTAAAGAAAAATTTACAAGTGTTTTGTGATTAATTTTATTTAGTTATATTTGAAAATAAGTACTATAGGTACTAAAAACTAATACATTAATAAATAACTATGAAAAATCTAAAGAAAATTACAAGAGATCAAATGAAAAATGTTCAGGGAGCTGGGGCTCCAATTACATGTCCTGCAAAATACTATCTTAAATGCGAATCAATCTACGTTTGTGATCCAGATCAGGGTATTTATGATTGTGTTTGCTCTTGCGTACCAATCGGATCTTAATAAAAACTTTTTATATAACAAAAGCCTTCTCTTTGAGAGGGCTTTTGTTATATTTGCGGAAAACTTCTAATCATGCCTATTTCAAAGATTCTCTATACTATATTTAGACAGAACAAATTTAGGTTTCCGTAAAATATTCTGTTTCGACACTTCTTCCGATATCAATTTGAAATTTAAAAATAACTATGAAATCAATTTTAAGAATATTTAAGTTTCTAGGTAAACTTATACTAGGAATTCTCATATTATTCCTGTTCTTAGGCATGTGTTACCGATTATTTTCTTCGAAACCAGTTCCGCCAGGTCAATTAGTAAATGTGAATGGAACTAACATCCATGTAAGAATAGATGGGAATAAAAAATCTTTACCTACGGTTATTATTGAAGCTGGGGCACATGGTAATACAGATATGCTGCATTGGATTGCAGAAGGCTTAAAAGATAAAACGAGAGTTATACGCTATGATAGAGATGGAAAATGGTATAGCGAATCGAGTAACAGTAATCATAGATCTCCAGAGTTTTACGCAGAGCAGCTTCATGAACTATTGAAGAAAACTGGAGATAAACCACCTTATATTTTGGTGGGACATTCTATGGGAGGTCCTTATAATAGAATATTTAGAGATCTTTATCCAAACGAAGTGAAAGGAATCGTTTTCATAGATTCAAGTCATCCTGAACAATGGAACCGATTAGCACAAAAAGAATTGGTTCCCAAGGGACAAGCAAAACTATTTAAAATAGGATCTATACTTGCAGATTTAGGTATTTTGGGCATTTATAACAAAATATTTAGTAAAGAACCGTATCAGGGTGATGATCTGCCCAAAGAAGCCTATAGTCGCTCACAGTCGCTCACTTATAATTCAGGGGATGTTTTTAAGATGTTTTTAAGAGAGAATGAACTTACTAATGATGTACTGAAGCGTGCGGGTGAGGCAAAGAAATTAGATTCATTACCTGTTTTGGTATTTACGGCTACAGAACAGTATAAAGAATCCCAAAAAGAAAAATACAGGAAAGCTGGAATTGATCCTGAAAAGGAACTTCAATTATGGTTTGGTATGCAAAAAGAACTAAAAGAACTCTCTTCTCAAGGAAAACAAATAATAATGAATGCAAGTCATAGCAGTATCATTACAAAAAAAGTAAATGCAGATAAAATAAATAAAGAAATTCTATTACTCTCTGAAAATATTGAGAAGAAAAAGCAAAATTAAACAGTAAAGTCCCAATTAAGGGGCTTTACTGTTTTTTAGTTGTACCGTTCTTTTTACTTCCTGATAGATTATAACACCGTTTTATAAGTGACTTGCAGGAAAATAGCTTTCATTTTACATTTTAAAAAAGGATTTTTTATTTTCTCAACTTTCCAACTATACATTATTAAATAAAAGAATTCCAACAGAATACCCTAGATTTGAAAAAAATAAAACATGGAATTTTCTCCTTTTAATCCTGTGATCAAGCTTTGTCTGCAAGGAATGGGCTTTGAAGACAAAGGAATGCCTGAGGAAGCAGCTCAATTATTTTTAAAAGCCTGGGAAGAAGCTCCGGATGATCATGAAAAGTTTCTGGCAGCTTATTATGTAGCACGTCATCAGAAAACCATTGCTGATCGGTTAAAATGGATTGAAACTTCCTTAGAGTTGGCTTTAAAAATAAATGATGATACCGTTAAAAGTGCTTTACCTTCTCTTTACCGGAATATTTCCAAATGCTATGAGGATTTAGGAGATCATGAAAAATCAAAAAAAAATGCTGAATTGTCAGTGTTACTTCATAACCATCCGTCTGATAAAGGTCCTTTTTACCACGGAACAAAAGCCGACTTACAGATGGGAGATCTGTTGACAGCGGGAGGGAATTCTAATTACCAATCAGAATTCAAAATGAATCATATTTACTTCACTGCTTTAACCAATGGGGCAGGACTTGCTGCTGCACTGGCAAAAGGCGATGGAGCAGAGCGGGTATATATTGTAGAACCCACAGGGAATTTCGAAAATGATCCCAATGTAACAGATAAAAAATTTCCGGGAAATCCAACCCGATCTTATCGTTCCGGAATGCCATTGAAAATAGTCGGGGAAATTACAGAGTGGAGTAGGGCAACTCCGGAAGATCTTCAGAAATTTCGTAAAAAACTGGACAACAGCCAAGGAGAGATTATCAATTAGTGAATTATGGAAAACAGCTGATTATGACTGTACTCATAAAAGCCGGAATGAATATTTCATACATTTGGGATAAGTTTTTCATTCATTCAATAATAGTTTTTAGCCTCTTTTTAGAGGCTTTTTGTTTGAAAAGTTAAATTTTTCATAAATTAAATTGCTGTTTAATGAATATTCTTATATTTGAAATGAACTAAAATATTTTAAACCATGAAAAATTTAAAGAAAATCTCGAGAGAAGAATTAAAAACAGTTAAAGGAGCAGGACCTAATGTTCCGGCATGTCCTCCAGGTGCTTTATGGAGATGTGAAGCCATTGGTGTTTGTTCAGAAGAATTTGATCAGTGGGACTGCCTTTGTGGTTGCTATCCGGTAACGCTTCCTTTTCCAAGATAAATCAAAGCCCTCTTTTCAGAGGGTTTTTCATTTTACAAAAACAGCCACAATGAAAATATTGTGGCCGCCTTTTTGAAATCAAATATCAACTATTATAAAGATCTGGAGCGGGCAATATTAATAAGGTACACAAGGTGTGCGTACATGCTTCGCTTTACAGACTCTACTTTTATATCTCCGGTGGCCTGATTGATGGTAGTGACCAGATCTGTATTGCATTGACCAGCAAAGTTGCCACTTCCTAAATAGTTCACGGTATTGGTACTTGGATAAGAGATTCTGGGATAGTCAGGCGCTGTCTGATTGGCCACAGCAGTTGCGTTTGCAAACCCTTTATTATCAACATATCGGGCTGTCCATGTTCCTAGAAACTGTCCATTTCCGGTATTAATTCCTTGCCCAACAATGATTTGAGTGTCAACAGGATTACTGAATCCCGCACAAGAGGAGTAATGGTTTACAGAAACAGTACAGGAAGAAGCATTGTCACCAGGTTGGAAACATTTTCCTTCGTATACAGTAGATCTTTGTTCACTGGAAGAGGTTGATGTGTTCAATATAGCCTTTGGCGCAAAAATTTCTTCAGGAGAAATAAGAGTTAAAACTCCTTGTGCATCTGCAGCAACAATCTTTTTTTCAGCATTTGAAAGCCCTCTTACTCTTACCAGACCATTCACATCCAAAGTATGACTTGGAGTAGCGGTGTTAATCCCAACCTGTGCTGTTGAACTGCCACAAATAGCAAGTGCTGCCAAAAATAATGTTTTTGTTTTCATGTAATTTTTTGAAAAGGTTAAATTTTTCGCTAAGGTAAGAAATATCTTTAAAATAGAATACAAACGGCATGAAATCTAATATAAACTAATTGTAAATGAATATTAAACGTATTAATATTAAGTTTTACGTATAAATTTTAAAATAACTCAAAATTTATAGAGACTCTATTTGTTTGAAAAATATTTGTATTTTAGCCGAAATATGTTGTTTTTTAATAAACATATTGGGTGCTAATTAAAATTCAGATAATTTGAATGAAAAAATTAGTAGATTTGCACGGAACAAAAAAATAATAAATATTAAGCAATATTCTCTGTGGCTGGATCTCTAGAAGGAAAGTACAGGAGAATAACAGGATTTTAGGTTATAAAACTACTGAAACTATGAAGAAACTTTTTTTACTTTTATTAACGGCGTTTTTATTTATCGGTTGCAGCTCTGATGATGATACTATTTATGATTATGTAGGAACATGGTCTGGTTCCTATGAAGGAGCAGACAAAGGAGTTTGGAACTTTGTGGTAGATGAAAGTGGTAAAGTGGTAGGAACAATGCATTCTGATGTTAATAATGAAAATTACAGCATTACCGGAAATTTAAGTGAGACAGGAGATCTTAACGCAAGAGTAGGACTTCCTTCACAAGGAGACTTCAAAGGAACGTTAACGACAGAAAAAAAAGGAAACGGAAACTGGTCCAACTCACTTCCAACACCTGCCGTATCAGGAAGCTGGAAAGGAGAAAAGAAATAAAAACAAGAAAGTCTGCAGCATATACTGCAGACTTTTTTATTTATACAAATCCCATATGGGTAATCTTATCATTTTCATTCTTTAATGCTACAAAATAGATTAGAATGTCATCCTCAGAGAAATACTTTTTAAAAGACTTGTCTTGTTGCTGATTCCAATGGACTATTTCTTCATTACTTTCTATGTTATAATTTTCAGCATCCAATTTCATCGTCATAATCAAGGCATGTTCTGATGTACAATGGTCATTTTTATACAGAATCTGATCTTCCATTCTTACACCATCTGAAACCTTCCTGACCGTTCCCCATTGAAAATCTCTCAGAAGTTTTCTTCCTTCTTCGGTCTTTAAACCGTTTTCAACCGTTCTTTTTCCTCTTTCAGAAATGGTATCCAAATCTTTGATAGCAGTCATCACTTTTGCAAACTTCTGGTAGAGGAGGGGATCACCTGCTTCTTTAATATATACTTCCAGGCTTTTCCGGATCATTTTCCCCATTTTGGAACAATGCCCGAATTCAGAACTGTTCTGTCTTACTTTCTCATAGGACGGATTTTTTTTAAACGCAGCTTTATTGAACCCGCTTTTCTTCCGAACCACATTTTTGCCATTCAGAGTATAAAATACCAGATCGCCCACTGCTCCGGTGATCTTGATTACACTTTCATAGGTTGCCATATTTTTAAAATAGAAATCAAATATACCAATAAATAATGAAAATCAAAATTTTAACATATATTTATAATATAGTTGTAGTATAGTTATACCATAATTAAATTATAAAATGTATATTTGTGGTAGATTTTGTTAATTAATTATAAATCAGAAGAATATGGGAACGGAATTATTTCAACAAAAAATAAAAGTAAAGCAGATGGTGGTTGTCCTGGCAGCCTCTGTTTTTGTGGTTTCCTGTGGATCCTCGAAAAGTGCTTCTGCGAGCAAAAAATCAAATACAAAGGCCGTAGCAAAAGCTGAAAATCTAAGAAAACTGGATTCAAAATTTAGTGGCAGTGTTTCCAGATCGATCAATGATATTTTGAAAGATGCAGAAAAGTATATTGGAACACCGTATAAATTCGGAGGAAATACTTCTTCAGGATTTGACTGCTCCGGATTTACTGTAAAAGTATTTGAAGAAAATGATTTTAATCTTCCCAGAAGATCTTCTGATCAGGCCGATGCCGGAAAGAATATTGATATCAAAGACGTAAAACCGGGTGATCTGTTGTTTTTTGCGACAGCCGGAGGAAGCAGAGTTTCTCATGTGGGAATTGTTCATGATATTGGTCCTGACGGAGAAGTAAAATTCATTCATGCTTCTACCTCAAAAGGCGTAATCATTTCTTCCCTGAACGAAAAATATTGGAATAAGGCCTACCTTCATGCTCAAAGAGTGCTGTAAAATATCTTACATAAATGATTGAGAACCGTACTTTTGCTTTCATTAAATCAGATAAAAAGCTGATAAAGCTTTTCTTTAAAGATATTAATGTCATTAAAGGACTCGGAAATTATGTAGAAGTTCATACCACAGACCATAAAAGATACATTTACTACAAAACACTTAAAGACCTCATAGAAACCCTTCCGGACGAATTTATGCGGGTCCACAATTCATACATTGTCAATCTGATCAATATTGAATCTTTTGAAGACAATCACTTACTCTGTGGTGATTTAAAAATTACAGTCGCCAAAAGTTATAAAGAATGTCTGCAGACAGCGCTTGGTAAAATGATGCTTTAAAAAATACCATACATCGGAAAAACACCCGATTGCATCATATTTCTGACAGTATACATAAATAAGTTTTCATTCTTGTTTTCATGTTTTAGTTTTACTGAAAATTAAGACAATGAATAAAGAAACAGCATTAAATTACATTCAAAACCATACGATTATCGGAATAAAAGCCGGACATCAAAGACCGGAATTTCTGGAAATATGGATGGTTGTAGTCCAAAACCGGATATTTGCAAGATCGTGGGGACTTGCTGAAAGAAGCTGGTACAATACCTTTTTAGAAAACTCTGCAGGAGAAATTCAATGTGGTAAAACCATTTATCCTATAGAAGCTCTCATCCCGGACGATATCAATACCCTTACTGAAGAAATTAATCAGGCCTATCTGACAAAATATAACAGTGATCATAATATTCCATATTCGCAAGGGATTATTCAGGAAAAACATGTTGCGAAAACGATGGAGTTTATTATTTTGGAGTAAATAGCAGTTAAAATATTCAATAGGAACGGGTTGTTATCCTGAGCTTAGTCGAAGGAAGCCCGTTTATCGAAAAACAAAAACTTCAACCGGCTTTAGCCAAAACTTCTTTAACCACCCCGTCAAAAATTCTTTGAATTTTCGCGACCCCTCCGGAGGAGGGGAATTTTTATGTTTCCGTTTGTTATCTATCTGCCATTCATCATTGCAATAGCATTGCATCACGAAACTTAGCAAATTTGCCCAAAACTATTATCATATGGCAGATTTCATCAGATTCTTTATTCCTTTATATTTCATACTCTTCTTTATCATTTCTTTTGTTGGAATAAGTTATAAAGTAGCCAGGCAGATTGGCAAAAACCCTAATGTCCTTCCCAAAGATGATTCCGCATACGGACTTGTGGGGTTGTATTTTAAGCTGGTTTTATTTGCTTTGTTTATCTATACAATACTTCTTTTATTTTTTCCGAAAGACATTTTTCCTGCTTTTAAAATCAATGTGCTGGAATATGATCTTTTTCAGTACACAGGAATTATATTAATGATTTTTGCGTTGATTTGGATGATTATAGCACAATTACAAATGAAAAATTCATGGAGGATTGGGATTGATGGTTCCACAAAAACCGATCTGGTTACTCACGGATTATTCAGGTTTTCAAGAAATCCTATATTCCTGGGAATGACCATCAGCCTTGTCGGATTTTTCCTCGCTTTCCCTACTGTAATTGCTTTTGCTTTTCTACTGACGGGGAGTATTTTGATGCAGATCCAGATCAGGCTTGAAGAAGAGCATCTCTTAAAAGAACATGGGCAAATTTACTCGACCTATAAAAAGAAGGTGAAGCGCATGTTGTGTCTTTATTAAAAGCACAATGTTAAAACCCGTTTTGCTGAACTTTTTTGTATCTTTGGCCGGTATAATTTTAAATAAGAAACATGTCATTACAACAAACTATTGAAAATATCTGGGACAACAGAGAATTATTGCAGAATGAAGACAGCCAGAAGGCGATCAGAGAAGTTATTTCTTTAGTTGATAAAGGGGAACTTCGTACTGCAGAACCTACAGAAAACGGATGGCAGGTAAATGAATGGGTGAAAAAAGCTGTGGTAATGTATTTCCCGATCCAGAAAATGGAAACTATTGAAGTAGGTCCGTTTGAATTTCATGACAAAATGCCTTTGAAGAGAGGTTATGCTGAAAAAGGGGTGAGAGTTGTTCCACATGCAGTAGCGAGAGAAGGTGCTTACATTGCTCCTGGAGTAATTATGATGCCATCTTACGTAAACATCGGTGCTTATGTAGATTCTGGAACAATGGTAGATACATGGGCAACGGTAGGAAGCTGTGCACAGATTGGTAAAAACGTTCACCTGAGTGGTGGTGTTGGGATCGGTGGGGTGTTAGAACCTTTACAGGCTGCTCCGGTAATCATTGAAGACGATTGCTTTATCGGTTCAAGATGTATCGTTGTAGAAGGAGTTCACGTAGAAAAAGAAGCTGTACTGGGTGCTAACGTAGTATTGACCGCTTCTACAAAAATTATCGATGTTACCGGAGATACACCAATTGAAATCAAAGGAAGAGTTCCTGCACGTTCAGTAGTTATCCCTGGGAGCTATACAAAACAGTATCCGGCTGGAGAATATCAGGTTCCATGTGCCCTGATCATCGGTCAGAGAAAAGAATCTACAGACAAGAAAACATCTCTGAATGATGCATTGAGAGATAATAATGTAGCCGTTTAAGATTAATATTTTAATCTAATACCACAATCTTGAAAGAAAAATTTCTTAAAATATTATTAAACCCTAAATATATATTTGGGGTTTATCTTATTATATCCGTTGTTACAGCAATTTCCAAATATCTGAGAGGAGATTATGCGATCAATAACTATCTGATTTTTAAAAACGTATTCTTTAATACCATTCATCAGAAAAATTTATTTATCCATTATCCTGATTTTTATTTTGATCTGAACCATTATGGTGTATTTTTCAGTGCATTGATTGCACCGTTTGCCATGATGCCGGATTGGTTGGGAATCTCACTTTGGAATATTGCCAATACTTTCATTTTTATCTACGGAATTTATAAACTGCCTTTTTCAGACAGCAAGAAAGCGATTTTCGGATTGCTTTGCCTTCAGGAATACATTACTGCGGCTTTAAGTCTGCAGTTCAATGTAGCACTGACAGGTCTTTTACTGTTATCTGCAGTTTATATTTACGAAAGAAAAGAAGTGAAATCTGTAACCGCAATTTTAATAGGAATATTTGTGAAAATCTACGGAATTGTAGGATTAACACAGTTTTTCTTCATTAAAAATAAAACTAAATTTATTCTTTCAGGAATTGGCATTGCCCTATTGTTTTTTGTGCTTCCGATGGCCTATTCAAGCCCGCAGTTTGTCATTCAGTGCTACGCGGACTGGTTTCAGTCTATTGTAGAAAAGAATAGTGAAAATCAGGTATTAGGAAATATGCAGGATATTTCATTAATGGGCTTTGTAAGAAGAGTTTTAGGAGATGCATCCATTTCTAACCTTGTGTTTTTAGCAGGTGGATTGCCGCTTTTTGCATTACCTTACATCAGAATTAAGCAATACAAACATTATGCGTTTCAACTGATGATTCTGGCTTCAACATTACTGTTCTTGGTATTGTTCAGTTCAAGTTCAGAATCTCCTACGTATATTATTGCGGTGGTAGGAGTACTGATCTGGTTTTTCCTTCAGAAAGAAAGAACACCATTGATCATTGGATTGTTGGTTTTTGTCATTATTTTCACATGCTTCTCAACTTCGGATCTGTTTCCGAAATTTGTAAAAGAGAATTATATCATCAAATATTCATTAAAAGCCGTACCTTGTATTGTAATCTGGTTGAGAGTAACTTATGAGCTTCTGACTAAAGATTTTGAGAAAAATTACAGCCTGAATTAATACATATGAAGAAAATTTCAATTGTAATTCCCGCTTATAACGAAGAAGGAAACGTTGCCATGATCCATCAGAAAATCAAAGAAGTTTTTGATGGTTTGAACAATTATGACTTTGAAATCATATTTGTGAATGATGGCAGCAGGGACAATACTCAACAAAAATTAGAAGAACTTTCCAGTCAATATGATGAAGTGAAATTCATCGAGTTTTCACGTAATTTTGGACATCAGCCAGCAGTAAAAGCTGGAATGGACAGTGCCCATGGAAATGCCGTTATCTCTATGGATGGAGATCTTCAGCATCCTCCGGCTCTTATTCCGGAGATGATTCAGAAATGGGAAGAAGGCTATGATGTAGTTTTTACTTTTAGAACGTATCCTAAAGAGATTTCATTTTTTAAAAGAAAAACATCAGACCTATTTTATAAGCTTTTATCAAGCCTCTCAGATGTTAACTTAACAAAAGGGGGGGGCTCAGATTTCAGATTGCTCGATGCGAGTGCCGTTGAAGTCATGAGAAACTTTAATGAAGACGATCTGTTCCTTAGAGGATTAACGAGTTGGATGGGTTTCAAACAGACTGGAATCGACTTTACTGCAGCAGAAAGACTCTCAGGGAAAAGCAGCTACAACCTTAAAAAGATGTTTACTTTTGCCTTTACAGGAATCACTGCTTTCAGCGTGAAACCTCTTTATCTGGCGGCATATTTGGGATTTTTATTCTCGGCACTGTCAGTCATTGGATATGGAGCATATGTTATTCATTCATTTATTGCAAAAACTGAGATTTCAGGTTGGGCATCCTTAATTATGACCATTGTTTTCTTTGGAGGACTTCAGTTGATCATCCTCGGAATCATGGGAATTTATTTAGGTAAAATATTCAAACAGGTGAAAGACAGACCAAATTATATTATTAAAAACAAAAATTTTTAGAATGGTTTTATTGAGTTTTGATATTGAAGAATTTGATATGCCATTAGAATATAAGGGTGAAATTCCCTTTGAAAAGCAGATTTCAATTTCACAGACAGGATTAGAGAGAATTCTCGATATCCTTAAAAAACATAACGCCAAAGCTACTTTTTTTTCCACAGTAGTTTTTGCAGAAAACAGCAAATACCTTATTGAAAGGTTGCTACATGAAGGCCATGAACTGGCTTCTCACACCTGGTTTCATTCAGAATTTGAAGATAAACATCTGAAAGAATCCAGAGAAAAACTGGAAGAATTATTTTCCGCAAAGGTTACCGGATTAAGAATGCCAAGAATGATGCCTGTAGACGAAAAAGAAGTGGAAAGAGCAGGATATTCTTACAATTCCTCTATCAATCCTACGTTTTTGCCAGGAAGATATAATAATTTAAAAGTATCCAGAACCTATTTCAAAGAAGGAAATGTGACTCAGGTTCCGGCTTCGGTTTCGCCTAATTTCAGAATTCCTTTGTTTTGGTTAAGTTTTCACAATTTTCCTTTATTTTTCTACAAAAAACTGGCTTCAGACTGTTTGAAAAAAGATCAGTATCTGAACATTTATTTCCATCCCTGGGAATTTGCGGAAATCAAAGATGAAGCCTTTAAACTTCCTGGATTTACTGTAAAAAATTCAGGAAAAGAGATGGTAGAAAGATTTGATTCGTTTGTAGGCTGGTTGAAAGAAAAAGGACATACATTCGGAACATTTCAGGAATTTCAAAAACAGATAGAACGATGAAGATTGCCTTTGATGCAAAACGGTTTTTCCACAATACATCCGGCCTTGGAAACTACTCGAGAGACCTTGTAAGAATCCTTTCCGAATATGAACCGGAGAACGAATATCTGTTACTCAATAAAAACAAATCAGAGCGCGGAAAAGATATCCTGGAACGCACTAATGTTCACTTTATTGAAACCTCAAAAGGAAACCTTTCCCGTCAGCTGAAAATGGGTAAAGATGCCCAAAAACAAGGAGCAGATATTTTCCATGGATTATCCGGTGAACTTCCTTTAAAATGGGATCCAAAACCTATTAAAAAGGTTGTTACTATTCATGATTTAATCTTTGTAAGATATCCGCAGTATTATTCCTTTTTTGACAGGAAAATCCATTTCTGGAAATTCAAAAAAGCCGCTGATACCGCTGATAAAATCATTGCGATTTCAGACCAGACCAAAAGAGACATTATTCAGTATTTAAAAGTTCCTGAGACTAAGATTGAAGTTATTTATCAGGGATGTCATCATGCTTTTAAAGAACAGCAGTCTCCGGAATTGATGGAAGCTGTTAAAGAGAAATTCAAGCTTCCGGAAAGGTTTGTACTGAATGTAGGAACTATCGAAGACCGTAAGAACCTTTTGAATGTTGTAAAAGCAATCAACGGTACAGAAATTCCTCTTGTAGTCGTGGGAAGAAAGACCAAATATTACCAGAAAATAGAACGCTTCCTGAAAAAAAACAAAATGGAGAAGCAGGTGCTTTTCCTGGAAGGTGTTTCTATGGATGAGCTGGCTTGTCTCTATAAACTGGCAGATATTTTTGTCTATCCAAGCTTCTTTGAAGGCTTCGGAATCCCTGTGATTGAGGCACTTTTCTCCAAAACAGTTGTCGTTACAAGCAATACCAGCTGTCTGCCGGAAGCAGGTGGAAAGGACTCAGTGTATGTGAATCCTGACAACGATCTGGATATCCGCGCGAAAATCAAATTTCTCTGGGAAAATGAATCCGAGAGAAAACGCCGTGAGGAAAAGGGTTTCGAGTTTGTTCAGAAGTTTAATGACGAACCCATTGCCAAAGAGCTTATGAATTTTTATCAAAAAATTATCTGAAAAAACGTTGCATTTTAAAAATAAATCCTACATTTGCATCATAATTCAATACAATGAAACCAATATTTTTAGCATTACATCATTATCATCATCATCTCTGTTAGGCGGAATTGATTGATATAAGTATGTGCTAAAATCAAAAATAATTAAAACCGTCTGAGTAAATAGACGGTTTTTTTGTTTCCTGAATTCTCCTCAGAAATTTCAATAGATCAGTTTTTATTTGCTCGGACCCAAAAAAGGCAAAATGAGTAAATTAAAAATTGCAATCCAAAAAAGCGGCCGGCTTTACGAAGAATCTCTTCAGCTTCTTAAAGACTGCGGAATCTTTGTTAACAACGGTAAAGACCAACTCAAAGTTTCAGTAGATAACTTTCCGATGGAAATCATGTACCTTCGGAACTCAGACATCCCGCAATACCTCGAAGACGGAGTGGTGGATGTAGCCATTCTTGGCGAAAACCTTCTGGTTGAAAAAGGTAAGAATATCAAGACTGTTCAGAAGCTTGGTTTTTCAAAATGCCGTGTTTCATTGGCTGTTCCCAAAGAAGTAGAAACCGATGAGTTGTCTTATTTTCAAGGTAAAAAAATTGCTACTTCTTACCCCAATACCCTTAAAAACTTTTTAGAAAAAGAAGGAATCGCATCAGACATTCACGTTATTTCCGGTTCGGTGGAAATTGCTCCTAATATTGGTCTTGCAGATGGAATATGTGATATTGTCAGCTCCGGAAGTACTTTATTCAAAAACGGATTAAGAGAAACGGTCACTTTACTGAAATCGGAAGCTGTTTTAGCTCAAACGCCCCAATTATCATCTGAGAAAGAAGCCATTCTTGAAAAATTTGTCTTCAGAATCAAGTCTGTTTTAAAAGCAAAAAATTCAAAGTACATTCTGATGAATGTTCCCAATGAAAAAATACAGAAAGTAGCCGGTGTTCTCCCTGTATTGAAAAGCCCTACAGTTATTCCATTAGCAGAAGAAGGCTGGAGCAGTATTCATTCTGTGATTGACGAAGAACGTTTTTGGGATGTGATTGACGAACTCAAAGAAAATGGCGCTCAGGATATCTTAATCATTCCAATTGATAAAATGGTTATTTAAAAAAAACATAATGGTAGATGTTGGTTAGCGCAAAGGCGCAATAAAAATGAAGTTGATACTATTTTAAGACGCAAAGATTTTATCTCCGATAAAATTGAATGATGTATATAAAAACACAAAACAAAGTCCATACCCTTGCTGAAAATCTTCGATTTTCTTGCGCCTTAAAAAAGTATAGATTTAAAAAACTTGCGCCTTTGCGTTCATAAAAAAATTGAGTTATTAAGGTACCAGGCAGCTGAATAAAATAGCTTCCGCTATGATCTTAATAAAACTTAACAACTTAAAAGAATCTTAATGGTTCAAAAAAAATTAAAAAAGTACAATGAAAATATATAGATATCCCACAAAAAACACTTGGAAAGACTTGGTAAAGCGCCCTGTTCTGGAGCAGAAAGAAATTTCAGGTCTGATCACAGAAATATTCACAGAAGTTGAAAAAAATGGAGATAAAGCTTTAATTGGATTCAACAAAAAGTTTGATAAAGCAGAAACCAAGAGCATTAAAGTTTCTGATACCGAAATTCAGGAGGCAGAAAATCAGATTCAAGATGAATTGAAAGAAGCTATTCAACAGGCGAAAGAAAATATTTTAACATTTCACGCTTCTCAACAGCAGGAAATTCAGAAGATTGAGACCACAAAAGGAGTGGTTTGCTGGCGGGAAAATCGTGCAGTAGAAAGAGTTGGAATTTATATTCCGGGAGGAACGGCACCTTTATTTTCTACTGTGCTCATGTTGGCGGTTCCTGCAAATCTGGCGGGTTGTAAAGAAGTTGTATTATGTACACCACCGGATAAGAATGGAAATATCAATCCTGCTATTCTTTATGCCGCAAAACTTTGCGGGGTTTCGGAAATCTTTAAAACAGGCGGAGCACAGGCTGTTGCCGCGATGACTTTTGGAACAGAAAGTATTCCTGCTGTTAACAAAATTTTCGGACCTGGAAATCAATTTGTCGTAGCAGCAAAAGAATATGCACAACGGTATGGAGTGGCCATTGATATGCCTGCCGGTCCGAGTGAAGTTCTTGTAATTGCAGATGAGCAGGCTATTCCTGATTTTTGTGCAGCAGATCTTCTTTCACAGGCAGAACACGGAAGCGACAGCCAGGTGGTTTTTATAACCACAGACCTTAAAGTATTTGAAGAGACGGTAAAGGCTGTTGGGCAGCAAATCAGAGACTTGCCGAGAAATGAATTTGCTGCTCAGGCTTTGGAAAACAGCTCTTTTATTTTAGTGGACTCCCTGGAAGATGCTCTTGAGTTCAGCAATCTTTATGCTCCGGAACACTTGATTCTTGCGATCAATAATTTTGAAAAATATATTCCGGAGGTTCAGAATGCAGGTTCGGTTTTTCTTGGAAACTATTCTTGTGAAAGTGCAGGAGATTATGCCAGTGGAACGAATCACACACTTCCTACGAATGCTTATGCAAAGAATTACAGTGGAGTGTCCCTGGACAGTTTCGTAAAAAAAATAACATTCCAGCACCTTTCAAAAAAAGGGCTTCAGAATTTAGGAAAAACAATAGAGCTTATGGCAGAAGCGGAAGGGCTGTTTGCTCACAAAAATGCAGTGTCAATAAGATTGAAATAATTAGTTGTTGGAAAACGCAAAGACGCAAGAAGAATATAATTGAAGAATATTTTAAGACGCAAGGGTTTTATCTCTGATAAAATTGAATATCAAAGTTTTAATCTCTCACAGATTCTGCAATGAAGAAGGCAAATATGAAAAATCTGTGAAATTTGTGAAATCTGTGGGAAAAATAATGACACATTACTTGCCGAAAATCTCACATTGAGCGAAACCGAAATATTTTTACGCCCTTTCGTTCATCAAAAAAATAATTTGAACCATTAAGAAAATGAAGCTTTTAAGCAAAATTAAGATTCAAATAGATTTGAATTCAGCTCACTGCTTAATAAAGATCTGAAGATATTTTCTTCACTATTCTTAATCACTCAATTCATCTTAATGGTTTAAAAACGATTTTTATATTGAATCATTTTTTAAAAAGAAAATCAATACAATGAAAAATAACAGTATCAAAACTTTAGTAAGAGAAAATATATTACAATTACAGCCCTACATCAGTTTTAGGGATCACAATGAATTTAATGCTCCGGTAATGCTGGATGCGAATGAAAGTCCTTTTGGAGAATGCAACCGTTATCCGGATTCTACCCAGAAAAAGCTTAAAACCAAGCTTGCAGGGCTTAAAAAAGTTTCACCTTCACAGATTGCCATAGGAAATGGAAGTGACGAGCTGATAGATCTTATCATCAAAATTTTCTGCGAGCCTAAAAAAGATGCGATTCTGATGATGAATCCGTCATTTGCGATGTATGGTTTCTATGCAACAATTAATGAGAATAAAGTCCTGAAACTGGATCTGGATGAAAACTTTGAGATTGTAAAAAAGAATTTTTTAAAGGTAGTTGAAGATCCTTCACTGAAAATTTTCTTTTTATGTTCACCTAATAACCCCACGGGAAATAGTGTGGATGATATTGAATTTTATCTTCAGAATTTCAACGGAATTGTAGTAGTGGATGAAGCGTATATTGAATTTTCAGAAAAAAAATCAAGTCTGGAGTTGTTGGAGAAATATTCTAACCTGATTGTACTGCAAACTTTTTCTAAAGCATGGGGAATTGCCGGTGCAAGAGTAGGTATGGCTTATGCATCTGAAGAGATTATCAGCCTGATCAATACGGTTAAAGCTCCTTATAATGTGAATGTTCTGAGTCAGGAATTGATTTTGAAGACATTGGAGGAAGAAAACAGACTTCAGGAGAACGTAACTCGTATTCTGGAAGAGAGAACATGGTTAAAACAGCAATTTGAAGGAATTCAATGTATTTTCAAAGTCTTTTCAACGGATGCCAATTTTTTCCTGATCAGAATGGAAAATGTTGATAATGTCTATGCAAAAATGCTGGAAGAGGAAATTTTAACCAGCAGAAGAGATCCGGCCATCCCGGGATGCATCAGGATTAATGTGGGGAATCGTTCGGAAAATGAAAAGTTAATTAACCTTTTGAAAGGAATATAAACTATAAACCATTAAGAAAAAGGAAGATAATAAGAAAAGTTAAGTTTTATTTTAATGGTTAAAAAAATAAAAAACATATGAAAAAAGTACTCTTTATAGACCGTGATGGAACATTGATCATTGAACCGCCTACAGATTTTCAGGTAGACTCTGTGGAAAAGTTGGAATTTTATCCGGGAGTTTTTCAAAACCTTGCAAAAATTGTCAATGAATTAGATTATGAATTGGTAATGGTAACCAATCAGGATGGGTTGGGAACTGAAAGTTTTCCTGAAGAAGATTTCATAAAACCTCATGAGAAAATGTTGCAGGCATTTGAAAATGAAGGGATCATTTTTAGTGATATTTTAATTGACAAAAGCTTTGAATCTGAAAATCTTCCCACCAGAAAACCAGGAATCGGAATGCTGACAAAATACATCTATGGCAATTATGATCTTGAAAATTCCTATGTAATTGGTGATCGAAGTAGTGATGTGCAACTCGCTAAAAACCTTAAATCTAAGGCTATTTATCTTAACCAAAACTTAAATAGCGAAGCTGAGCTGTCTACAACAAGTTGGTCAGAGATTTATCAGTTCTTAAAATCCGGAATGAGGAAGGCAAAAGTCTCCCGTAAAACCAATGAAACAGATATTGAAATTGAAGTCAATCTTGATGGAAACGGAAAGTCAGATATTTCAACCGGACTTCACTTTTTTGATCACATGCTGGATCAGATTGCAAGACACGGAAATATGGATTTGACCATTAAAGTAAACGGAGATCTTGCTGTAGACGAGCACCACACCATTGAAGATACAGGAATTGTACTGGGAGAAGCTATTTTAAAAGCTTTAGGAAAGAAAAAAGGGATTGAACGATATGGTTTTCTGCTTCCGATGGACGACTGTCTTTCTCAGGTGGCTATTGATTTCGGTGGCAGACCATGGTTGGTTTGGGATGCTCCGTTTAAAAGAGAAAAAATAGGAGATGTGCCTACAGAAATGTTTTTTCACTTCTTTAAATCCTTTACAGATGCTTCAAAATCCAATCTGAACATCAAAGCAGAAGGAGAGAATGAACACCACAAAATTGAATCCATTTTTAAAGCCTTTGCAAAAGCTGTGAAAATGGCAGTGAATCAATCGGATAGTAACTACAGTTTGCCTTCTACAAAAGGAAGTTTATAAATATGATCGCTATAATAAAATACAATGGAGGAAATGTAAACTCTGTCCAGAATGCCCTCAACAGACTTAAAATAGATTCTGTGATTACGGATGATCCCGAGCAGATATTAAAAGCGGATAAAGTGATCTTTCCAGGCGTAGGAGAAGCTTCATCCACCATGAAACTGTTAAAGGAAAAAGAACTTGATCTTTTGATTCCAAGCCTTACACAGCCGGTTTTAGGAATATGTCTTGGAATGCAGCTGATGTGTAAGGAAAATGAAGAGGGAAATACTGAAGGAATGGGGATTTTTGATATCAATGTCAGAAAATTTCCAGCAAAGGATATTGTTCCGCATATGGGTTGGAATACCGTTTCAGGACAGAGTTCTCCACTTTTTTCAGGAATTGAAAAGAGCAGTGATGTGTATTTTGTGCACAGCTATTATTGTGAGCTTTCAGACTTTACCACGTCTGTTTGTGATTATATCCTGCCATTCAGTGCTTCGTTGCAGAAAGACAATTTCTACGCAGTACAGTTTCACCCTGAAAAATCAGGAATTGTGGGAAATCAGATCGTTAAAAACTTTATAAATTTATAATGATGAAAATAATTCCGGCTATTGATATTATTGACGGCAAATGTGTCCGTTTATCAAAAGGAGATTACAATACAAAGAAAATATACAATGAAGATCCTGTAGAAGTAGCGAAGGAGTTTGAAAGTTTCGGCATTCAGTTTCTTCACCTGGTGGATCTGGACGGGGCAAAATCAAAGCATATTGTGAATCAGAAGGTTCTTGAAAATATCGCGGGCTCTACTTCATTGCATATTGATTTTGGAGGAGGCTTAAAAACTCAGGAAGATATTGAAACAGCTTTTAATTCCGGGGCAAAGCAGATTACTTTAGGAAGTATTGCGGTGCAAAATCCTGAATTCTGCTATGAAATGATTCAAAAATATGGGGAGAAAATTATTCTGGGGGCAGACTGCGACAACAGAAAGATTAAAACCTCCGGATGGCTTGAAGAAAGTGATAATGACATCATTGATTTCATCCTTCAGTATCAGGAAAAAGGAATACAGACCACTATTTGTACTGATATTGCAAAAGATGGGATGTTAGAAGGGCCTTCAACAGGACTTTATATTGAGATTTTATATAAAACATCTGTTCAGCTGGTAGCAAGCGGAGGGATTTCAGAGATTGCTGATGTGTATAAAATGAAAGATATCGGCTGTACAGGCACCATCATCGGAAAAGCAATTTATGAAGGAAAAATAAGCTTACAACAACTTCAAAATTTTATTGAAAATGCTTAAAAAAAGAATTATTCCATGTCTGGATATCAAAGATGGAGCTACGGTGAAGGGAATCAATTTTGAAGACCTTAAAAATGCAGGAGATCCTGTAGAACTTGCCAAAAAATATGAGCAGGAAGGCGCAGATGAGCTTGTTTTTCTTGATATTACGGCAACTATTGAAAACAGAAAAACGTTTGTAGAGCTGGTAAAAGAGATTGCAAAAGAGCTCAGCATCCCTTTTACGGTTGGAGGAGGGATTTCGTCTGTGGGAGATGTAAGAAAGCTTTTGGAAGCAGGGGCAGACAAGATCAGCATCAATTCTTCAGCGGTAAAAAATCCAGGACTTATCTCTGATCTGGCCAAAGAATTCGGGAGTCAGTGTGTAGTGGTTGCTATTGATACAAGAAAAGTAGGCGATAAAGATCTGGTTCACATCAAAGGAGGAAGAGAAGCTACTGAACTCACTACGGTAGAATGGGCAAAACAAGCAGAATCTCTTGGAGCAGGAGAAATTCTGCTGACTTCTATGGATGGTGATGGCACAAAAAACGGCTTTGATCTTCGGATTACAAAACTGGTTTCAGACAATATCAGTATTCCAGTGATAGCATCCGGAGGAGCCGGTAAGGTAGATGATTTTGTTAAAGTATTTAATGAAACGAAAGCTACAGGAGGGTTGGCAGCCAGTATTTTCCATTTTAATGAAATAGGAATCCAGGATTTAAAACAACAGTTAAAAACTCAAAAAATAGATGTACGATGACAATAGATTTTAATAAAGATAACGGGCTTGTTCCGGTAGTCATTCAGGATTATAGAACGCTGCAGGTATTGATGCTGGGCTACATGAACGAAGAAGCTTTTGAGAAAACAAAAAAAGAAGGAATAGTTACTTTTTTCAGCCGTTCCAAAAACAGACTCTGGACAAAAGGTGAGGAATCCGGTAACTTTTTAAAGGTAAAAAGTATTGACATCGACTGTGATCAGGATACCATTTTAATTAAAGCGGTTCCGAAAAATGTGGTTTGTCACACAGGAAGTTTTAGTTGTTTTGGAGAAAAGAATGTCAAAGGATTTCTGTATGAACTGGAAGATAAAATATCACAGCGAATAGATACTAAAGCTGAAGATTCTTATACCTATTCACTCTATCAGAGAGGAATCAATAAAATGGCTCAAAAAGTAGGTGAGGAAGCCGTAGAACTCGTTATAGAAGCAAAAGATGACAATGAAGAACTTTTTAAAAACGAAGCTGCAGATTTGCTGTATCACTTCCTGATTTTATTGAAAGCCAAAGGATTTTCGCTGGAAGAGATTGAAGAAATTCTTAAAAACAGAGATAAATAAAGAAATTGTCTCAAAAGTCAAGTAACTTGGCTTTTATCATTCTGACGAAGGAAGAATCTCATTGATAACTGACTACATGGGATTCTTCACCGCGTTGTTGATCTACGTTCGCAGACCTTTAATCTGTGTTCAGGATGACATTTTTGAGACGCTTACTTTTTTGTTAAAACAGGAAAAAATTATAATACCAAATATAGTCTTGGTAATTTTTATACATGACGATTATCAGTTGATGTTAATAAAATTAACTATAGTGGCTGCATGGATTGATTATTTTATTTAAATGAGTTTGATAAAAGCATTTAAAACTATATCGGTGGAAAGGTTGTTAAAACACCCAAAATTCAAAGGCTGCTAAAAATCGTACTTTTGTTTTTAATTATTCTAAATAACACTTAAGTATGAATAGATCTATTTTCTTAATCGGAAGCCTTGTGGCATTTTCTCAAGTCGCTGCCCAGAAAAAAGATTCATTAGAACAGAACAGGCTTGATGAAGTGATTGTTACCGCATCAAGATCTCCGGAAATTGTAAAGAAAACAGCTTCTACAGTCAATATCATCAACAAAAAAGAAATTGCAGAGCAATCATTGATTTCTGCTGATCTCAGTAATATTCTAGCCTACAAAGTACCAGGATTAGCGTTTGGAAATAATTTGGTGAGCAACAGAGGGCAAACATTAAGAGGAAGAAACGTTTTGATTATGATCGACGGAATTCCACAATCCAGTCCTTTACGTAACAACGACAGAGAAATCAGAAGTATTGATCCTTCGGTCTTGGAACGAATTGAAGTGGTAAAAGGAGCAACTTCTATTTATGGAAATGGCGCAGAAGGAGGAATCATTAATTATATTACTCAAAAAAGCACTTCCGGTAAAGTTTTTTCAGGAAGAACGGTGTTGGGATTTACCAGCCATGATTTGTTTAATAACAAAATGTTTAAATCGGAAGGCGGCGCTGGATACAGAGTTTCCCAAAGTTTCTTCGGAAAAGCAGAGAAGTTCGATTATCTTGTGAATGGAACACTTACTCAAAGCGGAGTAAAAATAGATGGTGAAGGTTTGGTTCAGAACCCACGATATGGACTGGGAGAAACTGCCGTCAATAATATCTTTGCGAAAATAGGATATGATTTGAATGACAACAACAGACTGGAAGTGATGTATAATTACTATTCAAGTCTGCAGGATTCCAAATATATTTTAGATCTCGGAAAATATGGAGAGAAGCCTTCTACCGGAAAACTAGGAGATCGGGAAGGAGTGAAAGAAGGAACAAGATATAACCACAATGGATATCTTAAGTATATCAATAAGAATATTTTCCGCAATACAACGCTTAATACAACTTTGTACTTCCAGGACTTTTATACGATATACGATTACAGGAATGCACCGAGATGGAAAACAGGAGGACAATCTGCCATTTTGGAGAAAAAATATGGTTTCAGAGCAGATTTTAACACTGAATTTGGAAAAGAGAAAGGCTTAAAGGGTTCATTGACCTATGGTTTGGACCTTTTAAATGAGAAAACAAGTCAGCCATTGGTAGACGGAAGAATGTGGGTTCCTGAAATGAATATGCTGGCTGCTGCGCCTTTCGTACAGGGAAAATTATTCCTTACTGATGATCTGACGGTAAAAGCAGGCGTTCGATGGGATAAAATGTCGGTAAAAGTTCCTGATTATACTACTTTACCTTCCAACAAAGATGTTCCTTTCAATGTAGAAGGAGGAAGATTGAACTATTCAAACCTGTCTTATAATGTAGGCGTGAGTTATGTAGCATTTGATTTCTTCCAGCCCTTCACTTCTTATTCCAGAGGATTTAATATCTATGATTTGGGCCGTGTGCTGAGAGATGCGAAAAGCAATGTCTTAAGTGAAATTAATACAGATCCCGTAGTTATTGATAATTATGAAATTGGTTTCAACAGTAAGATCGGGCAGTATGTAGATTTTTCAGCCAGTTATTTTTATAATTACTCCAAGCTGGGAGCAGATCTTGTTTCTGTGAATGGTTTCTGGACTCCGCTTCGTGCTCCTCAGTACATTAATGGAGTAGAACTGGCAGTAAATATCTATCCGACACAGGGATTAACGATCGGAACCAATTATACCTATCAGGAAGGAAAAGTAGATGTGAAGAACGACAACAGCTATGAAAAATATTTAAGCGGTTTAAGAATTGCACCCGCAAGGTTGAATTCTTTTGTTAAATGGAATGATAAGGCTCAAAAATTACAACTGGGTGTCTATCATATGTACTCGTTTAAGAGAGATAAGTTTGAACCTGCCGCATCAGGAAAGTATGATGAAGGAGAAGGCCCTGTGAAAAGCTTTAACCTGTTCAATGTTCAGGGAAGCTATAAACTTAATAAACTGATGACCATAGGACTTGGAATAGAGAATGTATTCAACACTTCTTATTTCACGCCAACTTCGATGTATACAGCTCGTGATGCAGAATATGTACGCGGAAACGGAAGATATTATACGGTTTCTCTTAATTTTAATTATTAATTTGAATCCTTTTTATAAAAATGAGCCCTTTTCTATTACGGAAAGGGCTCGTTCATTTCGTGACATCTATTCATCGTATTTTTGAAAAAATGTTTATTTTAGGAAATGAAATATGCTTTAGTAATTTGGTCAGCAATTTGTCTTGTCCCGGTATTCATTTTTTTATTTCAGGATAAATCTGTTAAAGGTATTAGTGTGGCTGATTTAAAAAACACTGCTTTAATCTTTATAGTTGGCATATTGATTATTTTTTCAATTGCAAAAGGAATCAAATATTTTAAGTAATATGATGAATCAATTACATGAAGCAAAGAACCTGATGGACAATGAACAATATATGCCCGCCATTACAATATTGCAAAATTTAAATGGATTATCTCCAAAGGCTGAAAACTACAGACTATTATTCATGTCAAACTGTTGGCATAAGCTGGGAGAATATCAATGGGCTATAGATATTGCTGATAACTTATTACAAAGAGACGAGCACAATGAATTAGCATCTCAGATAAAATATCTGTCTTATTGTGAACTGAAAGATTTTGATAATGCTTTAAAAGAAATGCTCCGTTTTTTATCATGTAATGAAGCGGATCTTTATAAAGTAACTCTGGAGGAATTATTGACAGATATCAGAGATGGATTTATTAATGATGAGGATATAGTTTCTAAAATCAAAGGATTTGCTTTAAAGTATGATGTTACTATTGACAATCCCAATAGTAAATAAATGCTGTAACAAAGGTCGGATTTACAATACTAATTTGGCTAGAAACGAATACCATGAAATTAAAACTAACCCTGATAGCCGCATTTTTTGTTCAGGTTGCTTTTGCTCAGAAAAATTGTAATGAACTTTACTCTCAAAAATTCACAAAACAACAACTGGAGCAGGATGTAGATTTTATTAAAGACAAAATAGTCAATGCACATGTAAACCCTTATACTGAGATTTCAAAATCCGAATTTGAAAAAAAATATACAGATATCCGTAAGTCTCTGAAAGATGGCATGACTCAAAAGGATTTTTACTACCTCGCAAAGCCCTTGATTGTTACATTAAACGATGAACATAGCTCAATGTCTGATTTCTGTGTCACAGATAGCATTAAAAGAAGCATGAAAGTATTGCCGTTGAAGTTTAAATATGAAAATGGAAAAATGCTTCTTACAGAAAACTATTCGGACAATAAACTGAACATTGGTGATGAATTGCTTTCATTGAATGATATACCTATCAATGAAGTATTGGAAAATTGCGCACAAACCATTCCGGGAGCAAAAGAAGAACGAATTCCAATAGCTGTTGATCGGTTTTGGATAACGATTAATAAATTCTGCTATTTTATCACAGATGACTACAATCTGAAATTTAAAAGTGGGTTGCATACATTAGTTAAAAGCATCTCTTTGGAACAGCTGAAAGCGAATGCGTCAAAAATGCAACCAAAGAAAGGAGAAGATTTTAAACCTATTGATTATAAAAAAATAAAGAATTATGCTTATTTAACAGTCAATACCTTTGACGATAGGAATACATTCACCATAGAAGAATGGAAAACAAAATTTGATAGTATTTTCACCCAGATTAAAAAAGACAATGCTAAAAAGCTGGTCATTGATGTCCACAACAATTACGGAGGAAATTCTGCAGTGGGAAATTTACTTATTAATTACTTTTCAGACAAACCTTACCAAACCTACCAGGGAAGATGGAAAAAAAGTAAAGAATATGCTGATTATTTAAAATCGAATAATAAAGAATCTTCTGAGTATAATAAGATAAAGGATGGTGATTATTATCCAATACGCTCACGTTCAGTAATAGCAGATAAAAATCCGTTGCGGTTCAATGGAAAGACTTATGTCATTGTTGGGAAAAATACTTTCTCCAGTGCTATGATGTTCAGTGTAATGGTTTTGGATAATAAACTGGCAGAAGTAGCAGGAGAAATGCCTGAAAAAGGACATCCCAATCATTTTGGGGAACTGATAAATTTCCAGACTCCCAATACAAAACTGGATTTTCTTTTTGGAGTAAAAGAATGGATAAGGCCGGCAGGAAATATATTGCCTAATAAGCTTATCCCAGCAAAGACTATCGATTTAAATAACAAAACAAGAGAACAGATTGTTGAAGAGCTTTAAAATTATTTAATTCATAAAAACAAAACAGCAGGAATAGTCCTGCTGTTTTTTATTGTCAATGGATCGAATTTTTATCTTTCAATCATAATATTTTTAACCAGAGTCTCTTCACCCATTTTCAATACTCCAACATAGACTCCGTTCTGAAGACCGGAAACATTAATCTTTCTTTCGTTATTGACTTTCAGCAATGATCTTCCTAAAGAATTGCTGATTTCAAAACTGAAGTTGGTTTCCTTAGAATCCGGTAATTCAATATTCAGGATATTATTGGCGGGATTAGGATAGATTTTTACCGCTTCCAGTGAATTTTTAGAGGCAGGTTTGCTCATAGTAGTAGAAGCTGTAGCAAAATGCTGCAATGCTCCCACAGTAGCTTTCCCGATCTTGTATACATAAACAGGATCCATATTAGTGAAAGTATCCTTAGAGCTGTGAGGGTAAGTGCTTCTTATCCTTTCAAAAAAACCGGTAATCACTTCGCCCTTCTGCTCAAAAGGAATATAATCTGTATCAGCAGCCGGATCTACAGCAGTCAGAAGAGGAGAGTAGAGTGCTGTACAATTTCTCAGCTGTTGAGTGACAGCTGCAGAAGCGGCATTGTTACTGGAAACACCTCCCTGATCTTCATCACAATATACCGTTGTATTGTTGTTTCCTTTCACGCCGCCTACCTGATCCAGATTGAAGACCAGTTTGATATCCAATTTGCGGACACCTCCCTGATATACAACATTGTTCACATAGTGGCTGCTTCCTTTTAACCCCTGTTCTTCACCGGAAAAATGGATGAACTTTATAGAATATTCAGTAGGAACATTTTTCAGAATTCTTGCTGCTTCAAGAATAATAGACGTTCCGCTGCCGTTATCATTCACTCCAGGGCCATAAATGGTGTCGAAATGCCCGCAGATAATGACATACTTGTTAGGATACAGCGTTCCGGTTTTGGTAATGATTAAATTTTTAGAGCTGGTACTTCCAAAGGTAAAAGGACTTTCTTCTATCTGGCTCGCAGTATAGCCGTAAGAAAGATACTTGTTTTTGATCCAGTTTAATGTGTTGGTATTAGCTACCGAACCTGTAGTTTTTACACCTAAATTGCTGAATTCCTGAAGGTTGTTGGTGATGTTGGTTTGGGTTACCAAATCTGCTCTGTCTTTGTAAGCCTGAATAAAAGTTTGAGCCGCAATACTCTGCATCATCAATACAGAGCATAAAAGTGTTGTGAATTTTTTCATATAAATAATATTATTTTGGTAACACGAATGTAGTAAATAAATCACAATGAAGTGTTTAATATTACAAAATAAAAGAATATTTATTATGAATATCACATTAATTATTATGGATGCGTTGTAAATGCTGTAATATGGGTCTAATGTGAAAAAATAAAAACCTTTGAACTGTTTCAAAGGTTTTTATTGAATATTATAGTTTCTTACATTGAATTATCTTTCAATCATCACTTTTCTGACAACCTTTTGGTCTCCGATTTTTAAAATTCCGATATAAGCTCCGTTTTCAAGTGAAGAAGCGTTGATTTTTGTTTCATTATTTCTCTTGAAAATAGAACGTCCCTGGAAGTCAGTGATTTCAAAAGTGAAGTTTTTAATTCCGGAGTCCGGAAGTTCAATATTGATGACATCTTTGGCAGGATTTGGATAGATTTTTACACTCTCCAAAGTATTTTTTACAGCGGTTTCATGCGTTCCCAATGTTCCGGTAGCAACTGCAAAATGCTGTAATGCTCCCACAGACGCTTTTCCTATCTTGTAAATGTATACAGGATCTGTATTGGCAAAAGTATCATTCACCGTATGCGGATAAGTACTTCTTATTCTTTCAAAGAAGCCTGTGATCACTTCGCCTTTCTGTTCAAAAGGGATATAATCCGTATCAGCAGCAGGATCTACAGCGGTTAAAAGAGGAGAGTAGAGCGCTGTACAGTTTCTCAGTTCCTGAGTTACAGCAGCCGAAGCGGCATTATTGGAAGTAAGTCCACCCTGATCTTCATCGCAGTAAACCGTATTGTTGTTGTTGCCCATCACACCACCTACCTGATCCAGATTAAAAACAAGTTTAATATCCAGAACACGGGTGCCATTCTGATACGCTACATTGTTTACATAATGTTTACTTCCCAGAAGTCCTTGCTCTTCCCCGGAAAAATGAATGAATTTTATAGAATATTCAGTAGGAACATCTTTCAGAATCCTTGCGGCTTCAAGAATAATAGAAGTTCCGCTTCCGTTATCATTGATTCCTAAGCCGGTAATACTGTCGAAATGTCCACAGATGATTACATATTTATTAGGATATACGGTTCCTGTTTTGGTAATGACCAGATTTTTAGAATTATAACTTCCTGCAGTGAAAGGATCTTCTGCTATCTGGCTGGCTGTATATCCGTAAGAAAGGTACTTGTTTTTGAGCCATGTCAATGCATTGGCATTAGCTGGTGAACCTGTGGTTTTTACGCCTAAATTAGCAAATTCCTGAAGGTAAGTTGTAATATTGGTTTGATTTACCATATCCGCCCTGTCCTGATAAGCCTGAATGAAACTTTGAGCTCCAATACTTTGAATAGCAATAGAAGCCAATAAAAAAGTAGCGATTTTCTTCATTGTATGAGAGTAATGCTGAATATTCCTGAATGTAAAGCAGATTCAGAATATTCCACCTGACATTATTTATTAATGATTATTTTTTTTGTGGTATTTCCTTTATCGGTTTTAATAGTAAAAGTATAGACTCCGTTTGTTAATCCCGAAGTGTTTATTTTTTCCTGGTTTTCAAGCGATAATACAGTATTTCCTGACATGTCGTTGACTTCAACTTTGAATTGCTTTACTTTTTCCTGAAATTCCACAGTCACAAGATCTTTAGCCGGATTAGGATAAATCCTGATAGCTTCTGTTGCATGCTGTGCTGTATCTTTAGTGCTTAAAAGATTGCTGGTTGTAGAGGCAACTGCAAAGTGCTGTAAGGCTCCTACAGCTGCTTTTCCTACGTTGAAAACATAGACAGGATCCAGGTTGGCAAAAGTATCGCTTACCGTATGTTCATTTTCACTTCTCAGATACTCATAGAATCCGGTAATGGTATATCCTTTCGCTTCAAAAGGCATATAATCGGAGCTGTAAGCATACGAAAGATTCGTCTGAAGAGGAGAGTAAAGGGTAGTACAGGTCATCAGTTCCTGTGTTACAGCATTAGACGCCGTATTATTGGAAGATACACCTCCGGTATCTCTTTCGCAGGTAATCGTATTGTTGTTATTTCCAATAAGTCCACCTACCTGGTCAATATTTAAAACCAATTTTATATCTAGAACCTGGCTGCCATTCTGATAAGCTACATTATTTACATAATGGTTACTTCCCACAAGCCCCTGTTCCTCCCCGGAAAAATGAATAAACTTGATAGAGTATTCTGTGGGAACATTTTTCAATATTCTCGCTGCTTCCAGAATAATGGAAGTTCCACTCCCGTTGTCACTTACTCCAGGACCTACAATTGTGTCATAATGTCCGCAGATAATGATGTATTGGTTAGGGTATACTGTTCCTGTTTTGGTAATAATTAAATTTTTTGAAGTGTTGCTTCCGTAGGTAAAAGAATCTTCAGACATATTAGCTGCTGTATATCCGTAAGACAGATATTTGTTTTTAAGCCAGTCCAGAGCATTATTATTAGCTGTTGTACCTGTTTTTTTAACTCCAAACCCTGCAAATTCCTGAAGGTTTGTAGTAATGTTGGTTTGGGTAACCATGTCTGCTCTGTCCTTATAAGCTTGAATAAAACTTTGTGCACTCATATTTTGCAGTGCAATGGAAGTGAGCAAAAAAGCTGCAACTTTTTTCATTTTTAATACTTTCTTTAGAGATTGCTAATATAGCAATAAATCATCATTTATTGTTAATTTTTAAGTGGAATAGTGTCTGTTTGCTTGATTTATTAATAATAATATATCTTTTTATTAAATTTATTACTATGTTAGTTTAAAATTCATTAAATGAATAATATTTAGGTAAATTTTTCTTTATTATTAAGTGTATTCAATGATAAATTCATGTTTTATTAATTCTATCCAATAAGGTTTGCTGTTGATATGGCAATTGTAATAGAATTTAAAAGAGCATCGGCTGGATTTTTAACGGTAAGAAAGATGAAAAGTATATAACAAAAAAATCCCGGGAAAACCCGGGACTTATATTGATAACAAAATCTATTCTACATTATTTTACTTGATCTACAACAGCTTTGAAAGCTTCAGGGTGATTCATTGCTAAATCTGCTAAAACTTTTCTGTTAAGTTCGATGTTGTTCTTTTTAAGAGCTCCCATAAATTGAGAGTAAGACATTCCGTGCTCTCTAGTTCCCGCGTTGATACGAGTGATCCAAAGTGCTCTGAAATTTCTCTTTTTCTCTTTTCTACCACGGTAAGCATATTGCATTGCTTTTTCTACCGCGTTTTTAGCTACAGTCCAAACGTTCTTTCTTCTTCCGAAGAAACCTTTAGCTTGCTTAAAAATTTTCTTTCTGCGAGCTCTTGAAGCTACGGCATTTACTGATCTTGGCATAATTTAAATTGTTTTTTTGAAAAGGGCGGCAGTGTTATTGCTCTTATTTGCACCGTTTCAGGGTTAAAATTGTGAATTTGTTTGAATTCTTATAAACCGAATATAGATTTATAAAAACTACTTAATTGCTAATTGACGTTGAACGCTTTTCTCATCCACTTTAGCTACGTAAGAAGTAGACGTAAGATTTCTCTTCTGCTTAGTTTCTTTCTTAGTTAAGATGTGGCTTTTGTAAGCGTTTTTTCTTTTGATCTTACCTGTTCCAGTAAGAGCAAAACGTTTCTTAGCACCTGATTTCGTTTTTAATTTTGGCATTGTTTTGCTTTTTTATTGTTTTTGTTATCAATATCTGTTTTGGCTACTCCTAAAGACATTAGGAATAATAGTGCGCAAAGATACAAAAAAAATCAATTCGGATGTTTATAATGTTTG
This sequence comes from Chryseobacterium sp. T20, assembly GCF_047345655.1. Taxonomy (NCBI): domain Bacteria; kingdom Pseudomonadati; phylum Bacteroidota; class Flavobacteriia; order Flavobacteriales; family Weeksellaceae; genus Chryseobacterium; species Chryseobacterium sp. T20. The sequence continues at coordinate 70,769 of NZ_JBLFDU010000007.1, forward strand.
ATTTTATCGCATCAATAAAAAACCGTTTCAAAGAAACGGTTCAATAATAAGTTGAATTCTTTTACTCGAAATCTATCTCGAAGACATCATTAATATTTAGATTATTCCCTCCCAGAACAAACTTCATTCTATATCCCGTAGGAATGGCAGCTCCAGTTTTTGAAAAGAGTTGAAGCTTCATATGAGGATCATTTACATGGAAATTAACCGTTTTATTAGTGTTCCAAAGAGGAATTCCATTGTTATAAATGACCATATTTCCATCATTTTGGGCAACTAGCATTGAATAGGCGCTCAAATTGTTTCTATAAGTGTTTGATTTCCATAATGGATAAGTGTAGCCAGCAAAAGTTCTATACAGGACAAGATTATGATCATACTGCATAATAAGCTGGAACTTTTGACCATTATGTTCTAAAGTAATAGCTTGTCCTGCGTTTAATATAGAAGGGTGATATACTTCCTTTATTAAAGTAACAGTTGAACGACTTGCAATACCGGAAGTTTTACTTCCATTGGTTGTAACTTGCTTTTCAACTGGCATTACATTATCGCGACTCTCATCCTGAGCACAAGAAGCCAAAAGCATTGAAAGACTTAAAAAAGTCATTAATTTTGTTTTCATAGGTTATTTTTTAACAGCGCAAATATAATAATTTATCAATATAATTCACTGATTGAAGATTTTATTTTTAATTTAAAGTCTTTATTAATAGGTGTTGTGAGATTTATTTAAAACACTTTTTAGTGTTTGTAAATAAAAAAACCGCAACTTATTCAATTGCGGTTTTGTAATATAATAGTGTAACTTAATTATGATTGAAAAAATGCTAATAAATCTCTGTTGATCGTTTCAGCTTCTGTTGTCGGCATTCCGTGTGGGAATCCAGGATAAGAAATCAGTTTTCCGTTTTTAAGAAGAGTAGCAGCAACCTTACCTGTTGTTTCAAAAGGTACAATCTGGTCATCTTCACCATGCATTACCAATACAGGAACATCTACACTTTTAAGATCTTCAGTGAAATCTGTCTCAGAGAATGCTTTCACACAGTCATAATGCGCTTTGATAGAACCGTTCATTCCCTGTCTCCACCAGTTTCTCTGGATTCCTTCAGAAACATCTGCTCCTTCTCTGTTGTATCCGTAAAAAGGGAAGGTAATATCGATGAAGAATTGCTGTCTGTGTTTTGCCGTATTGTTTCGGATATCATCAAAAACAGAGATAGGAACTCCGTTCGGATTATTCTCATTCTGAACCATAATAGGTGTCACTGCACTTACCAGAACAGCTTTCGCAACTCTTCCGTTGCCATGTTTTGCTACATATCGGATCACTTCACCACCACCTGTAGAATGTCCTACATGGATCACATCTTTTAAGTCTAAAGCTGCAACAATTTCTGCTACATCGGAAGCATAAGTATCCATATCGTGTCCGTAAGGAGTCTGTTCAGATCTTCCGTGGCCTCTTCTGTCATGAGCAATTACTCTGTAACCCTGTTCTAAAAAGAAGAACATTTGTGCATCCCAGTCATCACTGGATAATGGCCATCCGTGATGAAAGAAAACCGGCTGTCCTTTTCCCCAATCTTTGTAATAAATTTCTGTTCCGTCTTTTAATGTAAGTGTGCTCATTGTTTCTTTTTTTAATAATTAATAAATAGTGTATTTGATTTTTTTATAATCACAAATGTAGATAGAAAATCTTCACAATATCTTGATTTGAGATAATAATTGATTAAAAATTTATAAATGATAATAATATATGAATACTATTAATTAAATAATGAATAGGCTGGTAATCTTTATCTTATGAGAATATACCAGAGTAAAAACTCACAACTGCTGTTCAATAGTCTCTGGAAAATGGTATGTATCCGGTGAAATATAGCTGATAATCGGGATTGTCTTATTCTTTGATTCTTTCTACTATTGAGCATCAAATTCAGCTCTACTTGATGGTCACTATAATTTCTTTCAGGTTTTCTGAATTCATCTTTAACTTATAAACCTATATCATTATGCTTTCATCCGCAGATTTACAGATTGAAAGAGCAATATTTTTTGCTGTACTGTTTCTATTTTTTGGAGCAGGATTTTTGTGCACCCTTATTATTTTTATAATGAATTCTCTACAGAAGAAAAATAAAAGTGGAGGGTATTATTTGCTCCTATTTCTCATTTCCGGAACTATTGGAGTCGCTTTAGTTGCATTTTATTTCTATACAATGTTGCTGTAGTGTGTTTTGCAGGTTAGGTATTTAAGAGGTTTTCTCAGAAGATACAAAGATGTAAAAACCCCTGTTATCAGGGATGTTTTTGTAGTGCTTCTATTTTTATCTTTGACTCAAAATTTACTAAAGATAAAACGGTTAAAATCTTTTATTTATAACTTTTATAGCTTTCTTTTTCATACCCAATTCAATGATCAATTCTTATTTCGAACTAACACACTATTAAAAACATGGGTAAAAACAATAACAAAATAGAATTGAGTGAAGGAGAAGCTGTAAAAGTATAATATGAATCCAGCATCAGCATAGATATATAGTATTTTTCGGGGTAAGAATACAAGCCAACCATCGATTAGCAGGTATTTGCCTATATTTACGTTCTTTACTATAATGCAACTTAATAAAGATAAGGGTTTGATGTACAGGTTATTATTTATATTTACTTTATTGGTTTGTCCGTTTTTCATTCAGGCACAGGATGTTTTGAGCAGATTAGAAAGAGAATACAGCCATACTTCAAACAATACAGTTGAGCGGCTGAATCTTGCTCCTAAATACGCGACTGCGTTATTTTTCCATAACCTTAAGCCTAAATCTTATCAGATTTTAAATACCAACATTTCTACTGCTGCAAAGCAGGCTGACGGAAAATATGCAACTATTTTGTATGCCGTACAGGCAATGAATTATCGTCTTGATAATAAAACTACTGAATCTTTAAAAAGCCTGGACATGGCAAAAGGATACAGTTTAAAAACCAAGAGTAATGAGGCAAAAGGATACTTTCATTATGCAAAAGGCTGGATTCTTACCCGTAATAATAAAACGGCTGAAGCTGTTACTGCGTATTTAAAAGCGATTGAATATTATGAAAACTCACCAACAACCTCTACATTGTATGGGAGATTTGGTAACGTAGCGAAAGAATTGTCAGCTATTTATTCCAATCTTAATGAATACCAGTTGGAAGAGAAGTATAGTAAGCAGTTTTTGTTGCTGGCATCCAAACAAAATGATCCGAATCTTATCTTCGATGCTTATATGCGAATGGGATATGTATATGAACAGAAATACACCCAAAATCCATCCAATACGGAGTTTAGAAATAAGACAGAGCAATATTATCTGCAGGCTATAACAACTTTTAATAGAAATAAGGAGGTTATGCTCAACAGGAGCAGTCTTTCATATGCTGCGATCAATTTAGCCAATTTATATACTGAATTTGATAGAGATAAAGCATTACAGTATGCCAGCTTAGCCAATAATGTGAGTCTGGAAATAGGCGATCCTATTCATATTGCTTCATCATTTGGAATTCTGGCAGAATTAGCCTTACAGGATAAAAATTATGATTTAGCGAAGTCTTATTTTCTAAAAGCTTCCATGGAGATTGGAAAAAGCCCGGTGAGAGATCATAATATAGAATTGTCTATTCTTGAATCTTTATCCAGAATTAGTGAAGAGCAGGGCAATTATAAAGAAGCCCTGACTTATTATAAAAGCTATGTTGATCAATATAAAAGTGTTTATGATCAGGAAAAACTTGATATTACCAAAAGATTAGAATCTCAGTTTGATAAAGAACGACAGGAGCAGAAATACATCAAGCTACAATTAGAAAGTGATAAGAAAGCCCAGGAAATTAAGTTAATCAATATCCTCCGTGCCCAGCGTGAACAGGTTTACAATAATTTAAAACTGGTAGAAGAAAACCAGCGTGAAAGACTGAAATTTTCAGAACTTGAGTCAGAAAAAAAAGAACAGCAGCTCCGTCTGGCAAAGTTGGAAACCCAACAGAAGAATAATGATATTGATAATTACAAAAAGCTATTAGCCTTCAAAGAGAAGATCAATACCTATTATGTCTTTTTTATTATTTTCTTTATTGTTTTGATCCTCTTATTACTTTATGCCTATAAACAACGTGCTAAATCCATTAAGCGAAGAGACGAACTGCATGCTTTAGCTATGGAACAGGAGAAACAGAACTCCAAAATTTCTACCCTTACAGCATTGCTTGAAGGGCAGGAGCAGGAGCGTGGCCGTCTGGCCCGTGATCTCCATGACGGATTGGGAGGTTTGCTTTCAGGAACGAAGCATCAACTTTCTTATTTAAATCCTCATCATTCGGAAAATATTGAAGAAGGAATTTCAAAATCAATTGAACAGATTGATGGGGCGGTAGAAGAGCTAAGAAGGGTAGCGCATAATTTAATGCCCGATTTATTAACAAAATACGGCCTGGAAGTAGCTATTCAGGAGTTTGCGTCCCGAATTTCCAACAATGCATTGGAAATCCATACAGAGTTTATCAATTACAGCAATTCCTTATCGAAGGAAAAACAATTGATTATTTACAGGATTATTCAGGAATTGGTCAACAATGCGATAAAACATGCTGATACTTCCGAAATTATTGTTCAGATAAGCGAAGAAGAAAACCTATTGAGTCTTACAGTAGAGGATAACGGTAAAGGTTTCGATCATACCAATTTAGACGTTAGAAAAACGGCAGGTTTTCACAATATAGAACTAAGAGTCCAATTTTTAAAAGGAACGATGAATATTACCTCCGAATTGAATATTGGTACCAGTATAGAACTTCAAATCCCTATTCATTAAACATGATAAAAGTAGCCATAACAGATGATCATCCACTTCTATTGGAAGGACTTAAGAATATTTTAGGAAACAGTGATACAATAGATGTTGTTGATTGTTTCAAAAATGTTTCGGAAATGAATGCAGGTCTTGCAAAGCATGCAGTTGATATTCTGTTGCTTGACATCAATCTGGTTGATACCAACAGTATTGAACTCATCAAACCTTTAAAGAAAAAGTACAATAACCTTCAGATTATTATCCTTAGTGTTCATAATGAATTACCTGTAATTAACAGTACTCTGGCTGAAGGGGCTTTAGGATATATTCAAAAAAATGCTTCAGTTTCCGAAATTATCGAAGGAATTAATGCTGTATATGCCGGTAACAGGTTTTTATGCTCTCAAACCAAATCTGTTCTGGAGAAAAAATCAACGGACGGATTAAGCCAGGTTCCGAAACTGACCCGAAGAGAAAAAGAAATTCTGGCGGAAGCGGCAAAAGGACTTACCACCAATCAAATGGCGGAAAAGCTTTTTATAAGCCCGCACACCGTAGAAAGCCACCGAAAGAATCTTATTGAAAAATTTCAGACATCCAACCTGAGTTCAGCTATAAAGTTAGCCATAGAATATGGATTGATTATTGAATAAAATATTCATCTACAAAAAAGGCCTGCTTACATCGTAAAAGCAGACCTTTTTCTTATATAATCAAATAATTGGTGTGTTTGTTTTAATCTTTGAATTTCAACGCAGCCTGAAACAGGTTTTTCTTTCCTGTTAAATCATATTCGTCATTATATTCAGGTTGATACATCAGGATGAAAACTCTGCCGTCAAAATCTTTTAAATTGATAGGCTGGTCTACCATGATATCATAAAACCTTGTTATAGTACGTGTGGCAGTCCATTGTTTTGCATTACCTTTAGGATTTTTATCAAATCTGTGATCTTTTGCATCCGTATAATACCAATAAGAAGGAGCAGAATCCATCAGAAACATTTCTTTGTCCTTATTATAAAGTTCCTCCGCCATACCTGTATTCTGAAACCATGGGACTTCAGCATTTAAAACACCCAAAGCCGCACCATAGATCTCTTTATTTGTCGTAGCACCCACTAAAAAACCTTCAAGATTAGTAGAGGTAATTTCAAAAAGGAAAGGCGATTTTTTCAGCTCATAAACATCATTTACCGACTGTATTACTTTTCCGTCCTGTTTAATAACTACTTTCAACGATTGTGCAAAAGTCATAAAACTTAATAAACAAAAAAGGACAGTCAAACTTAATTTTTTCATTGTATCTCTTTAAATTATTGCAGCAAAGATATTAGACTTTATTTCCCTGTACACTCGCTGATTTCAGGGGTTTTTATTATTGAAATTGTTGAAATTTTTATCTAATAAAACCATTAAGAAGAGTTTAAGAAATAAAGTATAGTTAAGATAAATCATTCTTATCTTTAAGCTTAAAGCGGAGCTTGTCTTAATACTCTCAACATCTTAATACGATCTGAATGTTTCAAAATATAAAAGTTTACACAAGTTCATTCCTTTAAGTGTAAATTATATTTCCATTGATATCCTAATTCTCTCAGTTTCCTTACTAAAACAGATCAGCCTTCAGCTGGATTTTTATATAGGCTGTTTTCTGCTTTTTACCATTGCCCGCAGCTGAATTAAGCGGATATACTTCTGCATAAAAGGTGTCGTTATCGGTCCAGAATGCCTTCTTATCATCAGCTATTTTGAACTTGGTGAAATTCACGTATAAAAGATTATCCTGTTTCTTGGTTTGTGGTAAGTATTGAGTGATGATAAAATCGCTTCCTACATCATTGTTAGATGAAATGCAGGTAACCCAGCTCTTGGAAGGAAGAATTTGTGGATAACCATTTGTGCTGAGTTCAAACAATACTGCATTTTTTATATTGAAAAAAGAGTAGTAAGAATCTACAACTTTATCAGAGTTTTCTCTGAAAACCTCCATGTTTAAGTAAGGTGATCTTCCTACATATTCATTAGCCAGAGGTCCGGTTTCTGTGGATATATTTTCATGTTGGGTAATCACTTCTTCTCTGCCATTTTCTTTGTATACCCAGTTGCCTTCCTGTAGTTGTATATTCGGATTTTTTACCAACTGTTCACCGATTTGTTTTTTTGAGTTTGAATTAAATTCCTGCTCTGAAATCTCAGCAATAGTTCCAAACTTTTTAAAAGACTTGTTTTTAAAATCAGATGATTTTTTAAATGTACTGCTTCGGATCTCATAAAGATCCACATCTTTTAAAGTCAGTTCAAAAGAAGGCGTGAATTCTGATTTCAAAACAAAAGCTTCAATGCTGTTCGAAATGTTATTATTAATGCTGTAGTGAATAGAATAAAAATCCTCAAACTCTTCGAATCCATAATAATTATCGAACTTATTGTAAGGCATTTTCAAATGGGCTGCATCCTTACTCGGTGTTACAAAAAATTGTATAGAATCCAGTTGGGTAAATAATTGAAACGGTACCTCCTGAACATTATCCACCCCTTTTATTTTTTTGAAATCAGTAAGGGTTATTATTTTCTGCTTAACTTCAGTCTCTGTTTTATCCGTTTCTGAATTTTTGTTCTGCTGGTTGCATCCCACAAAAACAACCATAGATGATATAAAAATTTGATTGAGTATTTTCATTTTCTATATTTTTGGCAAATGTATCAGTATTCAGATCAGAAGCCAACAAAACCACCTGATATAGGGAATAAATGGCTGAAAACAGGGATATATTGAACGATGGATTTTGGAGAATTTTACAAAACGATAAAACCAATATTGTAATTTACTTTATAAAAATGAAAAACTTAATAATCAGCCTTTCAGTTGTGATCGCTTTATTAGCATCCTGTTCACCCGCTACAGATAAAAAAGTAGAAACAAATACTTCTCCGGATACTAAAAAAGACGTTGCAGCATCTAAACCGAAACCAGTGAAAAATGATCTAGAACCAATAGAAATACCAGCTGATTTTTCAACATTGGTTCCTATTGATCTCTTGAACAGCAAGAGTACAGACGTGTATGGGAAATATGGGATAGAATTTTCGGGTAACTGCTATTCATGCGATTTGACAAGTCTTTCCATAACAAAGAAGCAGATCAGATGGACCAATGTCTGTGATGAAAAAGACACTTTTGAAATTAGTGATTTTTCATTCTCTGATGAAGGAGGTAAAACTATTTTTAAAACACCGGAGAGAACCTATATTTTAACTCAAATAGATAAAGCGCCCGTTTACGAACTCGTGATAGAAGGCAAAAAACTGGAGTTAAAGAACAAAAGAATATCGAAATATTTTACCACCCAAAAAGCTTTACCGCTTTTCACAGAACATGACTGTGGGGATTTTGAAGGATAAACAATAGAGTAGTCCGAGGCAATCTCTTTTGAAAATATAAGCATAAAAAAACCTCAAATTACTTTGAGGTTTCTTTATATAAAATAATGACTTAATTATTTTGCTGGTTTTTTAGGACTCATCATCATAATCATTCTTTTTCCTTCAAGTTTAGGAAGCTGGTCTACTTTACCCACGTGCTCTAGTTCCTGAGCAAGTTTTAAAAGCAAAATTTCTCCCTGGTCCTTAAAGATAATCGAACGTCCTTTAAAAAATACGTAGGTTTTTAATTTAGAACCTTCTTCAAGGAATTTTTCAGCATGCTTCTTTTTGAATTCGTAATCGTGATCATCAGTCTGAGGTCCGAAACGGATCTCTTTTACTACCACTTTTACCTGCTTAGCTTTAAGTTCCTTCTGTTTTTTCTTTTGCTCGTATAAGAATTTCTTGTATTCCAATACTCTTGCAATAAATGGTTCTGCCTTGTCAGAAATTACTACTAAATCCAATTCCTGTTCCGCCGCAATTTGTCTTGCTTTGTCAATTGGGTAAATTCCTGGCTCTACGTTATCGCCCACTAAACGAAGCTCTCTCACACGAATTTTATCGTTGATCAAGTGTAAGTCCTCTTGTACCGGACGTCTCTGTGGGCCCCTGTTGTTAAATCTTTGTGCTATTGTATTATAATTTTATTGGTTAATTACTTAATTTAATTGATTTAAATATTTAAAATTGAAAGATTCCAATTAATTATTTGAATCCTTCAATCTTTTAATTTAAAATTTATATGGCTGCTTCTTTTTTGAAGTAAGCAACGAAATCCTCCATCTTCATCACTCCAAGATCTCCTTCTCCACGTCTTCTTACAGAAATCGTGCCTTCTTTTTCTTCATTTTCTCCTACGACAAGCATGAAAGGAATTTTATTTAATTCTGCATCACGGATCTTTTTACCGGTCTTCTCGTTTCTGTCATCAATCTGACCGCTAATATCGTGATTTTCCAAAAATTGTGAAACTTTTTTTGAATAATCTACATATTTTTCACTGATCGGTAGAATAATAAACTGATCCGGGCTTAACCATAATGGGAAATCACCAGCTGTGTTTTCCAGCAAAATAGCGATGAAACGCTCCATAGAACCGAATGGTGCTCTGTGGATCATTACCGGTCTGTGCTTCTCATTATCATTTCCGATATAATGAAGATCAAATCTTTCCGGAAGGTTATAATCTACCTGGATAGTTCCAAGCTGCCATTTTCTTCCTAAAGCATCTTTCACCATGAAGTCAAGCTTAGGACCGTAGAATGCCGCTTCTCCGTATTCTACAACTGTTTTTAAACCTTTCTTTTGAGCTGCATTGATGATCGCACTTTCAGCTTTCTCCCAGTTTTCATCAGAACCGATATATTTTTGTTTGTTTTCAGGATCTCTTAATGAAACCTGAGTGACAAAATCTTCAAAACCTAAAGATTTGAACACATAAAGTGTTAAATCAATTACTTTTTCAAATTCTTCAGAAAGCTGATCTGGAGTACAGAAAAGGTGAGCATCATCCTGAGTAAATCCACGAACTCTCGTTAAACCGTGAAGTTCTCCACTTTGCTCATATCTGTATACCGTACCGAATTCTGCATATCTTTTTGGTAAATCTCTGTAGCTCCATTGTGAAGTCTTGTAGATTTCACAGTGGTGAGGACAGTTCATTGGCTTCAGCAAGAATTCTTCTCCTTCGTTCGGAGTTTTAATCGGCTGGAAGCTATCTTCTCCATATTTATCCCAGTGTCCTGAAGTTACATACAATTCTTTTGCCCCGATATGTGGAGACATTACGAATTCATAACCTCCTTTTTTCTGAGCATCAGAAAGGAAATTCTCCAGTTTTCTTCTTAAAGCAGTACCTTTTGGCAACCAAAGTGGTAAACCTGCACCTACTTTTTCAGAGAAAGCGAAAATTCCAAGTTCTTTACCTAATTTTCTGTGGTCTCTTCTTTTAGCTTCTTCCAATCTTTCAAGATATTCAGTAAGATCTTTCTGTTTAGGGAAAGAAATACCATATACTCTTGTTAATTGAGGGTTCTTTTCATTACCTCTCCAATAAGCTCCTGCTGCATTTAATATTTTAACCGCTTTTACGATTCCTGTATTCGGGATGTGACCACCACGACATAAATCTGTGAAGTTATCATGCGTTACAAAAGTGATTTCTCCATCATTAAGATTAGAAATCAATTCAACTTTATACGGATTGTCTGCATACGTTTTTAAAGCATCTTCTTTAGAAACCGGATATAGAGAGAAGGTAGAACCTTTCTTCGCATTTTCCAGGATCTTTTTCTCAATCTTTTCAAAATCTTTTTCAGATAAGCTTTCATCCCCGAAATCTACGTCATAGTAGAATCCGCTTTCGATAGCAGGACCGATGGTCAACTTAGCATCAGGATAAAACTCAAGGATAGCCTGCGCCAAAAGGTGGGCAGAAGAGTGCCAGAAAGCCTTCTTTCCAAGATCATCATTCCAGGTCAAAAGCTGTACCGTAGAATCCGTGGTTATAGGTGTGGTCGTTTCTACTTGTTTGTCATTAACAATTGCGGAAATGGTGTTTCTAGCCAATCCCTCGCTTATAGATTTTGCCACATCTAGAGGAGTCACTGCTCCTTCGAATTCTTTGACACTATTGTCTGGAAGTGTAATTTTTATCATTGTTTACTAAGAAATTTTAAGATGCAAAAATACGGAATTTTTAGATAAAATACTATATTAGCACATATTTAGAATGAGAATTAATATTAAAAATGTAAAAGATGCAGATGGTTTTAGTCTCACTGAATTCCATATTTCGTTTTTCATAGAAAAATACCTTTGATTTTTTATTCATAATAACACCAATATTAAGACTCTCGTTCTTTAGGTAAGTTTTTAATAACAAACAAATTACAAATTAATATGAATGCTATAAATGTCGATCTGCACTGCGATTTATTATATTATCTGCTAGGATCCGATGCCGATATTGATGATAAAGAAATTGGATGTTCACTACCTTATTTACAGGAAGGAAATGTAAAACTTCAGGTGATGGCTATATACGCAGGAACAGGAGCGAATAGTACAGTTCATGGTCTAGAACAAAGTAAATTATTTTCAAAATTGATTCAAAATGATAACTTTTTCCTTTTTAATAATGGCAATTACAATGATTTGGAGCATAAAAATCGGGTAGGAGTTATTGCTTCTATAGAGAATGCCTCTGCTTTCTGTGATGAAGACCAAAGTCTGGAATCCGGGTTCAAAAATCTGGAAACCATTATTGAAAATACACAGAAAGTTTTTTATATCGGAATTACCCATCATCTGGAAAATCGTTTTGGAGGAGGGAATAATGCCACAGCCGGCTTAAAGGACGATGGAAAAGTTTTGATCGATTATATTGCTGACCGCAAGATTGCCATCGATTTGGCTCATACAAGTGACCAGCTAGCCTATGATATTTTTACCTATATCGATCAGAGAAATTACTCAATTCCTATTCTTGCGAGCCATTCCAACTACCGATCTGTTTATAAGAATAACAGAAACCTTCCGGATGAACTGGCAAAGGAAGTCATCAACAGAAAAGGCTTAATCGGTCTTAATTTTATCAAAGATTATGTGGATATTGAACAGCCGGAAAGACTGTACGAACATATTCAGTATGGTTTGGATCTTGGAGGAGAAGACTGCATGGCTTATGGAGCAGATTATTTCTATTGGAAGGATCATCCGGACAAATCCCGTCATCCTTTTTTCTTCCCGGAGCATTCCAACGCCTCTGGATATCCTGCCATCAATAAAGAAATTGAAGAACGCTTTTCATCAGAGCTGGTTGAAAAGATCACTCATAAAAATGCATTGAATTTTATAGAAAATCTGTACAAATAAAACCACTTTGTCTGATTAAATCAAAGCATAATTAACACGGAGCTATCATTTTAAAACAAATATATCCTATTAACCGTTAGCTCCTATCGGAGCTGGATTTTTAATCCCATCGGGATTTACTGTTAATAGAAAAAAATGAAGCCCTCGTAAAATAAAGCTCCAGAGGAGCGACCTGTTAATACATGCCGTAAATATTAATATTTTCAATGTTATTTATACTTCTTATCGGAAAGTAATGAAATTAAAATATTGCGTTTTACAATTTTAGATAAATTTATTCTCTCGCAGATTGAACAAATGAAGCAGATTTTTTATGTTGATCCGCGAAATCAGCTCAGTCTGCGAGAGATTATTTTTTTAAGAAATTAATTATTTTTGACATTCAATTTTACATTAAATAAAATGTATTAAAATATTTAAATATAGTATTTTGTGTAATTTTAATTAATGTTTTCTTTTATACTTTACTTTCTGCTTGATAATTTCAATTACATCCACATTCTGAACTTTAGATTTAATCCATCCATGAATATCAATATAGAATAATGAACGTCTATAATATTCGTTATTGGAATATTCTTCCAGCTTTTTATCAAAGGTTTCAAAGGCTTTCTGCCTCTGATCCGGCACCTGATTATTCAGGTTCTTAAAAAACTGAATGCTTTCAAAATGGAATTCTTCCGGCTTCTTCATTTTTTTTGCAAACTTCAATGTAGAGGCGATGAATTCATCATAGTCTTCGTCATTTCCAGACTCGTATTTTGCCATTAAGATCAGAATTCGCGTATGAAATAATAAATCTTCCTGTACATTTCCTTTGGATTCTATAACCCTCATAGAATATTCAATGGACTTTTCAAACATTTTACTGCCGAAAAACATGGCAGCCATTTTAAGATAAAGAATCATGAAATGGTGCTCATCAATCCTTTCTCTAAGCTTTTCCATTTTTAATTCCACTTCAGGAATAAGTTTGGTTCCTGTAAAGAATTCCCCTTTTACGAAATGAATATTCATCAGCGTATTGTAATGCGTAAGGAAAATAAGTGACTGAAGGTTTTCATTCTGAACAAAATTCTCCGCATGTACCATTGTATTAAAATTCTGGAAATGTTCCTCCAGAATATCAATATTTCCATACAAAAACAGGATTTTCAACAGATAGGTATTCCCTTTAATATACCATACAGGATGGCTGTAGATCATTTCCGGTTTTTTGTGAAAAAGATCTACCCATTGATAGGCATATTTCAACGTATATTTATAATCCTGTAGAAGTTGGTTTTTCCAGACATGGGCTTTGTAATACCACAATTTCTCGGTGAAATTCAGTTTCTCAGGGTTGATATTTTTAATCTCGGAGTTAAAAACGTCCAGCACTTCCTGTCGGTCTGCATCATTTTTTACGTAGCCATGAGTAAGCATCTCACTGTATAATTTCAGCGAAAGATTGGATAATTTCGTTGTATAACGGTTTTGTTTACTGATCTCCTGAGACTGCTTGATAAGCTCCTCGGCACGGCCTTCAATACTTCGTGTAATGAATTGGGATTCAATTACTTTTTCAAGATCTATGATCTCTGAAGCAATACTTTTTTCATCCAGTTCCAATGCCGTCTGCTTGGTCTTGTCCAATATCTTTAAAGCCTGCTTATAAAGCCCTTTCTGATATAGTATATTGGCAAAATCCAATTGTTCACGAAGCTGGATTCTATAATTCTGATGGCTCGGGTTCATCCGGAGACTTACCAGAATCTGTTTGTAAAGATGGGCCTTAAGATTGGAAAGCTGCTGTTTTGTTGAGATTTTTTTCTCAATAATAATGCTTTCATCATATTCCTTCATCTTGTCCATCTCAGAAAATAACAATAGAAATTTGGCATCTACATTAATTCCGAGACGGTTAACATATAACTTAAACTGTCTTTTTTCAGAGGTGGTCAATGACTTTACCAATACAAACAAAAAATCTTTCTGCAATTCTGCCATTGTAAATTTTAAGGAATTAAATTATTGATTAATAAGTAAATACAATTGTTTTTCGAGCTGTTGAATATTGTAATTTTCAGAAAAAATGAAAATAAAAAAATATCGCAAGCTGTAGTTTTGAGCCAAAATTAAGTAAAAAACTTCACTTATGAATTCCGAAAAAATCGAAATTTTTGATACGACACTGAGAGATGGGGAACAGGTTCCGGGATGCAAACTGAATACGGAACAAAAACTGATTATTGCTGAAAGGCTTGATGAATTAGGGATTGATATTATCGAGGCAGGATTCCCAATTTCCAGCCCCGGAGATTTTGAATCGGTTTCAGAAATTTCAAAACTGGTGAAAAATGCGAAGGTTTGCGGACTCACAAGAGCGAACAAAAAAGATATTGATGTAGCAGCAGAAGCACTGAAGTTGGCAAAGAAACCAAGAATTCATACAGGAATCGGAACTTCTGATTCTCATATTAAATACAAATTCAACTCCACAAGAGAAGATATTATTGAAAGAGCCGCTGATGCAGTAAGATATGCGAAAACCTATGTGGAGGACGTAGAATTTTATGCTGAAGATGCCGGAAGAACAGATAATGAGTATCTGGCAAGAGTTTGTGAAGCCGTGATCAAAGCAGGAGCCACTGTTCTTAATATTCCTGATACCACAGGATATTGCTTACCGGAAGAGTATGGTCAGAAAATAAAATATCTGAGAGAAAACGTAAAAGGAATTGAAAAAGCAGTGCTTTCATGCCATTGTCATAATGATCTTGGACTGGCAACTGCCAATTCTATTGCCGGAGCGATCAACGGAGCACGTCAGATTGAATGCACGATCAACGGATTGGGAGAAAGAGCAGGGAATACAGCGTTGGAAGAAGTCGTCATGATTTTGAAACAACATAAAGACTTGAATCTGCATACCGATGTGAATTCCAGAATGTTAAATGAAATGAGTGTGATGGTGTCTGACCTGATGGGAATGTCTGTACAGCCAAACAAAGCCATCGTAGGAGCTAACGCCTTTGCTCACAGTTCAGGAATTCATCAGGATGGGGTGATTAAAAACAGAGAAACATATGAAATCATTGATCCTGCAGAAGTAGGTGTGAATGCCTCTTCCATTATTCTTACAGCAAGAAGCGGACGTTCAGCATTGGCCTACCGTTTCAAACATATTGGCTTTGAGGTGACCAAAAATGAACTTGATTATTTGTATCAGGAATTTTTGAAAATTGCTGACCTTAAAAAAGAAATAGGAAATGATGATCTGAGCCTGATGATGGATTCTTTCAGTAGAAAAATAGGATAGGTTTGATTTAAATCAAGATAAAGTAAACAATGAAGAATAATAAAAAGACACTTTTTGATAAAGTTTGGGACGCTCACGTGGTAGAAACCATTCCTGACGGACCTCAGATCATTTATATAGACAAACATCTTATTCATGAGGTAACCAGCCCTCAGGCTTTTGCGGAACTTGAATCCAGAAATCTGGAGATATTCAGACCGGAACAGATTGTAGCTACTGCGGATCACAACGTACCTACTTTACATCAGGAGCAGCCTATTAAAGATGAACTTTCAAGAAATCAGGTAGAGCAGCTTACGGAAAACTGTAAGAAAAATAATATTGAACTTTTCGGATTGGGACACCCATATCAGGGAATTGTTCACATTATCGCTCCGGAATTGGGAATTACCCAGCCGGGAATGAGTATTGTGTGTGGTGACAGCCATACCTCTACGCATGGAGCATTTGGATCTATTGCTTTTGGGATTGGAACCAGTCAGGTGGCTCAGGTATTTGCCAGCCAGTGTTTATTGCTGAACAAACCAAAATCAATGAGAATTACAGTCAATGGTAAACTGAATGAAAATGTTCAGCCTAAAGATGTTATTCTTTATATCATTTCAAAGATAGGAACAGACGGAGGAACAGGATATTTCTGTGAGTATGCAGGAAATGTATTTGAAGAAATGTCTATGGAAGGAAGAATGACAGTCTGCAACATGAGCATTGAAATGGGCGCCAGAGGAGGAATGATTGCTCCTGATGAAACCACTTTTGAATATGTACAGGGAAGAAAATTCGCCCCTGAAGGAGAAGACTGGACTGAAAAAGTAGCGTATTGGAAAACTTTGAAAACAGACGAAGGAGCAGTTTTTGATGAAGAACTCAGCTTTGATGCTTCAGATATTTACCCAATGATTACATATGGTACAAATCCGGGAATGGGGATTTCAATCCGCGAAGTGATTCCGGTACCGCAAAATGAATCGGAGGAGAAGGCATTGAAATATATGGGACTGGAAGCCGGACAGGCAGTTAACAGTATTAAGGTTAATTATGTTTTCATAGGAAGTTGTACCAATGCAAGGATAGAAGATTTCCGTTCTGCAGCTCAGTATATTAAAGGGAAAAGTAAGTCGGAAGCGGTAAAAGCACTCATTGTTCCCGGATCTCAACAGGTAGTAAAACAGATTTATGAGGAAGGTTTGGATAAAATATTCAATGATGCAGGATTTCAGATCCGTCAGCCGGGATGTTCAGCATGTCTGGCGATGAATGATGATAAAATTCCTGAAGGAGAATATTGTGTTTCCACTTCCAACAGAAACTTTGAAGGCAGACAGGGACAAGGTTCAAGAACAATTCTTGCCAGTCCGCTTACCGCAGCAAAAGCAGCAATAGAAGGTAAAATTTCAGCTTTTGAAAGTGTAAACTAAAAAGAATTTAACCACAAAGACACAAAAGATGATAACACTTAAGTAAGAAGAAGATTCCATTTGCTTGTAGAAAAAGAACACTTAAGCTTTTTGAAAATCTTTGATTTTCATTCTTATGTGAACTTCAGTTAAGTAAATTGAAAAGTAAAAAAGAAAACTTTTGTGCCTTTTGTGGTTCTAAGTCTAAACAATATAGAATAAATGCAAAAATTAGTTGTTTTAAAATCCCGCGCAGTTCCACTGCCGGCAGAAAATATAGATACAGACCAGATTATTCCGGCAAGATTCCTGAAAAGTATAGACAGAAAAGGCTTCGGAGAAAATCTGTTCAGAGACTGGAGGTTCAATATTCATACAGGAGAACCGAATCCGGACTTTGTTTTAAACAATCCTAAATTCGAAGGTGAAATTTTAGTGGCAGGAAATAACTTCGGTTGTGGAAGCAGCCGTGAACACGCAGCCTGGTCTTTGACAGATTATGGCTTTAAAGTAATTGTTTCCAGTTATTTTGCTGATATCTTTAAAGGAAATGCCCTGAATAACGGACTTCTTCCTGTAAAGGTTTCCGAAGAGTTTTTAAAAGAAATCTTAGAAGGTATCAATGAAAATCCTGATAATGAAATTGCTATTGATGTGGAATTACAGTCCATCAGCTTTAAAGACACCACGGAAACCTTTGAAATTGATTCTTACAAAAAAATATGCCTGCTAAATGGCTATGACGATATTGATTTTTTAATCAGCAGAAAGCAGACGATCACAGAATTTGAATTAAAAACACAAAAAGCAAATGAGCGACAATTATTTTAAAATTGCGGTTCTTCCCGGAGACGGGATTGGCCCGGAAATCATCAGTGAAAGCATTAAAATATTGGATGTTATTGCTGAAGCGTTTCAATGTAAATTCCATTTTGACTATGGATTAATTGGTGCGGAAGCTATTTTTAAGACAGGAAATCCTTTGCCTGAAGAGACCTTAAAAATCTGTAAAGAATCTGATGCTGTGCTTTTCGGAGCTATTGGTGATCCGGTTTTTGATAACAATCCGGAAGCAAAAGTAAGACCGGAGCAGGGGTTATTGAAACTTCGTAAAGAATTGGGATTATTTGCTAATATCCGCCCTTTGAAAACGTATGCTTCTCTTATTGATAAAAGTCCACTGAAAAGAGAAATTATTGAAGGAGCAGATATCCAGATCTTCAGAGAATTGGTAAGCGGGATTTATTTCGGTGAAAAATTTACAGATCCGGAAGGAGCTTATGCTTATGATATTTGCAAATACAGCCGTGAAGATATTATTCCGATTGCGCATATGGCCTTCCAGGAAGCTCAGAAAAGAAAGAAAAAACTTACCCTTATTGATAAAGCCAATGTTCTGGATACTTCAAGATTGTGGAGAAAGACCTGTCAGGAAATAGCTCCTGAATATCCGGATGTACAGCTTGATTACATGTTTGTAGATAATGCGGCTATGCAGCTGATTCTTAATCCTAAGCATTTTGATGTTATTGTAACGGAAAATATGTTTGGTGATATTATTTCCGATGAAGCAAGTGTGATTGGAGGTTCTATCGGATTGCTGCCATCTGCCTCAGTAGGAGAGAAGAATGCTTTGTTTGAGCCTATTCATGGGTCTTATCCACAAGCTAAAGGAAAAGGAATTGCTAATCCTATTGCTTCTATTTTAAGTGTAGCGATGATGCTGGATCATCTTAATTTAAAGGCTGCAGCAGATAAATTAAGACAATCTGTGGAACATGCTATTGAAAATAAGTATGTTACCATTGATCTTAATACCAAACAATATTACTCAACAAGTGAAGTGGGAAGTTTTATTGCAGATCATATCAGATATTCCGAAAAGTCATATTACAATTTTGAAAATATCAAGATCGGAAAATCTACCATTGTATAGAAACAAAAGTTCAGTTAGATAGTTAGAAAGAAAAGTTCCGCCTCGTATGAGACGGAACTTTTCGTTTTTTTTAGTGATCAATAAGCCTTAACAGCTCTTTTTATTCCTTTGTATTATCCGTTTTTCCTGTCTTATTTTTGGAAGACTTCTGAATATCTTCTTTATCAATATCAGGTGGATTGGTCTTTTTGGATGCTGCAGGAATATTCTGGAAATCCTGATTTTGCTTTTGGGTTTCTGCGGTATTGGCAGATTCTTTCTTATTGGTTTTTCCTTTTTTATCCATGACTTTGATTTTTAAATGTCAACAATATGGATAGTATCATTCAAAGGGTTTGCCAAACAGAAATATTTTTCCTAAAGTCCCAGAATACCAATTTTTCCGGTTTTATCTTCTATTTCATAATTCAAAGCCTTCGCAAGAACGAAAACATTATTCAGATTTTCCATCAGCTGTTTACGGCCTTCGGTTCTCAACTGATTCTGATCGATTGATTTTTCTGCCGTTTCTTTAGCTTTAGCAGTAACATTTTTAATGTCTTTTTCCGAAATCCTGTTAATAAAAGAATCATCAAGAGATTGGATTTCAACACTTGGAGTTATTCTGATCTCAGCATCAGGAAGCTCGGTAATAATAAGCTTTTTATTGATGGAATCTACTTCGATCTTCATTTTGTTAAGATCATAAGAAACCTGCGCATTGGTCTTGGTATACGTAATAATGCTATTGCTGGAAATTTTTTTCCCAAAAACTTCATAACCCATTTTGGTTTTCTGCATGCTGGATGTATTCTGTTCCATCACTACCATCTTATTCATCTTGGAAATCTGATTGGTCAGGATATAATAATCCGATTTCTCAGTTTTATTTCCTAGGTTCAGGCAGGATTTCAGACCCAAAAACAGCAGCACCATCGCACCGGCACCGGCAGCAAAGGATAATATTGTTCTATAATTTCTCAAAATCTATTTAAAAATTTCTTTGATGACAGATGAATCGTTCTTTTTAAGAATTTGAACCAAATCCCTTTCAATATATCCTGTGGTAGGCATTTCTATAATTCTACCTACTTCTTTTCCATATCTTTTCAGGATAATGGTAGGAACTTTCTGAAGATTGTAAAGACTTTCGTCTCCGGTAGGAGATTCTTTCTTACGGTTAACAGCAATAATATTCAATTTATTTTCAGGATAACCTACGGCTTCCAATATTTTCATCAGTCTTGGAAAATCTCTGTGGCTGTCTTCACACCAGGTTCCCATGAAAACAATAATATCATAAGTACCGATTTTCTCTTTTTTTAATTCACTGACTGCTTTTTGGTCAAGAGCATATTCATCATGTTCTTTTACATACCAATCTGCATAAGGAGCTTTTAAAAACTGCTCTTTCAGTTGGTTTCCCAAAAGCATTTTGCCATCTTTCGTAGTTTCAACTTCACGGTTTACTACTACTTTTTGTGCAGTAAGCTGTTGTGTAGCTAAGAACAGAACTGAAAAGGCAACAATATTGGTAATAAATTTTTTCATATTTTATTTTTCGATAATTGATTTTAAATCAGCAGGAGAGTAGTATTTGTTTTTCAATACTTTATGATCTGCCTGTCTGTAAACATTGAATTTTTCTCCAGACTTTTCATAAAAAGATTCTACTTCCTTCTCTTTGTAAAATTCAACAGTTTCCTTTGCTTGTTCTTCATTATCACATGCCTTCGACATATTGGAGCGCTGAACTTCGTTGAATAGCTCTACAAATTTGTTGCCAAGTCCGAATTCCAGTACCGCACCACTCAAAACATACTGAAGATCACACAATGCATCAGCAATTTCTACAATATTATTGTCAGCAATCGCCTGCTTCAGTTCGTTTAATTCTTCCTGTAAAAGTTCTACTCTCAGATTGCATCTTTCCGGAGAAGGAATTTGTGGGGTATCTAAAATAGGGGCTTTGAAAGTAGTATGGAATTCTGCTACTTGGTTCAGACTATCAATTTTATCCATGAATTTTTTTATTTCCCACAAAGATAGAAAAGGATTTGTAAAATGTGAAATGTACAGGAGTAAAATACGAGACCCAAAAGCGCAGGTTACTTAATATTTTTATTTTACTCCCGTGAATTAAAGTTAATAGGCATTCTGAACCATGATTTTACTGGTGTTCCCTTAGTTTTTGCCGGAGTCCACTTTCCTTTTATTTTTTTCAGAGCAAATTTTACATCCTCAAGAAGAATTTTATTGTTTTCTACTTTGGGTTCAATATCTACATTGGTGATCTCTCCATTTTCATCTATTGCAAAGGATATAAGAAATGTTCCTTTTGGATTGTAAGTTTCCCAATCCAAATAATTACTTAAGCTTTCAAGAACCTCTTTTCTGAATGCTTTCATTCCACCGGGCATGGCAGCAGACTGATATGATTTAGCAATATCGTAATCGGGTCTGTAGTTTTCAAAAAAATCCTTGGGTTGGAATAGAAAATCGAAATAAGCAGCAACTTTGTGTCCGTTTTGCTCTGCAGGCTGCCAGTTTTTTAAGCTCCCTAAAGATTTGACAGCAAGAGTAAAAGCACATTTGTTCTTTTCTATAATAAGATCATCGCTCTTTTTCTTTACTAAAGCAGGTTTACCATTCTCATCAATCTTTAGGCTTACAAAATACATCTCATTCTGATCACATGGTTTTGAGCCGCTTTTCAGGAAATAGTCCTGCATATCTGAGAATAATTGGATAGAACCTCCTTGGTAAGGAAACTGGCCATCAGGATATTGGTCAAGTGTTTTTTGTGAATATGCTGACTCGAAGAACAGCATGAAAAGAAGTAAAGTAATCTTTTTCATGAATTAACGTGTTTTCCTGGTTATTGATAATGTTATTAATTTCTTCGCTAAAGTAAGAAAAAAGTCCACAATCTGAAACTTGTGGACTTTTAATAGGATGTGGATAGGATTTCAATTACTCATATTTCCAGACTCCGGAGATGGTCAATATCATCAATCCTGGCTGCTTTTCCCCATAGCTGAAAATGCCTATGTATTTTGAATGACAGGAAGTACAATCAGTGCCAAAATATAAAGTAGGTAAATCATTAACTGTTAATTCTCCGAAATGCAACATTCTTTGAGAGGTTCCGTTGGCAATTTTGTGGTTTAACAATTCATCTTTGGATAATACTTTATCTTCATGATACAGTTGCAGAATAGGAAATCCTGATTCGTAAGGTATTATTGTAATTGTATTTTTGTTTCCGCAATGGCAGCAGTTGAAAGCGGTTACCGCTGAAGGAAGAGCTTCATCGTTGATGAAGGTGCTTTTTTCAACAGAAGCTTTTTCGGTTATGCTTATTTTTTCTGATATTGAATACATCTGGGTTGATTTATGGCTGAATAACTGTGCCTACTAAGTTAGGGTATTTTCCGCTGGGACTTTTCTTAATGGTAACTTTTATATAACCTTCTTCCGCCAGCTTATTCCATGTTTTCTGATACCCTGTATTGATGTCTATAGGGATTTTCCACATGGTTTGTTTTCCTTTTCCAGCCTGGCTAAACCAAGGAATAATGTCTGCGGTTTGGGTTTTGAACTGCATGGAGCTATTCAAAACATCGATTTCATAGTAAAAATCGTACTTGTCTTCAGGTTGATTTAATGCTCTTTGGGTAAAAGTATAAGTGTAACCATTGATAATAGGACTTGTAAAACTTCCGCCTAATGTAGGAACTCCGGTACCGTTATAGTTGCCAACCGCTCCGCTGTATCTGTCGAATTTCTGTCCAACCTGTAAAGGAACATCATCAACAATATTGTAACCTCCGTTGGCTGGTGGCCATCCGCCATTTAGATTATTAGCCTTAAAAAGTGATTCCAATTCACTCCATTTTCCCCTTTTGTATAGGTCATAAGCTTGATTTTTGATGGCTTGACTTACCGAATTATTGGGATCATAGGTTACTGCCAGTTCATCTGCATTTTTGTAGAATACAGTGGTCACATCCGGATTGATGTCTATTACTTCATCATCGTCAGAGCTACACGCAACCGAGAGAGAAGTGATGGCTAAAAAAAAGAAGTACTTAAATAAATGTTTCATATAAAAAATTTTAAATTATTTTAAAATAATGAGGTACTAGAGGGAATTACCTTTTTGAAACATCCTATTATTTACAAAGATCTTAAATGAATTACTGAAATGAGGATGAATAATGATTTTCTGTTCAGTAAGAGGAATTTTTGAGGCTGGAATTTGTTTTAATAATACACTTTTCTGACAGTAAAGTGTAGAAATATCAATTTACGCCAAAATAGAGTCAGAAGCAGCAGCTGCATGAGACGTCAAAAACGGCTTTGGAGCTCCCTTAAATACAATCTGGGTAAACGGCACAATAAAATATTGTTATGCGATAAATTTAAATTAAAAAACTCGAATTATAGTTATTTTGTTTTAAATAAAATGTTTTTATGTAATTAATTTCATTTATAATTGATTATTGTAATGATATTTTACATTAAAAAAAATAAAACTGCCCCATAAGGAGCAGTTTTTTCACATCGTTTAATTGTAAAGGGATTAGTTTTTAACAAATCTCTTAGAAGATTCTCCGATTTGAATCATATATGCACCTTTGATAAGGTTGCTTACGTTCACGGATCCTCTTTGTAGTTTTCCTGAGTCGATTAGTTTTCCACCCATATCGAAGATTTTGTAATCTTCAGAAGTTGTATTGGAAATATAAAGTATATCTCTTGCAGGGTTTGGATAAAGCTTCACATCGGTGATCAGATCTTTCGTACTATGAAGATCTCCTTTTCCGGAAGAAACAATATTAAGGGTATAATCTTCTACCTGTCCGTAAGTGAAGGCTTCACATGAAGAAGTAGGGATTGAGCTATACTTCATCATTACTCTCATTCTTGTAGATCCAACAGTAGCAGTAGCCGGGATGGTAATAGATCCTGTAACCGGACTTGTTGTAGAACCTGCTTTTGTCCATGCCAGTTCTCCGCTGTCTGTAAAATCTCCGTCTCCGTTGTAATCAATATAAACTGCGTAAGCTTCGCTGTATTTTGTAGAAGTCCAAACCGGAGTAATGGAAATTGTGTAAGCGCTTCCTCTTGTAACGTTTGTAGAAACTGAAGTGAAGTTTTCATATCCTGCAGTTCCTGTAGACGTATTATTGATAGATCCAAAGGTTACATTTCCAATTCTTTCATCTGCTGTATTTGAGGCCGAAGAAGAACAATAAGTAACTGTTCCTCCGGAAAGAGTTGTCACACTCACTGTATTACTTGACACCGAAGCATTTCCAGCTGCATCTTTTGCTTTCACAGAGAAAGAATACGTAGTTGCTGGTGAAAGTCCTGTTACAGTATATGTAGTAGAGGCTGTAGAACCAATTAATGAAGCTCCCTGGTATACATCATATCCGGTAACTCCAACATTATCTGTAGCTCCGGACCATGAAAGGTTAGTGGTTGTAGCAGTAGTTCCTGAAGCAGCAAGGGTAGGAGCTGTAGGAGCAACCGTGTCAGGAGTTCCTGAACCTGCATTGACAGAGATGTTGGCATTGTTGACATCAAAGAAAATGTGGTTCGATCCTTTTACCATAATTCTTCCCGTTGTTGTCGTAGAATTTGGAATGGTTACCGCCTGTGAGCCATCATTAGGTGTTCCTGCTAATAGAGTTGTCCATGTATTTCCGCTGTCCGTAGACCAAAGAATATCTACATTGGCCGCATTTACTCCGTTAGCGGTAGTTCCTGCCACGTTCCATGTTACAGTTTGAGAACTTCCTCCTGTGTAAGTAGTCGCTGAATTCTGAGAAGTAATATTAAACGGTCCTGCAGTTCCATTCACTGTGATTACCGCATCGTCAGAATTATTTCCGGAACCTCCGGCCTTGTTATCACGAACGGTAAATCTGAAGTTTAATGTTCTGGCTACTGAAGAAAGGGCTTCTACTGTGATTTCAGAACCAGCTGTAGTAGTTGCACCCGTTAAAACAGATGCCATTCTAGGAAAATATCTTACAGGTGCAGTGGTAGGAGTCCATGATCTGAAGTTAGGTCCAGAAGCTTTTGTAGCGCTTGCTGCAGAGCTTGCTCCCGTCTGAGAAGAAGAAGCGCTGTCCATTTGTTCCCAGATGTAGGTTAAAGAATCTCCGTCAGCATCCGTTCCTGTACCTGTCAGTACGAATGGTGTTCCTTTTGGAATGGTATAATCCAACCCTGCGCTAGCCGTAGGAATGGAATTTCCTGTATTGGTATTAACAGAGCAGGTTTTAGCTTTAATATTATTGGTAATCTGTTGGATACTTACCGCATGGAAAAATGCATCAGAATGCGGCTGGATATCCTGGCTGGTAATTCCTGCGTATCCCATAATGGTTGATCCTGATCCTGGTTCCACGTTTACACCTGTACCTTCATTTCCGTGAGAAAAAGTGTGGTTTCCTCCAAACTGATGTCCCATTTCATGAGCTACATAGTCGATGTCAAAATTATCTCCTGAAGGAATGGCATCTGCCGGAGAAGTATAACCGCTTCCTTTAGATCCGTTTGTACAGATACACCCGATACATCCTGCATTTCCTCCACCTCCTGAAGCTCCGAACAAGTGTCCGATGTCATAATTGGCCTCACCAATTACAGAGGTTAAAGTGCTTTGCAACTGAGAATTCCAGCTGCTCATTCCTGAAGCAGCAGAATAAGGGTCTGTAGAAGCATTGGTGTAGATAACAGCGTCGTTGTTAGCGATCAGAACCATTCTTGCAGCGAAATCTTTTTCAAACACACCGTTTACACGGGTCATGGTGGTATTCATTGCTGCTAAAGCCTGAGCTTTTGTACCTCCGAAATAAGTGGTGTATTCTCCTGTGCAGGATAATGCCAGTCTGAATGTTCTCAGTTTAGCATCGTCAGCATTAGGTCTTGCCGCAAGAGCAGAATTGGAAACTCCTTTCTGTGCAGCATCTACTACGGTACATTCAAATTTGTTAAGATCATCTTTTTTGTCAGATTTTCTGTACACTACATACGAAGAAAGATCTTTGGTGTAAGGCTCGATGAAAACAGCCGATTTATCACCATAAATTTCCATAGATGACAGTCCTAGTGGAGAAACACTGAAATAGACTGTGGAATTAGGATCATCCAGACCTTGTCCTACGTAGGATTTGATATCCGGATATTTTGCTGCCAACTCAGGGGCAAAATTGGAATTCTCCCTCACTTTAAAATTTTCCATTCTGCCTTCAGAATTCGGAAAAGAGATGATGAGTTCTGATTTTTCGCCTGCAGCCAGTCTTTTGGGAGCTTTTGCCAGAATGTTTTTCAATCCGTTGATATCCAGGTTGTATACCTTAGGATTGCTGATGCTGGTTTTGTTTGCAAAGATCTCTGATGAAGTTCTTTTTGAACCTTCAGACCAAAGACGGTCAGTCTGTGCGAAAGAAATACCCGAAATAAGGAGCATTCCAATCAGCGTTAATTGTTTTTTCATATTAAATATTAAATTTGATTGTGGAATATCAAATCTAATAAAAAATATATTACGAAAAACAAAATTTTTTAAGGAAAATTTAGACTTTGTAAATAATATATTATGCAGTGCATTGAGTATAATTGAAAAAGCTGATTAATAAAAGAAAAGTGAAAGTGATGAAATGTGTTTTAATTTGAAAAAAATTAAATATACGTATTTTGTTTATTAATTTATCAAAAAGAGTCAATACAACTTATTGATTATTTAATTATATATGAATAATGTTGTTAAATTAAATTTGAAAATATTGCTGTATCGTTCATTTGGTCTACAAAAAAAGCTGTTTCAAAATGAAACAGCTTACTATATTTAATTTATCTAATTTTAATTACATTTTATCATCAGCGGTAGGACCATAAAGTCCGGGAACTTTATTTCCGGTTGATCTTAGATAAACCACCAGCTCACCTCTGTGATGGTACAAATGATTATAAAGAAAAGCTCTTACCACCTGAACCTTTGGCATAGGAGGGAAAAGTACATTTCCATCCATTTCCATTTTCCACTCATTGAAATAAGTGTTTTCATCCGAGTTTTCAAGAACTTTCCGTGCGTTGGCAACATTTTCTTCAAATTTTGCAAGGATATTCTCCGCTTTGGAAATATCTCCTTTGTCATACTTATACGTACCCATATCAAAAATATCCTTATTGAAAGTGGATTCGTACCAATTGTATACTTCAGCAATGTGAGAGGCAAGCTGACCGGTTGTCCAGTTTTTTTCGGACGGTTTCCAATCCAGTGCGCTATCGGGGATTGCCTGTAAAATTTTTCTGGTGTTTTCAGCTTCATGCAGAAATTCACCTAAAAGTGCCTGTTTAATCATTTGTATTGGGATTTTAAAATGTTATTTCGTGATATCTCTTCCGATTACCAGTCTCTGGATCTCAGAAGTTCCTTCTCCAATCGTACAAAGCTTAGAGTCTCTATAGAACTTTTCAGCAGGGAAGTCTTTTGTATATCCGTATCCTCCGAAGATCTGAACTGCATTGTTTGAGATTCTTACACAAGCTTCAGAAGCGTATAGTTTAGCCATAGCTCCTTCTTTTGTCATTTTTTGTTTTGCATTTTTAAGCGTAGATGCTCTTTGGATAAGAAGTTCAGCAGCATCAATTTCTGTAGCCATATCTGCTAACATAAAGTTGATTGCCTGGAAATCTGCAATAGGTTTTCCAAACTGATGTCTTTCTTTTGCATATTTCAAAGCAGCTTTATAAGCTCCTCTTGCAGTACCTAAACTTAATGCAGCAATAGAGATTCTACCACCGTCCAAAACTTTCATAGCCTGCTTGAAACCTTCGCCTACCTCTCCTAAACGATGAGAATCCGGTACACGTACGTTATCAAAAATTAATTCTGCTGTTTCAGAAGCACGCATTCCCAGTTTATTTTCTTTTTTTCCAGAAGTAAAACCAGGCATTCCTTTTTCTAAAACAAAAGCAGTAGAGTTATTCTTAGCTCCTATTTCTCCTGTTCTTGTCATTACTACGGCAATATCTCCTGAAATAGCGTGAGTAATGAAATTTTTAGCTCCGTTGATGATCCACTCATCACCATCTTTTACAGCTGTAGTAGACATACCTCCTGAATCAGAACCTGTGTTGTGCTCTGTAAGTCCCCAAGCTCCGATTACTTTTCCGGAAGCCAACTGAGGAAGCCATTTGTGTCTTTGTTCTTCATTTCCAAATTCATAAATATGGTTGGTGCAAAGTGAGTTGTGTGCTGCTACAGAAAGACCAATAGATGGGTCAACCTGAGAAATTTCGTCCAGAATAGTAACATACTCATGATACCCTAAGCCGGAACCTCCATATTGTTCAGGAACTACAATTCCCATAAAACCCATCTCACCCAATTGGTGGAATAAGTCTTTTGGAAACGTTTGGCTTTCATCCCATTCCATAATATTCGGTCTGATGTTCTTTTCTGCGAATTCTCTAGCGGTTTCCGCTATCATTTTGATGTTGTCAATAGTCTCTGTATTCATATAATAATAGTTAGTTCCCAAAGATAACCAAATTGATGGAATGCTAAAATAAATTATTTCAATCGTAATATCTAAAGGGTAATCCCTTTAATTTTCAAATTTTTATATTTTGAGAATTAATACTTTCTTAATAAAATATTCAGCCTTTTCCGGTTTTTATTTCACTATTTTAGTTCCCCAATTTTTAAAGCATGAAAAAAATTCTACTTCCTATCATTTTAATTTCCTCTTATATTGCTGCGCAGGCTCCTGCCGGATATTACGACGGAACTTCCGGACTGACAGGATATGCTCTGAAATCAAAGCTTCACGATATTATTTCGGAAAAGATGGTCAACTGGCATTATGACGATCTTAAGGTGTTATATGGGCAGACTGATCTGGATAAATATTATGATCACGATGCTTCCAATACTCAATATTTGCTGGATATCTATTCTGAAATTCCTTCTGGGCCTGATTCCTATGAATACACTGTAGATCAGATGGTAGCAGGTGTAGGTGCGGAAGGTCAGGGATACAACAGGGAACATATGATGCCACAAAGTACATTCAGTACAAGCTCATCCATCAGTGATTATCCTATGTATTCGGATCTGAACTTTATTATTCCTGTTGATGGTTATATCAATCAGCGAAGAAGCAATTATCCTTATGGGATAGGAAATAATACGAATCATTATATTTTTTCCAATACTTCAAGAATATCTAATGCAGCCATTCCAAACTACCCTTATACGGGAAGAGTGTATGAACCTATTAATGAATTCAAAGGTGATATCGCGAGGTCATTGCTATATTTTGCAGTACGATATGAAGGGAAATTAGGTTCATTCAATACGGCTTATACTACTTCAGCTAATCTTACTCCGGTAACCGATCAGTGTCCATTGGATGGAACGGAAGAAAGAGCAGTTGATCTTGCTTATATTGCTATGCTGAAACAATGGAGTGCTGCAGATCCTGTTTCGCAGAGAGAAATTGACCGGAACAATACGATCTATACCATACAGAAAAACAGAAATCCATTCATTGACCATCCTGAGTGGATTGATATGATCTGGTCCGAAACGCCGGATAATGTTGCTCCCGCTGCTCCTGGATCATTGGTTTCAACCCAGCAGAATGCTTATTTTGTCAATTTGAACTGGACCGCTTCTCCCGATACTGATGTTTTAGGATACAGAGTTTATATGAACGGATCAACGACACCTGTTGCGGTTACCAAAGGGAATTCCATAAGTATAGATCATCTGAATCCTTCAACTACTTATACCTTTACAGTGAAAGCTTTTGATAAAGCATATCTGGAATCTCCGTTCAGCAATACATTGACAGCTTCAACGATTGCTTCGGATTCATATGCTCCGGATCTTATGATTACGAAATATATATCGGGAACGAATACGGAATTTATAAAGAATAATGCTCTGGAAATCGTTAATAAAACAGGGCATGAAGTTAATTTAAATAATTACAGGATTAATATTCAGTTTAAAAATAATTCTTCAGGAGCTATCTACAGTGGAGATACTTACGAACTGGAAGGTAAAGTAGGGAATAACGAAACTTTTGTTATTCTGAATCCAAAAGGTACTCTGTTATGTTATACCGCTGGCCAGGCTAGATTTGTAACGGCTTCTGATCCTATGATGTTTGCAGGCGGAAACTATGTTGAGCTAGCTTATAATAAAACGGTTACAGTAGATGCTATCGGAGTAAAATATACAACCAATAACAACGGAAATGTATCTTTATATAGAAAGAATACAGTCAATCAGCCTAACGATACATTTACTATCAGTGAATGGGATTCTTATCCGTCCAATTACTGTCAGAATCTGGGTGGTACATTGTCTACAGCGGAACTGATTACTATTAATAATGAGTTTACCATCTATCCGAACCCGGTTGATGATCATCTTTATGTGAAGGAAGAAATGGAAAGGGTAAAAGCGGCTCAGATTATAGACCTTTCCGGGAAAGTGATTTATACGGAGAAGGATCCTTTCAGGTTTAAGAAAAGTATTTCTGTACAGGGAATTTCTACAGGAATATATTTCTTAAAGCTTGATGAGAAAGCGCATCAGTTTATTAAAAAGTAAATAACATCAGATTTAAATACTATCAGCCAAACCTAACAGGTTTTAAAAACCTGTTAGGTTTATTTTTATAGGGTGTAGAAATAATTCAAGAGATGGCTTCGTTTTGCTCGCACTGACTTTCTTAGCCCTGATAGTAGCGGTTACCCCGCAGTTGGGTTTGAGTGTGGGAGAGCGATGGCGCGAGGAGTATGAGCGGATAGCAGGAACAGCTTCTTGCCTGAAAAAAATGAAAAAAGTAGAGTTAAAGTAAATATAATAATAAAAGATCGAACATTTTTTTGCATTTCTGTAATTTTGAAGTTTTATATAACGTCTTAAAAACCTTATGTTTACTGTATCATTGATATAAGCTGATTCGCTAATAATGAATATCTATAAGTGTTTCTGCTTATATTTTTTATATATAAGTAATTATGCTTATATTTGCAGTATGATAGCGGTCATTACCGGTGATATTATAAATTCACAGCATGCGGACACTGAAGTTTGGATTACCAGACTTAAACATCTTCTCGAAAAATGGGGAAGCGCTCCTCACACATGGGAAATCTACAGGGGAGATGAGTTTCAGTTCAAGTGCAAAATTGATGACGTTTTCTGGCGTTTTCTAGCCATAAAATCTCTTATTAAAAGTGTCGAAAATCTGGATGTAAGAATGGCCATAGGTATTGGTGAGGAAAGTTTCTCTTCTGAGAAAATCACTGAATCTAACGGTACAGCTTATGTGAATTCCGGAAGACTGCTTAATGATCTTAAAAGCGACGGTCATACGGTTGCTATTAAAACTTCCAGTGATCCGGTAGACAGGGATCTTAATATTCTGTTGAAATGGTCGTCCAAGGATTTTGATAACTGGACGATGGCTACGGCAGAGATTATTCATGAAATGATCATGAATCAGGATATCACACAGGAAGATCTTGCTAAGAGATTTGCTATTTCACAGTCTTCGGTAAGCCAAAGACTGAAACGAGCCAACTATGAGCTTATCGTGGAAACCAATCAGTATTTCAGAAAGAAAATCTCAGAACTATAGGCATGATCTTTATCAAACTCATATTGGCACATCTACTCGGAGATTTTATACTTCAGCCAAATTCATGGGTTGCAGATAAGGAAAACTATAAACTAAAAAGTAAGTTTTTATACATTCATATTCTGATTCACACCATTTTAAGTCTTGTTTTTCTTTGGGATCTTCAACTTTGGTGGGTGGCTGTTCTGGTGGGAATTACTCACTTTATTATTGATGCAGCGAAGCTTAGTTTCCAGAATGTAAAGACTAAGAAAAGATGGTTTTTCATAGATCAGTTGCTGCATGTTCTGGTGATTGGCGGAGTTTCTTTATATTTCCAGGAATTCAGCTTTGGATTTTTACAGAATCAGGAATTTTTAAAGATAATTATGGCGGCACTGTTTTTAACAACACCAGCTTCTATTTTTATCAAAATCTTATTGTCATCATGGACGCCTGCTCCGGATGGCCCCAACACAATTCAAACCGAATCTTTATCAAGTGCCGGAAAATATATCGGAATTTTAGAACGTCTGCTGGTCTTCACTTTTATCATGGTGAATCACTGGGAAGGCGTAGGTTTCATGGTGGCTGCCAAATCTGTTTTCAGATTCAGCGACCTTGCACAGGCAAAACAGAGAAAGCTTACAGAATATGTATTAATTGGTACACTGCTGAGTTTTGGACTGGCTGTCTTAACAGGAATAATAATAAAATAAATCAATAAATCTAACTACAATTTAGAAAGTAAAATTATGAGTCAAAAGAAAGAAATGTTGTACGAGGGGAAAGCAAAACAAGTATTTGCAACCGATAATCCTGATGAAGTAGTAGTACGTTTCAAAGACGATGCTACAGCATTTAATGCTCAAAAAAGAGGTCAGGTAGACCTTAAAGGGGAAATGAACAACGCGATCACAACTCTTATTTTTGAATATTTAAATGAAAAAGGGATCAAAACTCATTTCATCCAAAAATTAGACGAAAGAGAGCAGCTGGTAAGAAAAGTATCTATCATTCCTTTGGAAATGGTAGTAAGAAATTACTCTGCAGGAAGTATGGCACAAAGATTAGGAGTGGAAGAAGGAATTAAATCTCCGGTAACGATCTTCGATATCTGCTATAAAAAAGATGAATTGGGAGATCCGCTTATCAATGATCACCATGCCGTTTTCTTAGGAGCAGCTACTTACGAAGAACTTGACGAGATGTATGAGTTATCTTCAGATATCAATGATATCCTTATCGACCTGTTTGACAAAATCAATATCATCCTGGTAGATTTCAAAATCGAATTAGGTAAAACTTCAGACGGTGAAATCATCTTAGCAGACGAAATCTCTCCTGATACTTGCAGACTTTGGGATAAAGATACTATGAAGAAATTAGACAAAGACAGATTCAGAAGAGACTTAGGAGAAGTTACTGAGGCTTATGTTGAAATCTACAACCGATTGAAGAACTTACTTGCAAAATAATTTCAGAAATTAGAAGTTAGATATTAGAAATTAGGATGAAATCACATCGGATAGAAGATTTGAAGGTTTGGACAAAATCAATGGCTTTGGTGAAAGAAGTTTATTTGATTTCTGCTGAATTACCCACGGAGGAAAAATTCGGACTACAATCTCAAATCAGAAGATGTGCAGTTTCGATACCATCTAATATTGCTGAGGGAGCCGGAAGAAATAATAAAAATGAATTTTATCAGTTCCTTGGAATTGCGTTTGGTTCTACTTATGAGCTACAAACTCAACTTCAGTTACTGATTGATTTAAATTTTATATCTGAAATGAAAATAGCTCCTTTAAAGGAACTTTTAGCTGAAATTCAAAAAATGATTTATTCATTAAAGGCAAGTTTAAAATTATAATTGAAGTTAACTTAGACTAATTTCTAACATCTAATATCTAACTTCTAATCATTAGAAAAAATAGAAATGAAAAGTTTAGACATTCATAAAAGTGAATATTTAAAACAGTTTGAAACCCAGACTTACGGAAGGAATCTTTTCAGAACTCAGGAAGAGGAAAGACTGGATGCTCCTAATGAAGAATGTGGGATCTTCGGAATGTATTCGGATAATGATCTGGATACTTTCTCTCTTTCACAGTTTGGTCTTTTTGCATTACAGCACAGAGGTCAGGAGGCTTGTGGTATTTCCGTTTTAAAGGATGGAAGAATCACAAACATGAAAGACGAAGGACTGGTTTTGGATGTTTATAAAGAAATTCAGGAACCTGAGACTTTTATGGGAAATTCTGCAATTGGGCATACCCGTTATACCACTGCAGGAGATAAAAAGAAATATAATTTCCAGCCATTTTTCGCGAAAAACGAATATGACCAGATTATACTTTCTATAGCACACAACGGTAACCTTACCAATGCCAAAGAATTAAAAGCAGAATTAGAAGCTGAAGGTGTAGTTTTCAGAGCGACTTCCGATTCTGAAGTAATCCTGAGACTGATCCAGAAAAACCTTGATTTAGGTCTTCGTGGAGCTATTAAAGCAACCATGGAAAAGATCGAAGGAGCTTATTCTGTAGTAGGGATGACCAGAAACAAATTCTTTGCATTCAGAGACTTTAACGGTATCCGTCCGTTAGTATTGGGAGCTATTGATGAGAAATCTTATGTAGTAGCTTCAGAATCTGTAGCATTGGATGCTGTAGGTGCTCAGTATGTACGTGATATTCTTCCGGGTGAGATCATTTATACCAATGAAAACGAACCTGGGAAACTTCATTCTTATATGATGGATGAAGCGAAAGGTAAGCAGAGAATCTGTTCTTTCGAATATATTTATTTCGCAAGACCTGACTCTACCTTAGAAAACATCAATGTATACGAGATCAGAGAAAAATCTGGAGAGAAAATCTGGGAACAGGCTCCTGTAGATGCTGATTTGGTGATTGGAGTTCCGGATTCCGGAGTTCCGGCTGCTATTGGTTTCTCTAAAGCTTCAGGAATACCTTTCCGTCCGGTTTTAATCAAAAACAGATATATCGGAAGAAGTTTCATCGTTCCTACACAGGAAATGAGAGAAAGGGTAGTGAACCTTAAGCTGAACCCGATTATTTCTGAGATGAAAGATAAGAGAGTAGTCATTATTGACGATTCTATTGTTCGTGGAACAACATCTAAAAGATTGGTTAAAATTTTAAAAGATGCAGGTGTAAAAGAGATTCACTTCAGAAGTGTTTCTCCACCCATTATCGCTCCTTGTTATCTGGGAATTGATACTCCGTCTAAAGATGATTTGATCTCTGCAAATATGACTACGGAAGAACTTAAGAATTATCTGGGAGTAGATTCCTTAGAGTTTTTAAGCATAGACAACCTGAAAGACATTTTAGGATCAGCTAACCACTGTTTCGGATGCTTTACAGAAGAATATCCAGTAGGAAAAGGAGAAGAAGTAGATTTATTCAATTAATCTCTTTATCTAAAAAATATCAAAATAGAAGAGCTGGATTTGTAATCCGGCTCTTTTGTTGTTTAAATGTAGCAAAAGCTTAATATTCCTGTAGTATTCAATATATAAAGGAGTTTTAATTTTGTCAGATTAAAACTTCAGGATATGAAAAACGCACTTTTTATGGGTATTTTTCTGGTATTTACCCAACTGTATTCTTCGCAGTCTTTTGACAAGCAGGCACACCGCGGAGGAAAATCTCTTTACCCCGAAAATACGATCCCGGCAATGAAGAATGCCCTGAAAATGAATGTGACAACTCTGGAAATGGATCTGGCCATCACCAAGGATAAAAAAGTGATTCTTTCCCATGATGCTTTTCTTTCACCGGAACTGGTTACAAAACCGGATGGAACTTACATTCCCAAAGATTCAGGTTTTTATTACAAAATATATGAAATGACTTACGCAAAGATCAAAACATTTGACGTAGGATTAAAAAAATTGAATAATTATCCGGATCAAAAGAAAATAAAAGTTCAGAAACCTCTCTTTTCTGACGTCATTGATGCATCTGAAGCTTATGCCCGTGAATTGAAAAGACCGTTGCCTTTTTACAATATAGAAACGAAAACCCGTCCTTTTTCTGATAATATATTTCATCCGGAACCGAAGGAGTTTGTAGATCTGATGATGAAAATTATTGTAGAAAAAAAGATTCAGGACAGAGTGGTCATTCAGTCTTTTGATCCAAGAACACTGGAAATTCTTCATAAAGAATATCCTAAAATTATGACTGCTTTATTGGTGGAAAAGGTAGATGATAAAAAGCTGGCTCAGCAGCAGGCTTATTTTAAAAATATTCCTGTAGAAAAGTTCAAAATGTATCCCGATCACCTGAGTGGAGTAGCCGGAGATATGAAGTTCCTGAGTTTTACTCCTACTATTTACAGCCCTGAACATAGTCTTGTGACCCCGCAATTAGTACAGGAATGCCATTCTTTGGGCATGAAAGTAATCCCATGGACTGTGAATACCAAAGAAAGATTAAAAGAGTTAAAAGAGATGGGAATAGACGGTGTCATCAGTGATGATCCGAGAATATTCGAATAAAACTATTACTATTATACTTCAATATAAATAGCCGGAAGATATACTTCCGGCTATTTTATACGTACAGATTGCTCTGCACTTAGGGTTAAAAAATTGGTTCTTTGATTAGAATTTATAATTCACACCTAACTGAAACACTCTGTTGTTGTTTTCAGCGGCAGACATGCTTTTATCAATCTTTGTTAAACTGTTTACATATCTTGCATTGATACCGATATTGGAAGTGATATCATATCCTAAACCAAGGCCTAAACCGAAGTTGAATTTGTTGATCATATCTTTGTCGATATCTGTAGAGTGAGAATTTGATGTAGTTGTTGTAACACCTCCTGTAGTGCTTGCCACAGTAGATTCTCCTTTATTTTTTCCGTTAATGAAATAACTGAATTCAGGTCCTGCTTCAATATAGAACTTGTCAGTAGGTCTCATCTGAACCATTAATGGAACTGAAATGTAATCCATTTTTACTCTGCTCTGTACTTTAGTTTTTACATTCGTTACTCCATTGTCAGTTTCTGTAGAATACATTACATCTTTTGCACCCATTTGGTTATACAATACCTCTGGCTGGAAGCTGAATTGTTTAGAAATTGGAATATTAACGAATACACCTGCGTGGAAACCTAATTGTTGAGTGTTGATTCCAAATTTCTGCTGGCTGAAATACGCTGAGTTTCCCCCTGCTTTGATCCCGAATCTAATAGGCTGAACATCTTTTTTTAGTGGTGATGCATTTACTGTTTTCGTTTCTGTCTTTGTTTCTGTCTCCTGAGCAAAAGCTAGCGTACCAGCAGTTAATGCTAATCCTAAAAATAACTTCTTCATAATTTTAATTTTTAATTTTACTATTTGTGTGTCGGATGATCTCTCAATCAGACTCGAATTATTTTGCAAATTGCTTGCCAAAGTTGAAAAATGCCTGTTTATAAGGGTTTTTAGACTGTTTTTGTAAAGTTTTTTTTAAATCATTTATCCCTTTTTGATGAATAAATATGTTGTAAACTGAATATTTTGTGAAAATAGTTGAATGCTCAATAGGCTTTATTGTTGATAATTGAAATGATAAAAAATTTTGAACTTGAATTAGCTTTTTCAAGAATTAATAGGTCTTCCGGGTTATTTTTAAGAATAGAAATAAAAATACCGGACTATTAAAAGCCCGGCATCAGTTTTGAAAATAATAAATATCTCTATTTAAAGCGGTAAGCCACTCCAAGCTGAAGCGCATTATTTCTGACTTTACTCCCGTAATCATTTTTGAAAATTCCTGTTATACCGGCTGTAAATCTTGCAGTCACTCCAAAATTTTGAGTAAAATAATATCCTGCACCAATTCCAATTCCAAAATTGAATTTATTATATAATTTCATTGAAATTTTATCGGAGAAACTCTCAGAATTAACAGTCGTTGTATTATCGTATCTTACTTCGTTTCTTCCGTCCCCTTCTATTTTCCCTCCCAGAAGTAAACCGAATTCAGGTCCTGCTTCCACATACAATTGAGGAAGAATATTGTATTGAACCATAATAGGAAGAGTAAGGTAGTTTAAATTAGTTTTGTACTCATATTCCTGCTTCGTAAAATAATCTCCGGAATCATGAATAAAGAGATCTTCCGTTTTTGAGCCTAGCTGGCTGAAAAGAAGTTCGGGTTGTACACTGAATTTTTCAGCAATAGGAATATTGGCAAATATTCCAATATGTGAACCAGCTTTGATTTTTTCGCTATTATCAACTTCGTTTCTTTCCCCTCTGCTGAAAGTAGACCCATTAAAACCGGCTTTAATCCCGAATTTTACTGAAGATGGTTTGGTGGGAGACTGTTCTTTTTCCTGAGCATTCATTAAAAAAGAGCCAACAAGTGTAAGTCCCAGAAAAATTTTTTTCATGATTTAAGTTTTATTTTCTGGTTATGGCAAATTATCTGCCATAAAGATAAGAAGTGATAAAAATCATGCGGATGCGAAAAAGTCAGGCTTAAACTAATAAACCTGACTTTTTCTATTGAAATCAAAATGTATTTAAATGATAAAACAAAATATATTTCATATTCTGTTGTGCACTCTAATGTCCAGCCCACCTGACACAGTTCTCGTTAAAAGTTAATGGTAATAGTTAGATTTTAATTTTGATATTCAATTGAATATCAACTGAATCAAAGCATACTCATTGTAAAAAACAAGACCGTAAGTTGGAAATTTCCGGAATAGAGTACAATCAACTATTCAATACGCAAATTTCTTGCCAAAAAATATTCAAACAATAAAAAAGCCGGATTTACTATAATCCGGCTTTGTATTGAATAGAAAGTTTGTTTTTAGAATTTGTAAGCTAAACCAAATTGGAATACTCCGTTTTTCGCTTTATCTTCAGATAAATCAGGTCTGTTTTTCGCTACATCTGTTAGACCTGCAACATATCTTGCAGTAACTCCGATATTTTGTGTGAAATAGTATCCTGCTCCAAGACCAATTCCGAAGTCAAATGATTTGAAAACATCTTTGGCATCTGTAGAGTTTGATTTATATTTTAATTTTGAATTCACAAGGAAACTAAACTGTGGTCCAGCCTCCAGGTATAGGTTAGGCAGAGCATTGTACTGAAGCATTAAAGGAACAGAGATATAATCTAGGTTTGCTTTAGCATCGCTGTCTGCTTTAAATTTTGCTCCCATTCCGCTATACATAACTTCCGGTTGGAAAGAGAAGTCCTGAGCTACAGGAATGTTAGCGAATACTCCTCCGTAAAATCCAGCTTTAGAGTTGAAGTCATTATCAGAAAGAGTAGAGATATTAAGACCTGCTTTTACACCAAATCTAACTGGTGAAGCAGAAGCCGTTGAAGTTGAAGTTTTCTGAGAGAAAGCAAAAGTACCTGCTACTAGGGCAAGGCCTAAAAAAATCTTTTTCATAAGTTTTATATTTTAATAGTTTTTAAGTTTTATTTAACTTTTCATTAAGAAACAAACTGTGTGCCAAAGTTTAAATATGCTGTGAATCTACTATTTACTGTGTTTTTTGAAGAATAATTTTTCTATTGTATTAAAAAAGTCGGATTAATTTTAATCCGACTCCACTTTAATTATAAAAACTTAATGAAAAAAGCTTAATAAAGCTTTAGAATTTGTAATTTACTCCTACCTGGAATACACCATTTCTCACAGATCCTTCTCTGTCATATCCGTAGTGATATTTTGTTTTTACAATATCAGATAATCCGGCAGTGTATCTCACATTTATCCCAATGTTTTTGGTAATATAGTAGCCTGCTCCCAATCCGATTCCAAAATCGAAAGATTGAGTTCCATTTTTAAGAAGGCCCGTAGATTCACTTTTCTTTAACCTTGCATCAATTAAAAAATTAAATTGAGGACCTGCTTCTACATAGAAATTTGGAAGTGCCTTATATTGGAACATTACCGGTACAGAAAGATATTCTAAATTAAGTTTTGCATTACTGCCTCCTTTTTCTTTAGCTCCCGTAGCGCTATATAAAACTTCCGGCTGAATTGAAAAATCCTTAGCGACAGGAATATTCACAAAAACACCACCGTAGAATCCTGCTTTTGAATTCATATTCATATTAGAAAGATTGGAAACATTAAGTCCCGCTTTCAAACCGAATTTGATTTTAGAAGAAGATGTGGATGGAGTAGTAGCTTCTGTAGAAGTTGAAGTGCTTTGAGCAAAAGCAAAGGTACCTGCAATAAGTGCCAGGCCTAGAAAAATCTTTTTCATAGATTAGTTTAATTTTTACGTTGTTTAACGTCCGAGAAGCAACAAACAATATGCCGGGAAACCCCTTGTATAAAGACTTTATGGGTTTTTAACAAATTCATAAGTCATCAAATTGGGATGTATTTTTGTTGTTTTATCAACACTTTGTTATTTTAACATAAAAAAAGAACAGATTAATTTTTTAATCTGTTCTTTTCTATTGAATATAAAATTTGTTAGTGAATGAGTAGCTTATTTAAATTTATAAGCTAATCCTACCTGGAATAGGTTGTTTCTTGTAGCATCAGATCCACTAGGTCTGTTTTTCGCTACATCTGTTAAACCTGCTACATATCTTGCGGTAAGTCCTAAGTTCGGAGTGAAATAATATCCAGCTCCAAGACCGATACCAAAGTTAAATGTATTTAGATTGTCTTTGTAGTTATCAGTAGTGTTAGAATCTCCGTTTGATTCATTTTTGAACTTGTTTTTAGCGCTTACCATGAAACCAAATTCCGGTCCTGCTTCCACATAAAGATTTGGAATCAGGTTGTACTGGAACATTACCGGTACTGTAATATAATCTAATTTGGTAGAAGCAGAAAACTTAGTATTTCCTAACGTATAATTTGATTTATTACCATATTGTGAATACTGAACCTCTGGCTGAACGCTGAATGAAGCTGCTAATGGAATGTTGGCAAATACACCTGCGTTGAATCCTATTTTAGATTTTTGATCATCAAGACCACTATCTTTTGAAAGTGAAGAAACGTTCATACCTCCTTTTACTCCAAATGTTACCGGATTAGAAGATGTGTTTCCTGTCTGTTGAGCGAATGCGAATGTTCCTGCAGTTAACGCTAATCCTAAAATTAACTTTTTCATAACTTTAATTTTTTTAATTTTACTCTTTCTTAATTTTAAATTTTACTACTTGTTCAGCTTTTCAGTTGAACGCAGAGTATCTTTCAAATTGCTTGCCAAAAATATTTTTTATGAGTAAAATCAATAAAAAAATCACTTAGTGTTTAAGTGATTTTTAAAATAAATTATTGATTATTAATTCTTTATGATTTTAAATAAATGTTTGTTTAGACATGGTCTAAATTGACAATTTTGTCAAAAACAGGTTTTAAAATGAATTTATTTTTCGAAAAAAACGTTAAGCATCGTTCAATTTTCTATAAAAAGATAAAGATTCAAGGATATTTTCCTGGCTGCACTGATGATCATAGATGCAAGAACCTATTCCTGAAAGCAGAGAGAAATTGATTTTGCTGTCGGTATTCTTCTTGTCATTCAATAGTAAAGCGGTAATATCTTCATCTTTAAAATCACTGATATCAAGGTAAGGGTAATATCTCTGAATGTTTTCAATGATTATTTTTGAATCTTCTTCAGAAATAAGGTTTTCAAGGTAAGCAAGATGAGCTTCAGCAATCATTCCCATAGCCACAGCTTCACCATGAAGGATTGGATTTTCCTGTTGCAGACATAAACTTTCTACCGCATGGCCTATGGTATGCCCGAAATTAAGTGTTTTTCTAATGTTCTGCTCATGGAAATCCTGATCCACAACATTCTGCTTAATATTCATAGACGTTTGAATATGTGGGACTACCATTTCCACTTCCAGTTTACGGATCTGTGTCAGCTGATCCCAATGATTTTTATCAGCAATTAACCCATGTTTCAGCATTTCAGCAAATCCGCTTCTTAATTCTTTAAAAGGTAATGTTTCTAAGAATTTGGGAAAAATAAAGATTTGCTCAGGGAAAGCAAAAGTTCCCACCATATTTTTATAGTGCATCAAATCGATCCCGGTCTTTCCACCTATAGAAGCATCACACATCGATAGAAGGGTAGTAGGGATGTTGATAAACTGTATTCCTCTTTTATAAGTAGATGCCACAAATCCGCCCATATCGGTTATTACACCACCACCAAGGTTGATAACCAGCGCTTTTCTGTCCGCCTGCATTTCTGTAAGAATTTCCCAAAGCTGATTGGCTGTCTGGATATTTTTCATTTCCTCTCCGGCTTCAATCTCTAAAATTTCAAAGCCAAGGTCCGTTTCCATATTTCCTAAAAGAACAGGAAGGCAGTATTCATGCGTGTTTTCATCTACAAGAATGAAAATTTTACTGAAAGTTTTTTCGTGAAGAAACTCGTTGAGCTGTGAAAAATTATCGTTTAATATTGTTATCATCTTCTATTTTATGTAAAGTTAAAATGTAAACTATAGTGCAAAGTTATGATTCTTAATTTTTAACTCGTAACTAAATTACTATCTTTGCAGAAATTTTTAGAATGAGCAGAGATAATAATAATTCAGACAGACCAAAGAGACCAAGAATTTCAACCAAGAAAAGTTCTGATGATTCTCGTGCTTCCAGATCTGGAAATTCTTCAGGATCAAAGCCTTTTAAGAAACCGTTCTCTAAAGACGGAGGAAGAAAAGGACCAGAACATCAGGGATCCAACTCAAGATTTGAAAAGAAACCTTTCAAAAGAAATACAGACAGTTTCGAAAATTCTAACGAAGATTCAGGTTCAAAATCTGAAAGAAAACCTTATATCACGAACAAAAGTGAGAGCTATGAGAAAAAATCTTTCGGTAAACCTAAAAGAGGCGGAAGAAATTTCGATACCAGAGATAAGTATGAAAGAGGCAGTCTGAAATACGGAAGAAGACCATCCAATGGTGAAGAAAGAAATGATGACAAAACAAGATCTTTTGTACAGAAAAGAAGGCTGAATAAAATTGAAAAAGACGTTCATAAAGACAGCATCCGTCTTAACAAGTATATCGCTAATTCCGGAATCTGCAGCAGAAGAGAAGCTGATGAGCTGATTACTCAGGGATTGGTAGAAGTCAACGGAAAGGTGGTAACTGAAATGGGATATCAGGTACAGAAAACAGACAGAGTAGTTTTTGACGGACAAAGCATTACTCCTGAAAAACCTGTATATGTACTTTTGAATAAGCCAAAAGGTTATATTTCTACTACAAAAGACGATAAAGCAAGAAAAACTGTAATGGATCTTGTAGCGAATGCTTCTCCTTACAGACTTTTCCCGGTGGGAAGACTGGATCGTTCTACAACAGGAGTTATCTTACTGACCAATGACGGACACATGACTAAGAAACTGACGCATCCATCTTTTGATGCTAAGAAGATTTATCATGTAACATTGGATAAAAAACTTACTGGTGAAGATTTACGTCTTATTGCAGAAGGTATCCGTCTTGATGAAGGAGTAGCTGTGGTTGATCAGATTTCATATATTGAAGGGAAACCTAAGAATGAAATCGGAATTGAGATCCACATCGGATGGAACCGTGTTATCAGAAGAATTTTCCAAAGATTAGGATACGAAGTAGAATCTTTAGACAGAGTAATGTTTGCAGGATTAACGAAGAAGAATATCAAGAGAGGACACTGGAGAATCCTTACAGAACTGGAAGTGAACAACCTTAAAATGCTTTAAACAGTACTTTTGAGAGTAAAGAATAAAAAAGCGCAGAATTATTTTCTGCGCTTTTTTTGTATGTCCCGTCCTGAAATAAGCTGACGATTAATCAATTATAAAAGACCAAGAGTTAAAAGCTGTATTTGATATATTGTAATTGATGATATACTTGCTATTCTTTTAAAAACTGAGGAACTTTTCTTTGTGGGTTGTTCTGTTCAAATGTATAGGCCATATTGATCAGTTTACCTTCTTCCCATTTTCCGGCAAAAAAAGAAATACCAATCGGTAAGTTATTTATATAGCCCATTGGTAAGGTAATGCTTGGGTATCCGGCAATAGCTGCAGCACTGGAACTTGAATAGAAATTTTCATAATTATCACCATTTTTCAAATCCGTTTTCCATGCTTCCGCAGTAGTAGGTGCTATTATCGCATCTAAATTATATTTTTTTATTGTAGA
Organism: Chryseobacterium sp. T20; assembly: GCF_047345655.1. Classification (NCBI taxonomy): domain Bacteria; kingdom Pseudomonadati; phylum Bacteroidota; class Flavobacteriia; order Flavobacteriales; family Weeksellaceae; genus Chryseobacterium; species Chryseobacterium sp. T20. The sequence continues at coordinate 114,377 of NZ_JBLFDU010000007.1, forward strand.
GTCTATTCCTTGCTGGCTGCCTTTTTGGGCAATTGTAACAGCCTTTTTATAATCCTTATCTTTCTTTCCATTACTTTTTGCTGAAATCTCTAAATATTCCTGTCCAAAGTATTGAAGTTCTTCTTTATTCTTTTTGTTAAAAGCGATTAATTCATCTATATTTTTTATTACTGCATTTTTCCCTAAAGATTTTAAATAATCATTCAAATCATCCTTAAATTCACTGACCATCAATTCAAAGGAGCTTTTTGAAATTTCAGGGGAAATCCAATCTTTTTCTATTTCAACAATTATGGCTCCCTGAGCTTCCAGTATTTTTAATGTTTGTAAGAATAAATCGTCCACTTTTTTATTTGCTCCTTTGGTAATTCCTTTTACATATCCGAGCCTTTTTCCTTTCAATCCTGTTAGAGTAAGGAATCGGGTATAATCTTTATGTAGAAATGGTGTATTACCAATGGTCTTCTTATCATGTTCATCCTCACCTACCATAGTTCCAAGGCTTATGGCAATATCTTTCACCGTTCTTGCCATTGGTCCCGGGGTATCCTGTGAACTGGAAATGGGAATGATTCCTTGTCTGGAAATTAAGCCGACAGTAGGTTTTAAACCAACAATTCCATTGAAGCTGGAAGGACAAACGATAGATCCATTAGTTTCTGTACCGATTGCTATTATGCCAAGATTGGAGGAGATAGCAACCCCTGAACCAGCACTGGATCCGCAGGTATTTCTATTTAGGATATAAGGGTTTTTGGTAAGTCCACCCAGCCCACTCCAACCACTTGTGGATTTCTGGCCTCTGAAATTTGCCCATTCACTGAGATTGGTTTTTCCAATGATTACAGCACCTGCATCTCTAAGTTTTTTAACGAGATAACTATCCTGTAGTGGAAAAGAGTTTTTTAAAGCCAGGGAACCTGCCGTATTGGGCATTTTATCATGCGTATCTAATTATCCTTCAATAATACAGGAATTCCAAATAAAGGTTTATTTTTAAATTTTGAATTCAAATGATCCAAAGAGTCAGCAATCTTAATAGCATCCGGATTGGTGGAGATCACAGAATTTAGTTGTATTCCATTTTTATCAATATCATTGATGCGTTTAAAATAAGCTTCAACAACTTCTTTTACCGTCACTTTATTGTTTCTATACAAATTTTGGATCTTTTCAATATCATATTCCAGATATTTGAATTGCGAATCTGTTGTATCCTGAGCCTTGGCAAAAACACCAAAAAAGACTACAGCAGATAGAATTATTTTTTTCATTATAAATGTTTTTTCAAATATAAAGAATTATGCCGAATTCTTGCAATCATTATATATTGTATCTGAGGCTGTTGAAAGCCAGAGTCCTGATTATAGAAAAAGCGCAGAATTATTTTCTGCGCTTTTTTATTGTAGTAAGTTGTGAATTCCAAAATTCATAACTCATCATTTATAATTCATCATTAAAAAGAATTAACCCAACACAGTTACTCCTTTTTCAATCATTTCATAGATGGCATCTCTGCCGTTGTCAGGTTTTACGTTTACTGCACGGGTTCCATTGAAATGAAGACAGGTTACATATCCGTTGGCTACTGCATCCTGTGCTGTAAATTTAACACAATAGTCTAATGCCAGACCTACAATTTCTACCAGCTGGATATCATGATACTTCAGGAAGTCATCCAAACCGGTTTTCATAAAGTGGTTGTTATCCTGAAAACCGCTGTAGCTGTCAATTTCAATATTTTTACCTTTCTGTACAATGTGGGTTACTTTGTCTCTGTTCAGATCTTTATGGAATTCTGCCCCGAAAGTTCCCTGAATACAGTGATCGGGCCACATGAATTGTGGAACTCCATTTAAAATAATACTTTCTCCTACCTTTCTTCCATTGCTGCTTGCAAAACTTTTATGACCTGCAGGATGCCAGTCTTGTGTAAGAACTACCTGATCATATTCATTTTCTTCCATCAGGAGATTGATGTATGGAATAATTTCGCTGGCTCCAGGGACTGCAAGTGCTCCGCCTTCACAAAAATCATTCTGTACATCGACTATTATTAACGCTTTTTTCATATTTTGATTTCTCGAATTTTTGATAAATTTACAAAACTAATCTTCAAAAATTTGTCCAAACCTGAATTATCGGACAAATCGACAACATAAATTTTCAATGTTTTTGAATGAAAGGCATAAAATTTTAAATAATTGAAGTTTATCTGCAGCCTATTGTATTTTGAGGCTTACACCAAATATCAATAGCGTATCTTTGCAGGAAATAAGTATTTTTATGTCATTTGAATCGTTAGGATTATCACACAATATTATTCGTTCTGTCAAAAAATTAGGGTATTTAAAACCATTCCCGATACAAGAGCAGGCTGTCCCTGTCATTTTGCAAGGGAAGGACCTGATGGGAATTGCTCAGACAGGTTCCGGTAAAACTGCTTGTTTTGTGATGCCGATTCTAGAAAAATTACAGAATGCGGAAGTTAAAAAAGACCGTAATGTTCAGGTTTTAATATTGGTTCCTACCAGGGAATTAGCTATTCAGATAGATGAAGTTTTCAGGGCATTCACAGAAAATCTAAAGAGAGAAGTCCGTACGATGGCAGTGTACGGAGGTGTTTCTATCAATCCACAGATGAAGGGAATGTTTGGAGTGGAAGTTTTGATTGCCACTCCGGGACGTTTGCTGGATTTAATTGATCATAATGCATTAAGTATTTCAGGAATTAAACATTTGGTGATTGATGAAGCTGATAAAATGTTTCAGCTAGGGTTTGGTGAAGAAATGAATAAGGTATTTGCCATGATGCCTGTAGCGAAGCAAACCACTTTATTTTCAGCTACATTGAATGATAAAGTTTCAGAAATGAAAGAACGTCTTTCTATCAATCCTACGATTATTGAGATTAAAAAAGAAGAAGTTGAAATTGATAATATCGAACAGCTGGCTTATCATGTTGCTCCGGAAAATAAAGGACCTTTTTTACGATATCTGATCAAAGAAAAGAAAGTAGAAAAGGCTTTGATTTTTGTTTCGTCTACAAGATCTGCTGATAATCTGGTAGAAAAACTTAAAAAGAATAAAATAAAAGCGGTGGCCATTCATAGCCAGAAGTCACAGGGAGCGAGGAGAAATAATCTGGAAGAATTTAAAGTAAACGGAGCTCAGATTTTGGTGGCTACAGATTTAATTGGGCGTGGAATTCATATTGAATCTCTGCCATGTGTTATCAATTACGAGTTGCCGCGTTCACCACTGGATTATATCCACCGTATTGGTAGAACAGGGCGTGCCAATGAAAAAGGAACTGCAATCAGTATTCTGACGGATGATGAATTGCAGCATTTCAGGGTGATTCAAAAGAAAATGGGTAGAAAAGTAACCCTGCAAAGAACGGAAGGTATTGATTTACACGGATATTAATCCTTTATTATAATTAAGAAAGGCTTCAGTTTATACAATTGAAGCCTTTTTTAATGAAAAATCGGTACCACAAAAATCATTATCGGTATAATTAATGCTTTATTCACTTTATATTCTTGAATTTTTGATAAATTCGCGCAAGCTGATATCCGTCAATTATTATAGCAAATAAGAATAATACAAATTGGCAATAATTAAAAAATTAAAACCTGAACAATGATTGATTTAGAGAAAAAAAAGTTTCCAATAGGCCCGTTTGAAGTGCCTGAAAACATTTGTGATATCACATTGGATACTTATATCAAAGTAATCAAAGACTTCCCTGGCAGGCTAAAGAATCTTATTGAACATTTTACAGACGATCAATTGGATACTCCTTACAGAGAAGGAGGCTGGACAGTAAGGCAGCTTGTGAATCATCTTTCTGACAGTCATATGAACAGCTTTATCCGTTTCAAACTGGCGCTGACAGAAGAAAATCCTACCATAAAGCCTTATGATGAAGCGAAATGGGCGGAACTTCAGGACAGTTTTCATATGCCCGTAAAACCGGCAATGAGAATGTTGAAGGGAACACACCAAAGATGGGTAGTTCTTCTTAAAAGCCTTACCAATAAACAGTTTGAAAGAACTTTCCATCATCCTGAGCACAATAAAAATTATAATTTAAGAGAAAGCCTAGCTTTATACGTGTGGCACTGCAATCATCATTTTGCTCATATTGAAAATCTGAAGATAGAAAAAGGTTGGTAAGGAAGAGTCTCAATAATCCTATATACTATCAGGAAATTAAAGACAGAATTTCTCTGTTATCTGAAAATTCTCATGGAAAGTGGGGAAAGATGAATGTATGTCAAATGCTAAAGCATTGTGATTTAGTTCTTCAGGTAGCCTTGGGAAAGCTCGAACTTCCCCGTATTAATGTCATTTTTGAGGCAGTAGGGATTTTTACTAAAATAGAAATGCATATTTTCAATAATGGAATTCCCAGAAACATGCCTACTTTTCAAAAACTAATCGTTAATTTTGAGTGTGATTTTGATGTATCAAAAACCAATCTGCTGAAAACGCTGGAAGAATTCCGGGAAGTTTGTGAAAAAAACAACCTGCCGGGCCGCCACAGATTATTCGGTACAATGACTGAAAAAGACTGGACATTTTTAGAATACAAACATCTTGATCATCATCTAAAACAATTTAATGTATGAGTTTTTTTGATAAAATATTCGGTGGTAAAGACGAAACCCCTGACCAAAAAACATTCTGGAAAAAGATAGAATCTGAAGAAGATCTAGCCAAAGCAATGGAAGACTCTTTTCAGAATAAAATAGCGATATTCAAACATTCTACAAGCTGTTTCATAAGCAGGACAGTTTTGAAAAACTTTGAAAAAGAAATAGAGAATTCAGACCAGCCGGTGAATGTATATTATCTGGATTTATTGGCACACCGACCTGTTTCTAACAAAATAGCAGCAGATTTTGAGATTAGACACGAAAGTCCGCAACTGATTGTCATAGAGAACGGAAAACCTGTTAACAGTGCTTCACACCAGGATATTTCTTTAAGCCAGATTGTATCATGAAGAATATAAATAATTATTTAGCCAAAGTTTTAAATGTTCCGCTTCAGAATGTGAATACCTGTAGCCTGCACTATGAAGTAAAGAAAATTGCTAAAAATCAGTTTCTTCTTCAGTATGGCGAAATCTGCCGACATATTTTCTTTGTAGAAAAAGGGCTGATAAAGATGTATTCCATTGATAAAAATGGAAAGGAACATATTATACAGTTTGCTCCGGAAAGTTGGCTGATTTCTGACCGAAGCAGCCTTTATTTCAATGAGAAATCCATTTATTATATAGAAGCAGTGGAAGATTCTGAAGTTTTGTTTCTTCACCCTGATTTCTTCAACAAGCTGGTAGAACAATTTCCGAATAGCATTGAAAGAAGTGATTTTCTTCTTCAGAAACATATCAGAAGTCTTCAAAACAGGATCAACTCTTTATTGGGAGAGACTGCAGAAGAAAGGTATATGAAATTCATAAAAATGTATCCGGATTTACTCCTGAGAGTTCCACAATGGATGATTGCTTCTTACCTCGGAATTACTCCTGAGAGCCTGAGCCGTGTAAGAAAGGAGCTGGCGAGAAAAAATTTCATCCCGGATAATAAATAAGAAAGGCTGGGAGATGGAAGAAGGAGGATTGAAGTTCTGGTGAATATAAAAGAGCTTCAATCTTCCAGCCTCCATCTTCCTTACTTTAAATAAATCTTTTTGGCAAGCTGTCCAACCTGTCTGAGTTTTGCCTGTGTATCTTCCGACCATGGAAGACCTATGCAGAGCCTCATGCAGTTTTCAAACTGTTCCTGGAAAGTAAACATTCTTCCTGGAGCGATACTGATATTCTGTTTGATGGCCAGATCGTATAATTCTGTTGTTCGAATCTTTTTATCAAATTCTATCCATAAAGAAAGGCCTCCCTGCGGACGGCTGGTTTTTGTGCCTTCAGGAAAAGATTCCGCAATGGTCTGTACGTAGTTCTGATAATTGAACTGTAAAGTTCTGCGAAGCTGCTGAAGGTGTTTTTCGTATTTCCCGGATTTCAGAAAATTGGCAACAGCTTCATTCACAATCGAAATAGAAGAAGTGGAATGCAGAAGTTTAAGCTTAAGAATTTTATCTTTATATTTTCCTGGTGCAATCCAGCCTACACGATATCCGGGAGCTAAAGTTTTTGAAATAGAGCTGCAATACAATACATTTCCGTCTTTATCGAAAGATTTACAGCATTTCGGGCGACTGGAACCAAAATAAAGATCTCCGTAGACATCATCTTCTATCAGTGGAATATTATTTTCAGAAAGTATTTTTACAATTTCTTTTTTATTTTCATCAGGCATACAGCTTCCCAAAGGTGAATTGAAATTGGGAATCAACAAGCACAGATCTATTTTGGGCATTAATTTTTTTAAAGCCTCAATTTCTATTCCGGTAGTAGGATGGGTAGGAAGTTCCAGGACTTTTAGCCCCAAACCATTGGCAAGCTGAAGAATTCCGGGATAACAAGGACTTTCGATAGCAACGGTGTCTCCTGGTTTTCCTAAAGCCATTAAACAGAAAGAAAGAGCATTCATTCCACCATTGGTGGTAATCAGGTCATTTTCGCTCAGATTTCCTCCCCATTGCAGGGAACGTACAGCAATCATTCTTCTTAATTTCAGATTTCCCTGAAGTTCTTCATATTCGGTACCACCGTCTTTTAATTCCCTTGTGGCGTTTACAATTTCTTTCTTAAGTTTGGCCTGAGGTAAGAGAGCTCCTGATGGAATCCCAATAGAGAAAAAGGTAAGATCTTTTTTACCCATATTTTCATATACCTTACTGATCAGTTCATCCGGTTCATCATTATTGGCGATCAATGATGGACGGCTTACTTCGGGTAAAGGAAGTTTGGCAGAGAGCAGCTGGCTTACAAAATACCCGGATTGTGGTTTAGATTCTACCAAAGACTGGGATTCCAGTTCCAGAAAAACACGCTTGGCTGTGTTCATGCTCACCTGATGTTCCTGGCATAGCATTCTCACAGAAGGAAGCTTGTCTCCCGTCTTTAGAATACCATTTCTGATCTGTCCTGCAATTCCGTCTGCAATTTCTGTATATAAAAATTCTTTACTCATATTTTTAAACTGTGCTCATGCAAATATACAAAACTGATACTGTGTTTATTTAATTATCCTTTCTAATTTTGAATATTAATTAAAAGCTTGAATAAAATGATGACAAAACAATTATCAAAAGATGAAAATATAAGTGGCTGGATCAATGGATTTATAGGTGTAGTCTTATTTAGTGGCGGTTTGCCGGCTACTAAATTAGCCGTAATGGAAATGAGTCCTACTTTTGTAACGATTGTTCGTGCAGCTGTTGCCGGAGTCTTGGCGCTTATCGTATTATGGTTGGGAAAAGAAAAACGTCCTGTCAAAAAAGATTTGATCCCATTATTATTGGTTTCTCTTGGCTGTGTGGTAGGGTTTCCTCTTCTTTCTGCGTTAGCGCTTCAATATCTTACTTCAGCGCATTCTATTGTATTTCTGGGAATGCTCCCTTTGGCCACTGCCGTATTTGGTGTGATGCGTGGTGGTGAAAGACCTCATCCTATATTTTGGTTTTTTTCGATTGTAGGAAGCCTTTTGGTGATTGGCTATGCTGTTTCACAAGGAATATCAGCATCACCTATTGGCGATATTCTGATGCTGCTTGCCGTTATTTTATGTGGTATGGGCTATGCTGAAGGAGCTAAATTATCCAAGACATTAGGCGGATGGCAGGTGATTTCCTGGGCTTTGGTATTGGCGCTGCCTGTAATGATTCCTTTATTTTTTATTTATTTTCCGGATGATATTCAGAATGTAAGTTTTCAGGGATGGTTTGGGATGGCTTATATTTCCCTTTTCAGTATGTTTATTGGTTTTATATTTTGGTATAAAGGATTAGCACAAGGGGGAATTGCAACTGTTGGCCAGCTGCAGTTACTTCAACCTTTCTTTGGCCTTGCCCTGGCTGCCTGGCTTCTTCATGAACAGGTGAGTATGGGAATGGTTGGCGTAACAGTAGGAGTGATACTATGTGTTGCAGGAACTAAGAAATTTGCGAAATAGTGGAATATAAAGCATTCATGACTCCAGTTATAAGAAAATGGGTTCACCATAATCTCCTTTTTACTTTATCAACACAAAAATCGGACAGATTATTTAATATAAATCCAATCCCTTCCGGTACAATATAGGGTGTGCGGTTTTTTCAAAAAAACTTATATATATCACAAAAAGCCGTAACAATAAAATACCAAAAAAATAACAGATTTTCCTGTTATTACTTTGAAAACCCCGTTCTAATCAAATGAATCGGGGTTTATTGTTTGGCGTTCTTACATATTGATGAAATTGAATTTTTTTAAAATACGATATCAAAAAAGCAATTTAATTGTGTTTTCAGTAATGATATTTAACTAATAAATACAAAAAGACTTAAAGTTGTTGAAATTTTTAACATTTTTTAACATTGATAATAATAATTAAGGTGCGGTTTTTGCATGCATTTTAGAATCGATTACCAATGATATTTTTACTAAGACTAGGAAGATAGGAAGAAGAAAACAATTCCAAAAAAAGCTATTATGGTTATCGACGAGAACATTTTGATTTCAGCGGGAGCAGAAACCAGACGTTATACCCCTTCAGAAGTAATATTCTTTGAAGGGGACATTCCTAATTATTATTACCAGATTGTTAAAGGAGAAGTAAAACTCAACAATTATAATGAGGAAGGCAAAGAATTTATTCAAAATATTTTATCAGACGGGGAAAGTTGTGGAGAATCTATTCTTTTTATAGAAAAGCCATATCCGGTAAATGCAGAAGCTATTACAGAATGTAGTGTTCTGAGACTTCATAAATCTGCTTTTTTCAATCTGTTGAATCAATCTCCGGAATTATATATGGAGGTTAACAGTTTTCTTTCAGAACGCCTTTATTATAAATTCATCATGATGCAGAGTCTCTCTTCTCAAAACCCTTCTATACGGCTTAGAGGACTAATGGATTATCTTAAAAGTTCTCAAAAAGATCTGAGTCCCTATTCTTTTTTAGTTCCCTTAACCAGACAGCAAATGGCAAGTCTTACAGGGCTTTGTGTGGAAACTGCTATAAGAACGATTAAACATATGGAAAGAGATAAAATTGTGAGAATTGAAAATCGTAAAATTCTATATTAACCTTATTTCAGGCATATTATTTGTTTTTCATTAAAAAAATCCATTGAAATTATGAAAACAATAAGCTGCATGAATATTGATGAAAATCTTTTGTACTCCTATGGCGCAGAAGACAGGATATATAAAAAAAAAGAAGTTGTTTTTAAAGAAGAAGATCATGCGCTTTATTATTTTCAGATTGGTAGCGGAAAGGTGAAGCTTAATAATTATAGTGAAGAAGGAAAAGAGTTTATTCATAATATTTTAGGTAAAAATCAAAGCTTTGGGGAAGCAATGCTTTTTCTTAGTCAGGATTATCCTGTGAATGCAGTTTGTCTTGAAGCATCCAGAATTATAAGACTTCCCAAAAATAATTTTCTGGAAATGATCGATAAGCATCCTCATCTTTCTCTTGAAATGAATGCCTGTTTTTCACAGGAAATTTATTATAAATTGAAAATGATGCAGAGCCTTGCTTCACTAAATCCCATGCAGAGACTGAAGGGCTTAATGGATTATCTTAAAAGCTATCATGATGAAGACTGTCATCATTGTTTTCATATTGCATTTACACGCCAACAGATCGCCAATCTTACAGGCCTGCGTGTAGAAACAGTAATCAGAAACTTAAAAAAAATGGAAAAAGATGGCATATTATCTTTAAAAGATCGTAAAATTTTATATTAAATATGATTTTAATGACTCAGATCATAAAAAAGTGAGTTATTCTTATGTACATTTGGTATAGCAGTTTTCAATACTATTCTTAAGATCTTAACTGAAGTGAATATAAATGTATTCATTTTTGAAATTGCTGTTTAGTGCCGGTTACGGGCTGTAATAATCAAACTAAATATTCATATTATGGCCGATAAAATCACAGAATCCCAAAATACCAACTCCGCTGTAAGAAAACCGGATGAGATTGATGGATTTATACTGGAAAATGATAGAGAAAAAACTCTGCTTCACCCATTTTTTGTAAGTGCGATCAACAATATTTATATTACCGAAAATGAAGACTGGGAACTGACAGATAGTACCGACACATCTGTTAATTTTAATGAAAAACAGGGAGATTAAAAGGGTACAGTATACTTTATAGCTTGCTTATAACAGGCTTATTTTAACCATGAAATCAAAATGTATGAACGGTCAGAAAATAATAAATACCCTGAAGCACAAAGAATTTGTAAAAGTAATCCATCAAGGAGATTGCTTTGAAGATGGAGCAGCTGTTTATGCTAAAGAAATTAAAGAAAACATCTTTCTTTTGTTCATCATCCTGAAAGATATTGATATTGAAAACATACAGGCACTCATTGCCCATTTTGACTGCTTCAGGAGCATTGGACTGAAAGAACCGGAACAAATCATGTTTTACCTGTCTATTAAAGATAAAAATGACCTCCATTATTTCGAGCAATATTTAAAAGCCTCCCATAACTAATACCATTTTTTGAATATGATATTTGAGAACGACACCTTACGGCATTCCGGGTTGAATGATAAAAATAATATGATAGAGAATGAGTCTCTGTTTCCGCCTATAATCAATTCATACGGAGTGACGGCTTTTCTGATCAAGTCTTTGGAGAAGATCAAAAAGAATGCAACATGTGATGTCCTAAAAGGAACAATCAATACATGCATTGAAGAGTATATTCTTCATATCCGTGAATTTCATTCCCAAAATACATCGGTTACCACTGAGAGGGAAACAGAAGTAAGGTTTGAATCACCTTCTTTTACTTTATACGCAAAAACAGCTTATTATAAGGTTTTGAAAGAAGAAGAATATATCAATAGGTTTCTTGATATTCTTGAGAACAGTAAAACAGATTAGGTTTTAGACAGCCTTGTTGAAAATGTCTTTAGATTTTAATAAGTTATAAAAACACCTTTCACACCATTTACCATACTTAATCATGAAAGCTGCTGTATTCATTTGTTCAGCAGCTTTTTGGTCTCTTGTATGACCGTTTTAAATGAACCTCACAAAATAAAATATTATGGAATTTCAACAGAATCTTCTCAATTATATCAGTCAGTTTCTTGTAGCTGCTGATGAATCTGTCTCTATCGCTGAAAGTGTTACTTCCGGTTGTCTGCAGCTTGCTTTTTCACAAATGCCGGATGCCCCTTTATTCTACAAAGGCGGTATGACAACTTATACACTGCCGGAAAAAGTAAGACTTCTGAAGGTCAGCAGACCTGGGCCTGATGATCATGACGGAGCTGCAGAAGCTATTTCTCAGGCTATGGCTCTCAATGTGGCAAAGCTTTTTGAATCCGACTGGTCTATTTCTACCACGGGTTACTGCACTCCAATTATTAATTCAGGATATAAGGTTTTCGCTTATTTTTCATTTTCTTATAAAGGAGAAATTATTCTTACAAAGAAGCTGGAACTGCATCCTAAAACTCAAGCTTTAAATGCTCAGCTATACTATACAGAATTTATTCTGGGATGTTTTAAAAGTGAGCTTAATAGGGTGTTAATTCTAAAATAAATATTGGAATTAAATGATAATTTATATCTAAAAATTTTAATTTTTATTCACCTTTGGTTTTCTCTGCATAATCGCAAAATAAGATGATGTGAATGCTGAAAGACTTTGATATCCTACTTTATAAGCTACTTCACTCAAGGTATATTGTCTGGTATCTATCAATTCGATACTTTTTAAAATTCTGGTCAGCTGCAGGTATTTTTGTAAGGTAATTCCTGTTTCATTTTTAAAAATTCTCTGGAGACTTCTCACAGACATTTGTGCTTTTTCGGCTAAGGAATCAATATCCAGATTATATTTAAAATTAGAATTGATCTCGTTGCATACAGGAATCAGTCTGGTATCAGTAGGTACAGGAATTTCCAGGCCGCTGCTTTCCCTGCAGAAATTAGGAAGACTCTTTAAAATAGCCTTAAAGAAGATATCCTGTTCTTCATTTTCATCCAGAGATTGGTTCCATTTTGAGGCATACAAAAGCATTTCTTTCAAAACGGGGGGAACGGCAAATACCTGAACATTCTGATAAAATTCATCTTCAAAAACAGATTTGAAAAGAAATACCATCAGATTAACGGTTTGTGCCTCTGAAGTAATCTTGTGGGCTTTTTCTGAGGGAATCCAGATGACATGATGTTGTGGGACAAGATAAATTTTCCTGTCAATATGAAAATACTGATAACCTTCTTCCACAAATGTAAGCTGGGCACGAATATGCCTGTGTTCATAATCATCGTGTTTCCAGTTGTTTTCACACCATACGTAAGCTTCTTTTTCTATAGAATCTACAAACTGGCTTTCTGTTTTTTCAATCAGTCCACATTTCATGTTGTCGTTTTGTATGTATATTTTGGCAAATTTAATAAAAACGACAGTAGTAATTTTGTATGATCAATGTAATAACTACATGATTAATCCAAAATATAATCTATATCTTATTCAGAATGAAAAAACTATGTCTTTTTTTTATTTTAATTTTATTATCTCATAACACTCACATCATGGCACAAAATAAAGCTAAAATATTGGTTCTTATCCATTCGGACAATGGTGGAACTTACGAACTGGCTAAAGAAATAGCCAAAGGAATGGAAAGCGAAAATAATGCAGTTCCTTATATCAAATTAGTCAAAGCCTCACAAAACCCAGCCCTGAAAAATCTTCCTGTAGCCACAGTAGATGAATTAATCTCTTATGATGGAATTGCTTTTGGTTCACCGGTTTATTTCGGGAATATCAGTACGGGGATGAGTGAATTTTTATCGAAAACCGTTCAGTTATGGACCAATCATGCTTTGGAAGGAGTTCCTGCCACTGTCTTTATGTCAGCAGGAAGTGGAGCAGGAAAGGAGCTTGCTCTTCAGGCCTTCTGGAACACTCTTGCTGTGCACGGGATGGTATTGGTATCTAACGGGATCCGTGGAACAGAAGAGCTGAATAAAGCTATTCCACAGGGAAATACAGTTTTGGGAGTTACCAGCATGGCTTCTCTGAAAGATGTGGAAAGACCAACGAAAGGAGAACGAAATATTGCTGAACTTCAGGGAAGAAATTTCGCAAAAATAGCACTGGCCTTAAAAGATACTCATCCTAAGAAAACTGTAGTTGCTGCTGCAAATCACGAGAATTTCAATGAAATACTAAAGCAAAAAAATATTACACTTCCACAGGTTCCGAAACCGGCAGGAAATTATCAGCCGTTTGTCCGTTCGGGAAATCTGGTATTTATCAATCAGGTTGCTTTAAAAGACGGTAAAATTTTCAATCCCGGAAAATTAGGCGTTGAAGTGAATGAGCAACAAGTAAAAGATGCTACAAAAGTAACTATGCTGAACGTTATTTCCGTACTGAATGAAGCGATGGGAGGAGATTTGAGCAGAGTAAAACAATGTGTTCAGCTTACAGGAATCTTTAATACCAAAGATGATTATACAAAACATGCAGATTTGATGAATGTTGCTTCCGATCTGGCTGTAGAAGTCTTTGGGGAAAAAGGGAAACATGCCAGAGCTACTTTGGGAGCTTCTTCTATTCCTGTGGGTTCTTCGGTAGAAATTCAGGCAGTTTTTGAAGTAGAGTAGTTTTCCTAATCATTTAATGTTTTTTTACATAAAAATCTTCCAGATCTGACAGATTACACCGAGCATACAAATCTGTGTAATCTGTAAAATCTGCGGGGGAAAAAACTTGGGTATAATTATTTCCCCATTATAGTTCAACGTTATCCTTAGTCAGAAACCTTGAAAAAATCTCAGCAATCAAAGGAATACTCTGTTCCAGCTGTTCTTCGGAAAGCGCTCCATAGCTTAATCTGAATCCATTTACATTATTTTGACTGTACTGCTTAGGATGAATAATCTTAATATTTTTTTCCAGTAATAAAGTTGTTACCACATTCCAATCCAACTGTACTTTAGGAACAATCCAAAAAGCCAGACCACCTTCTGGCAGTGTAAAATCGGCAATATCTTTCATATGTTTCTTCAACAATTCAAAAACAAAATCTCTTTTGTTCTTATAATGAACGGTTGCTTTTCTGATATGCTTTTTTATGGCACCTTCTTTAATGAGCTGAAGAACTGCCTGTTCCATGATGACATCTCCATGCACATCAATAATCTTTCTCAGATCACCAATTCTTTTCAGCAGTTCCTGATTTTTAGTGGTCAGATAACCAATCCTCAAAGCGGGCGCTACCACCTTGCTTAAAGTTCCGATATACACATAATTGTGCAGTTCGGGAAAACTTGAAATCGGGAGAATAGGACGATATCCGAAGTGAAACTCATTATCATAATCATCTTCAATAATGGTTATATTGTACTGATTTGACAACTCAATCAGTTTTAATCTTCTTGACAGGCTTAGGGTAACTGTTGTAGGATATTGCCTGTGAGGAGTACTATATAATGCTTTTATATTCTGATGTTGTTTTAAAAGCTTTTCAACAGCCTCAATATCGATTCCTTCATGATCTACAGGCACGCACAAAAGCTGTGCTCCTGCATACTGAAACGCTTGCCATGCAGGCTGATAGCCGGGATCTTCTACAATAACCATGTCACCGGGACTTAAAAGACTCTGAGCAGTAAGGAACATTCCCATCTGACTGCCTCGGGTGATAGAAATTTCATTTTCATGAATATGCATTCCTCGTTGATGATTGAGCATCTGAGAGATCATTTTTCTGAATTCCATATCTCCATGTTCATCTCCGTAACCCATCATCTGCCATTTTGCTTTGATGCTGAAAATTTGTCTGTAGGCTCTTGCCAGCTCTGTTACAGGGGCAATTTTACTATCGGGATGGCCATCATCGAAATTAATTAAAATTCCGTTATGCAAGACCTGTTGATTTTTAGAATCATGGAGTGCATCTGCATTTTTTTCATGCAAAGCAGGGAGTTTTTCCGATACGAAAATACCTTTTCTTTCTCTTGAAATTACCCATTCTTCATTAATCAGCACCTGATACGCTTCTACAACCGTATTTCTGTTAATTTTCAAAGTCTGTGCAAGATTTCGGCTTCCGGGAAGTGCATCACCCGCTTTTAATCTTCCTGAACGGATATCAGTGATAATAGTATCTGCAATCTGTAGATAAACAGCTTTATCAAGCTTTTTATCAATTTCTAATTCCAATTTCCAAGGTCTTAACATCTGGACTATCTATTTATGTAAAAACTGAATCATTTAAACAGTCCAAATATAGAATAATTTTGTCATGCAATAAAGCACAAAACCATAATAATTTTAAAATCATGGACAAGAAACAATTCAGTTCTAAAGACTTCCACGAAACTTTTGCAAGACCAAAGTATGTAAAACCAAGTCATCTGATCCATAAAAATGTAGAACACGCAGGAGAACACAATCAGTTTTCAACAGAAAGAAAGCATCCCGTTTTCTTTGTAGATCTTCCGAGTAAGAATGTGAGCATGACGATTGGAGGCTTAACTCCCGGGCAACAAACCAACAGACACCGCCATACTTATGAAACCGTATTATTTGTCATTGAAGGGAAAGGCTGGACAGAAGTAGAAGATGAAAGAGTACATTGGGAAGCTGGCGATGCGGTATATATTCCTTCCTGGGCCTGGCATAAACACCAGAATCTGAGCGATACCGAACCTGCAAAATATATCGCCTGTGAAAATGCCCCTCAGTTGCAGAACTTAGGAGTTGCTTTGAGAGAGGAAGAAGGAAGAGATCTCTAATATGAATATTTTAAACCATTAAGGGAAACCGTTCTTCTGTTGTATTTGATATCGGATATGATTTTTTTAAGCGAAGTTAGTCTTACTATTCTTAAAAGCTTATTCTCTCTTAATGGTTTAAAAATAATCTTAAACTTTTAAACAAAAAAACATGAAAAATGTGCCATTCAAAGGGATTATAGCTTATCCCATAACTCCTTTTGATAAAAACGAAAAAGTAGATATTCCGCTTTTCAAACATTTGGTAGAAAGGCTGATCACTTCCGGAAGCCATGGTATTGCTCCATTGGGGAGTACAGGAGTCATGCCTTATCTGTCTGACGAAGAAAAAGAAGAAGTTACTGAAGCTACTTTACAGCAGGTAAAAGGTAGAATTCCGACGTTGGTAGGGGTTTCTAACCTTACGACAGAGAAAACCATTCACCATGCTCAGTTCGCAGAAAAAGCCGGGGCAGATGCGGTGATGATTATTCCGATGAGTTACTGGAAGCTGACTGATGATGAAATTGTAGCGCATTATGATGCCGTAGCCCGTAAGATTTCCATTCCGATCATGGCGTACAATAATCCGGCAACAAGTGGAGTAGACATGTCTCCGGCTTTATTGAAAAGGCTGCTTGAAATTCCCAATGTAACGATGATCAAAGAAAGTACGGGAGACATCCAGAGAATGCATTATCTAAGGAGAGAACTTGGTGAAGAGGTTGCCTTCTATAATGGTTCCAATCCTTTGGCTTTGGCCGCATTTTCTGCAGGAGCAAGAGGATGGTGTACAGCCGCTCCCAATCTTATTCCTGAACTGAATATCAGTCTTTATAATGCTGTTGAGGAAGGCGATCTTGAGAAAGCAAAAACAGTTTTCTATCAGCAGTTTGACCTTCTAAAATTTATTGTGAACAAAGGATTGCCTAGAGCCGTGAAATCCGGTCTTAATATTCTGGGGGAAGATGGCGGTAATTTACGAAGTCCTTTAAAACCTTTACACGAAAAAGAAACCGAAGAATTAAAAAATATTATTAAAACCCTTATTAATTAGTACAATCATATGAAAAAGTCCATTTTTTATCATGCGGGATGTCCTGTATGTATCAGTGCAGAACATGATATTGTTAACCTTATAGGTTTGGAAAATGTTGAGATTATCCATTTAGGTAATGACAGAAACAAAATTGAAGATGCTGAAAAGGCAGGTGTAAAATCTGTACCCGCCTTAGTAACTCCTAACGGCAATGTTCTTCATATTAATTTTGGAGCGTCTATGGAGGACGTGAAAAATTAGAATATCATTAATCTTGTATAAACGGCTCAATTTCTTGAGCCGTTTTTTATTTCTCGCAGATCCCACAGATTACGTAGATAATTGGATATAAATCTGCTTCATTTGCAACATCTGCGAGAGAATTTATTGCTCATTCCGAACTTTTTAAATGATTGCATTTCCTTCAACTCCGTCAGCATTATTGGTTTTATGTCCGGTTATCGCAGAAGCTACAAAACTGAAAAGACTAACCAGTTTTCCTGCTTTGGTGTCCCAATAATACGTTTCTTTAGGCTCTACGCGGATAATGGTAACATTGGGATCATCTTTTCCGTCAAACCATGCTTTAGCCAGAGGAGACCATTTATCTTCTATCGTTGCTTTATCTTTATAAACCGAAGCTTTTCCGTAGATTGAAAGGTATTGGGAATCGCTGTTGTTCATAAAAAACAGTTGTACGCTGCGGTCTTCTTTTATCTCAAAATTTTTGTTGCTGGTACCACTGCTGATAAACCATAGATTTCCGCTGTTGTCTATTTCCTGCAGGGTCATGGGTCTTGAATTGATGGGAGTGGTTTCCAGTTCTGTACAAAACATACATATTCTTGCTTTTTCTGACAGCTCTTTGATCTTTTTGATCGCTTCAAGGTGGGTAAGATTTTGTGTTGACATAGTATACTATTTTAAGTGATTGGTATGTCGTAAAACATTCAAATACCTGACCAAAAGGGAATAAAGTGTGGTACCTGGGTTTGATTTATTATATTTTTTTTTTGGAAAAACGCAAAGGCGCTAAAGATTTTATAAGATTGACGTTTTTTAGGGCGCAAGGATTTTATCCACGATAAAATTTGATAATATTCACTTACTTCCTACAAATAATTGTTGAAAGATTTGCGTAATTGGTACAATATGCGAGAGAATTAAATATGTGATTTTGTATGTCTTAAATTTGGATATTGTCTTTTTCTGTCAATAAGTTTTCTGTAAATTTGATGGATGCAGATTTCTCCTCCCAAACATCTGGCTCCTTATATCAGACATTATATCTTTTTGGAAAATTCCAAAGAGGATATAAAAAGTTTAAGGCTCTTTACGGATGGCAGTTCCGGATTGATACTATCCGGAGACATGAATCTGTATTCCGGTATTTCTGAGGACCGGCTGCCACTTTCCTTTTTCTATGGTACATTAAACGGTTACAGGGATTTCTTTTCAAAAGGTAAATTTTCTCTTATGGCCATAGTATTTCAACCTTATTTTTTGAATATTCTTTTGAAAACTTCTGCCAAAGAAATTCGCAATCAGATTATTTCTGTGGAAGATGTTTTGAAAAATAAGCTGGAAGTGTTTCAGGAAAAGTTGTTTAATAAAGAGAATCCTTTAGCCATAATCAATGATCTTAATATCTTTTTTACCCGTTTTTTATCCGAAAGAATGAGTGCAGATTATCATTTAATAACAGCTACACAACAATATCTTCTTCAAAGTAAAGGTTCTGTATCCTCCAAAGATTTGCAGCATTTCACAGGATATTCTGAGCGTCATTTAGAACGGAAATTTGAATATCATATGGGAATGTCTCCCAAAAAATACGGAAATATCCTCCGTCTCCATTACTTTTTAAGCCTTATGAATAATGGGATTGATGATAAAAATATGACCACACTTTCTTATGAAGCAGGCTATTCCGACCAATCTCATTTGATCAGGGAATTTAAAAATAATATTGGGCTTACTCCTAAGCAATATTTAAATACAGAGAATAAAATGGCGGTTAATTTTATTGAGCTGTAAACCGGTATGGCGGTTTTGTACAATTTTTAAGAAGCGACACAACCTAGTTTTGCTTAAAAAAATTATGAATATTAAAATTTCGACGGCACAATTTGAAAACAAAAGTGGTGATAAAGTTTACAACCTATCCGTAATAGAGAAACTAGCTGGTGAGGCAGCATCCAAAGGTTCTCATGTAATTGCCTTCCATGAATGCTCCATTACAGGCTATACTTTTGCCCGAAAGCTTTCCAGAGAACAGCTTCTTGATATTGCAGAACTTATTCCGGATGGTGAGAGTATTGCAAGACTACAAGAGATTTCTACTCAATATAATATCACCATACTGGCCGGATTGTTTGAGAAAGATGAACATGATAACCTCTTCAAGGCTTATGTTTGTGTAGATAAAAAAGGACTGAAGGCTAAATACCGAAAGCTGCATCCTTTTATCAATCCGCACCTTACACCAGGCAATGAGTATTGTGTTTTTGATATTATGGGCTGGAAATGTGGAATTCTCATCTGTTATGATAACAACATTATTGAAAATGTAAGAGCTACAAGACTTTTGGGTGCAGAAATCATTTTCATGCCTCATGTTACCATGTGTACGCCTTCCACAAGGCCGGGAGCTGGTTTTGTGGATCCTCAACTTTGGGAAAACAGGGTCGCAGATCCTACTTCTTTACGTCTGGAATTTAATGGAATGAAGGGCCGGGACTGGCTGATGAAGTGGCTTCCGTCCAGAGCTTATGATAACGGAGCGTATATTGTTTTTTCAAACCCAGTTGGTATGGATGATGACCAGCTTAAAAACGGGTGTTCCATGATTATAGATCCTTTTGGAGATGTGATTGCAGAATGTCACTCATGGGAAGACAGTTTTGAATCAGCAGTTATTACTCCTGAAAAACTTACTCAGGCAGGAGGATATCGCTACATTAGAGCCAGAAGACCTGAATTATACAGGGATATCATTGGGCAGGAACATTCATCAGAACAAAAAGTGGTATGGCTTACTGATAAAACTCTTTAAAAAATTGAATCTCTTCTGTCAATAATGTGCGGAAGAAATTCATTGCTTATGGATTAATCGTTTTTTGCAGGTCGGTCCAGGCGCCTCCATTATAGATATGTTTAAATCCTCTTTCTTTCAGGATGTTCTCCGCTTTTACGCTTCTGAGTCCGTGAGAACACACTGTGATGTATGTTTTTTTCGGATCTAATTCTACATACCTTTCTCTTATTGTTCCTAAAGAAATATTTACAGAACCTTCTATATGTCTTGTTTCATATTCCTTTTCCGTTCTTACATCCAAAATAACAGCTCCTTTTTTGAGCAGTTCCGGCAAACCGTTGTCTAAAGTCTGGAATCGGTAAACTCTGTAGACTACATACAGAATAAGAGCTATTCCACAGAATATAAAAAGACTTTTCATAGCTTGCTCAGAATTTTTTTGTCAATATAAAAAGTACCAAACGGAATAAAGCAGGCTAAAATTACTTTCCAGGTTATTTCTTTAAACTTCCAGTTCTGTTCTACACCAACACTGAGTGTATTGAACAGGAAAAGCAGAAATAATGTCCCATGAACAGGTCCGATAAGCCTTACAAACAATGGGTTTCCCAGCCAGTATTTTACAGGAACGGCAATAAATACCAAACTCAAAAGTGAAATTCCTTCCAAAATAGCCAGAATCCTAAGCCGGCCGATCTTTGTTTTAAATAAATCTATCATAATTATCTGAAATAAGGTCTGTTTGCAAAAGGAGAAAAGGGCCACGGAATGGCAATGAAAATAATGATCAGTGCAATAGAAAACCATAAACCCATTGTCTTGAATTGTTCTTTATCCGAAGGTTTTCTTTTGGCTAATGCAGAACCGATCGTGATGATAATAATGGCTGTAATCATCAGTGAAATATGGATCAGTCCGAAAAACAGATGTTCAAAAGATTCTTTGGCTTGGTTAAAATTTTTCCAGAAGTATTGGATTACCGGGCTTTTAAAATAAAATACCATTCCTATGACCAATTGAATATGGGCTATCGTAGCAGTCCAGTGTCTTACCGTATTATCTGTTTGTGTAAATTTTGTGCCCGAAGAATATCCTTTGAAAGAACGGTAAATTGCATAAATCAAGCTTATTAAGACCAACCATCGGGTGAGTGAATGTAAAAAAGTAAGGGTTTGATACATCTTTTATTTTTTATCACAGCAAAGGTAAAACAAAAACATACTAATTAGTATGTTTTTTAATAAAAAAATTATTGAAGGGTATTGAAATAAGACTTAAGTCCTTTTAAATAAATAAGATATACTTCTTTTGAGTTTTCTAATTTACCCAGATTTCTTACTCCCCAATAGCCTGAAATAACAAAAACACTTACTTCTTTTGCATTGACTTCTTTTTTGATGATTCCTGCTTCTTTACCTTTCTCAATATTTTCTGCAAGGGCCTGTTCCCATTCTTTTGAAAGTTCATGCAATGCGTGTGTAAAAGCATGATGCCATGGTGCCATTTGCTGAACGAAATTAGAAGTAGGACAACCATATTCTACTTTTAAAAAGTCGTTTTCAATCAGGAGATGGTACATGATATCGTAAATACTGTCTAAAGGATTCTGACTGTTTTGAAGAGAGTCTATAAAAATTTTCCTGAAATTGGGTTTCATCAGATCTGTAATAATGGCAAGCCCCATTTCATCCTTGGTTTTAAAATGATAATAAAAAGCTCCTTTCGTCACCTGAGTCGTTGCAATAATTTCATCAATGCTTGTAGTCTGGAAACCTTTCACATAGATCAATTCGAACGCTTTCTGGAGAATGGTAAGACGGGTTGCTTCTGATTTCTTCATTAAAACTGATGATTATTTTACAAAGGAACACATTTTAAATGTAAAATAAAACTATCATTATTATGATACTTTACTACAATTTAAATAATTTTTATAATACAAAAAATCATCGGAACTTTGCCTTGTCAATATCAACAAAATACAAGACAATGAACTTTCAAAAAGAAATACAGATCAATACCGCAACACAGACCGCTAAAAAAGGTCTTCCTGCAGCTTTATGGGCATTAACAATAAGTGCATTCGGAATAGGAACTACAGAATTTGTTATTGTAGGACTCCTTCCTACCGTAGCCTCAGACCTGGGAATTACTATACCTTCCGCAGGGCTGCTGGTTAGTCTCTATGCGATAGGGGTGGCAATCGGAGCACCGATATTAACGGCATTAACAGGGAAAATCCCACGCAAGATGCTATTGGTATCCATCATGCTTTTATTTGTTATCGGGAATGGGCTGGCATCTATAGCTCCCGGTTTTATAACTCTAGTTCTGGCCAGAATACTTACGGGATTGGCCCACGGAGTTTATTTTTCCATAGGTTCTACTATTGCAGCTTCGCTGGTCCCCGAAGAAAAGAGAGCCACAGCCATTTCTATTATGTTTGCCGGACTTACACTAGCGATTGTAACAGGAGTTCCACTGGGAACCTTTATAGGACAGCATTTCGGGTGGAGAGCGACTTTCATAGGGGTTTCAATCCTTGGGATCATAGGGTTAATTGCCAGTTTACTATTGGTTCCCAACAATCTGAAAAACGGGAAAACAGCATCTTTAAAAAGTCAGTTTAAAGTACTGGGAAACAAACGTTTGATTTTTACTTTTTTAATGACAGCAATGGGATATGGAGGTACGTTTGTAGTGTTTACTTATCTGTCACCTATTTTACAGAAAATTACAGGGTTTCAGGAGTCTGCTGTTACTTTTATCCTTTTGGTTTATGGAATTGCCATTGCTTTAGGAAACCTGATTGGTGGGAAAGTAGCGAATAAAAATCCTCTGAAAGCCCTTCTATGGATGTTTGCTGCACAGGGATTGGTATTGTTAGCGTTTTATTTCACGGTAAGCAGCCCTGTTTTAAGCATCATTACCCTTTTTCTTTTAGGAGCTTTATCATTTGCTTCTGTTCCCGGACTTCAGTTATTGGTGGTACAGATTGCTGAAAAAGAACTCCCGGGAACTGAGGATGTAGCTTCGGGGATCAATATTGCTGCATTTAATATTGGTATTGCAATAGGATCTTATGCAGGAGGAATGATTGTTACCTCTTCCTTAGGTTTGGCAAGTACACCATGGATAGGTGCTTTATTCCTGTTGGTTACCGTATTGATTACAGTCTACAGTATCCGTTTAAGCAAGAAAAATTAAGATTTCACGAATCGTTTTTATAATAATTTCTAAGCTATGCTTCATAGCGAAAACTACAAACCAGGATGTTAGAGGCATGTAAATGAAGAGGAAATCATGTAGATGATGGTTTTATAAAGGCAGGTTTTTATCTGCCTTTTATTTTGATAATAGTAAAAGCCTGTTATAGATTAAAGAAATTTTCTTTTTTTTAAACTTATTTTCTAGCATTAAAATCCCCTGGAGTTAACACCTTAAGTGATCAGATTTCATAAATTTCCTCATCTGTAAATACAAAGAATGTACTTTTCTTAGGCAGGTTTTTTGTATCCAGTCCTGTGAATTCACTGAAAGCAGGCAATAATAATTGATTGCTGCTAAGGGCAAAACAGGGTAGCCTGATATTTTTCACTGCAGAATTCAACACAATTCCAGGGTGAATATGCCCGGTAATCTGGAATCCGGATCTTGTTGCATCAAAATCGTGAATAAAGGTAATCTCATTTGTTTCAAGAAATTCAGACTTATGGTTAAAGCATAATTTTTCCTCCAGAGCTTTTGAAATCCGGTCATGATTTCCTTCAATAAGATAAAATTGTATATCAGGATATTGGCTTTTCCAGGTGCAGAATTCGTTTACATCAGAATTATCTCCGGCATGAAGCAAGTCTCCAACTACAATAAATTTTTCAGGCTGAAAATATTCAATCAGAGTCGATAATCTTTCCAGATCACTTTTCATAATGTGATTGGCCAGTGCAATCCCGTTTTTACGAAAATGAGCGGTTTTCCCAATGTGCAGATCAGAAAGGATCAAAGCCCTTTCTTTTTGCCAGAATGCTGCCCGCTGATTGGTAAGAGTGAAAGTTTCGTTTTGGATGGAAATATTTTTAGTTGCTATCAACACTTGATGGATTGAAAATTGAAGGTTTAAAGTTAAACTATTTAAACCGGATCAGCTAACTTTACGGCTTACATGAAATTTTTCATCAAAAACATAGGTCAGAGGAATACCTGTTGCAATCTCTCTTTCTAAAATCTCTTCAGGAGAAAGATGTTCCAGATACATGATGAGCGCCCGGAGACTGTTTCCATGGGCCACAATCAATACATTTTCCCCCTGTTTCAGCAAAGGTCTTATCTGGCTTTCAAAATAAGGAATCACTCTGTTGTAGGTATCTTTAAGGCTTTCTCCGCCTGGTGGAACTACATCAAATGATCTGCGCCAGGTATGAACCTGCTCATCACCATATTTCAGAGCAGTTTCTGCTTTGTTGAGTCCTTCCAGATTTCCGTAAGAACGTTCATTTAATGCTTTATCTTTGATAACCGGAATATTGGGGTTTCCAATTTCATTCAGGATAATGGATAAGGTATGTTGTGCCCTGATTAATGCTGAAGTGAATGCAATATCTATTTTTTCTCCTTTTAAAGCAAGACCTGCTTTTTTTGCTTCTTCAATACCAACCTCTGTTATATCGATATCTTTCCACCCTGTAAATCTGTTTTCCAGATTCCAGAGCGACTGTCCGTGACGGACTAAGAACAATTTTTCCATTTTTAAATTTTATTTCAACTTCTAAGAAGGTATACTCTAAGTTACGATGATTATTTAAACTTATCAAGAAAATTAACGTAGAATATTAGGCTGTGAATAAGATTAAAATAAAAGCTACTCATCTAATTTTATGATTGTTGGAATTTCGCAAAGACGCAAGATTTTTACTCTTTATTTTTGGTTTAAAGCACAGAGAAATGAAGTGTTTTCAACCAATTAACGGGACTAAATTTTATCGAAGATAAAATCTTTGCGTCTTAAAACGTTATTACGATAAATTTTTTGCGTCTTTGCGATAAATAAATATTCATCGGCATATTTGTTCCTATAGAAAACACATTAATTGATTATCAAAGATCACTTATATCAGACAGTTTCAGCATTCTTTTAATTCTCGCATCCAGTCCTTCACTTGAAAGTGTTTGTCGCAAACTGTCTACTTTAATCGGGAAACTTAACGGAGTAAATGATCGGGAATGTTTTAAAATAATTTCGGATTTTTCAATTCTTTTAAAAGCTTCTACAAGCCGCTGTTCCTGAAGCTGCATATTGAAGACTTCGGTATACGCCTGTTTTATTAAAAAATGATTGGGATCATGGTCTTCCAATACTTTAAAAATCAATCCTGCAGAACTCTGTAATGATTTGTTAGAACGTTGTTGCCCCGCATAATTTTGAATCACCATTCCGGAGATTACTGCAATATCACGAAATTTTCTCCTTGCCATTTCCGCAGAATTGATACTTGCGATCACATCATTCATCAGATTTTCTCTGCTTAAAATCTGTTGAAGATTGTCTTCGTTTAAAGGAATTTCTTTATCACTGAACAGTTCAAATCCGTAATCATTCATCGCCATAGAAAAGGAGATTGGAGCCAGTTTTGAGATCCGATAGGCAATCAGAGCAGCCATTACTTCATGGACCAGACGTCCTTCAAAAGGATACATGAACAAATGATATCCTTCACGGTTTTTGATCATTTCCACCAGAAATTCATCTTCTTTGGGAATATGGGAATTTTTTTCCTGATTAATTAAAAGAGGTTGTAAAAATTTAAGCTCTTTTTCCGAAGCTTTAGGATTTAAGGCATGTGACAGTTTTTCTCTCAGAAAATGCCCCAGATTGGAGCTCAGCGGAAGCCTTCCGCCAAGATAGCTCGGAACCAGGGCTCTTCCTTTAGCTGCTCTCACATATACCGTCATATCTTTAATGATGACCACTTCCAGTGTACGTCCGGCCAGAATAAATTTTTCTTCTTTTTTTAATTTTGAAATAAAATATTCCTCAATCATTCCGATATAGCCACCGGAAATAAATTTTACCTTCAGCATGGCATCACTCACAATGACACCCATATTCATCCGGTGGAGCATAGCTATTTTTCTTGAAGTTACTTTATAAAGACCATCTTCCATGATGACGATTTTATGAAACTCTTCATAGCTTTTCAACACGCTGCCACCGATGGTAAGGAATTCCAGGATACTTTTCCATTCTTCATCCAGCATTTCCTGAAAGGCATATACTTTTTTAATTCTCTGATATAGCTCATCAGGATAAAATCCGTCTCCAACTGCTAATGTCATCATAAACTGAACCAGCACATCAAAACATAAAACCTGTGGCTCTCTAGGCTCAACAACTTTCTGTTTTACGGCTTCTTTTAGAGCTGAAACTTCGATCAGTTCCAAAGAATGGGTGGGAACACAATAGATTTTTGAGGTTTCAAAAGGAGAGTGGCCACTACGTCCGGCTCTTTGAAGAAAACGTGCAACTCCCTTGGCAGAACCAATTTGAATAACCGTGTCTACAGGTTTAAAATCAATTCCAAGATCTAGAGATGATGTAGAAACTACGGCTTTTAATTTTCCTGAACTTAAATTTTCTTCAATCCAGATTCTTAAATGAGCGTCAATGGAGCTGTGATGGATAGCGATCTGCCCTGCAAAATCAGGATAAGCATCGAGTAAAAGCTGATACCACATTTCACTCTGACTTCTGGTATTCGTAAATACAATGGTAGATTTTGATTCCAGAATAATAGGAACCACTTTATCTGCAAGTTTGTTTCCAAGATGTCCTGCCCATGGCAATATCTCGATTTCATCCGGGAAAACCGGGAGAATATCTATTTTTTTGTGCTCTTTGGCTGTAATTTTTGTCTTTTTAACATCATACGGAATAAGCACTTCCATAGCTTCATCCAGATTTCCAATGGTGGCGGTGATTCCCCATATTTTGATCTTCGGAATATATTTTCTAAGCTGTGAAATTCCAAGTTCTACCATAACTCCGCGCTTTGAACCTAGTAATTCATGCCATTCGTCAACGGCAACACATTTCATATCTCTGAAAAATGTTTCATTATTTTTCTGTGCCAGAAGCAGATGAAGGCTTTCAGGAGTTACAACAAGAATCTCAGGCATCTTTTTTACCTGCTGTTGTCTTACCTTCGGATCCGTATCTCCGTTTCTTACACCTACAGCCCAATCAAGTCCGATTTCATCAATGGCTTCCTGCATTGCTTTTGCAATATCTTTGGACAGAGACCGGAGCGGTGTTATCCAGATCATCTTCAAACCTTTTTTGTATTGTTCTGGATGATTCAGAAAATCTGAAATTAAGGCTAAAAAAACAGAAAATGTTTTTCCGAAACCTGTAGGAGCAACGACCATTCCGCTGTATCCGTTTCCAAATTTCTTCCAGGTTTCAAGCTGAAATTTGAAAGGGGCAATACCTTTATCGGTCATCCATTGCTGAATGATCTTTAGTCCGGTGGTATGTTCAAAAGCTGCCAATTTATATTTGATTTAAATTTTTAACACTAAAGACGCTACGATTTTATAGGATATTATTTATTTTCCGATCGCAAGGGTGTTTCACTCAGCAAAGTTTGCATTTTATCATAGCTGAACGGAGTACCTTTACGAACGAAAATATTAGACATAATTTTAAAAACCTTTGCGTTCATTGCGCTAAAATATTACTGTATTAATTTTTTAATTTCTTCCAAATCATCAATTTCGTCTACGGTTTTATCTTTCCGCCATCTTACAATTCTTGGAAATCGTAGAGCTACACCGCTTTTATGGCGATTGCTGAAACCTATGCCTTCAAAAGCAATTTCAAAGACCAGTTCTGCTTTTACGGTTCTTACAGGACCGAATTTTTCAATGGCATTTTTGGTCACAAACCGGCTCACCTCCATGATTTCTTTATCCGTTAATCCTGAGTAGGCTTTGGCAATGGTCACCAAACTATCTCCGTTTTTCACGGCAAAACTATAATCTGTGTAATAAGCACTTCGTCTGCCGCTGCCTTTTTGAGCATAGATCAGAACTGCATCAATGGTAAAAGGATTGATTTTCCACTTCCACCAGTCGCCTTTTTTTCGTCCTGAGTGATAAGGTGAGTTTTTCTGTTTTAACATCAATCCTTCGCTGTTTACGTCTCTTGAGTTTTCACGAAGTGAGTCAAGTTCTTCCCATTTTTCAAAATCCAGACTTTTGGAAATACTGATGCGTTCAGGTTTTTCCTTCAACAATAATTCTTCAAGTAAGGCTCTTCTTGCGGAGATTGGTTTTTCTCTCAGGTCGTTGCCTTCCAGTTCCAGTAAGTCGTAGACAAAGACTTCTATGGGGATTTCTGAGAGCATTTTCTTAGTTAAAGTTTTCCTATTTAATCTCTTCTGTAATTCGTTAAAATTTAAAACCTTACCATTGTTTACCGCAAGTATTTCTCCATCCAGTACAAAGTTCCCTTTCATGGCTTTTATGGCATCTGTAATTTCTGGAAATTGTTCTGTCACGAGTTCTTCACCTCTTGACCAGATGAACACTTCATCGTTTCTCCGGATGATCTGTCCGCGTATTCCGTCCCATTTGTATTCTACCAGCCATTCATCAGGATTTCCCAATTCTTTAGTTTCTTTTTCCAAAGGATAGGCAAGGCAGAAAGGGTATGGTTTTGAGTTGTCAGGATTTACATTTTCTGCATCAATAAGTTCTTTGAAGGACACCTCATCCGGCAGCCATTTACCCATTAAGCTATGCATTAAAGCACTTGATTCCTGCCCTGAAAATTTGGTCAATGCATTGATTAATGTTTTATCTGATACTCCAATCCGAAAGCTTCCGCCAATTAATTTATTGAAAATCAAACGTTCGGTATAATCCAGACCATTCCATGATTGAAGCACAAATTCTTTTTTTTCTGTATCTGTTTTGCCTTTCAGACTGACGATATCATTCATCCATTCTGATAATGAGCGTTCTATTTTTTCTTCCGGAGGTGGGAGAATTAATGAGAGGGTTTCTCCAAGATCGCCCACGGAAGAATAAGATTCCTGAAACAGCCAATAAGGAAGTTTTGTGATTTCCAGCGCCCATTCTTTCATGTAATTGGTATTGACATTTCTCTTAGGTCTTTTGCCGGTAAATAAAGCGATAAACCATACTTTATCTTCATCAGGAGCACGCTCGAGATAATCCATGATGGCATCAATTTTAGCATTGGTTTTATTGGTGGTTTCCAACGCGTTGATAAGGTCTGCAAAATGTCTCATGATTCCGGATTTTGAGAGATTTCTTTTTCAGATTCTTCTTCATCCTCACCGTAAAGTGTTTCTACAACATCTGCTTTAATTCCTGTTTCATTCAGATATTTTGAAAAAACTTCTGTCTGTCCATGAGTAACATGAACCAGCTCTGCTTCAGTTGCTTTTACCGTTTGCAATAATCCTTTCCAGTCTGCATGGTCACTCATTGCAAATCCTGCATCTGCACTTCGCCATCTTCTGGCACCGCGTACCTGCATCCAGCCGGAACATATGGCTGTGGCGGGATCTGGAATTTTCTTAATGATATTACTGTCGAGTAAAGCTGGTGGTACAATGACAATTTCGTGCTCCATTTCTTTTGGACGTTCTCTGAAATCAGCAATCGTATACTCTGGAAGATCAATTCCCACTGTTTCAAAAGCTTCATTCAGTTTTCCGATAGAATAGTGAACATATATTTTCCCTAATTCTTCTACTGCTTTCATAATGCGCTGGGCTTTTCCTAAAGAATAACCTATAAAAACAGAGGTTTTATTATTTTCTTTATTTTTCAGTACCCAGTTCTGGAGTTTTTTATTTAAATCCGGAACTTCCAGCCAGTTGTAAATAGGTAGTCCAAAAGTGCTTTCTGTGACAAATTCATTGCATTTTACCAGCTCAAAAGGAGTGCTTAACCCATCATTCTGAACTTTATAATCTCCTGAGATGACCGTTATATATCCTTTATATTCAAGTTTTATCTGTGCTGAACCAATGATATGCCCGGCAGGGTGAAGTGAAAGTTTTACTCCATTGATGGTAATCACTTCTCCATATTCTACGCTCTGACATTCGATATCGGTTCTGATTCTCTGATGCAGAATAGGCTTGGTAAAATAATGACAAAGGTATTTTTTCATTCCCCAGCGGGCATGATCGGCGTGGCCATGGGTGATAACGGCCATGTCTACAGGTCTCCAGGGATCTATATAAAATTTTCCCTGGGGACAGTAAATGCCTTTTTTGGTAAATGTGATTAATTTCAATGGTGTGACTGGTTTTATAGAATAAGCTTCAAAAACTTAACCAATTTACAATAAAGTGTTTATTTTTTAATTTTTGTGGTATGAGATCTTATGAAGCATTTCATATTGTATGGATAATTATTTATAATAGGTTTTAGCTAAAGCCAATGGTGATATTTCTTTTTATTAAATGGGCTTCAGCCCGTTTCTATTGATATTAATGATGCTGTAAAGATTAAAAGACATAAAAAGCTGTTTCCGATAGAAACAGCTTGTATAATTTATTTTTCATTCAACACATCGTTTACAAAATCAATCCATTGATAATCAGGAATGGATTGGTCTATAAAATAGTCTGGTTGAATACCTTTTCCATCAATAGCCATATCCGGAATACGGAAGCTTTTGGAGAGTGCATATCCGAATTTAAATTCGTTACATGGAGAATTGAGAAAATACATATTGGAAATATCCAGAACTCCGGCAGTAGTAGTTCCAAAAAGTTTTACTTTCTTACTCTGTTTAGCGGCCAGTAGAAACTCTTCTGCAGTACTGCCATTTCCTTTATTGATGATGATCCCTACATTTTTTGGGTAAGGTGAAATTTTATCCATTTTATTGATTCCTACCAAATTCCCATCGTCCTGCAGGCTTACAAACTTACCCAGGTTCTGGCTGAGCTTATCATAGGCTTTCTTCAGATACTCTCTTTCCTCTGCAGGGATTCCATATTTCTGGTAATTTTCATAAAGGTCTAGCATTCTCTGATTATTCAGTTTCGTAGAATAAAATTGGGTTCTGACACTTCTGATAGGATTGGTGTAGAGATAGGAAATAATTTTGGCAAAACTGTTATCACTACCACCTCCATTATTTCTGATATCAATAATAAGGTTTTCTGTACTTTCAATTTTAGATTGATGGGCTGTAATGACACTGTCTATATCTTTTCTCAAAGCACCATTGAATGAAGGAATTCTCAAAAGTAAAGTCGTTTTGTTAAGCTCCTTCAGGAAAGGTTTTTGAGCTGTGATTGCCTGATAGTGCGTTTCAATTCCTTCTTCTTTTTCAAATTTAGGAGAAACTCTTTTCAGGGTAAAGTCATTGATTTCAAGATAGTTTTTTCCAACTAAACGTATGTTATTTATTTCCTGTCCGGATTTATTTCTCAGATAATAAGTTCCTTTGGTTTTGTCAGCGTTGAAAATTAATTTTAGTTCATAGGGTTTCCAGTTTTCAGCTCCGGACGTGATGATAAAGCCTTTGTAGATATCTCCAAACTTTTTAATTCCTATAGTGTAAGGATCAGTTTCCCAGATTCCTTCAATGTCTGATTCTTTTTTAGATAACGCTTCTTTTTTGAACTTCTCAATGTCTACTTTTATCAGTTCGGTTTTGATATTTTCATTCACTACTACAGCCGGTGTTTCCTTGGTTTTATTTTCGATTTTTGAAATGGAAAAATGCCCGGATCTGAAGAATTTGAGCCATTCATAGATGGTCTGATGACATTCTGTATCTGATTTTACATTTTTGATTCTGTTCAGAAAGTCATTGTTATGAGCCTGATAAGCTGAAATGCCCTTTTTATCAATGATATACTGATATCCGGCATCATTTTCCTCGAAGGTCTTTTTTACCCACTGATAATTACTTTCACAATTGCAGTTTTGAGCCAAGCCAAAAGAAGAAGAGGTGATAAAAATTAAAAGGAGTGTTTTAATTTTAAGCATATGTTAGTTATTAGTTTTTATTGTAAAGGTTACAAATCTAACGATAATTCTATTTTTTTATGATGTAAAAAGGAGAGTTAATCGGGAAAGACATTCTTTTCTGATATATTTTCTGAGCTTTTCAGCAATATAAAAATGAACTTTCAGGCAATATTGACCTTCTTAAAATCTTTGAAATTTGTACCATCATTAAAAAAGAATACAATGAGTAAAACAATTTTAATTACAGGTGCAGCAAGCGGATTTGGAAAGATAGCAGCTTTTGATCTTGCTAAAAAAGGACACAAAGTAATCGCCACTACGCAGGTCTATCCTCAGATGAGTGATTTAATCCGTGAAGCTGAAGAACAGAATGTGAATCTTACAGTGGACAAATTGGATGTAACGAGCCAGAGAGATGTAGATTATATTTTAAAGAAATATAATGATATTGATGTTCTTATCAGCAATGCCGGAATTATGGAAGGCGGCCCGATTGCAGAGCAGCCCGTAGATATCATCCGTTCTATGTTTGAAGTGAATGTATTTGGTGCATTGAATCTTGCACAGGGATATATCAAAAAGTTTGTAGAAAAGAAAAGTGGAAAGATTGTTTTCACTTCTTCAATGGGAGGTTTATGGACAGTTCCTTATGTTGCTGCTTATTGTTCTTCAAAACATGCGCTGGAATCTATTGCAGAAGGATTGAGAACTGAGTTAGCTCCATTCAATATCAAGATTGCAACTTGTAATCCTGGTGTATTTGGAACAGGTTTCAATGACAGGGGAGTAGATTCTATTTTCCATTGGTATGATCCGAAAATAAACTTTACTCCGGAATCAGCGTTTGAAGGAGCCGCAGAATCTCTAGCACACCAGCTTGATCCGCAGTCTATGGCAGATGTTATTGTAAATGTTGCTTTAGATGACAACAGTAATTTTAGAAATGTGCACCCAAAGGAAACCGAAGAGTTTGTAAAACAGCTTCAGTCAGAGGCATGGACCGCAAAAAGCTAATATCATGGAGTTGAATTATAAAACGGCAGAAAGAGCTTTACAGGCAGCCAAAGAAAAAGCATTATCAATGAATATTCCTGTAACTATTGCTGTGGTAGATACTGGAGGACACCTTATTGCTTTGGCAAGACTGGATAGTGTGTATGGAGTAATTGATTTTGCCGTTAAAAAAGCAAAAACGGCCGTTATGTTTGGAGTCAACAGTGAGGTGATGGGGAACATTATTTCAGAAACTGGTTTTCATGGGTATGGAATGCTGAATTCAAATGAAGGGCTTCTGACTATTGCAGGAGGCGTTGTTCTGAAGAATACGGAGGGAAAGATGATTGGTGCAATTGGTTCTTCAGGAGGAAGCCCGGAGCAGGATCAAGAAATTGCAGAGGCGGGAGCTCATGCTATCGCTTAAATTTCAGATATTTGTATGATGGAAAATACTTCTGAGATCATATTTGATAAACTGGTTTATTCATGCGCCTTTGAATCTTACAGAGGGCATGAGGAGTTTATTCCGGATCATTTTCTGGGATTTCAGATCTCTGGAGAGACTCATGCTTTTCATGAGCATGGTAAAACGGTAATTAAAGAGAATACAGTAGTTCTGGTCAGGAAAAATCAACTGATCAGAACGATAAAATATCCTTCGAGCCATGAAAAGTATCAGTTTGTTTCCATTACACTGGATGATGAAACGCTGAGACAGTATGCCACAGAAAATAAAATAACTGTAAGTACAAGTTTTACGGGTAATGAACGGTTGCTTTTTGAGCCTGATGATTTTTTTAAGAGCTATTTTACTTCTCTTATTCCTTACATAAATAAAACAAAGGAAATACCTCCTAAGCTGGCTGCAATAAAGGTAAAAGAAGCCATAGAGTTACTTTTGCTGAGTAATCCGGATGTTAGAAATCTTCTTTTTGATTTTTCTGAACCTCATAAAATTGATCTTAAGGAATTTATGAACAAAAATTTCATGTTCAATGTATCTGTAGATGCTTTTGCAAGACTTACAGGACGTAGTCTTTCGGGATTTAAAAGAGATTTCAGTAAAACCTTTGAGATGACACCCAAGCAATGGCTGAAAGAGAAAAGATTGAAAGAAGCGTATTATTTAATTAAGAACAGAGATAAAAAACCTTCAGATATTTATCTTGATCTGGGTTTTGAGAATTTGTCTCACTTTTATTCTTCTTTCAAAAAGAAATTTGGGGTGACTACTACAGAGGTATAACTTTTAACCATTAAAAAACACAATTATACTATAATGTAACTGTTGGAAAAATGCAAAGACGCAAGAAAGGTTTTACAATGTGACTGTTCTATGACGCAAAGATTTTATCTCCGATAAAATTTAATCCTGAATATTTCAAAGCAGTATTTTATTGCCCGTTAATCTGCGAGAATCTATCAATCATTTGTAATTTCCTGCCTCTTTGCGTTTTCCTGTAAGTTATTAAGGGATCATATTTTCTGATTTCAGTCTTTCAAAGACATTAATAAAAGAGTCTTCTGTACTCGTATAAGCTGTAAAGCCCAGTTTTCTGCTTTTAGACATATCACACATCACTTCCAGTGGTCTTCCCAGATCCAGATCAGTATGCCATGCAGACGACAGACGGTTAAGGTTCTTCTCTTTGAGATTATATTTTTCTGCAATGGTTGTCCATACATCGTTGTCGTTTTCCAGTTCTTTTTCGAGAGGTCTTATCGTTCCGTTGAAACCTTCAGCTTCTACACCGAACCAGTCTGCCAGTCTATTCCAAAGCCATTTCCATCGGAAAACATCTCCGTTAGCAATATTAAAAGCCTGGTTTTTTGCAGATTCTGTAGATGATGCCCAAACCAATTGCTTAGCCAGTATTCTTGCATCAGTTACATCCGAAACTCCATTCCATTGAGCTTCTGAGCCCGGCCAGATGAATTTTCTTCCGGTTTCTTTGCAGATGCTGGCATATACAGCCAATGTAGTTCCGATATTCATAAGATTTCCTACAGCATATCCAACTACGGTGTGAGGTCTGTGAATGCTCCATGTAAAACCATCTCTTTCTGAGGCTTTGTACACTTCGTCTTCCTGTGCATAATAAAAGTTGGGAAGGGGAAGTCTTGGATGTTCTTCTCTGACAGGTGTTTCAGGTAAAATTCCTTCTTTAGCATAAGCCTCGAATGGTCCCAGATAATGTTTAAGCCCTGTAACCAAAGCTACATGCTGAACTGATTTTTTAGGAGATAAGACGTTTAGCAGATTTCTCACCAATAGACTGTTCACACGGATATTTTCTTCTTCCGTATCGTTCCGCATCCATGTGGTAAAGTAAATATGAGTAGGAGAGATTTCTTCCAGAGCTTCAGTAAGGTTCTGCTCATCCATCAGGTCTGCTTTAATGGGGTGAAGACCATCAATATTGGTGTTCGGATTTCTGGATAATCCGTATGTTATCCAGCCTTGTGCAATCAATTCTTCTGCAAGGTTACTTCCTGTGATTCCGGTAGCGCCTACTACCAATGCAATATTTTCCATAAGTATTGTAAAATTTCTTGTACAAAATTATGGGTGACAGAAGGCTTTTACCCTTGATGTGGATCATGCATTTGGATTGATCTGGATCAAGGATTATTCAAAAAATTCTTTTTACGGATTCTGCTTACAGTTTCAGGAGCAAGACCAAGATAAGAAGCAATAAGGTTATGGGGAACTCTTTTGATCATTTCAGGATTCTTCTGTGCCAGTTGAAGATATTTTTCTTCTGCCGTATAGCTATTGGAAACAATGAGTCTGTAATCTTTCGTCACAAGACTGTTTTGATATAAAATTCTGAAATAGCGATCCATCACAGGAATTTCCAGCATCATTTTTTCATAGTTTTCCAGGGTAATCATCAGGACTTCTGTTTCTTCAATAGCATCAATATTCAGAACGGACTTCTCCTGATTGATAAAACTGTTGAAGTCTGAAATCCACCAGCCTTCGAAGGCAAACATATTGATGTGCTCGTTTCCTTTTTCATCCAGAAAATAAGATTTCAGCAGTCCTTTGCTTACAAAGGAGAGTGATTTGCAGAGATCTCCTTCCTGAAGAAGATACTGTTTTCTGCGAAGTTTTTTAAGGGTAAAAAAAGACTGAACCTGATTTTTCTGTTCGTCTGTGATATCAACCTTATTTTCGATATGGGAAAGTAGCACTTCAAACATCCAATAAATATTTCATTAAAATTACTATTTTCAAATGCATAAAAACATTATTTTTCAAAATCATAGAGGTTGATGCCTATTTCTTCATTTTTAATTTTGACAGCCTTTGTATTCAACGGATAGAAAATAAATTCTGCCGCTCCCTGAATTTTCGCCTCCAGAAGATGTCCAGCCAAAGCCGTATAATCTTCTCTTCCCAATGTAATATGAAGATGTAAAGTCAATTTTCCCTCTATTTCAGAAACATTTCCGGAAATGTTGGTGACTTCCATCTGTTCTTTGAAAGTCTTGTCTACATATTTTTTGGTTGTTGGATTAAAGAATCGTAGAGTGGCTTCACTTACAGCTCCAATTCCGGTTACTTCTCCAGCCTGGATATTTTGATCCTGAATAAAATCCGTTAAAGCTTCCACAATATTAGAATGATTATCAAGGCTCACGATGTAAATCTGATCTGTTTTTCTGGCAGACCAACGGTTTCCTTTGTAGTTCATAATCTCTGTATTTATCCTATTGTTTTCAAATAATTGATGATTCCAATCACATCATCTTCACCAAAACCTTTGTTGTGCGCATTTTGATACGTTTGAATCAAAGCTTCGGACAGAGGATAATCTGCCCCTGCATTTTTAGCGAGAAGAATGTCTTTCAGCATCAGATCAAGGGCAAATGCCGGAGCGTACTGATCCGCAATCAGCATCGGTGTTTTTACTTTGGTAGCACCGCTTCCGCTGGCACTTTCGTTGATGATTTCAAGCATATCTGATCGTTCAATTCCTAATTTTCCGGCTAATAAAACAGTTTCCGCCAGTCCCTGATAGATAGTGGACAGAAAATAATTGATAGACAGTTTTCCTGCGATTCCTTTTCCGTTTTCACCCAAATGTTTTACAGATTTTCCCATTTTCAAAAGATAAGGCATGGCGCGCTGGATGTTGTTTTCTTCACCTCCTGCCATAATGATCAGCGTTCCTTCTTTTGCAGGTAAAGTACTTCCTGCTACCGGAGCATCAATAAAAGACGCTTCTTTTATTTTGAGAGTTGCAGCGGTTTCTGTGGACGTTTCCGGAGAAATAGTACTCATATCCACAAAGAGTTTTCCCTGAATGTTTAAAGGAAGAATTTCTTTATATACTGCTTTTACAGCACTGTCGTTGGTCAGCATGGTGAATATAATATCGCTGTTTTGTACAAGGTCTTTAATTTGGGTGCAGACTGAAGACTTTTCTTCAAAATCTTTGGCTTTTTCTGATGATCTGTTATACACTGAAAGGGAAAATCCTGCTTTTTCAATGTTCTTTGCCATAGGATGGCCCATATTTCCTAATCCGATGAATCCGACTTTTTCCATTATCCTATCTTTTATTTTGTTATTAATTAAGTTTGTATGTTTTCAATCTCCTGGATGAAAAGGAGTTAGTTGAAAAGTAAATCAATGAAAGTATAAAATACGTCTGTTTTGCAGCAAAATATCGACCAAATAGGTACTTTACAAAATTAAGTTTTAATTATATTTTTAAGGATAAACTTTTAAAACCGGATAAACTTTCAGAAATTTGCAGCAAATAAGAATCAATGAAGATCGTAGATATAGAGAACTGGAACAGAAAAGAACATTTTGATTTTTTTTCTGGTATGGCAAGCCCTTATTTTGGATTTACAACCGAGGTAGACTGTACAAAAGCATATGATATTGCAAAAGAAAAAGGGTATTCATTTTTTGCCTATTATTTCCACAAATCTATGGTGGCAATCAATACTGTGGATGAGTTAAAGCTCAGAATTATTGATGGACAGGTGATACAGTTTGATACCGTTCATGCCGGCAGTACGATTGGCAGACCGGATGGTACTTTCGGTTTTTCTTTCACACCTTTCTCAGAAGATTTCGAAACATTCAATGCAGCTCTGCAGGAGGAGATAAAAGGTGTTCATGCAACTACAGGCCTTAGATTAAGTAATGAAAGGATTGGAAAGGACCACATCAGACACACCACCATTCCATGGAATTCGTTCAGTGCGATATTGCATCCAACAGATTTTAATACCACAGAATCGGTTCCTAAAATTGCTTTTGGAAGATTCAACATCCGAGAAGGGAGAAAATATCTTCCGGTGTCTATTGAAGCTCATCACGGATTGGCAGATGGAATTCATCTTTCCCGATATCTGGAAGCGTTTCAGAAAGAACTTGATCAAGAGTAAAAAAAGATATAATTCATAAAAAAGCCGGATTTACAATAAATCCGGCTTTTTTATGGATGCATCCTTATTCATTTCTGTAGTAAATATGCTGAAAACATTGATCGAGATCATAAAAAGTTAATGCAATAACCCACTACATTTACTTCGTATCAAAATAACAACGCAAATAGTGGAGAACGGGCTGATAAAAGCATTTATGATATTTTGGCTCAAAATATAACGTGGTATCTATGTGGTACACGTATTTAATAAAATTTTAATCATTTTTTCTTTCTTTGCCTGTGTAAAAATGGAAAGAAATTCATAGGTGTTATTTTTTTAACAAAATAGTTCAATAATTGTGAGCTATAAACCATAAATTGTTACGTAATATTAATTAAAACTTATAGAATTTTGAATACATAAAAATTATTTTGTTCCCGGTATTGATTCAGTAAAACACAAATTGAACAGTGAAAAAAAGACTTTGTACAGATACACAAGAGATGTGGTATCTGAAATAAGAGATGAAAAAGTATTATGAAAAATAGAACACCTGAAACTAACTTAGAGGATTTAACCCAAAAGATTCTTGTACAAGACGAAATAATGGCATTGGCCAAAGCAAATTCTCCTCGTCTCTTGAATAAATTCAGATTGGTTTATCCCGATTTTTTTAAAAAGTTATCTGATATACAGCCTTCCCTTAAAAATTCTGAACTGATCTTTTGTATTTATCTTAAGCTCAATATGACCACCAAGGAAATTGCAACCTGTATTTTTGTCACTCCAAAAGCAATACAGAACAGGAAAAACAGGATCAGGAAAAAACTGAATATTCCTTCTGAATTTGATATCTATAAATGGTTTAATGAAATTTAAACCATTTTTTTCTGCATTTATACTTCTACTATGGCTTTATCCAAATCATGGTATAAAAGAATTTTCCAATTGTTTTCTCTTGCTTCTTTTTCCCATTGAAGCCTTAACTCCATTGCTTTTCTGCCATCGAAATCACTTTTATAGGCTAAATGGTATTTTAAATAAGAAGCCTGAGGAAGATCATCAGCTCCGTAGAAAGCCGTTTCATCATTTTCTCTGATCCAGAACACCTGCATAAAAGGAGTGTGTCCACCAACTACTTCATATGAAATTTCGTCTGTGATTTGTCCACGGTTTTCATTCATCCAGATAATATTGGGAAGTTGAATCAATTTTTCTAATATATCAAAATCAAAAGAAGGATTACCTTTCTTTTCCATTGCAAAATCCAGCTCGCGTTTCTGGATATAGATCTGAGCATTTGGAAAAGCAGCTTCAAAACCATTTTCTGTAAGCTTTACAGCTCCTTCAATATGATCTTTATGAAGATGGGAAATCAATAACTTTGTGATCTGTTCAGGACGAATATTTTCCTTTTTAAGAATTTCTGAGACCACCGTTGTTCCGGACTCATTTTTCCAGCCAATCCCTGCATCCAAAAGGATATAATCATTTTCCGTAATGATAAGAAACGGTTGAACAGACATTTTGATTCCTCCGATGGTATCAAAATTTTTTTCTGTTAATAGCGTAAAATCTTTGGTTTTGCTTGCAGAAAAATTGCCTTCTTTAAGTGGAATAATTTTCATGCTGCAAATTTCCTTAATATTTCTAATATTCAAAAGGTTTTTCATCGATATATATGATCAATAAAAACAATCATAGAGGCAGAATGCTGAAATCATTCTACTTATCACAGTATTACGGATTATTCATAAGGATGTAAAAGATAAGACCGGAAAATTTCTTTTTTTAATGATTATCTTTGATCTCTTAAAAATCTGACGATCTGCTGTCAGATGACTTTCAATTCAAATAAAAACTTTATACGTAATGCAGGAGAGTTCTTCCCAGGGTATTTCCCGGACGGTCATCTGGCTTATGGCCGTTATTTCCGGGCTTGTAGTGGCCAACAATTATTATAATCAGCCTTTATTGGCACTCATCTCTGAAGAACTTCAGGTTTCTGAAAGTGCGGCAAGTAAAATTTCTGTCCTTACACAGATTGGCTATGCATTAGGATTGCTGCTGATAGTTCCGTTGGGAGATAAGTTTTTCCGCAAGAAATTAATTTTAATTGATTTGTGTCTGGTTTTCGGTTCACTTTTATGGATGACTTTTGCTACTCAGTTGTGGATGTTGTATGCTGCCAGTTTACTGATCGGAGCTACATCGGTTATTCCGCAGTTGTTTGTCCCTATTGCAGCTGAGCTTTCATCTGATAAAGAAAAATCCTCTAACATCGGATTGGTCATGTCCGGATTGTTATTGGGAATTCTTCTGTCCCGTTTTGTGGGTGGAATTGTAGGGGAAGTCTGGGGATGGAGAGCCATGTTTGGAATTGCAGCAGGACTGATGATCCTTGTTTGGTTAGCTGTTTATAAAATGCTTCCTGAGCTGTCTCCTAATTTTAAAGGAACTTATAAAGAACTAATGCGTTCTGTAGCCCAACTTGCCAAAACACAACCGATTCTTCAGCTGGCATCATTCCGTGGGGCTATGGCATTCGGGTCTATGTGTGCTTTGTTTACCACATTGGTTTTTCACATGGAGAAGCCTCCTTTTAATGCCGGATCTTCCGTAGTAGGAAGCTTTGGATTAGCAGGAGCTGTAGGTGCTTTAGCTGCAGCCAAAGTAGGAAAGCTTCAAAAGTATCTGGATATTAACAGGATTATATTGTACTCTTTATTGATTGTGATAGGAAGCTGGGGCTTTACCTATTTTGCCGGAGAAACCTATTGGGGTCTGATTGTCGGAGTGATTCTTGTAGATTTGGGAGTACAGTCGAGTCATATTATGAACCAGACCAATTATTTTTTGATAAAATCAAATGCGGTCAACAGACTGAATACCGTGTATATGGTATCTTATTTCATCGGAGGATCACTGGGAACCTGGCTGGCATCTATTGCCTGGCAAAAGGCTCAATGGACCGGGGTATGTTTCGTAGGAACAGTCTTTGGAATTCTGGCTTTGATAGCGCACATCCTGTTTTGTAAAAGAGTGAATAAAGCATAAAGGTAAAAGTATATTTGTTTTATACTTAACCTATTTTGGGCTTCGGGGGATTTTATCTGCGATAAAATCCCCCGAAGCTTTTTTATGATAATTCTTCTGCGTTTTCCTGTATCTGCATCAGTTCTCTGTGTTTTCCGCCCCATTCATCAAGTTGTTTCCAAATGGGGATCAGTTCTCTGGCAATAGCTGTCAGTTCATAGTCTACTCTTGGCGGAACTTCAGCATGGACAGTTCTTTTTACCAGGCTTTCTTTTTCAAGTTCTCTCAGCTGAAGCGTCAGCATTCTTTCCGTTATTCCTGAAATAGAGTTTCTAAGCTCACTGAAACGTAATTTTCCGTCTTTTAACTTATTTAAAATGATCAGCTTCCAACGTCCTCCGATTTTGCATACTGCATAGCTCAGATCACATCCCTGGATATATTTTTTATTGATATTATTCGTTGAATTTTCTTTGATCTTGCCCATAACTTACAAATTTGTTAGTACCATACATTTAGCCGTATACAATGCAAATGTAAGGTTTGAGATTTAATTTTGTTCATCAAAACAGAAAATAACTGCAATAGGAAGGACAATAGCGCTCAAGTTCTCAGCAGAAACAATAACAACTTAAATCAAAATACAATGCAATTAACGCCTAAAATAACACAGATTTTAAATCATTTAGAAACTATACAGCCCTTCAATCCTCAGGATTCTTTAGACGGAGCACGCAAATTTCTTGAAACCATGTCTCTTCAGCTTAGTGGGAAGAAAGAATCAGTAGCTATGATTGAAGAACTGCATATTCCACAGGATAATCATCAGATTCCTATTAGGATTTACCGTCCTAAAGGAAGAGATGTTCAACAATCACCAGCTATTATTTATATTCATGGAGGATGGTTTATTGCAGGTGGTTATGAAACACATGATGCTGTAGTCCGTAAGATAGCTAATAAAACAGGATCTGTAGTTATTTTTATAGATTATCGCCTTGCTCCCGAACATCCTTTTCCAGCAGGATTTAATGACTGTATTGATGGTGTAAAATGGGTATTTGAAAATGCAGAATCTTTAGGAATCGATCCTGATAAGGTTGGAATCATAGGTGACAGTGCCGGAGCAGCTTTATCAACGGCAGTTTCTACTCAGCTCGGAAAACAATTGAAATTTCAGACCTTGATTTACCCTGCAGTAGACAATCAATTGAACTCAAAGACCTGGGAAACTTATGAAAACGGCCCGGTTCTTAATAAACAAGGGGGTATTGAAGCCTGGGCAGGATATCTTCCGGAAGATGAGAAAGATAATCCTCTGGCAATTCCTGTTTTAATCAAAGATTTTAAAGAAACACCACCTACTTTAATCATTCTGGCTGAACATGATCCTTTACTGGATGATGGGAAACAGCTTTCTGCCAATATGGAAAATGCGGGAGTAAAACTTAAAACAAGCCTTTACAAAGATATGGTTCACGGATTTATGCACATGGGAGAACTGTTAGAAGAAGTACAGTCAGCAGTGAATGAAATGGCTGAATTTGCCCATCAAAACTTAAAATCTGAGGAATAAAGGATCATGAAGAAATATGCATACATTGGTTGTCTCGGATTTATAGCGGTTATTACAACAGAATTTGGGGTGATCGGAATTCTCCCGCAGATTGCAGAACATTATAAGATCAGTATAGACAAAGCAGGATATCTCTTGAGTGCTTTTGCTTTAATTATTGCGCTTACAGGACCTTTTATGACCTTGCTTACCTCAGGTTTTGACCGTAAGAAAATAATGCTCACTGCTATTTTCATGTTTCTGATTACAGGATTTGTGTCTTCTTTTTCGCCTCCTTTCTGGCTGCTGATGCTGGTGAGAATCTTGCCTGCATTCCTTCAGCCTGTGTATATTGCGACTGCATTATCTGTGGCGGTATCTCAGGCCGATGAACGGAAAAAGAATGAATTAATGGGAATTGTTTTTAACGGAGTAGCCATTGCCATGGTAACAACAGTACCTTTTGCGACCTGGATTGCGGGATTTTGGTCCTGGGAATATTCATTTATGATACAAACTGTGGTGAGTCTGATTGCTCTGGTAGTCATTTATTTTATGCTTCCTCCAATGCCTGTGAAAGAGAAAAAGTCTTATGGAAATCAGATCAGAATATTGAAGCAACCACCCTTTGTACTCAGTACGATGACTAATTTTTTTATGATTACAGCTTGGTTTTCTACCTACAGTTATTTTGCAGATTATCTGAACAAAGCCAAAGGAATGGATACTTCAATGGTAAGCTATATGCTTCTGTTATTTGGAATTATCGGAGTATTCGCCAATGGAGTAGCCGGAAAAATGCTGAATAGAAATGTGGCAGGTACCACCGCTATTTTTCTTTCCGGAACTATTGTAGTGCCTGTTCTTCTCTATTTTTCTGACGGAAATATATGGGCAACGATGGCTGTTATCGGAATCTGGGGATTTCTGTATTCACCTAGTTTCTTGAATGCAT
Source organism: Chryseobacterium sp. T20 (assembly GCF_047345655.1). NCBI lineage: Bacteria > Pseudomonadati > Bacteroidota > Flavobacteriia > Flavobacteriales > Weeksellaceae > Chryseobacterium > Chryseobacterium sp. T20. The sequence continues at coordinate 158,303 of NZ_JBLFDU010000007.1, forward strand.
CTACTTACATGATTTCTTCAGCACCGGAGTCACTGGAGTTTGCTAATAGTTTGGCCACATCTTTCGGAAACCTTGGAGTCACGGTGGGAACTACCATCGGAGGATGGGTAATTGTTACAAAAGGAGTAGAATATATTCCCTGGATAGGTGTCATTTTTGGGCTTCTAGCTTTTTTGATGATGATCTTAAAAGGGGTATTAGAGAAAAGAAATCAGGTATTATCCACTTGTCAGAATTAAACTGTAATAATTTTTGTTACATTAAATAAAATAGACTATCTTTGTACTACTAATTTGAAATTGGTTTAAGCTTTTATTTTTGAACCATTAAGATTTAATGAGAGTTTAAGAGTATTGAGATGAGCTTCGCTTTAAGCTTAAAAATCGGAATGATTCATCTTAACTATACTTTATCTCTTAAATCCTTCTTAATGGTTTTAATAGATATTGAATATTTTTTGATAAGTTTAAACCGTTTCTTGATGTAAAATTAAATACAATGAAAATAGAAATCTGGTCGGACGTGATGTGTCCGTTTTGTTATATCGGAAAAAATAATTTTGAACAGGCTTTGAATAAACTTCCTTTTAAAGATGAAGTAGAAGTAGAGTGGAAGAGTTTTCAACTGGACCCAAGCTTAGATCCGAAAGAAACTCAGGATACCCTGCAATATTTCAGAGAAAAGAAAGGTTTCCCTGAAGCTCAGGCTACCCAAATGCTTGGACAGGTAACTCAAATGGGAAAAGGATCCGGAATTGATTTTAATTTTGGGAAAACTTTGATCACCAATACCTTCAGTGCCCACAAACTGCTTCATTTAGCTAAAAAGCATAACAAATCCAATGAAATGGAAGAAGCATTATTTATTGCCCATTTTATTGATGGTAAAAATGTGGGAGATACAGAAGTTCTGGTTGATCTTGCTGAAAATTTAGGAATTGATAAAGAAGAAGCAAGACAGGCGGTTCTAACAGATCAACTGGATTATGAAGTCAACCAGGATATTCAGGAGGCGAGAAACAATGGGATTTCCGGAGTTCCTTTCTTCATTTTGAATGGAAAATATGCAGTTTCCGGAGCGCAGCCTGCAGAAGTATTTGAAAATGCCCTTCAGCAAACGTATAAAGAAACCGTGAGCCCGTTTAAGGATCTTTCCGGTGAAAACGGAGCTTCCTGTGATGCAGATGGATGCAGCATCTAAGATATGAGAACCCCAAAATAAAACTATTTTGGGGTTTTTAATTAGGTATATAATTGAATATTTATATATTTGAAAGACTTCAATGAAATCCTTTAAGATTTAAGAAAATGAACATTAACATTTTTAGATATACCTCAATTATTTCTTACCTGTTCATTATTTTAATGGGACAAATGATAGGATTACCATTTATTTTTTGGCTTCTATTTACTGCTTTTGATTTCTGGAATATGGAGCAAATTTTTGCTATATTAGGGCTTTTAGGTGCTATACTTAATGTTACAAGATGGAAAAATAAAGTACCCATAACAATCTTAAGTTTTATGATGATGCTTTCACCCATTATGAGCAGGATAGTGCAAACTCCCATAGAAAAGTTTAATTATTTTGCATTCAAGATTCCTTTGTTTCTTTTTATTGTATGTTATTTAATATTTATCGTTCTTAATGCAAAAAAAGGAAAACCTGTTGTATCTTTGTAATACAGTGTAAATAGCTGTATAAATCTGATTTCTCAATGATAAAAATTAACAACGAAAGTCATTATTCAATAGATGATACCCTTTTTGTTTTTGCATTAGATTCCGAAGCAGGAACCGTTTTTGACGATAAAAACAAATTAATTACCGGCATCGGAAAAGTAAATGCAGCGATTGAATTAACCAAAGAAATTCATACAAGAAAACCTAAACTGATCGTGAATTTAGGTTCTGCTGGAAGTAAAGGATTTCACAAAGGAGAAGTGGTATGCTGTACAAAATTCATCCAGAGAGATATGGATGTAAGAGGATTAGGGTTTCAATTGTATGAAACACCATTATCCGGAGTACCGCCTGTATTGGAATACGGTCTTAAAATGGATACCCTGAAAGAAGGTGTCTGTGGAAGTGGTGACAGTTTTGAAATGAACCACTCTGAAACTGATTATAATATTGTAGATATGGAAGCTTATCCATTAGCATTGATTGCTCAAAAGGAAAACATTCCGTTTCTATGTTTAAAATATATCTCCGATGATGCCGGAAGTGATGCGGCAGACGACTGGAGTGTACAGGTTCACCTGGCTTCTGAAGCTTTTAAGAAAATACTCTTTTCATAACATTTAATCTTACCATCATGAGCTCAATCATTATTAACAAAGCCTCGGCTGAAGACGTAGAAATTGTACAAAGTTTGGGAATACAGACGTTTTCTGAAACTTTTGCAGAAGATAATACAGAGGAGGCCATGAAAAAGTATCTGGAGGAAAGTTTCAATACTGAAAAAATAAAATCTGAGCTCAATAATCCTGATTCTCATTTCTATATTGCCTGGGAAGAAGACCATCCGGTGGGATATCTGAAGGTAAATACAGGAAATGCTCAGACAGAACTTCAGGATGATACCAGTCTTGAAATTGAGAGAATCTACGTGAAGAAAAGCCATCATGGTAAAAAAGTAGGACAGCTGCTGTATGATCAGGCTTTGGAAACGGCTCAGCAACTCAAGAAATCCTATCTGTGGCTGGGAGTTTGGGAGGAAAATCTGAGAGCTTTACAATTTTACAGAAAAAACGGATTTGTGGAGTTTGATAAGCATATTTTCAGGCTTGGGGAAGAAGAACAGACAGATCTAATGATGAAAAAAATGTTGGACTAATTTTTGCCCACAGATAACACAGATTTTCACAGATAATGATGTCTACCAAAATGAACCATTCAGAATTTGTAAAACATATTAATCAGTATTATCCTTTATCCGAAGAAACAATTCAGGATTTATTGGATATCTGTATGGAAGAATATTATCATAAAAATGATCTTCTCTTGGAATCCGGATCCATGGCTAGATATTATTATTTCATCAAATCCGGACTGATCGGGTATTATACCGTGGATGAAGAGGGAAACAATATTTACAAAATTTTCTTTGAAGAAAACAGTTTTGTAGCTTCCACAGCAGCGATTATTAAAAATGAACCCAGCGATTTCAATATCATAGCACTGGAAGACTGCTCAGTAATACAATACCCTGCAAAAGCCTACCGTGAATTGCTGGAAAAGCACCATGACCTGGCTCTTTTTCATCTCTATTATCTGGAGAAAAACTGGGTGGTAAAAAAAGAACCATTGGAAGTCTCCCTGAAATATGAAACTGCAAAAAAACGATATTTACAGTTACTGGGAAACCCATCTTTATATAACAGACTGAAACAGCATCACATTGCTTCTTATCTTGGAATAACACCTACACAATTAAGCCGGATCAAAAAGGAAATAAATACTGATTAAATTTTTCAAATATTTTTAAGGATCAGTTATGAAATGATTTATTTCATGTTACTGGGATATATTTTATTATTATGTTAAATTTGTGCTATATCACAATTAAGAGATATAAAAAAAATAAACCCAAATCATGAAACTACACCACACGTATTTCTATCATCCTGAGTTTGTAGAGAATAATGCTACTGTTATTGAGCGCTTTGAACTTCAGGAAATTTCAATGCAAAAAATCCAGAATGCTTTAGGCAGGGAAGACCGTTTTATTGTTGCGGAGAATTCTTTTGAAACTTCACTTTCCATGGGAATAGAAGCGGCAAGAGGAGTTCTTCATGAAAGTAATATTTCTATTCTCGATATCGATATTATTATTTTTGTGAGCAGCTCTCCAGAACATCATATTCCCTGTGATGCTATCCATATCCATGATGCATTAGAGGGAAAACCTGATACTTTATGTTATGATATTAATGCCAACTGTATTGGAGGGTTTATAGCACTGGATCAGGTATCAAAATACTTAAAAGGAACTGGCAAAGGGACAAATGCTTTAGTCGTTTGTGCTGAAAAATTTTCAACGATATTAGACCCTGATAACCCAACCACAGCTTTTTGTCTTTCAGATTCCGCTTTTGCCTTCATCGTAGAAAATGACGGGGATTCTGCCTCAGGATTAATAGACGTATTGTATCATACAGACAGTAGCTTCTGCAATACCGTACTCTATCCGCCTAAAGGAAGCTCGGATCATCGTCATGGTGATCTGGCAACCTGGGACCGTATTTTTGACGGAATGGGAAGTGTCAATTTTGCGGTGGATAATATCAGACAGTTTTTAAAACGGAATCAGATCAACCTGGAACAGATTGATTTGTTTTTATTTTCACAATTTTCCATAAAGAATATCAATATGATCCGGGGTTATTTTCAGCTGCCAGAGGAAAAAATTCCTTTTTACTCTAAAGAACTGGGATATACCGGAGCTTCCAGTCCATTTTTAGCTTTACACAAATATCAAAAAGAAGTAAAGCGTTTGAAAAAAGGAGATTATATTCTCATATGGACGCTGGGAACAGGTTATCAGGCAGGGTTAATGCTTTGGAGATACTAATGATCACCATTTTGCAAATTGATCCCATAGTATTAAAACAAAATAAATTAACAAAAGCTTCAACATATGTTGAGGCTTTTCTCTTTTTTCTACCGCAATTTTGTCCTGTCAAAAGGTCATTGGTACGCTATGTGTTCTGTTATTTAGAGACCTGTGATGATCATTAATTAAACATTTTTCAACATGAAGAAGCTTATCAACATTGTATTTGTACTGACTGCCTGTATTCAGTTATCAGCACAAAAGATTATTCATCAGGAAATTTTCAGTCCTAAAATGAATAAGAAAATCAAAACAGTAATTATTACCCCCAATCTTCAGCCTAATACAACCTATCCGTCTGTTTATATCCTCCATGGTTTCAGTGGAAATCCGGACAGAATCATTAAGCAGGACATTCCGGATCTGGTAAAAAAAGCACAGGAATTGAAAACGATCTATGTGCTTCCGGATGGGAATTACAGTTCGTGGTATGTAGATAGCCCAATCGTTAAAGACTCACAATACCAAACCTTTATCGGAAAAGAACTGGTTGAATTTATTGATAAAAATTATCCTGTGAAAGCAGAAAAGAAATTCCGTGGAATTCTGGGATGGAGTATGGGAGGCTATGGCGCAACCAATATCGGAGTGACTTATAATAAGACATTTGGTATCTTAGGAAGTTCTTGTGGAGCGTTGGATTTTAACTCTTTCGGAGAAGGGTATCAGAAATATATGGTGAATAAAGTACTGGGACCTTTGGAATCTATCAATCCAAATTTCCTTACTGACAGCAAAATAAAGGTAATGGCAGGAGCCGGACAGCAATATATTTTCGATTGTGGAACAGAAGATACCCAAATGATCAATATGAACAGAAATTTTCATAAAAAACTGACAGAAATGAAAATCCAGCATCTCTATACCGAATCTTTGGGAGGACATGTTACCGAATATTGGAGCAGATCATTATCTGAACAATTGTCTTTGTTTGACAGGTTTTTTAAACAGTAAAATAGCTAAAGGTAATTTTTAGGTTTTGGCTAAAGCCTAATAATCAAATACAATAAAACAAGCGGGCTAAAGCCCGCTTCTATTGATATAAAACCAGTCTGAAATTTTTTGAAATAATAATTAGGATCATAAAACATTGAATGTTTTAAATATTCAATAGGAATGGGCTTTAGCCCGTTTTAATAAATAAATATAAATTCCGATGGCTTTAGCCAAAACTTAAAATCAAATAAAAAAATCCCTTTTGAGCTATGCCCAAAAAGGATTTACTATTGATTGATGTTCAAAAATGCTAACTAAACTGCATTTTAAAAGTGTTGAAAGTTTTTACCCAAATGTTCCTCTATCACAAAGAACGGATCTTCTGTAAGCGTGTGCGCTCTCATATCAATAAGGCTCACTTTACTCATCATACGAAGCATGATTCTTCTTTCGCACGGCTGTTCTATACCGTCAATATTTCGTACTCCCGCACGGAAAGCCGATCTTCCGTGAGCACATAAATGATTATTTACCAGAATAACATCTCCTGCCTGAGGCGTAAATCCTGAGTAAATCAAATGTCTTGCTTCTTCCCAGAACTCATGAAGTGTATTCTGTGCTTCATCAGATTGTCTTATACTCGAATTGAAAAGCTGCTCGGCAGCATCAAATCTCATAAACGGAAGACTATAATTACCATATAATACAGAATCTAATGTTTCTTCTTCATTTTCTGCCGTTTCCAGATTGGCATCCTTCGGGATTTTATAAATACGATCAAAAAGAGGTCTGTAATTGTCCCCGATAGACTCATGAGAACGGATAGAGTAAAGGGTAGAAGGAACCTGCTCCTCATTTCTTACATACATAAAGCTTAAATAGTCAGCCTGATGTTTCAGAAAAGCATCTTCAGTGTGTACATATAAATCTGTTGAAGACCCTGATCCTGTTTGTGTTTCCTTCATTTTTTCATCAGGAATGATGGCATGAATCAGTCCACCGCCTTTACGCTGTGAATAATATTGTACAGGTTTTGAAGGAAGTGCCCCGTGAATAAGTGCACATGCAAAACCATATAAATTAAATTTTGAATAATCTGCCGCCTGCCAATTCGGAGGGGTAGAGCCTATATCCTCCTGATCGATATCCATTAATCCTGTAAAGATCAGGGCACCATACTGATTTTTTGAAAAGTCACTCGCAAAATCAGCCGCTATGTTTAAAATTCTCTCCGGTAAGAAATAAGACGCCAGCTGATGTACATGCTTTATAAAATCACGGTTTTCATAATTGTCATACTTTTTCTGAAGATGCAGAGCTGCATCTTTTATCATTCTTCTTTCCTGAGAGGTGACTTCTATGACCGTAGGAAGCAGTTTTACCGCTGTTAAACAGTCTTTATCTAAAATTTCTGTAGAATTCATTAAAAAAAATTTGGTGTTAAGTAATAATTTTTATCTTTGTTTTTAATTATTCTAAATAACAATAGCTGGTTCAAATTTAGTAATAATTACGTAATCACCAAATAAAATATAATAAAAAATGTAAAATTTAAAAACCTGACTATCAGATATATATAATCGTATATCGAAAAAACCACAACAACTCACAGATTTAAAAAATCACATTACAAAACTTTTATGAACAACAATTTAATATCCCTAGAAGAGCTCGCAAGCACCACTTCACCTCACATTTCGGGGAATTTTGGGAATATTTTTCATCCTGACAATTATGATCATTATCGTAATGCTGTCAACAGTACTTTAGACCTGGTTCAGGAATTTCTTCACAGAAACAACAAGCCTTTCAGTGGTATAGAAGCCAAAACAATGAAAGGAATGGTACAACAGATCGACCTTAATCAAAAACTTTCCAATTATAATGAGCTTCTTGCAGAAGTAGATGATATATATGTGAAACATGCCACCGCTTTTCACCTTCCACAATATGTAGCTCACCTTAACTGTCCTGTAGTAATCCCGGCATTGGCAGGAGAAATTCTTGTAAGTGCCATCAATTCTTCACAAGATACTTATGATCAGAGCGCCGGAGGAACTTTTATGGAAAGAAAACTGATCGACTGGACTGCCGGTCAGATCGGATATAATACGAATGAAAGCGACGGTGTTTTCACCGCAGGAGGCTCACAGAGTAATTTAATGGGATTGGTCATGATGCGTGACTGTTTTTCTCAGAAAAGATACAACCACAATATAAAGATGGATGGTCTGCCAGCGGAGGCAAGCCGTTTCAGAATATTTGTTTCAGATAAATCTCACTTCAGCAATCTGAAAAACGCATCCATTATGGGACTGGGTGAGAAAAGTATTGTTAAAGTTCCTACGGATGACCGTTTCCGTATGGATATTTCTCTTTTGAAAAAGTATATCAAGAGAGAAGAACAGTTAGGAAATATTCCTATTGGTATTGTAGCAACGGCAGGAACTACAGATTTTGGAAATATCGATCCACTGGATGATATCGCCAATATTGCAGAACATTATAACATCTGGATGCACGTAGATGCCGCTTACGGTTGTGCTTTATTATTAAGTGAAAAATACCGTGACCTGATCAATGGTATTGAAAGAGCAGACTCCGTAACGATTGATTATCACAAATCATTCTTCCAGCCTATCAGCAGCAGTGCTTTCATTGTTAAAAATAAAAAAGAGCTGTTGATTCTTAAACATCACGCCGATTATCTGAATCCTAAAGAAATGGACGAAGAAGAAATTCCGGCACAGATCAATAAATCCATTACTCAGAGTACGAGAAGATTTGATGCCTTAAAACTTTGGTTTACCATAAGAATGATGGGTAAAGAACAGTTGGCAGAATACACAGATACTGTGATTGATCTTACCAAAGATGCAGCTGCAATGATTACGGAAGATGCAGATTTTGAACTTCTTTCAGATTCTGACTTAAGTGTTCTTGTTTTCAGATATATCAATCCGGAAATCAGTGATCTGAATGCTCTGAATCAATACATCAAGATGAAACTGTTCTACAGTGGAGAAATCCTTGTAGCAAGTACAAAAGTGGACGGGAACTTCTATCTGAAGTTTACGTTCCTGAACCCGATTACGACAACAGAAGACATTCATCAAATTCTCACCACAATCAAAAATCATGGAAAAGACTTTAATTCAGAAAAATAGAACGGGAGAAAAAGCCAAAGAAATTACTTTCAGAATTCTGTTGAACGGAATGCTGAGAGAACTGGGAAACGGAAAATTCTATCAGGGTGTTCCGAAATATGATCTTCTGACAGCAAAGGCTCTTCAGAACAGTGATTATTCATTGTTTATGAGATTTGAAATGAAGAAAAGCGGACTGTTTTTATTTGCTCCGGTTTCTTATCGTTCTGAAACTCTTTTTCATGAATACGGACCTGTTTTGTGGGCGGTAGATCATCAAAATCAGGAAGTTTTTGAAGTGAATGATCAAAAGCTTACTGAACTGGTTTACACAGAACTTTCTGAGACTACCAACGAAACGGGTTTCAGAAACTTTGTGGAAAGAATTCAAAGCAGCTTAAGAAATCTGGAACTGACTACAGAAGCCTGTCTTCAGGATGATCAGTTGTTGACCTATTCTTTTCTTGAATCAGAGCAAATGCTTCCTGCCGGACACAATCTGCATCCTTTCACCAAATCAAGAATGGGATTCTCTGAGGAAGAACAGCTTTTATACGGTCCCGAATTCGGAAAAGGATTTCAGCTGGATTATTTCCTGATTCATAAGGACTGCATCACGGAAAAATCTCTTCCAGGAATTTCTGCAAAGGAAATCTTTGAAAAATGGACTTCACTGCCAGAAAGCTACGATTTTGAAAACATAAATGATTTTTATATAGTTCCATGCCATCCATGGGAGGCACAATATCTTTTATCAACAGCAGAATACCCTGAAATGCTGGGTTCCGGGAAAATTATTCACATCGGGCCATTGGGTGAGGATTTTTATGCAACATCTTCCATAAGAACGGTATACAATCCTGATTTCAGCTGGATGTTGAAATTTTCTCTGCATGTTTTAATGACAGGCTCTGTGAGAACAAACAGCTTAAAAGATCTCAACAGAGGTTATGCTTCGGCAATCTGGTGGCAGCATCAAAAAGCTTCGTTTGAACAAAACTTCCCGAATTTTAAATTATTACTGGAACCTTCCACGTTAAGCGTTCATTATGGGGGAAAGAATATGGACAGTCTGAATATACTGCTCCGCGAAAATCCTTTTTCCAATGAAGATAAAGTCATTCTGTTAGCAAGACTTTGTCAGGATGAATCTACGGACGGGTTCAATTTTACGACGCATTTCTTTAAAAATGTTGCGAATCAATTAGGGGTAGATGCTGAAAAAGCAGCGATTATCTGGTTTGAAAAGTATGTAAACCTACTGCTTTCTCCTTTAAACAGATTGTACAATCAATTAGGCATGGCTCCTGAAGTTCATCAGCAAAACTTACTTGTTCAATTGGATAATCAACTTCTTCCTGAGTCTATTTATGTAAGAGACGGACAAGGATATCTGATCAAAGAAAGCTTTAAAGAAAAATATGAATCTCTGATCAAAGATTATCCTGAAGTAGATGATCTTTTCATCAGGGACGAGCGTCTTCTGGACATTATTTCTCATCATCTTTTGGTAAGTAATCTGAGTGCATTGATTGCTTCAATAGGCAAAACAGGATTGGTGAAAGAAAGAAGATTAATCCATATTCTGTACAGAGAGTTTGAAAATCTTCACGAAACTGAACCTTCATCATTAACGGAGTATGCTTTGAATCAAAGATATTGGGCAGTAAAATCAAACCTTCAGTCGGCGGTTGCTGATGTAGACGGCGGCGTGAATGCTTCTTCAATTTCATATGCTAAAGTTCCGAATCTTCTTCACAAACATTTCTTCTCGGATCAGCTAATCAATCCACAGGGAACAGAAGTTTTCTTTAAAAGGTATTTCCAGAAAGAAGACGTGACGATGAGTATACGTCCTATAGATCTTGAAAATGACCTTGAAATGCTTCATGAGTGGTTCAACCGTGAACATGCTGTAAAAATCTGGCAGATGAACTGGCCTATTGATGAGCTGGAAACGTACTACAGACTGATGCTTCCAAGTGATGAAGCGCACAGTTATATCATCGCAGGAAACGATGAACCTTCATGTAATATTGAGGTGTATTGGGCTTGTAGAGATATCGTAGGCGATTATTACGAAGTGCTGCCTACCGATTACGGAACACATCAGTTTATTGCACCTATTGATCCTAAAAAGAAATTTGTATCTCCATCCACTCAATCTATGGTTGACTATGTTTTTGCACAGCCACAGGTAGGAAAAATGGTAGGCGAAGGATCTGTAGACTCACTTGCGTCTATGATGAACAAAGCCCATGTAGGCTTCAAAGTAGATAAAGTAATAGAAATGCCTCATAAAAAAGCCAATCTGAACTTCTGTTACAGAGAATGGTACTGGGAAAAATTCCCACAGAATAAAGAGGTACAAATCACCACAAACATCACAAAAAATGACTAACGAAGCCGTATACAATGTAATAGGCATAGGTATAGGCCCTTTTAATCTGGGACTTGCCGCATTATCTAATCCGATTTCGGAACTGAAAACCCTTTTCCTGGACCAGAGAGATGGTTTCGACTGGCACCCGGGACTGATGATTGACCATGTAACCCTGCAGACTCCATTTTTATGTGACTGCGTTTCCATGGCTGATCCTACCAGTCCTTTGAGCCTTTTGAATTATCTGAAAGAAACCGGAAGACTCTATAAGTTTTTTATCAGAGAAGATTTTTTCATTCCGAGAAAAGAATACAACCGTTACTGTCAATGGGTGATTGAACAGCTTCCACAATGCCGTTTCTCTACTCAGGTAGTGGATATTACTTATGAAGATGGTTTATATCATGTAACGACTATTCACACCAAAACCAAAGAAACTATGGTTTTCAAAACGGAAAGACTGATTTTAGGAACGGGAACACAACCTCATATTCCTTCTTTCATTCCGAAAGATGATTCCCGTGTTATTCATACAAGTTCTTATCTGTACAGAAAAGAAGAGCTTTTATCTCAGGGTAAAAAAATAGCGATTATTGGTTCTGGCCAGAGTTCCGCAGAAGTTTTTTATGACCTTCTTCAAAACAGAAATGAAGAGACACAACTGGGATGGTATTCCCGTCCGGACAGATTTTTCCCTATGGAATATTCTAAGCTGACCCTGGAGCTTACTTCTCCTGATTATGTAGAATATTTCTATAACAGAAGTGAGTCTGCAAGGAAAACCATTTTAAGTAAACAGCAAGCGCAGTTTAAAGGAATCAATTACGATCTGATCAATGATATCTACGATTTCATTTACGATCTGAATATCGATAATGCTGATCCTAATCTTAAAATTATTCCTAACAGTCAGCTGAATAGAGTAGACAACAGCAATCCGGATTTCATCAATCTTGAGTTTACCCAACTGGAGCAGGAAGTACCTTATGATCAGGAAGCTGATTATCTGATTTTGGGAACAGGATACCGTTACCATGAGCCTGCATTCTTAAAGAATATTCAGGATAGAATCAAGAGAGATTCTAGTGGATTGTTTGATGTTAACAGAAATTATTCAATAGATCACAACGGAGGCGAAATCTATGTGCTTCATGCTGAAGTTCATACCCACAGCTATATTTCTACAGACCTTGGAATGGCTGCTTACCGTAATTCCTACATCATCAATGACATTCTGGGAAGAGAGCATTATAAAATTGAAAAGAAAATTGCTTTCCAGGATTTCGATGTGGAAAAATATGCTGATTTACCAACTGCCAAAATTTAATCAAAAAATGAACACCAACTTAAAAAATACAGTAAGCCAGGAAAACTGGAATCAGGCCAACAGAAACCTAATGGCCAAAACCATCGCAGAATTGATGCATGAAGAGCTTCTAAAACCTGTGGTAACTTTTGAAAATAAAAACGGATATACTGTTTTTACCCTTGAAACCGGAGTTGAAAATATTATCTACAGTTTCCGCGGACAGGAAAGAATGATGGATTACTGGCATATTGATAAAGACAGCATTACAAAAACAGAAAACGGTGAAGATTTGTCTTCTGTAGATGTAGCAGCTTTCTTTCTGGAAATGCAGACTGTTTTTGACTTAGATCCTTATACCATTGCAAGATACACGGAAGAATTACTGCATACGTTGTATTGTGATGCTTTAATCTTATCAAGAGGAGTGATGTCTTCAAAAGAGCTTGCTGATGCGGATTATCAGACGGTAGAGCATAATATGACCGGACATCCGTGGGTAATTGTGAACAAAAGCCGATTAGGTTTTTCACCAAGAGATCTTAAAACATTTGCCCCTGAAGCCGATGAAAATTTAAAAGTAATCTGGCTGGCATCTCATAAAAGCAGATCGTCATTCCAGTCTTTGGAACATATCAACAGAGAAGAATTTTATCGTTCAGAAATAGGAGAGGATTTATATAATGATTTTCAGCAGCAGTTGTTGAGCAAAAGAAAAGTTGTTGAAGATTATCATTTTATCCCTGTACATCCTTGGCAGTGGGAGCATAAGCTTCAGATTCATTTTGCGGGAGATATTGCTTCCGGACTTTTAATTCAATTAGGAGAGGGTAGCGATACGTACAGTCCGCAGCAGAGTATCCGTACTTTATTCAATGTGGATCATCCTAAAAAGAGATACCTGAAAACCGCTGTTTCTATTCTGAGCACAGGAAATATCAGAGGATTATCACCTAAGCAGATGAAAATTGCTCCAGCCATTACAGATTGGGTAAAAGGTTTAATTAAGGATGATGCTTACCTTGAGAACAAAGAAACTATTTTCTTAGGAGAAGAGGCAGCCATCACCTATCTGCATCCTCAATATGGAGCTATTGCGAGCGTACCTTACCAATACAATGAATTCCTTGGAGCATTATGGAGAGAAAGTGCTGAAAACTATCTGAAAGAAGACGAACAAATGGTAACTATGGCCTCTTTACTTTATGTAGATGAGAGCGGAGTTCCATTGGTTCAGGCATTTGCTGAAAAAGCAGGAGTGAGCATTAAAGAATGGATTGAAAGCTATCTTGATGCTTATCTTACCCCATTATTACACATTTATTACACCCATTCATTATGTGTAACGCCACACGGAGAAAACATTATGGTGGTTTTGAAAAACGGAGTTCCAAAGAGAATCGTAATCAAAGACTTTGTGGATGATATTGTACTTACCACAGAAGCCAGAGAAAAGCTTCCTGCACACCTTGCGGACGGTCTGATCCAGTCTTCCAACAAAGAAAATATCCCGTTGTTTATTTTGCTTGGAGTTTTTGATGCCTTCTTCAGATATCTGTCGAATGCGCTGCATACCTATTCCAACTTTAATGAAGAGACATTCTGGGAACTGGTTCACAACTGTGTAGAAAATTATAAAGCTGAGAATACCCACCTTCAGGAAAGATACGAAAAGTATGACCTGTATGTGCCGGCATTCAAAAGATTCTATATCAACAGTCTGCGTCTGAAAAATAACGGTTACAGTGAAAACAAGGCATTTGCCATTCCGAGAAAAGACGGAGCGCTGCCTAATCCGCTGTATCAGATTGCCAATAAAAATTCAGTAGCAGCAGTATGAGGAAATTCCTGCATATACTAAAAGAAGGAGCGGTTTTTACGTATGGAGCCATAGCCGGAAAGAAAGTTGAACTGACTTCCGGAAGTATCAACCGTTCCATCTTTAGTCTTGCCATTCCCATGGTGATGGAACTTGTCATGGAATCTGTTTTTGTGAGTGTCAATCTATTGATTATCGCAAAATTAGGAGACAAGGTTCTTGGGCTTGTGGGAATTACAGATAACTACATCAACTTCGCTTATGCCATCGCAGTAGGTTTGGGAATTGCAGCAGCAACTCTTACCGCCAGAAGAGCGGGTGAAAAAGATAAAGAAGGAATGGGCAGAACAGCCCAATACATCATCTTGCTGGCCCTATTTTTTGCGGTGCTTATTGGTGGAGTTTCCTGCTTTTTCGCATCAGAAATTGTTGATTTTCTGGGAATCAATGCCAGTACGGTAACCGAAGGCGTTTCTTTCTCACGACTGGTCTTCCTGAGTATCGGGCTGGTGATTCTCCGTCTCTCTGTGAATGGACTCTTCAGAGGGGCTGGTGATGCCGATATTGCCATGAAATCACTTTGGATCTGCCATATTTCCAATATCATTTTTGCAGTGATCCTTGTTTTCGGATTAGGTTTTATACCTGCTTTTGGATTGATGGGATTGGCGTATGCTACGGTTTTATCAAGGCTTTTAGGGGTTTTATACCAGGCATTCGTGTTGATGTCCGGAAAAACCAGTATCATCATCAGAGTTCCTTTACAGCTTGATATTCCATTGCTACAAAAGATCCTGAAAATAGCCTTTGGAGGATTGGTTCAGTATATCATTCCTACATCCAGCTGGTTGATTATGGTGAAAATAATCTCCACTTTCGGAACCACAGCGCTTGCAGGATATATCATTGCCCAGCGTATTGCTTCTGTAGCTACGATGCCTGCCTGGGGAATAGGAAATGCTGCCGGAGTCCTTACTGGTCAGAATTTGGGTGCCGGAGAGCCGGAACGTGCTGAAAAAACAGTCTGGAGAGCCGGAACGATCAACATGACCTATCTGGTACTTGTAGCCTTATTCTGGCAGATTGCAGCGGAATATGTGGTGAAATTTTTCACTACAGAACCGGAAGTTGCCAGATATGCGGTTCAATACATCCATGTAGTATCGATGGCTTATCTGCTGTTAGGATTTACCATGGTGATCAGCCGTGCTCTGAATGCCGCTGGAAACATTCTGCAGGTTACACTGCTGTATCTCGTCATGTTTTATGTGATTCAGCTTCCTCTGGCTTATCTCTTAGGAGTAAGATTTCAGTGGGAACTGAGAGGAATATTTACTGCCATTGTTTCTTCGGAAATTGTTTTGGCTGTGCTATTCCTCATGATTTTTAAAAATGGAAAATGGAAAACTATAAAAATTTAAAATGAACACTACAGAAGAATTTTATGAAATTATCGCCTCTGCCATCGCAATAAAGAAAGAATTGGTAGATGAAAAACTAACGTATCAGGAAATCCCGGAATGGGACTCTATGTCTCACCTTCTTATCGTAGAAGCGCTTGAACAGTTTTATCAGATCAAGTTTGATTTTAACGATATTCTGGAGATGGGAACCGTCGGAAAGATTCGCGAAAAAATGAAAAAATACGATGTATTCGTAGAAAACTAAGCATATGAAAATTTTAGAAAATGTAATTGCCAATAAGAACTTGGGGTTTACAGATGCTTCCACCGGTACAACAATACCGGTGGGAACGCTGTACCGGTCTTTAGGCTTAAACCCGGTAGAAAAAGGGCTGCTCTTTTTATACAATGACAATCAGTTGTCAAGTATTGAAGTGCTGCTCAATTTTTATGGTACAGCACACACCATTGCGGTACTGGGGCAGAAACTGCATGAGGAATTCAAAGAACGTATTGAGGCGGAATACCGTCCGAAATACATCTTTGATCCCCAAAGAGAAGCCATTGAAGGATATACTCTGAAAGCATTCTCAGACAACATCAGCATCTTTGCAAAGGATGATTATAAGAGTGAAGTTACCATTCACCCTGACATCAAAATCCTTTTGAGCACTTCAGGGACAACAGGTGTTCCGAAACTGGTTAAATTATCTGATGAAAGTCTTTATCAGAATGCATTGAGCATCCTTCAGTACATGCCGATTCAGGAAACGGATGTAGTTCCTTTAAATGTTCCGATCAACTTTGTATACGGATTCTCTATTTTCACTACCAACTGTATGCGTGCCGGAAGAATCGTGTGTACAGATAAAGACATTATGCAGAAAGCATTCTGGGATGAAATGGAGGAGTACGGTTACAGTACGTTGGGCGGAGTTCCTTTCCTTTATGAAAACCTGAACAGAATAGGATTCTTCAGAAAAGATTCTCCAAGTCTGAGGTATTTTACCCATACCGGAGGAGTAATCAACGCTGAGCTGAGAAAAACTATTTTCTCTTATTGTCATGAATTCAAAAAAGATTTCTTTGCACAATACGGACAGACGGAAGCAGGAGGAAGAATGGCTTACCTTACCACAGAAGGATTGCTGGAAGAAGAAACATCAATCGGAACTGTGGTGGAAAGAGGAAGCTTCAAAATTGATCCTGAAACGGATGAATTACTGTTTTCTCATGTCAGTATTTTCGGAGGCTATGCCAATAAACTGGAAGATCTTGCTACGTATGAGCAGCCTTCCGTATTGCATACCGGAGATACCGCCAGAAAAGGTGAAAACGGAATTTATTATATCACAGGAAGAATAAAACGTATCATGAAGCTTTTCGGAATACGTCTTAATCTCGATGAGGTAGAATTTATCCTTAAAAATGAAATGCAGGGCAATACTTTCGTATGTCTGAATGCCAATGATAAAAAAATTGTGGTATTGTATGACAATCCGGAAATAGATCCTCAGATCATCACCGAAACCATTAAAAATAAACTGCGTATCAACCCGCAATATGTACGCACAGAACGTATAGAATCATTCCCATTATCACAAAACGGTAAAATAAACTATCCCCTGTTACAAAACTTACAGCATGAAAACATCTAAAACCCTTATATTACTTCTTGGTCTTGCTTTATCTTCAAATTCGCTTTCTGCACAACAGGGCGACAGAATTCATGGCAAAATCATGCTGTCTGAAAAAGCACCAGTAAAAAACGCTATTTTAAGACTTGTCAACACGTCTTATCAGGCTAAAACCAATAATTTAGGAGAATATTACTTTGAAAATGTGCCACCTGGAGAATATACGCTTCAGGTGGTTTTAAATGATATCGAACTGATGAGGGAACCCATCCATATTCAGAAAGATGTCTATGAAATCCCTGCGATCTACGCTCCTTTACACAATAATGTGATTGAAGGAATTACCGTATATGCAGTGAGTAGAAATAAATTTTTGGATAAAGACAGTACTTCAGTGGCTAAAATGCCTTTGAAAGTTCTTGAAAATCCACAGGCTTACACCAGCATCAACCAGCAGATCATGAAGGAACAGCTTACTTACGATATTTCGGAAGTATTGAAAAACGTTCCGGGTATGGTAAAAATGCAGGGTAGTCCGGGAAGAGGTTCCGGAGACGGAAGTTTCTACTACAGCCTTAGAGGATTCCCTACCAAAGTATCAATGGTAGACGGTGTTCCTGCAACCACTAACGGAGAAATTGATCCTGCCGATCTCGAACGCCTGGAAGTGATCAAAGGTCCTTCAGGAACATTGTACGGAGGTGCGGTAACTTCTTTTGGAGGTTTGATTAACGCAGTAACCAAAAAACCGAAAGATTATTTCGGGGGCGAAGCTTCTTATCTGATGGGAAGCTACAACCTGAACCGTGTAACCGCTGATGTTTATGGTCCGATTACAGAATCCAGAAATATGTTATTCCGTTTGAATGCTGCTTATCAGTATCAGAACGGGTTCAGAGATTCTGAATTCAGGAAGTCATTCTTTGTAGCGCCTACTGTAAGCTATCAGGTTAATGAAAGGTTGAAATTTAACTTGGGGGCTCAGATCTACAATTATGAAGGAACAAACACTCCAATTATTTTTCTGGCCAGAACAAGACCTTATGTTGCTCATACACCGGATGAACTTGGATTCGACTGGAAAAGATCTTACTCCAACAATGATATGACCTTAAAAGCTCCGTCTATCAATGTAAAAGCAGAGGCTAATTATAAAATTTCGGATAAATGGACTTCGCAAACGTTGCTTTCAAGAAACTTCAGAAAAACGGAAGGATTATATCAATATCAGTTTATCAGAGGGACAACCAGTGATGCTCTGCTGGAACGTAACGTGCAGTGGCAGAACTCGGAAGCTTCTTCTACAAGTGTTCAGCAGAATTTCAACGGAGAATTTAATATCGGAAAAATTAAAAATAAAGTGTTGATCGGATTAGATTATTTAAATCAATCTATCAACAATAATCACTCTCCGATTGTAGTGTATGATTACATTGATGGGACAAATCCTACAGGGCCAGTGGTACTACCGGTAACAGGGGTATATGGTAACATTTCCAAAGATTTGGCATTAAAAAAGATTCAAGCTTCTCCAGCATCGTTAGTACGAAATACTTCTTCATCAAACCTTTATGGAGCCTATATATCCAATGTAACTTATATTACAGACCGTTTGATTACCCTTTTAAGCTTACGTATGGATCATTACGAAAGTAAAGGACAACTTAATATGAGTGATAACAAACGTACTGGTGATTTTAAGCAGACGGCATGGTCTCCAAAAGTGGGAATCGTATACCAGATTCTTAAAGATCAATTATCTGCTTATGGAAACTATATGAACGGTTTCAGCTATATTGCACCTGTTACACAGCAGTTGCCAGATTATAGCGGAGAAATGAAACCTCAGATGGCCAATCAGTGGGAAGTAGGATTAAAAGGAAATCTTTGGAGAAACAAAATTAATTTCACCGTTGGATACTACGATATTCTTGTGGATAACATCCAGAGAGGAAGTGGCGTAATCCGTGACGGAAAAGAATACAATATTGTTGTTCAGGATGGCACACAGAGAAGTAAAGGGATTGAAATTGAAACCATCATGAATCCTGTTCAGGGATTAAACATTATGGCCGGATATTCTTATAACCACAGCAGATTTGAAAAAGCAGACGCCGATGTAGAAGGACGTCGTCCGGAATCTGCAGGTCCTGCGAATGTATTCAATTCCTGGATCAGTTATATCCTTCCGATCAAAGGACTTCAGGGATTGGGAGTAGGTTTCGGGGTAAACCGTGTAGGAAAACAGATTACCGGAAATAAAGTGAGAACCGGACAATTTATATTTCCTGCCTACACTTTGATCAATGCTTCTATTTCCCTTGAAAAAGAAAGATACAGATTAGGATTTAAAATGAATAACCTGGGTAATGTACAATATTTTGCAGGGCAGGGAGTGGTTGTCGCTCAGATGCCTCGTAATTTTGTTGCTGAGGTAAGCTTTAAATTTTAAGAATGAAGTTAAAGTTTAGAAAAATTGCATATCAGTTACATCTATGGCTCGGACTAACGTCCGGGCTTATAGTTATTATCATGGCCGCTACGGGATGTATCCTGGCTTTTGAAGAAGAATTAAAACATATTGTTCACCCCAACCGATATTACGTTGAAAACATTGGAAGAAAAAAACTTTCATTGGCAGAACTTACGGAAAAAGCAGAAAAAGCACTTCCCGAAGGTTTAAAGGTCAAAAGAGTTGTTATGCCTTCTGATCCCTCACGAACGTATGTATTCCGTACCTTAAAAATGGATGACGAAGCATGGACGTATTGGGGAACTTATCTTTATTATTATCGAATTTACGTAGATCCTTATACCGGAAAAGTACAGGAAGTGGAAGACGCCAAAAAGGATTTCTTTGAAATTGTACTGGATCTTCACAGAAGACTTCTGTTGGGTGAAAAAATCGGAAAAGCGATTACCGGTTATTCCACATTGATATTTGCTGTCATTCTTTTATCGGGGCTTGTGATATGGTATCCCCGAAAAATGAGTAAAGCTATGCTGAAAGGAATGTTTTTCATTAAAACATCGGCCAATTGGAAAAGGATTAACTATGATGCTCATAATGTTTTGGGATTCTATGCCATCATTCCTTTACTTTTAATCTCTTATTCCGCATTGATATGGAGCTTTGAAGATGTAGATAAATGGGTAAAGAACACGCTGAACGGAAATATTCCCACAGAAAAGAAAGCTAAGAGTACAATTCCTTCCGAAGAATTTTCAAACCGTGAAAATATCCTTAATCTGATTAGAAATACAATGGAAAAAGGATTGAAAGGCAAGAAATCAGCACTAGTCAACTTTCCAAGATCGGAAGAAGGAACCTATTATGCTGAGCTGACGTATGACGGAAGGCAATACAGAAATGAACATTTTAATTTTGATCAATATTCAGGAGAAGTTTTAAAATCTCAATCATATAAAAACAAAAATATCGGATATGGAACCGCATTAAGAGACAGAAATTATGATCTTCACACCGGAAGTATCCTGGGGCTGACCACCAGAATTATTTATTTTCTGGCAGCAATTATCGCACTGTCACTCCCGATTACCGGTTTTATTATCTATTTGAATAAGAAAAAGAAGAAACCAAAACATAAGAAAAACAAAGTAGTTTTTCCTACTCATCATTAATAAAAGCCTCTGGAAAGGGGCTTTACTCTTTTTAAAACCACAAAAGTCACAAAAGCTTTTATTTTAAAAATACATTGGTTCACTTAATTAAGTTGAAAACGAAGATGTAGAAAAGTTCATATAAGATAAAAATCAAAGATTTTCTAAAAACTCATGTGTACTTATTAAACCTAAAGCAGGCTCTTAAAAATTGTAAGTGATCAAGACTTTTGTGCCTTTTGTGGTTAAAAACAATTATGTAGAATGCTATACAATTTCTATTTTTAAATATTCTCAATCAATTTTATCAGAGATAAAATCCTCGCGCCTTAAAAACAAAACGTTATAATCTAACTTGCGCCTTTGCGTTCAAAAAATAAAATAATCTCTTTTTTTTGGAAAATCGCAAAGGCGCAAGTTTTTTAATCCTAATGCATTTTTAAGACGCAAGAACATTTCGACTTCGCTCAATATTAGATTTTCAGCAGGAAATATGATGTAATTTTTTACAAACTTTATTGGTATCTATAAAAAATCTGCAGAATCTCCTAAATCTGCGAGAGATTTAATCACCCAATCAATCCCTTCACATTTTTTGAAAAAACCTCAATTCCTTTATTCATCTCTTCAAAATTAAGATCTCCGAATCCTAAACGCATTGCCGTAAGCCCTTTATTCTGATACAACAATGTTTTAGGAATAAAAAGATTATCCTTTGCACAATTTCGGCTAAGTTGCATCAGATTTAGCGGAATATTCCATTCCAGCCATATGGCGAGCCCGCCAGAAGGTTTCTGAAAAGTAATAAAATCACCTAAGTTTTCTTCCAGTAATGCAGCAAAATAATCACGCCTTTCCTGATATACTTTTAAAGACTTTTTCAGATAACGGTTGATTTCCCCTTCGGCAATCATTTCTCCGAGCGCTCTTTCCATCAGAATATCACCCTGACGGTCGATAATCCCCAGATATTTACGCATTTCTGTCATCAGATTCTCCGGGGCAACAATAAATCCTGTTCTGAATCCCGGAGCTAAAGATTTCCCGAAAGATCCAATATAGATTACCATTCCATTCGTATCCGCACTGGCTAAAGGAAGAATGGGGCTTTTATCATAATGAAATTCATAATCGTAATCGTCTTCCAGGATAATAAATCCGTATTCATTTGCGAGTTCCAATAACTCAAATCTTCTCTGAGCACTCAAAGCAACGGTAGTAGGATAGTGGTGATGAGGTGTCAGGTAAAGCATCCGTATTTTCTGCTTTTTACAGGCTTCACGAACACTTTCTACGATAATTCCTTCCTCATCAATGGGAATAGAAACAATATCAACCCCAGCTTTCATAAAGATCATATTGACGGAAAAATAGCTCAAAGCTCCCACCAATACAGTGTCACCAGCCGAGAGAAGAATTTCAGAAACAATATAAATACTCATTTCCGTACTTCGGGTGATCAGTAGATTATTCTTGGAAATAGGAAGTCCACGGGAAAGATTCAGGTATTGGGATAAATGTTCTTTAAAAAATTCACTCCCGTCATGATTATAATGTCCCAACGCTTTCTGATTGGATTTACGCTTTAAAATAGAACTATAAAACCGTGAATGCTGTCCGATTTGGGTTAAGCGGATATCCGGTACCCCATCATTAAAGACATACTCACAGTCCGAATGTTCAAAAGGATTATCGAGAATATTGGATGTTTTGAACGAAAAACCAGTCGAAACAGGGTAATTTTGAAGGTTATTTTGCTCAAAATCGTTCACTTTGACAGGTTTTTCCTGATCTTTTCCAATGACAAATGTTCCCTTATTCGGGAAACTCTCGGTCCAGCCCTGAGCTGACAGTTCATCGTATACTGCAACGGCTGTATTTCTATGGATTTCCAGCATTTCACTGAAAGTTCTTGTGCCTGGAAGCTTTGTACCAAAGGGAAGAAACCCTCTCTGAATGGCATTGATCAGCTGGTTGGCAATTTGCAGATAGATAGAAGTCTCTGATTTTCTATCAATTTTTATAAAACTTTCGTAGGGAATCTTAACCGGACTATCCATAATATCAAAACTGGCACCATGTAACCATCCGGCAATATACTACTTTTGACATCAAAATAAAAATCTATGGAATTTCATCATCTGTTAAAAAAAATTGTACAGGAAGGAAGTACCCACGCCAAATGGCTGAACACTCTTTCTTTTATGGAAAATGCCGGTGCAAGAAAAATATCAAAATGTGAACATCCAACCCTGGTTTCTCAGATCCAGCTGAAACATGCTGCTGAGGAACACCGCCACGCTTATTATTTAAAAAAACAAATTGGCAAAATAAACCCTGAGCTTTGCAAAACCTACGAAAGCACAGAACTTCTGGCCCCTATCGCCACAAGCCAATATCTTCACTCATTGGATATTAAAGCCTGTCGCTATCTTCAGAAAGCCTTTAATCTTGATAAAACAGATATTAAATATGCCGCTTACCTTTTTGTAACGTATGCTATTGAAGTTCGTGCAGATGAGCTTTATCCTGTTTATCAGCAGGCGCTTACCGAAGCTTCTTCTAAAATTATGGTCAAATCTATTATTCTTGAAGAAGAAGGGCATCTGGAAGAAATGATCAACCAGCTTAATGAGTTTTCACCAGATTGGAAACATCACGCGGATCATATTCTGACGATAGAAAAAGAACTGCATGAAGAATGGATCAATGCAATTACTCAGGAAGTCGCTCAGTTGAATTATGCTTAATACCAGCTCCCGTTTTCAGGAATCTCTTGACAAAAGAAAGGAGGAAGGGACGTTAAGGCGTTTGCGAATTCAATCCGATGGAATCGATTTTTATTCCAATGATTATCTGGGATTGGCAAAAAGTAAAGAGCTTCAGCAATTACTATTGCAAAAGATTACAGATCATCCTCAACTACTTTCCGGAAGTACAGGTTCAAGGTTGATTAGCGGAAACAGTGATACTGCAGTTTCTGTGGAAAAGGATATCGCTCAAAAACATCAGTTTGAGTCTGTATTGCTTTTTCCATCCGGATATAATGCAAACCTGGCTTTGTTTTCTACGCTCCCCAGTCGCCATGACGTAGTTATTGTCGATGAACAGATCCATCGGTCAGTACATGATGCCTGTAGGCTTTCAAATGCTAAAAAACTGAAATTCAAGCATAATGATATTGAAGATCTTGAAAATATTTTAAAAAGACAGGAAGGGCATTGTTATATCGCGATAGAAAGCCTTTATTCCATGGAAGGAGATTTTGCTCCTATTCAGGAAATCGCTTCACTAGTCAGTAAATATAAAGCCTCATTGATTGTAGATGAAGCCCATGCATTCGGCGTTTTTGGGTATGGATTGATTGAAAAATTCCAATTGCAGAATCTGGTTTCAGCCGCAGTTGTGACCTACGGAAAAGCTCTGGGAGCTCATGGAGCTGCAATCCTTTGCAGTGAAACAGTGAAATCTTACCTGATCAATTTTGCAAGTCCGTTCATTTACACCACATCAGCACAGGATTTTCAGTGGATGAGTATCAAAACTGGATATGAATTTTTAGACCAAAACCATGAATTGGCTGAAAAACTTCAGAATAACATCAAAGTTTTTCGCAGCAGAAATTTACAGTCTCCATCGGCAGAAACAAGCCCGATTCAAGCTATTCTAATCCCCGATAATCAAAGACTGAAAGAATTACAGGACATTTTATCTGAAGAAGGATTTTTAACCTACGCCATCTATAGCCCCACAGTAAAAGAGGGAAGCGAGCGGCTGCGAATATGTCTTCACAGCTTTAATACAGAAGAAGAAATTATGAAATTGACGGGAATTATTAAAGAATTTATTTAAAGCAAAAAGATTCAAAACCCGTAACACGAATCCCGAAAACATGAAATTATTTATAACAGGAATAGGAACCGAAATAGGAAAAACAGTCTGCTCAGCCGTCTTGGTTCAGCATTTTAAAACAGAATACTGGAAACCCATACAGTCCGGAGATCTGCACTATACAGACAGTCATAAAATTGAAGCATGGACCGATACCAACTTTTGCCATCCTGAAACTTACCGTTTACAGTTGGCTGCATCACCACATCAGTCTGCAAGAGAAGAAAATATCACCATCAACCTGAATGATTTTCAATTACCAGAGACCGAAAATCCTCTGATTGTAGAAGGAGCAGGAGGCTTAATGGTTCCGATTTCAGACACTACTTTTATGATTGATCTTATTGAGGAATTAAGCCTTCCTACAGCATTGGTAATCAGAAATTATTTAGGCTGCATCAATCATAGCTTGCTCTCAATCCTGGCTTTACAACAGAGGGGAATTCAGTTGGAATATTTAATTCTTAACGGAGATTTTCCGGAAGATACAGAAAGAGTGATCTGCAGTTTTATCGAAAAAGAAACAAAAATTATAAAGATTCCTGAAATTAACAGTACGGATAAGGAATCTATACAACATGCTGCAAAGCAATTAACAATAACAAAAATAGGATAATGGATACAAAAACAACATTGAGAAACAACTGGACTAAAGAAGAGATCGAGGAAATTTATCACCTTCCTCTGATGGAACTGATCTATAAAGCAGCCTCCGTACACCGCGAATGGCATGATCCTTCTGAAGTACAGATTTCAACACTATTATCTATCAAAACTGGCGGATGTCCTGAAGACTGCTCATACTGCGGACAGGCAGCCCGTTATCACACCGATATCAAAGTACAGGCTTTATTACCTACAGAAACAGTAATTGCCCATGCTCAGAAAGCAAAAGATTCCGGATCATCAAGATTCTGTATGGCAGCAGCATGGCGTGAAGTGCGTAATAACCGTGATTTTGACAGGGTAATTGATATGGTAAAAGGAGTAAACGATCTTGGTCTGGAAGTTTGCTGTACATTGGGAATGCTTACCGAAGAACAGGCTGTAAGACTTCAGGAAGCCGGATTATATGCTTACAATCACAACCTTGATACTTCAGAACAATATTACGAAGAGATCATCTCTACCAGAACTTTTGACAACAGAATTAATACAATAAATAACGTAAGAAAAGCTGGTATCACCGTGTGTTCCGGAGGAATTATCGGACTTGGAGAAACCCACAGAGACAGAATTTCAATGCTTTTAACGTTGGCAACAATGCCAAAACATCCGGAATCCGTTCCTATCAATGCATTAGCCAGAGTAGCGGGAACTCCATTAGCAGATAATGAAAAAGTTGATACCTGGGAAATGGTAAGAATGATCGCTACAGCAAGAATCGTAATGCCTTCTTCTATGGTAAGACTAAGTGCCGGACGTATAGAAATGACTGAAACAGAACAGGCATGGTGCTTTATGGCAGGAGCTAATTCCATTTTCACGGGAGAAAGAGAAACTTTACTGGTAACACCAAATCCGGGAGTTTCTGAAGATATGCAGATGCTGCAGACATTAGGGCTGAAGCCTATGATGAAAAAAGAAACATGCTGTTAGATAATTATGAATTATAAATTATGAGTGATGAGCTGGATTGTTGTTATTATAGCACTTATTATAAAATTGGTTTTTGAATTTTTATAAACTACTCTATAAGTTGGAGAACGCAAAGACGCAAAAGCTTTTGTAGTAAGAAATATTTTAAGGCGCAAGGATTTTATCTCCGATAAAATTGAACATTGCAAATTTTCATTCTCTCGCAGATTATGCAAATTAAGCAGATGAAATTAAAAAAAATCTACAAGGAAATGAAAGCTCTCTTGCTGAAAATCTTTGATTTTCTTGCGTCCTTAAAATAATAGTGATCGAGGATAAATTTTGCGCCTTTGCGATCAATCCAACATTTACGACAACATATTCAACTAAATTATTGTTTAATCCAACTCCATCACTCATTTCTACTTTTTACATCAATATATGAATACAATAACAAAAGAAATCAGCCTGCAGGAGAGAGATAAAGCGGTCAACTGGCATCCGTACACGCAGATGAAAACAGCTGATGATGCCATTCCTATTGTAAAAGGAAAAGGAATTTACCTGTATGATAACGAAGGAAAAAAATATCTGGATGTTGTTTCATCATGGTGGGTAACGTTGCATGGACATTCACATCCTTATATTGCACAACGTGTTTTTGAACAGTTGAATACACTGGAACAGGTGATTTTCGCAGGATTTACCCATGAACCTGCTGTACAACTTTCAGAAAATTTACTGAAACTTCTTCCGGCTGGCCAGGAAAAGGTCTTTTATTCGGATAATGGTTCTACAGCAGTAGAAGTTGCTTTGAAAATGTGTATTCAATATGCATACAATCAAGAGAAAAAGAAGACAAAGATTTTAGCTTTTAAAAATGCCTATCACGGAGACACTTTCGGGGCTATGTCTGTAAGTGGAAAAAGCTTCTGGACAAGACCTTTTGAAAGCATGCTGTTTGAAGTTGTTTTTATAGATACACCCAATGCAGAAAATCTGGAAAGCCTGCAGAATCAGATTAAAGAATTAGCTGATGAAGTGGCTTGTTTTATCTATGAGCCATTAGTTCAGGGAGCTGCCGGAATGTTGATGTATAAAGCTGAAGACCTTAGTCAGTTGATGAAATTCTGCAGGGAAGAAGGCGTTCTCATGATCCAGGATGAAGTTTTTACTGGGTTTGGAAGAACAGGTAAACTTTTCGCAGCAGATTATCTTACGGAAAAGCCGGATATTATGTGTTTTTCAAAAGGATTGACAGGAGGAACGATGCCTATGGGGCTCACCACCTGCTCCAATGAAATTTATGATGCTTTTCTTTCTGATGACCGTTATAAAACCTTATTTCATGGGCATTCGTTTACAGCTAATCCTTTAGCCTGTACAGCGGCCCTTGCCAGTATGGAATTACTACTTACAAGCGAAACTCAAATGAATATCAACCGCATCACTCATCAACATTCAGAGTTTGTGAAAGTACTTGCTTTGCATCCTCATGTAGAAAAGGTTCGTCAGATCGGAACTATTTTGGCTTTCGATTTTAAAACCAGGAATGATACTTCTTATTTCAATGAAATAGGGAAGAAGCTTTACAATGAATTCTTACAGAGAGGGATTATTATGAGGCCGTTGGGAAATGTAATCTATCTGGTTCCTCCTTATTGTATTACATCAGAAGAATTGGATTTTGTCTATCAGAATATTACGGAGGTTCTGGATCAGTTTAGAAAATAAACGATCTGTTCCGGTAATAATTATTTTTAATTTTTTTAATATACCTTATAGGTTTCCAGGACCTATAAGGTTTTTATATTGAATGCCAGGGCCTGTATTTTTTAAATCTCCTGTTCTGCTTTCTTCAAAATAGTAATCAATTCTTTTAATTCATCTTTGTTGAATTCCAGTAAGTTCTGATTAAAATGATTGGACGGAATTTTTATATAATTGATCCACGAAGAAAATTTTTCACGATAAACACTTCCGAATTCAATATTAGTCATCGTTACAAACTTATATTTGGTTTCCTGGCCAGCCTTTTCATTTTCTTTCTGTTCTACAGTCTGAAGAGCCTGAATCAGTTTTCCTAACTCATTTTTGTCAATAGTAAGTGTCTTTTTGGAGATTTCATCAAAGGTTTCATATTCATACATGATTCCCAGAAGAGTATCTGAAGAATTGTCAGAAACGTCTTTCGTTACAATTTTTTGAATGTTCAGGTTTTTGAACTTGCCCAGATGGGTAATTTTCTTTTCAATTAATGTCCCTTTTCTTGAGTTGACAGTAAGTCCGCGGGATGTGGTGTTAGATCTTTGAATCGTTGGTGGTGGCGCTATCTGTGCCGTAACCCATACACCTATTGCACAGGAAATCAAAATAATGATTCTTTTCATTTGTAAAAATTGTTATTAGTTTTTATACCCTTAAAATTACGGTGTAATTTTCAACAATATATAAAATATTAAAAAAATAATTTTATCCCAATTCATTTCCCCATGAATGAAGTTCAGAAAGAATAGGACCTAGTTTTTGTCCTTTCTCTGTTAATTTATAATAGACTTCCGGTGGGAAATTATAAACTTCAATCCGTTCAATAATAAGGTCTTCTTCCAACTGCTTGAGCTGTTCTGCCAGTACTTTCTTGGAAACCCGGGGCATATTCCGCCAAAGTTCTACAAAACGGACCTGATCTTCTTCAAAAAGATTGTGTAGGATCAATGGTTTCCATTTTCCTGAAAGAATATTCAGGCTTCGTCTTAATCCACAGTTTTTAAATTCTTCAAAATTCATAACACAGTTGAATATTTGTGGTTAACCTTTTGGTAACCTTCGATTGTTTTACCCTCTTCGGGCAATAGCTTTGCTCTACAAACATACTCAAAATGAAATTACAATTATGGCGCAATGCTACATTGCTATTGAATATTGATGGAATTTCCATCCTCGTAGATCCTATGCTGGGTGAAAAAGGCTCAATGGGAAAAATGCCGATGACAGAAAACGAATTACTGAATCCATTGGTAGATCTGCCTTTTAATAAAGAAGAATTAAGTAACAGATTAAAAGAAATTGATGCTGTTGCCGTCACTCATCTTCACCCTGATCATTGGGATTCGGAGGCTGTCAGACTTCTTGATAAAAATATTCCGATCATCTGCTCAGATGTTATTTCAGATCATATTGCAGCACAGGGTTTTACCAATATTATTGCTGTGAATAATAAGATTCAGTGGGAAAATATTGAGATATCTACCACCAAAGGCCGGCATGGAACCGGAGAAATCGGAGAAAAGATGGGAATTGTGAATGGTTTTGTCTTTAAAAAAGATAATAAATCCGTTTACATAGCAGGAGACACGATTTGGTATGATGAAATTGCTGCAGAAATCGACAAACACCAACCGCAGCACATTATTGTGGCAGGTGGAGCAGCCACTTTTTCTGTGGGAGATCCTATTATTATGACCAGTGAAGACATTGTAAAAGTCTGTGAATATACACCGGAATCTGCTGTTTGGGTAACCCATTTGGAAGCAGTAAGCCATTGCAGAGAAGACAGGAAATATATTAAAGAAAAGATCAAAGAAAACAGATTAGAAAAAAGATGTTTTGTTCTTGATGATGGTGAAGAAGCTGAACTTTATTTTTAAATTCAGAACGATAGAAATATTAAATCTCTCCGTAATCTTTATTACAGGGAGATTTAATATTTTTGTTGCTATGCGTTTAATACTTTCTATCACTGCTTCTTTAGCAATAAGCAGCTCTGCTTTTGCTCAGAATACAGAAGCTATATTCAAAAAAATAGTTGACTCTACATACAATGCTCATCCGGAAATGATCGGGTTGATTGTAGATGTAGAAGCCCCGGACCAGCACATTTCTTGGAGTTATGCAGCAGGACACAATGGCAATAAAAGCAATGCTCCTATTAATCCTTCACAACCTCTTCTGATCGCCAGTACTACCAAACCCTTTATGGCAGCAGCGATTCTCAGATTGGTTGAAAATGGAAAGCTCAGCATTGATGATCCTTTGAAAAATCTGTTAAGTCCTAAAACGATTAAAGTTCTTTCTGATGCTGGTTATGATCTCAATAAAATCAATCTACGTCATCTTTTATCCCATACATCCGGGATTCATGATTATGTGACGGAAAGTTACTTCAGTTTCATCAATAGCAATAAAACACATCAATGGACAAGAGACGAGCAGATTGCTTGGGCAGGAAAAGAACAAAAAATAGGGGAACCTGGTACAGTTTTCAAATACGCAGATATTAATTATGTTCTGATTTCTGAAATTATAGAGCAGAAAACAGGAAAGCCTTTTTATCAGGCCTTGCGAAGTCTTTTAGGTTATAAAAAACTGAGGCTTGATCATACATGGTTTATTCAGCTTGAGAAACAACCAAAAAAATCATTTCCATTAATTAATCAATATTGGAAAGAATTTGATTGGGAGATAAAAGACCTTAATCCATCCTGGGATCTCTATGGCGGAGGCGGAATGGCTTCCAATGTGAAAGATATGGCGATGTTTTTCCAGTCTTTATTTAACGGAAAGGTAATCAAAGATCCAAAAGTCTTACAACTGATGTATACAGATGTTCCCCCGAACCTGGAAATCAATTACTGTCTTGGAATCAGAAAAATTAAAAGTGGAGGAATGACGGCTTACAACCATGGAGGCGGATTGGGCACGGACGCCATTTATATTCCTGAGCTTAATGCAAGTATTTCTTCAGCCTCTGTAGAAGCTGGAAAAAGGAGTGTAGCGGTAGAACTGAGCAGTCTTTTGGCTGCAAAATTAAAGGCGCTTAAAAAGAATTAACACAGAAATACAATAAAAAAAGGATAGAAGTCATTTCTATCCTTTTTAGTTATGTTGAATGTTCAGTTTTAATCTTCCACATACTTGTTTCTTGCTGCTTTCAATCCAAAATACAGCATCAGTATTACAGCACAGCTTAATAAATAGAATGAACTGTTCCAGGAAATATCCCAATCATGCAGTTTTCCAAACAACGGAGGTCCAAATGCTGCGATCAGATATCCCACAGACTGCGCCATTCCTGATATTTTAACGGCATTGATACTGCTTTTCGTTCTCGTAGAAAAAAACAGAATTGACAAGCTGAAAGACAATCCATTAGAAATACCAATAATCACGGCATTTACATAAATCCATTGAGATTTCAGGAAGACAAACATCATGGTACTTCCGAACATCAGGGCACATATGAAAAGGATCATCAGTCTTTGGTCTTTCATTTTACTGGCAATAATCGGGCAGCAAAACGTCACAGGAATCATCGTAATCTGAATCACAAAGAACACCCAGCCTGAGCTTTCTCCCTGCATATGAAAATCAGCAAGAAATGAAGGAAGCCATGCTACCAGGCAATAATAAAATAAAGACTGCAATCCCATAAAAATACTGATATTCCATGCCTGGGCAGATTTGAACATATTAAAATCTGAAGTACTGAGTGCTGTTTTAGGTGGAGCCGGATTTCTTTTGTTAAATATAAATTCCAATGATAAAACAAGGAAACCCAATGCAGCAATCACCAGCCATATTCCCAGGGATCCTTTCCATCCAAAACCTGTCAATTCTCCTATTTTCACACTGAATCCGGAAGCTAAAGCTGCTGTAAGATTCATAGATACGGCAAAAATTCCTGTCATAAGACCAATCTGTTTTGGAAAATTATTTTTGACATATCCGGGAGTAACTACATTTCCGATGCATATTCCTAAGCCAATGAATAAAGATCCTAAAAACAAAAGCCATAGAGAACCACTGATTCGCAAAAACAATCCGAAGCTTAGAATAATCAGAGAATACATCAGCAGTTTACTGATCCCGAACTTATTGGAAAATCTACTCACCAGTACAGAACAGGCGGCAAACATAAACAGTGGAATGGAAGTAAGTAAACTCACCTGAAAATTATCTAGTTTCAAAGCATCTCTTACTTCTCCCAATACAGGAGCAACCGCCACAATAGGTGAGCGGAGATTGCTGGAAATAAGTATAACTACAAGAACATTAATGATTAATAAAACATACGAAGCATTCTTTTTTACTTCATTCTTCATCATAATAAAAACTTTTTTACAAAATTAGCACAGTAATTTTGTTTAATTTTGCCAAAGTTTTAACCTGAAACGACATGAACGCTAACGATAGTATAAAAATAGATGAACTGAAAAAGCCTTATTTTGTATGGTTTGAAGAAAACTGGGTGCATGATAATGTTCTGCATCACCATCAGAAAGGGCAACTCGTGTATGTGGAGAGTGGTTTCCAGTATATTACTATCGAAGAAAAAATCTATCTCCTTCCTCAGAATCATGCCGTATGGATTCCGCCAAATGCTGTCCATAAAACCAATTCCCATTCTGAAAAGATTAAACTGATGATTATGTTTGCAGAGATCAGCACCCAAGAATCTTTTTATCAAGAAGTGAATGTATTTTCTGTTCCTCCGGTTTTGAAGGAAATGATAAAATATGCAGAGAAATGGTCTAAGCTGATGACTCCGGATCATCATGAGAGCCTGTTCCTGAAAGCATTGTTCAACGAACTTCCACGGTTTGTAGAACATTCTCTAACCCTTCATATCAGTCTTCCAAAAGATAAACGCCTTGCTAAAGTCATTGAGCATCTGCATACTCATTACCGGAATGAGATCAAAATGGAAGACCTCAGTGATACAGCTCTTCTGTCTTTCCGTACGCTAGAACGTATTTTTAAAAAAGAAACAGGTCTTACCTTAAGCAAATATCAACAAATGCTCCGTATCATCAAGAGTCTGGAATATTTGAGTTCCGGAAATCTTACGATTTCAGAAACAGCTTATGAAGTAGGGTACAGGAGTGTTCAGGCCTATACCAGAAGCTTTCAGTCTGTGATGCAGTTCAGACCAACGGATTTTATTAAAACCATTCAATAGGCTTTAAAATGCATACAGAGCTGGTCGGGACTTATTAAAAAGAAGAGTTATTAACATCTCAAAACTTTATATATTCCTTTGTATAAAAGTAATTGGGAAGATTGAAAAATATGATATTTCACATTTCATTCATTTTTCCACTTCAATAGCTAATATTCAATTATGAGATTATTGAAAATAAAAAGGTCTCCACGAGTGAAGACCTTAAAAAAACACAAATGATGAAAAAAAATTATTTCGATTCACAAATATAAGTAAAAATCATGGTATGCAAAACACCATAAGCTTATTTTTTTTAAAAAATATTTATTTTAAGTAAAAATAAATATTCCTTAAATGTTGTTGATTTTCTTTGGGATTCCGAAATTACTAACCCAAAAACATATCTTATTAAATATAATTCGCCATCTGAAGAATTGTATGCACGTTTTTCATCCAAAATAAGGAAGTCGTAAAAAGTGAATTATTATCAAAATAAGACATGGACAAGCCTATATTCAAACAATTGTTTAACTCTTTTGTGACCCTGCTCATAAAATTTTATAAGGTTTTTTTCTATTTTGCTTAAAAACCTGTCATATGAGTCCAAAGATATTGAAGGGAGTTCCTGCACAGAAATTCGGTGGCTTCCATGATACGGAAAGCAGAAAAGTATTTGACCAGGATTTGATTCCGGATAAGTTTAACCTGTTAAAAGAAAGATTTTTTTCAGTTAATAATTGGGGAAGTTATAGTGGAAAAGCATTGGCTACATTTAAATTGTATGATTTTGATGGGAATCCTGCAGACCGAGAACCTCAAAAAGGAGATTTTATCAGGATTGATATTCCTGGTCCGGGAGAACCTGAGGCTAAAGGGTACGATTGGGTAGAAATAACAGATATCTGTTTCTATCAGGACAGTTTTTCTGAAAGTATATCAATAACCTGCAGACCTTCTATAAATCCTCAAAATAAAAAAAGTCGTCATATTGCCCATTTTTACAGTTCTGCATCAAGCTCAACCTTTATGATATCCAGAAATATAGCTTATTTAAAAGCAGCCGTATACGGACGAAATGAAAGGCCCAACTGGAATGCTGGATTTCTGGATGTTTTTAGAAATCTTGGTACTGCTATAGGCGGAATGATGGGGATTGCTAAAATACAATGGAAAGGTCTTACAGACGGTTTTTTGAATCTTGATTAAGGCTGTTCTTCCTTTTTTGATCTAAGTCAAAGTTTTTTATCTGTTGTACCGGGACCTTTGCACCCGAATATTTTAAACAAAATTTATGAGTACAACATTAGAAAAAGGACAGACTATTAATTTCTATCAGGCAACCGCTCCTATTATCATTTCGGTATTTGCGGTTTACCTTACCATAGGAATTGCTTTGGGAGTACTTCCCAGGTTTGTTCAGAACACATTAGGCTTTGACAGCATTATTGTAGGACTTGTGATTGGTCTGCAATCATTGTCAACACTTTTAACCCGTGCCTATTCCGGAAAAATGACAGACACCAAAGGGGCAAAGAAAAGTAAAATGTCGGGTGTTATACTGGCTGTTATTGCCGGGATTATTTATGTACTGGCTGTATTATTCCAGGCTCATCCTATTCTGGCACTTGCTTTTCTCTTATTGGCAAGAATTATTCATGGGGTTGGTGAAAGTTTCCTGGTTACCGGAGCATTAACGTGGGGAATAGGTCTTGTAGGACATTCCAGCTCGGGAAAAGTCATGACCTGGAATGGTATTGCCATGTATGCGGGAATTGCAATAGGAGCTCCCATCAGTATCTGGTTAAGTAAAGAATACAATATTCTGCCTGCTTTTCTTCTTATTGCCTTACTTCCGTTGGTAAGCTGGCTTTCCACAGCAAAACTTCCTTCTATTCCCGTGGATAAAGATCATGTAAGAACACCTTTCTACAAAGTAATTGGTGCCATATCGGGTCAGGGTATAAGTCTTGCTTTTTCATCAATGGCTTTTGGATGCATTGCTTCTTTTATTGCCTTGTTTTTCTCCCAAAAAAATTGGGGTGATGCTTCACTTGCTTTTATGATCTTCGGAGCATGTTATGTACTGACCAGAATTTTCTTTGCTTCTTTTCCAGATAAATACGGAGGCTTTACAATAGCCTTGATCTCTCTGATTATTGAAGTGGCAGGACAAATGCTGATCTGGGCTTCTGCATCCAAAACATTGGCCATTATCGGATGTGGATTGACAGGGGTTGGATTTTCATTGGTTTTTCCTGCGTTGGGAGTTCTTGCTATTCAAAAAGTAAAACCGCAGATGAGAGGAACAGCGCTAGGAGCCTATGTCGCATTTGTTGATCTTTCATTAGGACTGGCTGGACCTATTGCAGGATTAATTGCCGGCTGGTTTGATTATCAGACTGTATACCTGTTCGGAGGAATCAGCTGTGTGATTGCTATGATAATTTTACTATTTAACAAAAAATAAAAATGGAACATTCCCTAATATCTCAAGTAAAAGAAACGAAAAAAATACGTTCTGTATTTACCGTTAAAAAGAAACTCTTTATTACACCACATTTAATCCGTGTTATATTTAATATTGATGAAAACCAGGCAGAACTATTGGCTAATATCAAGTCCGGATCTAATAATAAAATATTTATACCCACTGAAGAAGAAAATGCGGCTCTCATCAGAACGTATACCAACAGAAAAATTGACCTGGGAAAAAAGGAACTGAGCATTGATTTTGTAGCTCATGGCGACAACGGACCTGCTTCTGCATGGGCATTGAAAGCCAATCCGGGTGATGTACTGGAAATCGGAATGAAAGAAAGTCCAAAACCTTTAATTCCGGATGCTGATTTTTATCTGATGGCAGGAGACGCAACGGCACTGCCTGTGATTTGTGCCATCGCAGAACAGTTTCCTTCCTATGTAAGAGCAAAAATAATATTGGAAGTGGCAGATAAAGAGGACGAACTGATCTTGTGTTCTGCGGCAGATTTATCTGTAGAATGGCTGCACAATCCTCATCCTGAGCAGGGAAGCAAGCTTGCAGAAGCTGTGAAATCTGTTCAGTTTCCACCCGGAGTATTGAAAGAATATGTTTACATTGCAGCAGAATATACCACGGTACACGAACTTCGTACTTATTTCAAAACAACGCTGGAATGGGATCCGCATGGGATGTATATTTGTTCATACTGGAAAGCCGGACAGGCAGAAAACCCGTAGATACTGAAGATGAAAGGGTGTAAGCAAAGCCATTTATTACTATTTTTGCTTACATGCAGGAACTTCTAACTTCATATATCAACAATAGAATATCAGTAACGGAAAAAGAATTGGAAACAATTCTGTCTTATTTCAGACCTATCCAATTAAAAAAGAATGAAATGCTTCTTTCCAACGGGCAAAACAGCCAGAGAACATTTTTTGTTGTAAATGGCTGTCTCCGTATATTTTTCATCAATGAAGAGGGACAGGATTCTACCCGATATTTTGCTTTTGAAAATCAGTTTGCAACTGCACTCACCAGTTTTATTACTTCTGAACCCTCTGAGGAATTCATTGAAGCCGTAGAGGATTCAGAAGTATATTATATTAGTCATAAAAATTTTTATCACCTTTTGGAAATTATTCCGCAATGGGAAAAATTTTACAGAATATATCTTGAAACTGCTTATGTAAATAATACCAAAAGACTGATGTCTTTCCTTGTTCAGGATGCACTTGAAAAATACCGCCAGCTTTTGGATGAAAATCCTGTGGTGGTAAGAAGGCTATCCAATAAAATGGTGGCTTCATACCTGAATATCTCACAGGAGACATTGAGCAGACTGAAGTCAAGACTTTGATTTTTGTTTGATAAACCTAACATTTTTACGAAGAGTTATTATTTATTTAAACTGCTTTTAAACTGGCTAAAATTCTCAAAAAATTAATACTAAAGCCCATTCAGGAAAAATTTAAGCCCTATATTTGCACTCATGTTAAAATGGTTCTCCATATTATGTTCAATGATGTATGTGCTGGCTACCACCAATGCGGGGGAAGTACTGAAAGTGCCTATGTTTGTGGAACATTTCATGGAATACCATGGAAGCTTTTCAGAATTTGTGATGGAGCATTATGATAACCATAAACAGGATTCAGATTGGGATACCGATCAGAAACTGCCGTTTATCAATCCACCTATCGTACTTACCGTACACGCCCAGCTTCCGGAGCTTTCATTTGAAATAAAAAAACCTAAGGAAATTACTGTTTCTAAGAAAAGCAGTATCTACAAGGAAAAGGATTTTTCCAACCAATACCTTTCTCAGATTTTCCAACCACCACGGCTTTCTTAATTGACTTTACATTGAAAATTAATGCTTTATGTTCTTACCTAAAGCAGTGAATTCTTGTTACATATCCATTAATCCGTAATGCATTGTATTGATGCTTAAACCTTAATCTCAGAAGTTACAAATGTTTGTTTTGATCCTTTAAGTTTTGGGAGAATTTCAGCTTTTATAAAGCATTCCGGATTATCAATTAATAGTTTTTCCATGTTAAATAAAATTATTGAGTTTTCTGTAAAGAATAAACTCATCATTGCTCTGTTTACAGTAGCTCTCATCCTTTTTGGAGTCTATGAAACCACCAAACTACCCATTGATGCCCAGCCGGACATCACCAATAATCAGGTTCAGATCATTACGACTGCTCCTTCTTATGGTGCAGCAGATATAGAACGTCTTGTTACGTTTCCTATCGAACAGGCTACCAGCAATATCAGCGGAATTACAGAGCTGAGAAGTTTCTCACGTTTCGGACTTTCACTAGTGACTGTAGTTTTTGATGACAAGACAGATGTATATTGGGCTCGGCAACAGGTTCAGGAACGTTTACAGCTTGTTCAGGATAATATACCAGCCGGAATCGGTAAACCGGAATTAGGGCCTATTTCTACCGGATTGGGAGAGATTTTCCAGTATGTGGTAAGAGCCAAAAAAGGATACGAAAATGTGTATGACGAAACTGAACTGAGGACTATCCAGGACTGGGTGGTCAGAAGACAGCTTCTCGGAACCAAAGGTGTGGCGGATGTGAGCAGTTTCGGAGGAAAACTGAAACAATATGAAATAGCCATTAACCCTAATAAACTACAGGCGTTCAACATCAATATCAACGATGTTTTTGCAGCGCTGGAAAAGAATAACCAGAATACCGGAGGAGCATATATTGAAAAGAAAGAAACTGTTCTGTTTATCCGCAGCGAAGGACTTCTGGGAAGTACGGAAGATATCGGAAGTATTCAGGTAGCGGAAACGAAAGAAGGTATTCCGGTACATATCAAAGATGTAGCATCTGTGAAGATCGGTTATGCGACAAGGTATGGTGCTATGACTTATAATGATACCGGAGAGGTTTCCGGAGCAATTGTTCTGATGCTGAAAGGAGAGAATGCCAATGTAGTGATTGGAAATATCAAGCAAAGACTGGAAAAAATTCAGGAATCATTGCCGGAAGGAGTGGTCATTGAGCCTTTCCTCGATCGTGCTAAAATGGTGAATAATACTATCAGTACGGTAAAAACAAACCTGATGGAAGGGGCTTTGATCGTTGTTTTCATTCTGGTTTTATTTTTAGGAAATTTCAGAGCAGGATTACTGGTGGCTTCCGTCATTCCTTTGGCCATGCTTTTCGCTATTATCATGATGAATATTTTCGGTGTTGGAGGAAATCTGATGAGCCTTGGAGCGTTGGATTTCGGTCTTATTGTAGACGGTGCCGTCATTATTGTGGAAGCAGTGCTGCATCAGCTTGCCCATAAAAAGCATTTTGGAAAAGACAATATGCTCAGCAAGAGAGAAATGGATGATCAGGTTTCAAGCTCTGCAACGAAAATGGTTAACAGTGCGGTTTTCGGGCAGATCATTATTTTAATCGTATATCTTCCGATTTTTACCCTTCAGGGAATTGAAGGAAAAATGTTCAAGCCCATGGCTCAGACTGTTGCTTTTGCCCTGATTGGAGCATTTATTCTTTCCCTGACTTATATTCCGATGATGAGTTCTCTGGTATTAAGCAGAAAGAAAAAAGAAAAAGAGAACATTTCGGACCGCGTCATGGGTAAAGTGGAAACCGGACATCAGCAATTACTGATGAAAGCTCTTAAATTCAGAAAAACTATTATCATTGGTGTATTGATCCTGTTTGCAGGTGCTGTTTTTACCCTTTCCAGAATGGGTGGAGAATTTATTCCGTCTCTGGAGGAAGGCGACTTTGCTGTTGAAATGAGAATTCTTCAGGGAAGTAATATCAATGAAACCAAGAAAACCACCACACAGGCAGCACATATCCTTTTAACCCAGTTTCCTGAAGTAGAAAAAGTGGTCATGAAAATTGGGAGCGCAGAAATTCCTACAGAACCTATGCCTATGGATTCCGGAGATATGATCATCGTTTTAAAGCCTAAAAAGAAATGGACTTCCGCAACAACATTTCCTGAACTTTCTGACAAAATGAGCAAAGCATTAAGCGTTATCCCAGGCCTCACCACCAGTTTCCAGTTTCCGGTACAGATGCGTTTTAATGAACTGATGACGGGTGCAAGACAAGATGTAGTCTGCAAGATTTACGGTGAAGATCTGGATAGCCTTGCTACCTATGCAAAAAAGATCGGAAGCATTATTAACACTGTAAAAGGAGCACAGGATTTATACATCGAGCCGGTAGTAGGAGCTCCACAGGTTGTGATTGATTATAACCGTTCGGAACTGTCCCGATATAATATTTCAGTGGCGGATATCAACAGGGTGATTAATATGGCTTTTGCCGGACAAACTGCAGGAGCATTGTATGAAGGTGAGAAAAAGTTTGATATCGTTGTCCGAATGGATAATGAACATAAAAAAGATATTACGAGCATCCAAAACCTTCTGATTCCTACCACTTCAGGAGAACAGATTCCTTTGTCTCAATTGGCTAAAGTAGAGCTTAAAAACAGTCCGAACCAGATTCAGAGGGAAGATACTAAAAGGAGGATTATTGTAGGTTTTAATGTGAGAGGAAGAGATGTCCAGAGTATCGTGGAAGAACTTCAGCAGAAAGCAGATAAAAGCCTGAAATTATCACCGGGCTACACGATTTCTTATGGAGGAGCTTTTGAAAATTTAAATGAAGCCAAAGCCAGACTGGGAATCGCAGTTCCTATTTCGTTAGTGATGATTTTCCTGCTCTTATTCTTTGCTTTCGGTTCTGTAAAACACAGCCTGCTGATCTATACAGCCATTCCTTTATCTGCAATAGGAGGTGTGTACTTTCTGGCATTGAGAGGAATGCCTTTCAGCATCAGTGCAGGCGTAGGATTTATTGCCTTATTTGGAGTTGCCGTACTTAATGGAATTGTTTTGATATCAGAATTTAACCGATTGAAAAAGAATGGAATAACCAACACGAACAGAATTGTACTCATCGGAACAAAAATAAGGCTACGCCCGGTTTTAATGACGGCT
Organism: Chryseobacterium sp. T20; assembly: GCF_047345655.1. Classification (NCBI taxonomy): domain Bacteria; kingdom Pseudomonadati; phylum Bacteroidota; class Flavobacteriia; order Flavobacteriales; family Weeksellaceae; genus Chryseobacterium; species Chryseobacterium sp. T20. The sequence continues at coordinate 199,070 of NZ_JBLFDU010000007.1, forward strand.
TTTGTGGCTTCTCTGGGGTTTCTTCCCATGGCAATCAGCAACGGTGCAGGAGCAGAAGTACAAAGACCTTTGGCAACGGTAGTGATCGGAGGGTTAATGCTTGCGACCCTTTTAACCTTGTTTGTCCTTCCAATTTTATACGTCCTGTTTGAACATATTAATAAAGATAAAATGAAATTCTCAAAAAAACTCAACTATAAAAAATTGTCTGTTTTCCTGTTGTTAATATCCTTTGGAACTTATCAGGCTCAGGAAAATATTACCTATGATCAGGCTTTGGAAAAAGCATACCAGCAGAATGGTACTCTTAAAAATTCAAAATTAGTCTCAGATTATCAGGAAAAACTGAAAGCCAGTTATCTGGATATTCCCCAGCTGGAAGTTACCGGAGGATTTGGTCAGATTCAAGGTGAGGAAACGGATAATTCATTCGGAATCTCTCAAAGATTCAGTTTTCCAACGGTGTATTCAAAAAGAAAACAAATGCTGGATGCCGAATGGTCTGCCAGTGTCATCAATCAGAATCTGACCAAGACACAGCTTACCAAAGAAGTAACAGATGTTTTCTACAGGATACTGGTGCTTCAGGAGAAGAAAAAAGTCCTGGAATACATCAGTCAACTGTATCATAATTTTGCAGATAAGGCCGGATTAAGATTAAAAAAAGGGGAAGCCAATATTCTGGAGGAATCCACCGCTGAAATTCAGAAAGAACAGATAGGAATACAACTGAATACCCTTGAAAATGATCTGAATATCGCAAAGCTTCAGCTTCAATTATTGCTACAATCTACAACACCTTATCAACCCATTGCTGATCAGCCCACAATGAATATTGGTCTACAGATTTCAGAAGAAATGGTAAAACAACACCCTGAACTTCAATATCTGCAGCAACAGATCAAAGTAGGAGAGGCAGAAGTACAGCTTGAAAAAAGCAGGCTGCTTCCGGATCTTCTCATAGGATATACCAATCAGAGTATGAAAAACATCAATAATAATCGGTTCAATTCGGTTCAGGTGGGAGTGGGAATTCCATTGTTTACCAAAGGACAGAGAGCTTTGGCAAGGGCAGCACAGGCTAAAATTGCCATTTCCGAAAATCAGTATCAGAGAAAAGAAATTGAGCTTAAAAACAGATTGAAACAACAGTTGACTACCTATATGAACCAACAGCAGATCATCGAAAATTATGAACAAAAACAGCTTCCAAAATCCGAAACTATTCTAAAAACCGCTCAGAAACAGATGGAAGTTGGAGAAATAGATTATCTGGACTGGGTAATCCTGGTGAATCAGGCCGTAAAAACCAAAGCAGATTATATTGATCAGCTGGAAAAACTGAACCAGATCGGAGCCGAACTTCAATTCTTAATTTCAAAATAATACCATCATGCATTTCAAGAATATATCCCTATACAGTCTAGCTTTCATCCTTACTTTATCTTCATGCTCAGGGAAAAATGAGGAGGAAAAAACGGTGTATGAAAACACTAAATTTTCTAAGAACGACAAAAACTCCGTTCATCTTACAGAAAAACAGATTCAGTCTGTAGGATTAACAACAACCAGTATTCAGAACAGGAATATGGAAAAACTGGTAAAATTAAACGGAAAGGCAGAAATTGCACCATCGCATATCAGTTTAGTTTCCAGCATTATGGGTGGACATATCAAATCGATCAATGTCATTAATGGAAGTCATTTCAGCAAAGGACAAGTGCTTGCAGTAGTAGAAGATCCGCAGTTTATACAATTGCAGCAGGATTATCTGGTGACCAAAGCTCAGCTCGAAGCCGCAAGACTGAATTTCAACCGTCAGAAAGATCTGAATACAAGCAAAGCCAGCAGTGACAAAACCATGCAGACCGCTCAGGCAGATTATTCTACTTTGAATGCCACTTTAAAAGGGCTTGAGGAAAAACTGAGAATCATCGGAATCAATGCCAAAGGTCTGACTACCGGAAATATCAGAAGTAAAATCAATATTTATGCTCCGTTTACAGGTTTTGTAAGTAAAATTCTTGTGAATAACGGACAGTATATCAACCCGGCAGATACTTTATTTGAACTCATTAATCCGGCTGGATTACTTTTAGAAATAAAGATTTTTGAAAACGATGTGAATGATGTAAAAGTAGGGCAGGAAATTTTGGTATATAACAATCAGAATCCGGATGTGAAATCCAATGCAAAAATTGTCAGCGTAGTTCCCAGTATTGAAAACGGAGGTTCTGCAACGGCAATTGCCAGATTATCTTCTGTGAACACTGAATTTGTAAAAGGAATGTACGTAAATGCCGAAGTGAATATCAGCAGCCGTTATACAATGGGACTTCCTAACGAAGCCGTAGTTTCTTTTGAAAATAAAAATTATGTTTTTGAAGATCTTGGAAAATCCAATTACAAAATGATTCCTGTAGTCACCGGAATATCTGATGATCAGTTTACAGAGATTTTGAAAGCCGATTTTTTAAAGAATAAGAAAATTGTACAGAAAGGAGCTTACAGTCTTCTGATGATGCTTAAGAACAAAGCAGAATAATTAAAGTGAAACCACAAAAGTCACAAAAGCTTTTATTTTGAAACACTTTAGTCCACTTAAACAAGCTGAAAAATAATGACGCAGAAAAAAATCACATAAGCGAAAATCAAAGATTTTCAAAAACTTAGGTGTACTTATTATGTTTAAGCAAGGTTCTTATGAAAAAACTTTTGTGACTTTTGCGGTTAAAATAAAACAGAAAAGAAGAAAAGATCAGTTATCCAGCTGATCTTTTTTATTTCTTTTTGGGAGCTTCCCACTGTACACCCAGCTTTCTGAAAAATGCCTCAAGATTCAGCCAGTCCTGGTAACTGTGCAGAAATTCTTCTCTATTAACGGGTAATTCTTTACTATGATTATATTGCTTACATCCAAAACATAACTCAATATTCTTCCACTGATTTTCCTTATAAATGAACAAGGTATTGTGCGGCTCGAAACAGAAAGCTCCATCCCAGGCTTTTACAATTTTCTGCCCTTTTATGATGTCTAGTAATTCCTGCTTGGATTCAGGAGTTAATATCACCTTATTTATGATGATTTCATGGTTGGGAACACCATTTTTCAGTAAGTCTCTGTAATTTGTTTTACTCTTACCAGGCGTTTCAATATCAAGTCTGAGATCTTCATGGCTGGTAATAAGAATCGTTTCCGCCTCTTTTAAATAGTGAATAAGATCTTCATTGACATTTTGGGAGAAAGTCCAGATAGAGCTTAACAATAAGCTTAATGCATATATTTTATTTGTTATCATTTAAATTTTCTTCTGTATCTGTCATAAATAAGACCAACAACAGGATATATTAAACTGGTATAGGCTACTTTTTCAAAAATATAAAAGCCAAATTGTCCATCAAGTTTCTCTACTTTCATTGCTTCAAGCTGGACCAATACATCACTTCCAAAAACAAATATTGAAGCCATAAAAACCAAAAGAATAATAAATGAAAAAATCTCATTTTTAATTTTTCTGAGGGAAAATACATAAGCAGCCCCGGTAATACCAAGAAACAGAAGATCTGTTATAAGATGTTCTTTGATATTGGAATCAATCGTAAAAAGATCTCCTATTACGTCAGAAGTGCTTTTTGCAATTTCCATTGCGACCAGGGCTCCAATCATTATAATGGAAGAAGAAAAAGCAATAAAAGCAGCGATTATTCCGGCAAATAATCCTTTATTTTTTTTCATGTGATGGTTATCGTTCAACTAATAAATATAGTAAAAAAAGCCATAGCTGATGTGGTTGTCATACAATTAATGCTGTATCAGTAACAAATTCACAGAAATCAATTCAAAAGAATGACATTTGACATGTTTTTCATAAAACAAAATGTTATTTAATGCATAATTCGTTTTAAAATAATATTTTTAAGCAGTGAATAGTTGTAAAGGATTTTTAGATGAATATTAAAAGAACTTTTATCAAAACTTTATGACAAAAAAAACGTTGCACAATTTCCATATTCCGGTAATGGGTCTGGCTTATACAATAGACAGCCCTATTCGTGTTGCTCATTATGGAATTTCCTCCGTCATCTCCATTATTGATGATGAAATCCTGGAAAAAATGAAGAACTTTTATAACAAAAAGTTCAACCTTGACTATTTCGGGATCTCAACAAAAACAGAAGATTACAGAGCCAGAAGAGTTACGGCTTATCTGGATATGGTGGATGATATTGTGAATGAAAAATTTGAATCTTTCAAACAGGAAATCAGCAAAAATAAGGAAGCTTTGAAGGATTTCATGGCTATGCTTCCCAATACATCAGATCTTAAAAACAGTCTTCAAAATTTAATCAACCAAAAGGAGAACTGGAGTTCCAATATTAAGAATTTCATAGAATCCAATCTAAAACCGGGAAGTATTGATGTCAATATCATGACGAAAGTAGATAAAGACAATTATCAGAATAATGAACAGCTTCCTGTGATGTATAACGATGCTCATGCTTCACTGCGTGGATTTGCGAAAAGTAAACTATCATCGTCAATGGTTCTTTCTGCAGGGATGAATCCCCGTTTGTACAGCTATATGGAAGAGTTTGACGATTTTTTTCCGGATGAAAACGGAAATATTAAAAAGAAAATTATCCTTAAAGTAAGCGATTTCCGTTCGGCTATGATTCAGGGAAATTTTCTGGCTAAAAAAGGATTATGGGTTTCAGAATACAGAATAGAATCCGGACTGAATTGTGGAGGCCATGCCTTTGCTACTGAAGGAATGCTTCTTGGGCCCATCATGGAAGAATTCAAGCAGAAAAAAAACGATCTGATACAATCAGCTCATACCTTAATGACGGCTGCTTTGGAACAAAAAGGAAAACATGTCGTTTCCAAACCTTTGGAAATGAAAATCACTGTTCAGGGTGGAGTAGGAACTTCTGAAGAACATGAATTTTTATTGGCTAATTATAGCGTAGACAGCGTAGGATGGGGTTCACCATTTTTACTTGTACCCGAAGCGACATCCGTAGATACAGAAACCAGAAATCTACTTGTACAATCCAAAGAGCAGGATTTCTATCTGAGTAATATTTCGCCATTGGGAGTACCTTTCAATACCGTAAAAGGGACATCTAATGAAGTATTGAAGAATGAGAAAGAAGCAAAAGGGAAATATGGAAGTTCGTGCCCCAAAAAACTTCTCGCATTAAGCAAAGAATTTTCTCCGGAAGGAACCTGTACCGCTTCCAGAAAGTATCAGGATATCAAACTGAAAGAACTTTACGAAAATAAAGATGCATTCAATGAAAAAGAATTCAATAAAAGAAAATCCGAAATTACCGATAAAGCCTGCCTTTGCGTAGGACTTGTGAATGCAGCATACATGGAGCAGAACCTTGAAATTAAAGGTGAAAAACAAGGCGTTGTGATATGTCCCGGACCTAACATTGCCTTTTTTGATAAAGAAGTTTCTCTTTCAGAAATGGTAAAACATATTTATGGCAACACTAATATTCTTTCTGACAACCAACGTCCGAATATGTTCATTAATGAATTGAAAATGTATGTGGATTACCTGAGAAAGGAAATCACCGAATCTACTTTACAGATTACTCATTCGCAGACAAAAAAATGGAATGCTTTCAGGAAAAATGTTCTTGAGGGGATCGCATATTATCATGAGCTTTTTACAGCCTCATCATTCTTCAGCAACGGTTTATCAACCATCAATCTTCAATTACAGGAATACCAACTTCAGCTTATTGCTATTGAGATTCCGCAGGTTGAAAAATAACCGTATTTTTAATTGATAGATAATAAAAACAGCTTTTACATGGGCTGTTTTTATTTTTTGGCTGTTTTGTTGGAAAATCGCAAAGGCGTAAAAAATATTTCAGTTTCAATCAGTATGAGATTGTAAACAAACAATATGATATAAGTCTTTCCCATCGATAAAACAGATTACGCAGATATTGATATTTAAATCTGCTTATTTCTGCAAAATCAGCGTGAGATAAAAAATACAATATTTTGTATTTAGTTTTATCGGAGATAAAATCTTTGCGTCTTAAAGCAGTTAGCGTTTAATTTATTTGCGTCTTTGCGATTTTCCAACAAAGATATTAATCAAAAAAACTCAGTAAACATCAGTATTTCCATTTATAATAACTATAGCGGAAATGGTCATTTTGAATATTCTCCAGGCTTAATATTCCTTACCTTAGAACTCACTTAGTAAAATTATTTTTATGGAAAAAAGAAAAATCAAAAACACCGATTTATCGATTGCGCCAATCAATTTCGGAGGAAATGTTTTTGGATGGACACTGGACGAGAAACAGTCTTTTGATATATTAGACCGCTTCACAGAAGCCGGATTCAATTTTATAGATACTGCAGATACCTATTCATGGTGGGTGAACGGAAAAGGCGGACAGTCTGAAGAGATCATAGGAAAGTGGATGAAAAGCAGAGCTAATCGTAATGACATTGTTTTGGCAACCAAAGTAGGTTCAGAAACGAAAGAACATGGCTATGATATCAGCAAAAAACATATTCTTAAATCTGTAGATGAGTCTCTGCAAAGGCTTCAGACGGATCATATTGATCTCTATTATACGCACTTTGATGACAATGTCACTCCTGTAGAAGAAACGCTTGCGGCATATGATGAGATTATTAAAGCTGGAAAAGTACGTTATATTGCGGCTTCCAACTTATCTCCGGAACGTTTGAAAGCATCATTTGAAGCAGCGGAAAAAAATAATCTTCCTAAATATGTTGCCTTACAGCCTCATTATAACCTGATGGAAAGAGAAGGTTTTGAGCAAAATTACGCTCCTTTGGCAGAACAGTTTGACTTAAGTGTATTTCCTTACTGGTCGCTGGCAGCAGGTTTCTTAACAGGTAAATACCGCGATGAAGCAGATCTTGCAAAAAGTGCAAGAGGTGAAGGGGTAAGAAAATATTTAAATCCAAAAGGACTAGAAGTTCTAAAAGCACTGGATCAGGTAAGTGCAAAACATAATACCACACAGGGAACGGTTTCTTTAGCATGGTTATTATCCAATCCTTTGATCACCGCACCTATTGTAAGTGCTACCAGTGCATCACAGCTTGAAACAGTCTTCAATGCACCCAAACTTGTTTTGGATCAGGAAGATATGGATCTGCTGAATAACTTAAGCAACTAATTTTTTCGACTTTCATTATAGACTAAAATGAAATCCGTTCAGCAATGAACGGATTTTTTTGTTCTTCGACGATGTTAACCACCCCGGCAAAAATTCAAAGAATTTTTGCCACCCCTCCGGAGAAGGGGAATTTAGGTTTTCGGTTGTTATATTCTGTTATTACTATTAATCGGAATATTCCTTCAAAAGCTGTCTGTAGCTCATCAGTATTGAAGATTTTGAAATAAACCCGATAAAATCATTATTATCACTCACTACCGGAAGATTCCATACTCCTGTATCATCAAACGTCTGAAGAATGTCCAATGGTTTATTATCCCGATGAAGGATTGCCGGCGGAGCTTTCATGATCTGGGTAACAGTCTGAGAGGTTTCCATTTCTTTATTAAAAAGATAAGGTCTGATATCATCTAAAGTAAGAACTCCTTTCAATTTTCTGGCTTCATCCACAACAGCAAAAATATTTTTATCGCCATTCTTTACCATTTCAAACAGTTCTGTGACAGAAGCACTTTCATTAATTGTCTGCGAATATTTATCAATAAAATCTTCGGTTCTTAAAGCAAAAAGAAGGTTTTTGTCATGTTTATTTGTGAATATTTTTCCTTCATCTGCCAATGATTTCAGTTCAGGAGAAATCGGGGAGAACCATTTTGCAATGAGATAGGATATGATAGAAACAATCATCAGAGGAATAAACAAATCATATCCGAAACTTGATTCTGCGATCAGAAATATAGCGGTAAGCGGAGCATACAGAACTCCACTCATAGCACCAGCCATTCCTACGAGGACAAGATTAGTCATCGGAACATCTGTAAAACCAATATGCTGACAAACCAATGCAAATAAATAGCCTAAAGTTCCTCCGGCAAAAAGGGAAGGCGCAAAATTACCACCATTTCCACCGCTGAATATGGTAAATGAAGTGGCAAATGCTTTTAGAAGCAATACCAGAACTAAAAATATAATAATGGTCCAGTCTCCGATCTCAAAATATCTGAAAAAACTGTTTTCAATAATAGAGTAGGTATTTCCATTGGTAAAAGCCTTTACTGTTTCATAACCTTCCCCAAACAGCGGTGGAAAAAGAACGCATAACAGAGAAAGTACAGCGCCTCCAAACATTGCTTTACGCATTCTCGAAAGCTGTAGGCCTTTTATAAAATGTTCTACTTTCTGAGAAATAATCACAAAATAACGGGCATACAATCCCGTAACAATTCCTAAAATAAGATAATACGGAACATTTTTATAGTTGAAAGGATCTCTGGTGTAAAATCTGAAAAGAACATCTTCCTGAAGCAAAATCCTCGACAAAAGACTTCCGCACACCGCAGCAACGACCAAAGGAATAAAATCTGTGAAAACCACTCCGGTTAAAAGAATTTCAAAGGCAAACATAATCCCGGCAATAGGAGCATTGAAAGCAGATGCAATCCCGGCAGTAGCTCCTGCAGCCAGCAATAAAGTACGTTCTTTATAGCTCAGTCTGTACGTTTGGGCATAGTTTGAACCAATAGCAGCTCCGGTAACGGCAATAGGACTTTCCAATCCGGCAGAACCTCCTAATCCTACGGTAACAGCACTTTGTATCACCTGAGAATACATTTTAACGGAAGCTACAATACTGGAATTCTGTGCAATTTCGTATAAAATAGCACCAATTCCTTTACGATCCTGACCTTTGAACAAAGTCAAAACAATCATCGTCGTCAGAACAATTCCTAAAAAAGGAAAAACAATATAGAATAAAATTTGGTATTCAAAATGAACTTTATTGGTAATGAAATTATGAATATTGTGTACCAGCGTTTTCAGGATAACTCCCGCCAGGCCAGCCGTACAGCCTACCAAAATTCCGGAAAGAACAAGAAACTGGTTTCTGCTCAGTCTGTTGTTCAGCCAATGCAGAATAAGTTCATAACTGCGTGCTTTTTCTAGTCCGTATTTTTGGAAATCTCTTTTAAATTTAAGGAAGCTCAGGTACTTTTTTTTGTTGTGAATTTTCACCTTGGAAATATTTTACACTATCATCAGATTGATACAGTTCTGTAAATTTATGAAATATATCACAAAAAACCTCCTTTTAAGTCTTTACACTTGTTCTATAGATTCTATTTTTGTAATTTATGTTTTAATTTAAAATTCAAAATTTCTTCTAAATTTGGTCATAGTTTTATCACATGAAAATTCTCATCATTGAAGACGAAGCCGCACTTGCTCAAAGTATTTCCGAATATCTGTCCGGAGAAAACTACCTCTGTGAAACGGTCAGTACCTTCGGTGAAGCGATGAATAAAATAGAAGCATTCGACTATGATTGTATTTTACTGGACATTATGCTGCCGGACGGAAATGGTCTTACCATTTTGGAAGAATTAAAAAAACAACAGAAACAGGACGGAGTAATTATTATTTCCGCCAAAAACGCTCTTGATGATAAAATTGAAGGACTAAAGCTGGGTGCTGATGATTACCTTACTAAGCCTTTTCATCTTTCTGAGCTTATGGCCAGAGTATATTCTATTATCCGTCGGAAACAGTTCAGCAGTTCGAATGTGGTAAAACAGAATGAACTTCAAATCGATTTATTGGCCAAGACTGTGGCCGTAAACGATGAAGTAATTTCGCTGACAAAAAAAGAATTTGATCTCCTCATTTATTTTATCGGCAATAAAAATAAAGTCATTTCCAAAAGTACTCTGGCAGAACATCTTTCCGGAGACTTTGCCGATATGCTTGACAATCATGATTTTGTCTATGCGCATGTAAAGAATCTCAAGAAAAAGCTCTATGACGCAGGATGCGGGCATTATCTTAAAACAGTGTATGGAACCGGATATAAGTGGGAAAGCTTTAATAATTATGAATGATGAGTTATAAATGATGAATTGTTATGAGTGAAAAAAGAAATGTGCTGAAAGATAAAAGTTTTAGTTTTGCAATAAGGATTATTAATCTTTATAAATATCTTTCTACTGCTAAAAGTGAATATATTCTGAGTAAACAGTTATTAAGAAGTGGAACGGCAGTTGGAGCTTTAGTAAGAGAAGCACAAAATGCTGAAAGTAAAGCGGATTTTGTTCATAAACTGGCTGTTGCTCAAAAAGAATGTGATGAATCTATTTACTGGATTGAGCTTTTATTTAACACTGATTATTTATCATCCACTGAATATGAAAGCATCAATAATGAAGCCACAGAAATATTAAAAATAATCCGAAGTATCATCATTACAACAAAAAATAAATAACAGAAGTAATATAAATTCACAACTCATAATTTATAATTCATAATTCATCATTACTGTGAAGCCTCTACTCACCAAAACCACCAAACCCTTTCTTATCTACGTACTTATTGTACTGATGATCAGTATTCCTGTGTATTATTTTGTGGTGGATACAATCTGGAAAAGTGAGCTTGATGAGCATAATCAGATTATTGTAGAGAAAACGGCTTATGAATTCAATCAGCTGCAGCTTTCTGAAGAATCTCTGAACAAAAGTCTTGAATTATGGAATCATATTCAGCCTGAAACCAATATTGAAAGAATTTCTCCCAGTCAGGTAAAGCGGGACAGTGTTTATACTTACGAAAAACATCTGCCATTCATTTCGGAACAGAAAAAAGAGCGTTACAGATGTCTTGAAAAGGTAATTTATCTTCACAATAAACCTTATCTGTTTACTATACAGACCAATATTGAGGAGTCTCATGAAACCATAGCAGTTATTGCCATGATTACCATCTTTTTTTTCGTGGTGATTGTGGTTGGGCTTTTATATCTTAACAGAAGGCTTTCTTCATCTGTCTGGAAACCGTTCAGAAGTACACTGGATCAGCTGAAGACTTTCAACCTTAACAGCCAGAATACGATAGAATTCCCGGCTTCTGATACTGCTGAATTTGAAGAACTCAATCAGTCTCTTTACAAGCTTATTGAACGTAATGTCTCTGCTTACAAAACCCAGAAAGAGTTCACTGAAAATGCTTCCCACGAACTGCAGACTCCGCTGGCCATTATTAAAAACAAACTGGATCTTTTGCTTCAGGATCAGAATCTTACCGAAAAGCAATACCGCATTGCTGAAGATATAAACAGGGCGCTCACAAGAAGCTCCCGCATCAATAAAAACCTCTTGCTTCTTGCCAAAATTGATAATAACCAGTTTGACAGTTCAGAAATTATTTCGTTTGGTCATTTGCTTCATCAAAGCATTGATATTCTCAGAGAACATTTTGAGCAAAAAAATATTTCAGTTACAGAAAACATCTCAAATGAGGTACAGGTAAGCGGAAATAATATTCTGGCAGAAATATTAATCAACAATCTTTTAATCAATGCCATTCGCCATACGGCTGTAGGAGGCAGTATTTCCGTACAGCTTACCCATTCTGTTTTTGAAGTTTCCAATTCAGGGACTGAGAAACTGAATACGGATTTCTTATTCAAAAGATTTTCAAAACTTTCAACGGATAACAGCGGAAGCGGGCTGGGCTTGTCTATTATTCAGGAAATCTGCAGATTTCATCAGTGGACTATCAACTACAGGTTTGAGAATCAACACCATATTTTCTCTGTTAAATTATAGTTAAAGATATTCCCTTTTCCAGTAATTCTAAATTTCTTCTAAATCGGGTTGCACCTTTGTATTGAAAACATACTGAGGTATAAATTTTATTTAGAAATGAGAACAGTAAACAAAGTTGCAGCCGTAACCCTTCTATTCTGGCTGATGAAAATTGTAGCCACCACATTAGGAGAGACTTTGGGTGATTTTATTTCTATGACGCTTCATCTGGGCTATGTAGTAGGTATTCTGGTTACCCTGTTATTCTTTATCATCATTTTATCCGTGCAGCTTGGTGTGAAAAAATATATACCAGCCGTCTATTGGATGGTGATTATAGGAACAACCACTTTAGGAACGGAAATCTCTGACTGCATCGACAGAACACTGAAAACCGGATATCTGACTGGCAGTTTAATTTTACTTTCAGGTCTTTTATTTTCTTTGTTTCTGTGGTATAAGAAGTATGGTAACCTTGAAGTTTATCCGATTTTTGAAAGAAATAAAGAATTATACTACTGGACTGCCATTTTATTTTCCAACAGTCTGGGAACTGCTTTTGGAGATTTTCTGAGTGATAATTTAGGACTCGGTTATATGACCGGAGCGCTGATTACAGGACTCATTATCTTTATTGTGGTAGTACTTCATTATGCCACAAAGATCAATCATGTGTTGCTGTTCTGGATTGCTTTTGTTTTCACCAGACCATTTGGCGCTACTTTCGGAGATCTTTTGACCAAACCTTTAGCGAAAGGAGGACTGGATCTGGGAACTTTTAATGCTTCTCTGATATCTCTTGCTCTGATGGTATTGATGATCGTCATTTCACAAAGAAAACACAGCCGGGAATTACCCCTTCAAAATGAATAATCCAACACCTCTTATAACAAAAAATATTTTAAAGAAAATAAAACTAGAAGAATGAATAAGACAGCTCTGATATTTTTTCCAGCCTGTATAGTGGCTTCTTCCCTTGTTTCTGCACAGACAGCTTCTGTGACGGCTTCAGGAAGGATTACCGGCCAAGACAAGGCAGCATTACCATATGCTCATATTATTTTAAAAAAGGAAAAAGACAGCACTTTTACAGCAGGAACAATTACCAATGAAGAAGGAAGATTTTCTCTTACCGGAATAAAACCGGATCATTATCTTCTGGAAACCTCACTCACAGGATATCATACGCAGGTACAGCCCGTTTTTATAGGAAGTCTTTCTGAGTTTCTGGAAATTCCTGCCATTGAACTGACTGCGCAGCAAGAAACGGAAACCAAAATAGAAGCCATTACCATTACAGCTTCCAAAAAGAATGAAATAGACAGTCGTCTGGATAAGAAAACCTATTCTGTGGCCGATAACATCAGCCATAGCGGTGGTTCCGTATTACAAAGCATGCAGAATCTTCCCGGAATTACCGTACAGGATGGCAAAGTGCAGCTTAGAGGTAATGATAAAGTAACCGTTCTGATTGATGGCAAACAGACAGCTCTTACAGGTTTTGGAAGTCAGACCGGACTGGATAATATCCCTGCTTCTGCAATTGATAAAATTGAAATCATCAACAATCCTTCCTCAAAATATGATGCGAACGGAAATGCCGGAATCATCAATATTATCATGAAAAAAAATAAACAGAACGGATGGAACGGAAAAGCAGGCTTCACTACAGGACTAGGTTCACTATGGGTAAGAAAGGAAAATCTTCCCATGATAAGACCTCAATACACGCTGACTCCAAAGATTAATCCCTCTTTGTCTCTCAATTACAGGAAAAATAAGGTTAATATATTTTTACAGGCGGATAATCTTTATACGGAAACCCTTAACAAGAATGAATTTGTCACCCGTACTTATGATGACGGAACAATTATTAATTCCCAGCTGAAAAGGAACAGAAATACCAATTTCTTCACCACTAAAGCAGGAATAGACTGGAATATTGATGCTCAGAATACCTTAACCATTTCAGGAATGTATGGAAGTGAAAAAATTATCGACAGAGGAGATCAGCCGTTTTTCAATGGAGATAGGTCTCAGCGTCTGCGGTTATGGCAGTTTCTGGAGGATGAACTGAAAACAACCGTGATGGGAACAGCTTCTTATCAACATAAATTCAAAGAAGCCGGGCATGTGCTGAATGTAGGGTTCAATTATACGTTCCATAGGGAGGATGAAAAATATTTCTATGACAATTATCTGCCATCTTCTACCGGAACTGATGCTTTTAAGCTATTATCTGATGAACAGGTGTATGACTTCAATGTAGATTATGTAAAACCATTGAAATACGGACGAATAGAAACAGGAATTAAGCTGAGAAACAGAAGCATTCCTACCAATATGAATTTTATTCCGGGAGCGAACTCTGTGTTGGATGTTTCTGCCGGTGGGAAGGCAGATTATAAAGAATTTATTCCTGCCGTGTATGGAAATTATGTTTTTGAAAATGAAAAATGGGAAGCAGAATTGGGACTTAGATTAGAATATGTGAAAATTCAGTATGATGTAAATCCTAACCATCCTACGTATAAAAGTGACGGATACAATTACACTCAGCCATTCCCGAATTTCAGGCTTGCCTATAAGCTTGATGACCGTAATAAGTTCTCAGTTTTTTATAACAGAAGGGTAGACCGTCCGAATGAAGTGGATATCAGAATATTTCCAAAATATGATGATGCAGAAATCATTAAGGTAGGAAATCCGGCATTACGTCCTCAGTTTACAAATTCCATTGAACTTGGATATAAACACAATTGGGATAGCGGATATTTATATTCTGCATTGTATCACCGTTTTGCCAATGGAACGATCTCCAGAATTTCCAGTATTGTTCCCGGTAGCACCCTTATTTATGCCATCTTCCAAAATGCAGGAAAGAGCTATAATACAGGGCTTGAAACAATTTGGAACCAAAAAGTATCGGATATTTATTCCCTGAATGTCAATGGAAATATATACCGTAATCAGATTGATGCATTTACTGTACAGAATCTGTATCCTCAGCCTAATACATTCTCTGCAGATCAGCAAACCGCTATTTCAGGAAATGTTAAGATGAATAACATTTTTCATTTCTCAAAAGGGTTGGATATGCAGTTTACCCTGGTGTATCTCGCTCCGGATATTATTCCTCAGGGAAGAATACAATCAAGATTCTCAGTGGATGCAGGAGTGAAAAAAGCCATTCAGAAAGGGAAGGGGGAACTCTTTTTCAACGCTTCGGATCTGCTTAATACAATGGTGATCAAGAAGTCTGTACAAGGTGAAGGATTTGCCTATACCAGCAATGATTACTACGAAACCCAGGTGGTTCGTTTGGGATACAGCTATAAATTTTAATACAGAATCGGATAATTTTAAATATGATTTAAAATGAAAAAACAGTTTCAAAAAACATGGATGTATGTAATGATTTTGAGTTCACTTTTAAGCAGAATCAATGCACAGAGTGTCAATGATACAATTAAGGCTCAAAAGCCTGTACAGGATAGCATTAGAACGACGGAAATTCAAAAAAACACCCTGAATTATAAAAGTTTGATCATTCCTGCTGCATTTATTACCTACGGAGTAGCAGGTCTTTCCATCAAGAATCTGAAGCAGCTTAATCTATCCACTAAGGTTGAAATCAACGAACATCAGCCTAAACAGATACAACTGAATAATTATACCCAATATGCTCCTGCAGTAATGGTATACGGACTTAATGCGATGGGGATAAAAGGAAAACATAATCTGAGAGACCGTACTATCATCTACGCATCTTCACAACTCATTGCAGCTGCTTTTACCATGCCATTAAAGTATCTGGTAAAAGAGGAAAGGCCGGACGGATCGAATACTTTATCTTTTCCTTCAGGGCATGCTGCTACAGCGTTTTCTTCAGCACAGTTTATGTTCCGGGAATATAAAGACACCAATTTCTGGCTCAGTATCTCCGGATATCCGTTTGCAATTTTCACCGGAGTTTACAGAATGCTGAATGATAAACACTGGCTGGGAGATGTCATAGCAGGAGCCGGATTCGGGATTCTTTCTACAGAGCTGGCGTATTGGCTGTTTCCAAAAATTGATAATTTATTACGAGGAAAAAATAAAGTTAAAACTTCGCTTTCATCTACTATGGTAATGCCTTTCTATCAGAATAAAATTGTGGGAATTGGTTTGGTAAAAACCTTTTAAAACAAATTCTTCATTATATTTATTAAAAGCATCATTTCCTCTTGAATGGTGCTTTTTTTCTTTACACCACTTTAGCTTTACGGATTATTTTGGCTAATACATTGGGAAAGAATCTCTTCAGATAAACGGCCATAACTTCTTTACCACCTATTGCTTGTTGTCTTTTCTGTTTTTCAATGGCAGAAAGCATCTTTTTTGCGAAAATATCAACAGGCATTCCATTCTTTGTGGCATCATCCATTGTCCCTTGTAATGAGCCGTCTCCGGTAACAGCATTAATAGAAATGTCTGTCTGTATAAAACCCGGACAAATGATCGTGACCTTAATATTCTTGGTGAATAATTCTGCTCTCAAGGCATCAAAAAAACCATGTAAAGCATGCTTCGCACCTGCATATCCACTTCGCATAGGAGCACCGAAAATTCCCATTAAACTGGACACAACAGCAATCTGTCCTCCTTTATTTCGGATCATATAAGGCAAAACAGCCTTTGTAAGAGCTACGGTTCCGATATAATCAATATCGATAAGCTGTTTATCTACTTCAATATCGGTTTCCATGGCTAATGACCGTTGTGACAATCCTGCATTATTAATCAGAATATCAATCTTGCCAAATTGTTCCGATGCTTTTGCTGCAATGGAGGGCATTTCTTTATAATTTTTAAGATCTAAAGGGATCACCGCATATCGGTCTCTGCTCAAACCAGCTTTCTCAGCAACGGAATGAAGCTGTTCTTCTTTTCTGGAGGAAAGGATAATTTTGGCGTTACTGTTTCTGGTAAGTTCTTTTACCAAAGCTTCACCAATGCCTGATGATGCTCCGGTAATCCAAATGACTTTATGATCGAAATAATTACTCATATTCATTAGTATTTAATTTTAAAGTCTGGCAATGTATTGTCCGGCTTTCATTCCTGAAAAGATACAACCTCCCAAAAATGTTCCTTCCAGGGCTCTGTAACCGTGCATTCCGCCACCGCCAAAGCCGGCAGCTTCTCCGGCAGCGTACAATCCTTCAATAACACTGTCATCCTCTCTCAATACCTGACCATCCAGATTGGTTTTTATTCCGCCCAACGTTTTGCGGGTTAAAATATTAAGACGTACAGCAATCAAAGGTCCGTTTTCAGGATCTAAGATCTTATGAGGAGCAGCAACTCTTCCCAATTTATCACCTAAATAATTTCGGGTATTTCTGATATAATTAACCTGAGTGTCTTTTGAAAACTTATTGTCTAACTCTCTGTCTCTGGCTTCAATCTGTGATTTTATATTTTCATATTTCAACAGGGTGTTTCCTGCCAGTTCATTCATCCTTTTAACTAAGTCTTTCAGATTATCTGACACAATAAAGTCTTTTCCGTGCTCTTTAAAAGCTTCTACAGGTCCGGGTGCTTTTTTACCAAAAATCCTTTTCAGAAAAAGAGCATAATCTTTATTCGTAATATCCGGATTTTGCTCTGAGCCAGAAAGGGCAAATTCTTTTTTGATAATTTTCTGTGTAAGGATAAACCACGAATAAGAAAACCCTGTTTCCTGAATATACTGTAAAGTCCCCAGCGTATCAAATCCCGGAAGAAAAGGAGCGGGGAGACGTTCACCTTTAGCATCAAACCATAGCGATGATGGTCCCGGCAATATACGGATTCCGTGCTTTGGCCAGATGGGATTCCAGTTTTGTAAGCCTTCCGTGTAGTGCCACATTCTGTCCGGATTGATGATATGAGCACCTGCATTTTCTGCAATGCCTATCATTTTGCCATCCACATAGGCTGGAACACCACAAACCATATTTTCAGGCGCTTTTCCAAGTCTTTCCGGCCAGTTTTTTCTTACTAATTCATGATTGGCACCAATTCCTCCGGAAGCGATGATGATATTTGGAGCTGAATATTCAAATGTAGAGATAACGGTTCTGTTGGTTGCAGCACCTCTTTCCTGGTTATCATTTTCCAGAATATCTCCTTTAAGACCTTTTATTTTATCGTTTTCAGTAATAATTTCAGTTACCCGATGTCTGAATTTCATCTGAAGCAGTCCTTTTTGCTGAGCTTTGTAAGCTTTTTCAACAAAAGGTTTTATCACCCCAGTTCCTGTTCCCCAGCTCACATGAAAGCGGGGTACGGAATTTCCATGACCCGTTGCCGATCCATCACCGCGTTCTGCCCAGCCTACCATAAACATCAGCTTGATTCCCAGTCTGGAAATGTATTCGTATTTTTCACCAGCAGCAAATTTCAGGTAAGCTTCAGCCCATTGCCGCGGCCAATAGTCTTCCGGACGGTCAAAAGCAGCAGTTCCTTTCCAGTCCTGCAGTGCCAGCTCATAAGAATCTTTAATTCCCATTCTTCTTTGTTGCGGAGAATTGATCAGAAATAACCCACCGAATGACCAGAATGCCTGTCCACCAATATTCTGTTCTGTTTCCTGATCCAAAAGCAAAACTTTCTTTCCGGCATTGGTTATTTCCATGGCAGCAGTAAGCCCTGCCAGTCCGGTTCCGATGATGATTGCATCAGGCTGGAATCCTTCTTCCATTGTTAAGAGTGTTTTTTATTCAACAATACTTCACATAAATGTATAAAATTATTTGTTAAAGGTTTTAAAATTAAAAATATTAATAAGTCTATTAGAAACCATACAGTCCTGTACTCTGAACTTTTCAACTTATCTTTGTGAAAAATAGAAGAATGAAGTATTTGTTTATCATTGCATGTTTTGTCTGTTCGGTTTTCAGCCAGGCACAGCAAAAACAAGATCCATGGAAAGACAGCCAGCTGATGGATCCGGCGTTACTGGCTTCCAGAATTGAAAAGAATACAACAAAAGATCTGGTGATTATTTCAGTTGGTCCTGAAGCTATTATTAAAGGTTCTGTTGATATTGGCCCAACGCATGAACCTGAAAATCTGGAAAAACTGAGAAATTATCTTAAAAATATTCCGAAGAACAGAGAAATTGTGATTTACTGCGGATGCTGTCCTTTCGTAAAATGCCCCAATATTCGTCCTGCCTTTGCTTTGCTGATGGAAATGGGCTTCAAAAATGCGAAGCTTTTAAATCTTCCGAAAAATATCAAAACAGACTGGCTTGATAAAGATTATCCTACAAATGATTAATATGAAGAATGGTTTTAAACTACTATTTTTAATACTGTTTTCGGGCTATATGAATGCTCAAAACAAAATAGAAATAGGGAAGAAGGCGCCTGAAATTACCATGACCAAAGCGGATGGAACTTCATTTTCTCTTTCCGCATTGAAAGGAAAACTGGTTCTGATTGATTTCTGGGCAACATGGTGCGCTCCATGTGTAGAGGAACAGCCTCAGTTGAAAACGATGTATGATACCTACTCAGAACAGATAAAAAATAATCAGTTTGAAATAGTAGGTATTTCTTTAGACAAGAATAAAGAAAGCTGGCAGAAAGCAATTGACAGATTTCAGATCAACTGGATACAGATCAGTGATTTAAAATTCTGGAAAAGCCCTGTAGCAAAGCTTTATGAAGTAGATGAACTGCCTTTTAATGTCATTATTGACGGGCAGGGAGCTATTTTAGCTAAAAACCTTCATGGCAAAGAACTGGAAGATTTTATTAAGAAAAGTCTGACACAGAATTGAGAAAGATAATTTTCTGGATATAATATAAAAGAGTGGTCAATTATTTTGCCACTCTTTTTTAATTGAAAAAGATAGAAGTATTTGTGTATTAGAATCTTGTCATAATCATTTAAAATATCTGTGAAGACGGGTTAATGATTATGAGGGAACTCATCATTGTATCTGGGCGTAAAGATAATAAATTTCAGTAATTAAATCACTTAATATTGAAATATGTTATAAAATTAATATCTCATTAAAATACGGTTCACCAATAAAAGTTATGGCTACCATGAAACTAAAACTTTTATATTGATTTCAGAGTTGTTGATATACAGAATATTGAGTCCTTGTTTTTGTATACTAATTTTGTTTCTATGAAAAAGAGTTTCTACCTCCGTTTTGCGCTTTCAGTGGTCTTGCTGATGCATAGTGTGATTTCTATTTTCAGTGGGGATGTGAATGATTTTGGACAGATCTATCTGAATGGATTAGGTTTCAATCCTGTAGGAATTTATATAGCATGGGCAGTAAAACTGACCCATCTTTTATCGGTACCATTGATTTGGATAGACCGATTCATCAAACCGGTAGCAGTTGGTAATATGATCATCTTTATTTTCGGAATTTATTATGTTCACTGGCAGAATGGATGGTTTGTGGTAGGTGGCGGAACTAATGGTATTGAATTCAATGTCCTGCTGATCTTCTGTTTTTTTAATCTCATGTACCCCGAAGTTTCACTGAATTTTATGAGTAAAAAGAAGAGGTAACCTTACAAAATCATTTGTTTTTTCATAGTCCTTTATTATCATGCCATCATCAATACTGATAGTTGGTAGATGGTAACCTTCATTTAATAGACTTATTTTTTATATTTGAGTGAACAAATAGTACTTTGTACTTTTAAATTATAATAATCTTGAAATCAGACAGTCAATCTAAGTGGAGGATTCATTTGCTTTTTTGGATATTGTATTATATTCTGGAAGTTTACCTTGACTTTTACTGGTCCAGATATCAGTTTCCGGATTTCAAATGGACAGTAAGGCTTCAGAATACACTTATGCTGGAGCTCGGGTATTTTTTTGTAAAAATTCCATTAGCGTATGCTTTGCTGTATGTATACGAAAAGGTTGATCTTAAACTTGCTTTTAAGTATATTTTCTGTATTTTCATTGTGATAACAGCAGTTTTTGGTCACCGGTTTTTAACCCATTATATTATTTATCCTGAGATCTATGACGTTACAGAGACATTGGATGGAAAGCATACTTCAGGATTTATCAATGGTTATGTGGCTTTTAATTCTTTTATGGATCTGATTTTTATGGTAGGTCTTATTTTCGGGGTTGAAATTACCCGGCAGAAAAACCAGCTGAAAGATCAGATTTCTCAGTTGAAATCAGAAAAACTGGATCAGGAACTTACCATGCTGAAGGCACAGATCAATCCTCATTTTCTTTTCAATACGCTTAATAACATTTACGGAATGGCCCTGAAAAAAGCAGATGAAACTCCGGATGTTATTCTGCAGCTTTCCAAAGTAATGCGGTATAATATTTATGAAGCTGCAGAAAAAACTATTTCTGTAGCCAAGGATATTGAGAATATTAAAGATTTCATTCAGATTCAGAAGATTCGTTACCGTCAGCTTACCGTGAGTTTTACAGAAGATATTGATCATCCTTCTCAGGAAATTTCGCCTCTGATATTGATACAGTTTGTAGAAAATGCCTTTAAACATGGTGTTTCCGAAAGCCTGGGAGAAGCGTTCATTACCGTAGATATCCGATTAAAAACCGGAATTCTTACTTATTTCATTGAAAACTCCAAACAGCAACAACCCCATGAGCATTCCACAAAAATAGGACTGAAAAATATTCGCAGACAGCTTGAACTGCTTTATCCCAATCATACGCTTTCTGTAGAAGATAAGAATAACCGCTATAGTGTAACTTTAACCATTGATTTCCATGATCCAACCAGCTACTAAAAGATACAACTGTATTATTGTAGAAGATGAACCTATTGCTGCTGATATCCTGGAAAATTTCATTTCCAGAGATCCTGAACTGAATCTCGTAGGAAAATGTGCCGATGCAGTATATGCCAGCAGTCTTTTAAGTATTCATGATGTTGATTTAATGTTTCTTGATCTCCATCTTCCGGTAATAAAAGGCTTTGATTTTCTCAGAAATGTAAAAAATCCTCCTTTTGTGATTGTTACAACCGCTTATCATCAGTATGCGGTAGAAGGCTATGAGCTAGATATTGTGGATTATCTGATGAAGCCCATCCCTTATGAGCGTTTTTTGACTGCTATTGGAAAATTCAAGCATTTAATGGAAGCAGAAGATGCTTTACTCGAAGTTTCTGAACGTGATTTTATTTTCATGAACAGTGGTAAAAAGAAGGTTAAAATTATTCTCCAGGATATTTTTTATATTGAAAGTTTAAGAGAATACATTCATATTCATACAAAGACTGAGACTTTCACTTTTAAAATGCCCATTAGTAAAATAGAAGAGATTCTTGATTCTAAAATGTTTGCCCGCATTCATAAATCCTATATCATATCACGATCAAAAATAGAGGTGAAATCTGCCAATATTATTCAGATCAATGGAAAACAACTTCCCGTGGGGAGAACTTATAAGCCATTGATAGAGCTTTAGGAGTAGGATTGAAGCCTTGTTTAAAACCACCCCGTCAAAAATTCTTTGAATTTTCGCTACCCCTCCAGAGGAAGGGAATTTTAAGTCTTTCAATTTAAAGGGTGGCAAATATAGATGAAGATAGTTTATTATTTGAATGTTGAATAATGCTTTGGCTTAAGATATCTAATCATCTTAAGCCAATTTTTTGTTTAAAATAATTTAAGACCAATAATCCCTACAACAATCAGTAATGCAGACAATAATCTTAAGATACTGGCTGAATCCTGAAAAAAGAGAATTCCCACCAATAGAGTTCCTACTGCACCAATTCCTGTCCAGACTGCATATGCCGTTCCTATGGGAATACTTTTTTGAGCATACCAAAGAAATCCACCACTGACAGTCATACATAGAATCGAAAAAATGATCCAGCTCCATTTATTATTTTCCGGCTGTTGAGACAGTTTAAGCCCTAATGGCCATCCGATTTCAAAAATTCCTGCGATAATTAATGCAATCCAGTTCATACTATTTTTGTTTAATGATATTGTGAATGAAAATCTATTAAAGAAAATTCATTGCTTTTACGATACAAAATTATCATTATCCATTTATATTCAACCCTATAAACTATGTGATCCGGCAAAAAACAGAGATAGAATGTATTTTACCGAAGATGAAACGTTTCATATAATAAAATGGAATTTGAATAACACAAATAGTGATATCTTTATACCACGAAGTAACTTAATATCATTATGCTGACAGACATTATTTCAACTCATCTCAACGTTATTTTTTGTGGAATCAATCCTGGTTTAAAATCATCCAATGATGGTCACCATTTTTCAGGAAGGAGTAATCGTTTTTGGAAAGTACTGCATCAGTCAGGGTTTACACCGTATGAAATAGAAGCGGTGAATGATACTTCTCTTCTGGATTTTAGATACGGACTGACGACAGCTGTGGCTAGAGCGACCTCCCGTGCAGATGAACTTTCAAAGGAGGAATTTGATGAATCTCTTGAAAGCTTTAAACTGAAAATAACAAAGTACCAACCGAAATATGTTGCTTTTCTCGGTAAAGCAGCTTACAAGGCATTTTCTAAGAAAAAAGAAATTCTTTGGGGAGAACAGCCAGAAAATTTTTGTGAGGCAAAAGTATGGGTTTTACCCAATACAAGTGGTCTGAACCGGGGTTTCTCCCTTGACAGTCTGGTGATGCACTATAAAGAGTTTTATCATTCGGTTTATAAATCCTGATATTTATACTTTATTGGGTTTGCTCACATATTTATTTCCTTTCACAAAAAAACGCCAGGGCAAAAGCGCATCTTCCTGTGCATAGGCAACACCTATACGAGGACCTGTAATGATTTCGGCCTGAGAATACGAAATACCATGATCTTCAATCCAGATTTCATGTCCGCTCAGATCTTTTTGGTTAAATGAACGATCAATTCCCAACGCTTTGGCAGCTGATCCCGGACCTGAGGAGATGGCCGGTTTAGAAGCCGGCATATTTCTCCGCTCTTCCATGATTTCTTTACCGATTAAAGGCTCAACCGCTCTTACCAGAACAGCATGAGGATCGTTTTCCACTGAAGTTACAACATTGAAAAGGTGATGGATTCCATAGCAAAGATAGACATAAGATACACCACCATGATTGTATAAAGTTTCTGTTCGGTCAGTACGTCTGCCTCCATACGCATGGGAAGCTTTATCCTTAACGCCAAAGTAGGCTTCTGTTTCTACAATGATTCCGGCTGTTGCTTCACCATTGATTTCTGTAAAAAGTACTTTTCCCAAAAGATCCTGAGCCAGAAAAAGAACATCTTGATTGGAATAATAGGAGAGTGGTAGTTTCAAATCCGTGATATTAGAATTATCAATTCAAAAATAATGATAATTTATCTTAAATGAAATTCGGGAAGATGAGTTTCTTTTTATAAATAATAAATAGGTACAGCGTAGTAATTTTTCAATACTATTCTGTTTTTAATATTTATACTGTTAAAAGATGAGTATTCGGTACATAATATGGATGTTAATAATTTTTAAAGCTCTCGTTTTCAGGATCTAAATAAAAATAAAACAGTTATTAAATTAAATAAAACAAATCTATTTTGACGTAGCAATGAAATAATTAAATCATTGAAAATGAATGTGTTAATTTGATATGTGAAATTTATGCTGTATGCGTGATGTATTTATGTTGTATATATTTATTTGATATATTTTGATTTTTGATGCAGATTTGCCATCAAATAACACACAATGAAAAAAATATTATTACAGACTTTTGTGCTTACTTTTGCATTAAGCCATTCCCAGGTAGGCATTAATCAGCCATCCCCATCTGCATCACTGGATATCGTTTCAAAAGGCAATACCAATAGTACAAAAGCATTAGAAATAAACAATTCCACAGGAACGGAAATGATGACTGTTCTTGATAATGGAAATGTGGGAATAAATGCACCTATCCCTACTGCAAAACTACATACCAAAGGAAGTATCCGTTATGAAAATCTTCCCCAATTAGCATCCGGTGTAACCCCTATTGCAGTAGATGCCAATGGATATGTAGGTACCTATGTACCTGCTGTACTTTATTCATACATTACTATCGACAACTCTCAGACTACTTCAGCATTTTCTCTTTACAATAATAGTATTTTCTACAGTTTGCCTTTTCAGGCTACCGGCATTGCCAGTAATTCACTCAATGTAACATTGGGCACCGATACATCTGCAACGCTTAACAGAACCTCCGGAGGAAGTAATCCGGCAACCAATGTAATTTACATTACCATTCCTGATCCTGGTGTATATAAACTAAATTTAAAGTATTCTATTAATTGTACTGGTGCTATATCCGGCAGTAATGGTGGAACCAATTTTATAGGTGCTGTCAGCAGTATTTATCTGGCATCTGCAGGAAGTACTACTTATAACGAACAGACCAGTATACGCTCCAATATATTTCCTCTACGTGACAATACAGGTAATGTAAGCAGCCCAGGGCAATATGATTATCCCTCACAAAATAGTATGTTTTCTATTATAGCAACTGCAACAGCCAATCAGAAACTTGCTCTATTTACTAACTGGGGAACAGGTGATCAGTTCAACACAAACGCATGTTCTCTTTCAGGGGCTGCTGGTTTGGAAAAAAAAGCAACATTTATTATTTCTAAGTTATAACTGCAAATAAAACGGTAATGAACAAAATATTCTTTATACCATTTGCATTTGTTTCCTTCTTTTTATTTGCTCAAAGCAGCAATATAGGATTCAATACCGCTACGCCGACTGCCACTCTTGATATTGTATCTAAAAGCAATACCAGTGCAACGAAAGCTCTGGAAATTAATTCTTCTTCTTCAGAACTTATAAAAGTAATTAATACAGGAAATGTGGGAATTAATATAGGTACCTCCACGCCCACAGCCTTATTACATGTAAACTCTGCCGGAGTACTCAATATAAGGCATGAAAATTTACCTGGACTTTCATCACCGGCTTATACTCTTCCCTTCAATAAATTAGGAGTGGATGCCTCTGGAAATAGTGTAATAATGCCAGTCACTGTTAAATATTTGTATTATCAGCAACTTTCCAACTATCCTTCCACCTATTCGTTTGCTACCAATACAGGCGGATTTTCGCTATATGACCCTAATCAATATATCAATATTCCTATTATTAATGATGCCGGACTAAAAGGCAATAGCGCAGGCTTTACTTTTGGTACAGATGCTTCAGCAACAGTGAATGGACAGTCAGTAAGTAATGTCAAATATATTGTCATTCCTGAGCCTGGTGTATATTCTTTTGAAGCCTGGGGATCAATCCGTTGCAACAGATATAATAACACACAAAATTATAGTTTCTCCGGACAGATCAATATAAATACCGTTTTTGCCACAGCATCCGGCAGTACTTATACTTCTAATACTTTTTCAAGAGGAATTATTAACGCAAGCAGAGATAATTCTGGAGATACAACAAATGTATCTTATGCATTTTCAAATGCTCAGATCTTAATGCATACATTACAAACAACAGTACCCAATCAAAAAGTGGCACTTTTCTTTCAATATGTAAGTGGTGAACCCAATCAGTTAACCCACAATGAGTGTCTTCTCAATATACCCACTGGTGGTGACACAAGCTACTATATCATCATTACTAAATCGTAGTATAAAATACCGGATTTAATAACAAGTACTCTTTAAATACAAAAACCTGCAATAATGCAGGTCTTTGTATTTTTTTATCTTGCTCCCGGAGGGCAGTGTTCTTTTAAATACTTGGTAAACATAGTTGTCAGATGGAGTGATGTTCCTTCACCTTCATTAATAGCGTGGCTACGGTTAGGATAAGACATCAGCTGAAACTGTTTGTTATATTTTACCAGTTCATTGATGTATACTTCAGTATTCTGGTAGTGTACATTGTCATCACCTGTTCCATGAACCAGCAGAAGGTTTCCTTTTAAGTTTTTAGCATAAGACAACGGTGAACCCTTCACAAAATCTTCTCTGTTTTCCTGAGGAAGTCCCATATAACGTTCCTGATAGATATTGTCATAGAATAACTGATTGGCAACCGGAGCAATAGCAATACCGGTCTGGTAAATATCAGGATATTGCCCTAAAAGGTTCAGGGTAGAAGAGCCTCCACCGCTCCAGCCCCATACGGCAACTCTTGAAGTATCGATATAAGGCCATTTTGCAAATAAAGCTTTTGCTCCCATTGCCTGATCGCGGATATTCATCTGACCTATTTTACGATAGACTGATTTTCTCCATTCACGTCCTCTCGGAGAAGGCGTTCCACGATTTTCAAGAGAAACATATAAATAACCGTCTTCAGCCATATCTCCGGCATATAACCAATTCCAGCCGGTATAAAAATCATCTGTTACTGTTTGCATAGCAGGTTCTCCATACACTGTAAAGACAATCGGGTATTTTTTATTAGGATCAAAATTTTTAGGTTTTACTACCCATCCATCCAATGTAGCACCGTCCTCTGTCGTAATCTGGAAAAATTCAGCTTTAGATTTCGCAGGATCTGCTTTTGCGGTCCTGTTGGCTGCAACCAATTCTTTGTGTTCCGGAAGCGATATCACGGCATTTGCGGAAAATGCATTGATACTGTTATTCGTAAACATGGCAATTTTCCCATTAGGTGATATTGTATAAGTATTAGAACCCGTATAGGATTCAGGGGTTACTTTTTGGGCTTTTCCTCCTTTCATACTTACTTTGTACAGGTATTTCTGAGTGGCATTATTTGGGGAGGCTAAAAAGTAAATCTGATTGTTCTTAACATCAAAGAATTCAGGTTTTATAACATCGTAAGCATCTTTTGTAATCAATGTTTCCTTACCGTTCATATCTATTTTATAAATATGTCTCCATCCGTCTTTTTCAGAAAGCCATAAAAATTCTTTACCATTATCAATCCAGTCCCAACCCTTTGGATCGTTGTCATTCCATCGGGATTTTATATCAATCCATGCCGCATCGGTTTCTGTATGAATCGTCTTACTGCTTCCGGAATTAGCATCTGCTACGATAATTTTACTCTGGTTCTGTTTTCTGTTCAGTTGCTGCAGAATAATGGATTTAGAATCCAGCACCCATTCCATTCTTGGGATATAGTTTTGCATTTCATCTCCTGCAATATCAGCTTTCTTTGAAGATTTGGAGGCCAGATCATAAAACCAGATACTGCATCCGGAAGGATTTTCTCCCACCTTTGGATATTCTACCGGAACGGTAAAAGAATACAGACTGTCTGTATTATTGATCATCAGGAAGTTTTTCGTACCACGGGCATCCAGCTTCCAGTAAGCAATTTTACTTCCGTCCGGAGACCATCTGAAACCATCCTGAGTTCCGAATTCCTCTTCATATACCCAGTCAAAAGTTCCGTTGATCATTCCGTCTGTACCATCTCTAGTGATCTTAGTCTGCTGATTGTTGGAAAGATCTTCAACATAAATATTATGCTTAGATACATAAGCGACTTTTTTGCCATCCGGAGAATACTTTGCAAACATCAGTGATGAAGCAGGTAATCCTTTTCCCAGTTGGGTAAGCTTTTTGGTATTTTTGTCGTAAATCCAGTAATCTCCACGGGTATTATCTCTCCATACTTTCTTTGTATTGGCAAAAAGCAATAAACTTTTATCATCAGGAGATACCTGAAAACTCTGTACCTGTAAGGCTTCTGAACTTCCGGCAGGAATCAGTTCACTACTGTTTAAAAGCGTCTGATCTTTTCCGGGATGCAATAGATCAACAATTTCCACCCCTTTTTTAGTAAATGAATAATAAGCGTTGCCATCTGGAGTCCATTGTGTTTTCTGTGCCGCCAATGGTGACAGGCACAGGAAATACAATGCAATAGCTGTTAGTTTTTTTATATTCTTCATAGATCGTATTTGAATTAAGCTTAATGTTCAGCTCTGTAATTTTCAATTTCTTCCACAGTTTTGATCAATCCGTTACCTAAAAGTCTGTATCCGTTGTCTGTGATCAGGAAATCATCTTCCACACGGATTCCTCCGAAATTCCGGTATTCATTTACTTTATCATAATTAATAAAGTCTGCGTTTTTATTTTCGGCCTGCCACATGTCAATCAGTTCCGGAATCATATAAATACCTGGTTCAACAGTTACTACAAAACCGGATTCCAAAGCTTTTCCTAAACGTAAAGATTTCAGTCCGAAAGTTTTAGTGTCTTTCGGTTCTTCTTCTGTATAACCGATATATTGTTCTCCAAGGTCTTCCATATCATGTACGTCAAGTCCCATCATATGCCCGAGTCCACACTGAAAGAATAGGGTATGAGCATGATTCTTTACAGCATCTTCAGGGTTTCCTTTCATCAATCCAAGATCGATAAGTCCTTCTACCAGATGCTGTGCTGCTTTGAGGTGAATATCTTTAAATCGTATTCCTGGTTTCAGAAGGTTTTGAGCTTGATTAAAAGCATTCAGAACCACTTCATACATTTCCTTTTGTTTCGTTGTAAAAGTCTTACCTACAGGAAAGGTTCTGGTAAGATCGCCCGCATATCCCATTGCAGTTTCTGCTCCGGAATCATTCAGGAAAAGATCGCCTTCTTTCATGGTATTAAGACGATAATGATTATGCAGAATACCTCCGTTGATCGTCACAATAGGAGGATAAGACATCTGACATTCTTTGTTGGCTGCAAGATACTGGATCGCGTTGGCAATTTCATATTCTTTCATTCCCGGCTTCGTTGCGCGCATGGCCAGCAAATGCATTTCATTGGATACATTCACGGCCTGTTCTATCTGTACAATTTCCTGAGATTCTTTGATGGAACGCTGTTTTACAATGGCTTTAATCATTTCCACAGAGGGTTGCAGTTCCGCAATTTTAATCCCAAGAAGGTCTCCCAGTACAATTTTATTGGAAGACTGATAAGGTGGAAGATAATGTACTTTTCTTCCTGAAGCCTTTGCTTTTACAATATATTGAGAAAGCTCTGCATAAGGTAAAGTTTCCTGTATTCCGGACTTCAGACTTTTTTCTTTCAAGGTTTCCTGCCTGCCCATCCATACAATATCATCGATACTTAGTTCATCTCCGAAAACAATGGTCTTATTTTCATCAATATCAATAATAGCTGCAATTCGGGGTTCCTGAATTCCGAAATAGTATAAATAGGTACTGTCCTGACGGAAATAATAAGGATTATGTTCAAAGTTCACAGGATTCTCTATATTTCCCAGAAATAATAAGATTCCGTTAGACACAGTTCTTTGTAATACTGACCTTCTGTCTTGATAAGTTTGTGCTGAAAACATATATTATGAATACTTTTTATTTTAAAAGTTTAAAGTTACGATTTTGTACTATTTATAGTACTTTATTCATTAAAAATAAGAATATGTAAAATTTGGATTTTAATATGATATTTAATGTTCATATTTTGCTTAACTTCAGCAATATTTTAACCTTGCTAATCTAATAACCCGGTAAAGCATTTATATTATGATGAAGAGTCTCCAGTTTTCTGTTCCTGCCGATACCAACAAAAGTATCCGCATTCAGGAAGATATAATGCCTAATTTCTATCCTTATTTCCATCGCCATACAGAAACACAGATCATGTGGATTCTTAAAGGACATGGCACATTGGCCATAGAACAGAATCTCTTTAATTTTGAAGCAGGGGATATTTTCTATCTGGGAGCCAATCAATCCCATGTATTCAGGGGCAATTTTGAGAAAAATGAAAAACAGAAGGTTCATGCCATCTCTATTTTCTTTGATCCTCATAAAAAGATTGCTGCATTTTTCGATTTACCTGAATTTGAAGAGCTTAAAAACTTTATCAATCATTCAGAAGTAGGCTTCCAGGTGGCAGCCAAGCTTAAAAAAAGTATCGCAGAAGATATTGCTGCCCTGCAAAAAACAAAAGGAGTAGATCAGATTATTGATTTTATCAGGATTTTAAATCATCTTATGCAAAACAGGCATTTGCATATTCCGTTATCTTCAGAAAAGAATCTGCCTAATCCTATTTCTGATACGGATCAAAGAATTATAGATGCACAGACTTTTATCAAGAAAAATTTTGCCCAACATAAACTAACCCTTGACCTTATTGCCAAAGAAGCCTGTATGACACCTCAGGCTTTTTGCCGGTCTTTTAAAAAACGTACCCGCATTACGTATATCGAATACCTCAATGAACTTCGTGTACAACGCGCCTGCAGACTATTAACTGCCAGTAATATGTACAGTATTTCATCTGTTGCATTTAACAGTGGATTCAATAGCCTTACCAATTTTAACAGGGTTTTCAAATCCATTATGAAATATTCTCCTAAAGAATACCTGAAGCATTATAAAGAGGCTACCATAGAGCAATAAAAAAACAACATGTTAAAATACGGTGAGAACCTATTAAAATATTAACATTTACTGTTTTGAAATTCTGTTAGTTTTGGATAAATATTATTTGATATGAGTACAAAACTAAACTGGGAAGGTATTTATCCCGCTGTATTAACTCCTTTTACAAAAGAAGGTGAGATAGACTTTGAAATGTTTGCTATCAATACAGAAGCCCAGATTAAAGCAGGAGTTCACGGGATTATCCTTGCAGGAACATTAGGAGAAGCGAGTGCTTTGGAAACAGAAGAAAAATTTGAACTGCTGAAATATGCTAAAAAGATAACTCAGGGTAGAATTCCTGTCATTCTTAATCTTTCTGAAAATACTACTAGAAATGCAGTCAACTTTGCCAAGAAAGCAAAAGAATTTGGAGCAGATGGCCTGATGCTTCTTCCTCCAATGCGTTACAAAGCCGATAACCATGAAGTTGTTGAGTATTTTAAAGCCGTGGCATCCGCTACAGATCTTCCTATCCTTATTTATAACAATCCTGTAGATTATGGAATATATGTTTCCCTTGAAATGTTTGAGGAGCTTATTGATTATCCGACCATTCAGGCTGTAAAAGAATCGACAAGAGATCTGGCAAACGTAACCAGAATGATCAACCGTTTTGGAAAAAGGATCAAAATTCTTGGTGGGGTAGATACTATCTGTCTGGAAACCCTGATGCTTGGAGCAGACGGTCTTGTAGCAGGTCTTGTAGATGCATTTCCTAATGAAACCATGGCGATGTACAACCATGTGAAAGCCAATGAATATGATAAAGCTGTAGCAATTTACAGATGGTTTATGCCATTGCTGGAGCTGGATATTCACCCTAAACTTATCCAGTACATCAAACTGGCTGCAACAGCAGAAGGAATAAGCAA
Source organism: Chryseobacterium sp. T20 (assembly GCF_047345655.1). Classification (NCBI taxonomy): domain Bacteria; kingdom Pseudomonadati; phylum Bacteroidota; class Flavobacteriia; order Flavobacteriales; family Weeksellaceae; genus Chryseobacterium; species Chryseobacterium sp. T20. The sequence goes on from NZ_JBLFDU010000007.1 coordinate 231,120, forward strand.
TCCGTATGTGAGAGCTCCGCGTCTTGAACTTCATGGAAAGGAAGCTGAAAAAATTCAAAAAATCATTGAAGAAGGCAGAGCAAATCGTCCCGCACTATTAATTCCAGAGCAACAAATATGATGGAAGAAACATCAACACAAAATATTGATAAAAGAATCCAGAGGGCTGCTGAAGCCTTTCAGTTTCTTAAAAACACGACCGTCACTGAACGTGCAGAATTTATGAATGCTGTCGCTGATCAGATTGAAGCTTTGGGAGAAGACCTTTTGGCTGTTACTCATACCGAAACTTCATTGCCTTTAGCCAGACTTATTGGTGAAAAAGCCAGAACTGTAGGACAATGGAGAAGCTATGCAAAAGCTGTTGCTTCCGGGATATATGCAGAAGCCAGAATTGATCTTGCCCAGCCTGAAAAACAAAAAGGAGATCTTAGAAAATATAATGTAGGCATCGGACCTGTTGTCATTTTCGGAGCCAGTAATTTTCCTTTTGCATTTTCTACTGCAGGAGGAGATACCGCCAGTGCTATCGGAGCAGGTTGTCCAGTTATTATAAAAGCACATCCTGCACATCCTCAGACTTCACAAATGATGGCTGATGCTATAACTTCCGTTGTTAAAGCCTTTGGATGGCCTGAAGGAGTTTTTAGCCATATTACCGGAGCATCCTATGAAATCGGAGCTTATTTAACTCAGCATAAAGACATCAGGGCAGTTGCGTTTACCGGTTCTTTCCATGGTGGAAAAGCTCTGTTTGATATGGCCAACAGCCGTGAAAATCCTATTCCTGTATTTGCAGAAATGGGAAGTATCAATCCTGTATTTGCATTTAATCAACTGCTTGAAAACAAAGCTGAAACATTAGCCAAAGAATATATTGCTTCTTTAACATTAGGAGTAGGACAGTTTTGCACCAATCCGGGAGTGTTTATTGCTTTGAAAGGGAAGCCTCTTGACCGTTTTATCAATGCATTAAAAGAGGAAATTCAAAACGTGGCTCCCGCTAAAATGCTTCACAAAGGGATATTGGAAAGTTTTGAAAAAAATAAAAATATTGCAACAGAGCAGACAGACATTGAAATAATTGCGTCATCAAATACACAAGCAGAAAATGATCAGGGAAGTGCTTCAGTGATAAAGACAAATGCCGAAACCTTCCTGAATAATCCTGTATTGAGTGAAGAAGTTTTTGGCCCGTTTGGCATTGTTGTAGCGTGTGAAACAGACGAAGAACTCATGAAAATTGCCCAACAGTTAAAAGGACAATTAACCATTACTATTACCGCTACCCATGACGATGTACGGGATAATACAATACTGATCAATCTTCTGAAAGATAAATGCGGAAGGCTACTATTCAATGGAATGCCTACAGGAGTGGAAGTTGTGTATGCCATGCAGCATGGTGGACCGTTTCCATCTACTACTGATTCCCGTTTTACCTCTGTAGGACCGGATGCTGTAAAGCGGTTTGTTCGTCCTGTTTCTTTCCAGAACTGGCCGGATGAATTTCTACCTGATGAGCTTAAAAATGATAATCCATTACAAATCAGTAGAATGATAGACGGAGCAATGAATTCAGAATCATTAAAATTACAAACCACATGAACAGAACATTTTTTTGTATAGATTCTCACACCTGTGGATGTCCTGTACGTCTTGTTGCAGGAGGTGCACCTATTTTAAAAGGAAATTCCATGATGGAACGCCGGCTTCACTTCATGAAAGAATACGACTGGATACGAAAAGGATTGATGTTTGAACCTCGTGGTCATGATATGATGAGCGGAAGTATTCTGTATCCTCCTGTAGATGAAAATAATGATATCGGAGTTTTATATATTGAAACCAGCGGATGTCTTCCCATGTGCGGACACGGCACTATCGGAACGGTTACGATTGCTATTGAAGAAGGACTTGTTGTACCTAAAATTCCGGGAAAATTACGTCTTGAAACACCTGCAGGACTTATTCTCATCGATTATATACAGGAAGGAAAAAAAGTAAAGTCTGTAAAGCTGACGAATATAAAATCTTTTCTGTACGCTGAAAACCTGGAAGTTGAATGTCCGGATCTTGGATTAATAAGGGCTGATGTAGCTTATGGCGGAAACTTTTATGCCATTATAGATCCTCAGGAAAATTTCAGAGATATCTCTGATTTTACGGCCAGTCAGCTCATTCATTATGGAAAACTTATCCGAAAATTACTCAATGAAAAATATGAATTCATTCACCCAGAAATTGAACATATTACCGGATTAAGCCACATTCAGTGGACGGGGAAACCTACAGATCCTAACGCCAGTGGAAGAAATGCAGTATTGGTGGGTGAAAATGCTTTAGACCGTTCGCCTTGTGGTACGGGCACTTCGGCAAGAATGGCTCAATGGTATGCTAAAGGAAAACTGAAGGAAGGGGAAGAATTTATTCATGAAAGCTATATCGGTTCCCAGTTTATCGGGAGAATTGAAGAGACTGCTACTTTAGATGGGAGACCAGCCATTATTCCGTCAGTAGAAGGTTGGGCCAGAATTACCGGATATAATCAGATTATTATTGATGATGAAGATCCTTATTGGCAGGGTTTTCAGGTGATGTAAACAAGCGTATGACACAGAATAAAGGAAAAGCACTGATTATCGGTGCAGGAATAGCAGGATTAAGCTCAGCGTATTACCTTTTACAGAAAGGATGGCAGGTGGAAATTCTGGAACAGAATGACCTTACCAACAACTGCTCTTATGGAAATGCAGGAATGATTGTACCCAGTCATTTTACCCCATTGGCAGCACCGGGAGTAGTTGCCCAGGGAATACGCTGGATGTTTGACAGTAAAAGTCCGTTTTATGTAAAGCCATCACTCAATTCCAGGCTGGTTTCCTGGGGATTGAAGTTTTTGAAACATTCCAACCAGAAACATGTTGATTACTCTGCATCTGCAATCCGGGATCTTAATCTTGCAAGCAGCCAATTGTATGATAAAATTGCCCAAAAAGAAGGATTTGATTTTGAACTGAATCAAAATGGTATTCTAATGCTCTATAAAACAGAGAAAGTAGCAGAAGAGGAAACCGAACTGGCTTACAAAGCCATCAATATGGGATTACCTGTTGATATTCTGGATAAAAAAGAAATTCAGGAACTCGAACCCAATGCCCGGCTGGATGTAATCGGTGGGGTCAATTATAAATGCGACGGCCATATGAATCCCATGAAACTTATGAAACAAATGATCTCTTATCTTAAAAATAAGGGTGTCATTTTCCATACTCATCATCAGGTAACAGGCTTTAAAACTTTTGGAAATACTATTAAAACAGCTGTTGCCAACGGTAAAGAATTTACTGCCGACCAATTTATCATGACAGGAGGTTCATTCTTACCTGAGCTTGCTCAGAAAGCAGGAATTAAAATAAAATTAATGCCCGGGAAAGGGTATTCATTGATGCACCAACCGGAAAATCCACTTAATACATTAGAGCATGCCGCTTTACTACTCGAAGCTAGAGTAGCAGTGACTCCAATGAACGGACAGATCCGTTTCGGCGGAACTATGGAACTGGCTTCCCATCAAGATAAAATTAATATGAAAAGGGTAGAAGGAATCATCCAATCCATCCCTAAATATTTACCCGATTTCAAGGTTGGAATCCCAAAAGAATCTGAAATCTGGTATGGGTACAGACCGTGCGCACCGGATGGATTACCGTATTTAGGACAGTCTTCCCAACTGAAAAATCTGATTATTGCAGGCGGCGGCGGAATGATGGGATTAAGCTTAGGACCCATTTTTGGAAAAACAGTTTCAGAACTTGCCAATGACGAAAAGCCAACGGTTGAGATAAAGATATTCAACCCTGAAAGATTTAATTAAAAAACATCACATAAAACACACCAAATTAAGCCCAAAACAATTTGATTATTTAAATAATTTATTAACAACCAAATCCAAAATTTATGAAAAAATTTAAATTACTACTACTTGTTTCCCTATTTCCAATAATAGGTTTTGCTCAAGAAAACAGACCTCATGAGTGTAAAGCAGATGAAATGATGAAACAACATTTTGAACTGCATCCTGAATCAAAGGCTGAATATGAAAATTTTGAGAAATACACCAAAGATTTCATAAAAAAAATGGGATCAAACAAAAATTCATTGAATAGGTCAATCAACAATCCAACCTACATTATCCCTGTGGTTTTCCATGTGTATGGAGAATCTCAAAGTAATGTAAAAGTAAATTACCAAAAAGTAGTCGACTTACTGGAACAGATCAACTTAAATTTCAATGGAATCAACACTGATTCAAACACTGTAGATCCTGACTTCCAACCTATCAGAGGAGCGTTAAGCATTGAATTTCGATTAGCTAAAATTGATCCAACCGGAAAAGCTACCAGCGGAGTGGTATTTCATCCTTTCAAAGGCGGATATGGCAATGGTGGCGGATATGATGCACAAGTTGGTACAGATGCCTGGGATAATGCAAAGTATATGAATGTGTATATACAAAATGACCTATATGCTAATAAGGATTTATATCAATCAGGAGTTGCCTGGTATCCGGATTCATATATGACTTCAGTAAATACAGCCAGAGTTGTTTATAATGGACGTTATATATTTAATGCTGCAGGAACAGTAGCTTCAAACGAGTTTTCTGATACATTCACGCACGAATTTGGGCATTGGCTAAATCTTCAACACACGTTCAATGTTCTTTGTTCCACTGCAAACCCAGGTAATGATGGTGACGGAGTGGCTGACACCCCTGTAGAAAATATGTCTTCCGGATTAGGATGTACAACGGGTAACAATTGTCTTGGACAAAAAGTGAACGTTGAAAACTATATGGGATACAACGGTTCTGCCGGATGTTATAAAATGTTTACCACTGGACAGATTAACAGAATGATAGCTGCATTAAATCATCCTTCGCGAATAAACTTATGGCAGCCTGCCAACTTAGCTGCAACCGGAGTTGCTAATACTCCACCTAGGCTAACCCTTAGCAACAGTACATTTACAGAGAACTTAGACAATAGTGGCAGGGTGTCATTAGATGGAACAGTAGCTTCTGCTCCTACATCAACAATTACACTAAATTCAGCAACATTTGCCGTACCAAATGGAACAACTCTTACTGCAGGAACACATTTCACTTCTTCATTACCAGCAGGACTGACAGCAACTATAGTGGTTACAAGCCCTACAACTGCTACCCTTACCATAAATGGTGCGGCAACCAGTCACCCTAAAAGTCAGGTCCTGAATTCATCAATTGCATTCCTGAATCCGGCTATAACAGGAGGCACAACTTCACTAGGGTCAACAACAGCTTTAGCATTAACTTTTTCTTATAAAGATCCTTATAAAATAGTTACAGGAACTCCTCTGGAAAGCTATGCCAACCCAACACCAACAAACGTAACCACCAACTCCGGAGCAACTTGGAAGTATTTTATCATTAACCCGGAGCTTAGTGATGATGCAGGATATGGCGCCTGGTACTATGCTGCCAATCAATTAAAATTGGAAACCTATTGGAAAGGATTAGTTTGCGAACCAGGAACACGAAATATCAGTTTAATTCCGGCTTGTACCACCATAACCAATGCAAATAATATAGGCTATCCTACTGGTACTCCCGGACAACTTGACGTGTACACTCCTACATATACTACCTGGTCTGGCAAAACCGCCTATGTTGGTTTTAGAAACCAATTCGAAGGCTACAACATTAATGGTTATTTCAAACTGACTGTGGGGGCAAATGGTTCAAATTATTCTGTAACGGAGTTTAGATACAATACACAACCATATGGCAGTATTACAACACCTTGTGCACTATTATCCACTGCAGAAGTTGATACAACACACACAGAAACATCTATCTATCCAAATCCAGTTTCTGATGTATTGACTATTAAAACAAAAGGTGAAATTAAATCAATTTCTGTTTACGACATGTTTGGAAGAAATATGAATGCTAAAGTTATTGGTGATAAGGTGGATGTTAAACACTTCCTAAGCGGAACTTATTTAATTGATATTGAAACTTCTTTAGGGAAATCTTCTCAGAAATTCATTAAAAAATAGGATCAAACGGCATATTGCCATAATATGATTGTGAGTAAAAGGTTTTATTTTAACTGCCTGCATTTTTGAGGTGGTAAAGGAGTAAGATGGGCTCATTGAGCTCATCTTCTTTTATTTCACATTCCTAATTTATCAAAGCTATTGCTTGCTCCAATTGCATCTAGCAGACTTATTTTGAGAAAATCCTATAATGGGATGTATTATTTTTTCAAATTTTCAGCAATGATGGGTTTAATTTTAAGCCCATTTTTTTATATTAAATGGGTATTCAGTAATAATTTCAGATTTATTTGCCTAATTTTATTCATGTATTAAACATTTACATTCTATTCATTTCTATGAAATATAAAAATAACACGATCATTATTCGTGAATTTACGTCCGAAGAATTTCCCTTATTTTCTACTCTTTTTGAAAATGAGAATGTAACACGGTATCTGCCTTACAAAACTCCTGAAGAGTATAAAGAAATGTTTGACAAAGCATTAGCAGATTATGAAGCAGGACCATTCAGCAGATGGGGAATATTCAACACTCAAACTGATGATTTTGTAGGAATGTGCCTTGCCAGAGTATTTTTGGACAATCCGGAACAGGTAGAAATTGGGTATACCTTAGGAGAAAATTATTGGGGAAAAGGGCTCGGAACCGAAGTCTGCAAAGCACTTATTGGCTATTGTTCCTCACTGAATCCTCAAAAAGATATCGTAGCAGTAACCGATCTTGATAATATCGGGTCTCAAAAAGTACTTCTAAAGAGCGGTTTCAGTAGAGTTGAAAATCTTGAGCGAGAAGACAGAGAACTGGCATACTTTATATTGCAAAAAAAGTAAACTTATTGAGTACTTTTTTCCCACAGATTGCACAGATTTGCACAGATGCTTCTGTATATATCATCTCAGGCAATAAAAAACCTTTGATTTTTTAAGCTTAAGTGAACTTCTCAGCAGTTTTTTGTAACTTAAAATCAACTTAAGTGTTTTTATTTTTGTGACTTTTGTGGTTAAAATACAACGTCTTCAGCTATAAAAACATTTCATTTATCAGATAATTTATCATAACTTGCAGGAATTATGATGTCGAAACGTTGCAAATATGCGCTTAAAGCAATGGTCAGATTAGCAAGGAATTATAACCAGGGCTTTCTGCCAACTTCCGTTATTGCACAGGACGAAAACATTCCCAAGAAATTTCTGGAACAGATTCTTCTCGAACTTAAAAGAGCCAAACTTGTCAACAGCAAGCAGGGTAAAGTAGGAGGGTATTATCTTTTAAAATCACCAGATGAAGTCTCATTAGCAGATATTTACCGCATTTTCGACGGTCCCATTGCCCTTACGCCATGCGTATCTTTAAACTTTTATGAAGCATGTGACGACTGTGTAGACGAAGCAGTCTGCTATCTGAGAAAAGAATTAATGATCGTTCGTGAAAAGACCAGAACTAGCATGATGGAAGCCACTCTTACTAAGTTTATTAACAAGGAATAAAAAAAATTTTATTTAAATTCTACTATTTTGATAGGAGTTATAGAATTTTATATATATTTGCAAGACTTAAATCTCAATTCAAAATGAATAACAGTCTGGAAAATGAATTCGAAAAACTTGTGAAAGAGGCTAATGAAGCTTCTTTTCAAACCAATGCACTGCAAATACTGACTGAAAGATTCTCGGGTAAAGTGATCTTTTCAACCAGTTTCAGTTACGAGGATCAGGTCATCACTCATCTGATTAAAGATTTAAATATTGAAATATTCACCCTGGATACGGGAAGACTTTTTGAACAGACCTATGAAACCTGGACATCCACAAAAGCTTTCTTTAAAAAGAACATCAAAGCCTATTATCCGGATACGGATGAGCTCAGAGAATTTGTAACAGAAAACGGTCCTGATTCATTCTATCAATCCGTAGAAAAAAGGAAAGCATGCTGTACCATCCGAAAAGTTCATCCTTTAAGAAAAGCACTGGAAGGCTATGAAGTATGGATCACCGGTCTGAGATCCGAACATTCTCCCAACAGACAGAATATGCCCCAGCTGGAATGGGATCCGGATAATAAGATCATAAAATTTCATCCTATCCTTCACTGGACGACAGAACAGGTGACAACGTATGTAAAAGATCATCATATACCTTACAATCACCTTCATAAAAAAGGATTTGTGAGCATAGGATGTGAGCCCTGTACCAGAGCGATCAAAGAAGGAGAAGATTTCAGAGCAGGCCGTTGGTGGTGGGAAGATGCCAACAAAAAAGAATGCGGTCTGCATATTCATCAATAAAAAAAGAAAAAAATGTCAATACATCAGTTAAACTATTTAGATCAGTTAGAAGCCGAATCTATTTATATATTAAGAGAAGTAGCAGGTCAGTTTGAACGTCCGGCCTTATTATTCAGTGGAGGAAAAGACAGTATTGTGTTGGCTCATCTGGCCAAAAAAGCATTCTTCCATGGGAAAATTCCTTTTACGTTTGTTCATGTAGATACGGGACACAACTTTCAGGAGGTTTTGGATTTCCGTGATCAGCTGGTAAAACAGTTAGACGTTAATCTGGTAGTCAGAAAAGTAGAAGATACGATAAAAAGTAAAAAACTGACTGAGGCTAAAGGTAAATTCCCTAGCAGAAACTGGCTGCAAACCTACACGCTACTTGATACCATTGAAGAATTTGAATTTGATGCCTGCATCGGAGGCGCCAGAAGAGATGAAGAAAAAGCAAGAGCAAAAGAAAGAATCTTTTCCGTTCGTGATGAATTCGGACAGTGGGATCCTAAACTTCAGCGTCCTGAGCTGTGGAATATCTTCAACGGAAAGATTCACAAAGGAGAAAATGTAAGAGTTTTCCCTATCAGCAACTGGACAGAGCTTGACATCTGGAATTATATCCGAAGAGAAAAAATTGCACTTCCTTCCATCTATTTTTCGCATGAAAGAGAAGTGATCGATTTCAACGGACAGTGGCTTGCCAATTCTTCCCATGTTGTGTTAGAACCTGAAGATATCATCACTACCAAGAAAATCCGTTACCGCACCGTAGGAGACATGACCTGTACTGCAGCTGTAGAATCTAATGCTGTAACAATAGATGCTGTCATAGAAGAAATAGTAGCCACCAGAATTTCAGAACGTGGCGAAACCAGAATTGATGACAGGGTAACAGAAGCTGCCATGGAAGACAGAAAAAAAGGAGGCTATTTTTAGATAAGCAATCAGCGATGAGTAATAAGTAATCGGATACCCCGTATTTACTTTTTAAACATCAAAATATTACTCATTGCCCATTACTCATTATTTATAACAAAAATCGGATGGATATATTAAGATTTATAACAGCAGGAAGTGTAGATGACGGTAAAAGTACCCTTATCGGAAGACTGCTTTACGATAGCAAAAGTATTTTACAGGATCAGTTGGAAGTCCTTGAAAAACATTCTAAAAACAAAAATGAAGACGGAGTAGACCTTGCCCTTTTAACGGATGGTCTGCGCGCAGAAAGAGAGCAGGGCATCACCATTGATGTTGCTTACCGCTATTTTTCAACTGCAAAAAGAAAATTTATTATTGCAGACGCTCCGGGTCATGTACAATATACCCGTAATATGATAACCGGAGCTTCCAACTCTGATCTGATGGTTATTCTGATTGATGCCCGAAAAGGAGTGATTGAGCAGACCAGAAGACATTCTATCATTGCTTCTTTATTACAGTTGAAAAAAGTAGCTGTAGCCATTAATAAAATGGATATGGTAGATTATTCGGAAGAAGTTTTTGAAAATATAAAATCAGAATATGCAAAAATTGCAGAAAATCTGGGTTTAAATGACGTCAGTTATTTCCCCATTTCAGCATTAAAAGGAGATAATATCGTTTCAACATCTTCAAGAACAGAATGGTATGAAGGAAATTCCCTTCTGGAATACCTTGAAGAAGTAACGATTAATGAAGAAAAAAATAATGGAAGCCGTTTTCAGGTTCAGTACGTGATTCGTCCTCAAACTGAAGAATTACATGATTACAGAGGATATGCCGGACACATATTAAGCGGAAAGTTCACCAAAGGAGACAAAATCCACATACTTCCTGCAGATCTGACCACTGAAATCACCAAAATTGAGATCAATGGCATTGAAAAAGAAGAAGCTTTTGAAGGTCAGCCAACCGTTATCCATTTGGCTAATGATGTAGATATCAGCAGAGGAGATATTTTTGTTACGGAAGAACATATTCCCACCGTTGAAAAAGATCTTGAAATTCTTTTATGCTGGCTTGATCAGAAACCTTTGCAGCCAGGGAATAAATACCTTCTGCAGCAGAACAGCAGACTTGTAAAAGCTGTGGTAAAAGAGATCGACTATAAGATCAATGTCAATACCCTTATCCGGGAGCAGGCAGATGGTGAAATTAAACTGAATGAAATTGTGAAAGTTACCCTACGAACGGCACAGCCTTTGGTCTATGACAGCTTTACCCATAATAAAACAACGGGCTCTGCCATTTTGGTGGATGAAACGTCCAATTCAACGGTAGCAGCCTGTATAATCCAATAGAAAAAATGGCAATTTCCGATCAATTAATAGAAAGAATTCATCAGACCAAACAGAACAGTATTCATGGATTCTTTGATAAAATAAAGACCAAAAAATGGGTGAAGGATTTGTATGAAACACTTTTCCTTCCTCAGAATGACAATACTGAAGATCAGCTGAAAAGAAATTTTGAAGCACTTCAGGAAACACTTTCGGACCTTATCAATACGGTAACAGGAGATAAAATTATTACTGAAAAACAGGTCAGTCAGTTTTTTGAAGCGTTGCCGGAATTATATAATCAGTTGGTGTTGGATGCAAAATCCATTTTGGAATTTGATCCTGCTGCGGACTCTCTGGAAGAAGTTTACCTGGCATATCCGGGCTTTTTTGCCACGTATGTCTACCGTATTTCGCACCAGCTCTGGAGTCAGGACGTGAAGATTTTACCGCGTGTCATTTCAGAATATGCCCACAGTAAAACGGGAATTGATATTCATCCGGGAGCAACGATAGGTAAGTCTTTTTTCATTGACCACGGAACAGGAATTGTGATCGGAGAAACAACCATTATCGGAAACAATGTCAAAATCTATCAGGGAGTAACCCTCGGAGCATTGAATGTTTCCAAAGAAAAAGCCCATCAGAAAAGGCATCCCAATATAGAAGATGATGTGATTATCTATTCGGGAGCAACCATTCTGGGAGGGGAAACTACCATAGGCAGAGAAAGTATTATCGGAGGAAATGTCTGGGTTACACAGGATGTTCCTGCCAATTCTCTGGTCTACCACAAAAGTGAAATAAAAATAAAGGATAACAGTTCATTACCGGAATCATTAACCTTTGTGATCTAAAAAAAACAAAAATAAAAAGTACATTGATATGAAGTTTCAGAATGCATTAGAAACGATAGGAAATACACCTGTCGTGAAAATTAATAAACTCTTCAGTTCAGATCATGAAATCTGGATCAAACTTGAAAAAAGCAACCCTGGCGGAAGCATTAAAGACAGAATTGGATTAGCAATGATCGAAGATGCAGAAGCCAAAGGATTATTAAATAAAGACAGCGTCATTATAGAACCTACAAGCGGAAATACGGGAATAGGACTCGCTTTGGTAGCTGCCGTAAAAGGATACAAACTCATCCTTGTCATGCCGGAAAGCATGAGTATAGAACGCCGTAAAATCATGGAAGCTTACGGAGCAGAATTCGTGCTTACTCCAAGAGAAAAAGGAATGAAAGGGGCTATTGAAAAAGCTAATGAACTGGCTGAAGAAACCCCTAATTCATGGATTCCAAGACAGTTTGACAATCCTGCCAATGTAAAAGTACACGTAGAAACCACCGCTCAGGAAATTTTAAAAGACTTCCCGGACGGACTTGATTATATCATTACAGGAGTTGGAACCGGAGGACACATCACCGGAATCGCAAAAACAGTAAAAGAAAAATATCCTAACGTAAAAGTAATTGCTGTAGAGCCTGAATTATCTCCCGTACTAAGCGGAGGAAGCCCGGCGCCACATCCATTACAGGGATTAGGAGCAGGCTTTGTACCTTCCATTCTGGATATTACCCTTCTGGATGGCGTGATCACAGTAGGCAAGGAAGAAGCTTATGAATATGCTCTTAACGCTGCTAAAAAAGAAGGCCTTTTTGTAGGAGTTTCCACAGGAGCCGCTTTAGCAGCCATCGCCAAACATTTACCGGAAATACAACCTAACGCTAAAATCCTTACCATCAATTACGATACAGGAGAAAGGTATCTCTCTGTAGAAGGACTCTTCTAAATCCTTAATTAACACCTACTTCAATGAAAACAAATATAAAATCACCAAAGGTCTTCCTTATCGGTGCAGGGCCCGGCAACCCTGAACTGATCACTGTAAAAGCAGTAAAAGCTATCGCACAAGCTGACGTCATTTTATGCGACCGTCTTGTAAGTCCGGAAATTCTGGAAACCTACGTTAATGAAAACACAGAAATCATCTATGTAGGCAAAGAATGCAGCAAAAATGCTTCCACCCCTCAGTCTCATATCAATACTTTGATGGTGAAATATGCCCTTCAGAATAAAACTATTGTGAGATTGAAAGGAGGCGATGTTTCTATATTCTCCAATATTCTGGATGAGTTGCAGGCTTTAAAACAACATCATATTCCTTACGAAATCATTCCGGGAATTACAGCCGCTTTAGGAGCTGCAGCATTTGCGGGAATGCCTTTAACAGCGAGAGGATATTCTACATCCGTTCGTTTCCTAACGTATTATAAATCGGAAATTGTAGGTGAAGAATACTGGAAAGAGCTGGCTTTAACCAATGATACTCTTGTTTTCTACATGTCTAAAGGAAATCTTACTCCTCTTGTGGAAAAGCTGAAAGCACTTCAGATTTCAGGTGATAAAAAAATTGCAGTCATTGAACAGGCAACAACGCCTTTTCAAAAGGTATACACGTCATCATTTGATGATTTTAATGAAAAATTCGGGGACAAAAACTTTGCTTCACCTTCATTGGTGGTAGTGGGTAAAATTGTGAATCTCCATGAAGAATTTTCATGGCTTGAAAATGCCGAGCAGGAAGGTCTTTATTTTAAATCAGTGGAAAACGGAAGTCTCATCCCAACCACTCAAAATTTCTTTGAATATGCTGTCTGAAACTAAATTAAATGTATTAAAACAAATCTCCGGAGACCTTTCCAGAGACGAAGCCATCTGGGCAAGCGGATATCTTGCAGGTATTGCCGGAGGATCATCATTCACAGCCGTTCTGCCACCACAGGAAGCAAATAGTACTACACAGAATGCTGTAAAGAAAATAACCCTGGCTTACGGTACGGAAACCGGAAATAGTAAAAAACTGGCTACAGCTTTGGCAACTATTGTTAAGAAAAAAGGACTGCAGGTAAAGCTGGCCGACCTTTCCCAATACAAACCTAAAGATTTGGCTAAAGAAGAGTTCTTTTTTGTAATTATCAGTACTCAGGGAGAAGGTGAACCACCAGCGTTAGCCAAAAAATTCTACGATTATATCTATGAGAATGAAATTAATCTCAGTGGACTTAAATATGGAGTTCTGGCATTGGGAGACAGCAGTTATCCTCTGTTCTGTCAAACCGGGGAAGATGTAGATTCACGCTTTGAAATATTGGGAGCCCAACGTGTTATTCCATTAAAAAAATGTGATATTGATTACGAGCAGGAAGCTTCCCATTGGATAGAGCATGTATTCGAAACGGTTAATAAAAATACTGCTCAGAATACAAAAAATGTTTCAATTCCCAAAGCATCTACCGGAAGAAAGAAATATCAGGGAAAAGTTTCAGCCATCATCAATCTGAATGATATTACGTCTGAAAAAGAGACTTACCATATTGAAATTGAAACAGAAGATCCCCTTACCTATCAACCAGGTGCCGCTTTGGGAGTGATTCCGTTCAATTCGAAAGAAGTAGTTTATGAAATCATTACTCTCACAGGAATTGATCCTCAGAAACAGGTAGAAACAACAAAAATTACGGATTCTGTAGAAGAACTCCTGCACAGGCATCTTAACATCAGCTATCTGCTTAAATCTGTTGTGGCTCAATATGCAAAAATTACAGGACATTCCATTCCCGAGGTAAGATTAAGCCTTCTTGATCTACTTAGAATTTATCCTGTAAAAAATGCAGATGAGTTTGAAGAAATTATTCAAATATTGACAGCGCAAGCTCCACGTCTGTATTCAATTTCTTCCTCTGTGGAAGCGCATGGTGATACTGAAATTCATATTACCGTAGCTAAATCGGAGTTCTTTATTGATCATCAGAAACACAACGGATTATGCAGTGGTTTTCTGAGTGAATTCAAAGAGGGAGAAGAGGTAGAATTTTATATTCAGGATGCAGGACATTTCAAACTTCCGGAAGCAGATAAAGATATCATCATGATTGGTCCGGGAACAGGGATTGCGCCTTTCAGATCATTCCTTTGGGAACGTGATGCTACAGGTGCAGAAGGAAGAAACTGGCTGTTTTTCGGAGATAGAAATTTTGTGTCAGACTTCCTTTATCAGGCAGAACTGCAGGATTTTCTTAAAACAGGCAGTCTGACTCATTTAGACCTTGCTTTTTCAAGAGACACCGCAGAGAAAGTATATGTTCAGCACAGACTGGAACAAAACGCCCAGGAAGTATTTTACTGGCTGGAAGGTGGTGCTTCTGTGTATGTATGCGGAGCGAAAGAACCCATGGCCTGCGATGTAGAGCAAACGCTTCTCAGTATCATCCAAAATGAAGGAAAACGCAGTAAAGAAGATGCTGTAGTTTATCTGGAAGAAATGGAATTGAGCGGTAGATATGCTAAAGATGTGTATTAAAAAGAAGTACCCGTAAAAATTAAAGGAAACAATTATGAACAACAATAAAGAGAACCTTTCACCGGTAGAAAAAATTAAAACCGGCAGTAACGGACTCAGAGGAACTTTAAAGGAAAGCCTTGCAGACAACTTCACCGGAGCCATCAGAGAAGATGACCAGACTGTCATCAAATTCCACGGAATGTACCAACAGGATGACAGAGACAGAAGGGAAGAACGTGTCTCCAAAAAACTGGAGTGGCTGTACTCTTATATGATCAGATTAAGACTTCCCGGTGGTTTTTTAACTCCTGAACAATGGGTAGGATTGAATGAAACTGCTGAAGATCATTCCTCAGGAACGATAAAAGTAACCACAAGACAAACGATTCAGCTGCATGGAATCTTAAAATCTCATTTAAGACCTACCATTCAGAGCTTCAATCTGCAGCATCTGGATTCGATTGCGGCTTGTGGGGACGTCAACAGAAATGTAACCTGTACTGCAAACCCTTCGGAATCACCTTTGCACAAGGAAGCGTATGAACTGGCTGGTAAAATCAGTGAAATGTGTCTTCCGAAAACTAAATCGTATTACGACATCTGGATTGATGATGAACTTCTGGTTGACCGTAAAGCAGAGGAAGATCCTTTGTATCAGAACAGATATCTTCCGAGAAAACTGAAAATAGGAATCGCTGTTCCACCTAATAATGATGTAGATGTATTCATCAATGATATTGCCTTAATTGCAATTATCGAAAATGATAAAATTGTAGGTTACAATATCGCTGCCGGAGGTGGACTAGGAGCAACCCACGGTAATGAAGCGACTTACGCCCGTCTTGCCTCCATTCTTGGGTTTGTAGATACTGAAGAAAAAGTATTGAAAGCAGTCTACGAAATCATCACAGTACAAAGAGATTTCGGAAACAGAAGCGACCGGAAATTATCAAGATTAAAATATACGATTGATAAACTGAGTATCGACCAATACAGAGCTGAAGTAGAAAAAAGAACAGGATTCAGCTTTGAACCTGCCAGAGAATTCAAATTTGAACAACGAAAAGACCGCTATGGCTGGATTCAGAACCACGAAGGAAAATGGTTTTATACCGTATTT
The DNA here is from genome assembly GCF_047345655.1 of Chryseobacterium sp. T20. Lineage (NCBI taxonomy): Bacteria > Pseudomonadati > Bacteroidota > Flavobacteriia > Flavobacteriales > Weeksellaceae > Chryseobacterium > Chryseobacterium sp. T20. Next base: position 247,228 of record NZ_JBLFDU010000007.1, read on the forward strand.
GTAGAGCACGGCAGAATTCTTAACACGTCAGAATATCCTTTAAAATCAGGGTTGCTGAAAATTGCACAAACGGGTAAATCCAATTTCCGTTTTACCTGTAACCAAAACCTTATTCTGGCTGATATTGATGAAAAAGATAAACCTGAAATTGAACATATTTTAAAAGAACACGGAATTTCAGAATATACCAATGGAGCAAGCGCCTTACGTAAAAACTCTGTTGCCTGTGTTGCCTTGAACACCTGTTCACTGGCTTTAGCGGAAGCACAGCGATATTTGCCTTCTTTGGTCACGAAAATAGAACCCATTCTTGAAAAATATGGTCTGCTGGAAGAAGATATTACCATCCGTATGACCGGTTGTCCAAATGGTTGTGGAAGATCTCCTAATGCTGAAATCGGATTTGTGGGTACAGCTTATGGGAAATATAATCTTCACATCGGTGGAGACCGCTTAGGAATGCGACTGAATACAAAATTTAAAGAAAATATTGGTGAAGAAGAAATTCTGACCACGCTGGATGAACTTTTCGGGATTTACGTACAGAAAAGACTTGCAGAAGAAACATTTGGTGATTTTTCATACCGTTACTTACATACCTTAAATTAATTATATGGCTAATTTTCATTATGATCTGAAAAAAAACAAAAAAACTAAACCTCTTCATTTAGGCGGACGAATGTGTATGTGTTGTTGATTCTCAAATAACAATACAAGCAAAGCTGTTTGAAATAGTAAAGCATCTTAGTTCACTACTTAAATAAATCAAACCATTAAGGCAATAAAGTTATTAAGGAAAGTTAAGGTAAAATCCAATGATTTTTTAAGAACTGTTCTTTAATGCGAAGCACTCTTAAATACCTTAAAATCTTATCAAATCTTAATGGTTTAAAAACTTTTATGTTTTATTTAAAAAGTTCAGACAGCTTCATTCTCAACCTAAAAAATGAAGAAAAAATGAAAAACAAAAAGCAGGGAAATTTTCTACCAAAAGCAGGTATTATTGCATTCACATTTCTATTCTTTAACTTCGCAGAAGCACAGCAGCAGCTTATAGAGCTTAGCGGAAGCATCAAAAATACAGATACACAAAAAGGTCTTGACTCCGTAAAAGTACAGATCGAAAATACACAGGATAACGCATTCACGGATCAGTTGGGTAACTTCAAAATCAGAACAAGAGTTACGATTCCATTCAGAGTGGTTATTCAGAAAGATGGTTTTAGCAGTCAAACCGTTGAGATCCTTTCTCCTTCCAATAAAATAACGATAGGCTTAAATCCTCAGAATACCATTATTGATGATGTGGTAATTTCAGCCTCCAGAGTTCCGGAAAAGATATTAAGATCACCGATTGCCATTGAAAAAATTGATATCAAGACCATCAGAGAAAGTCCGGCAGCATCATTCTATGAAACACTGGAAAATGTAAAAGGACTGCAGCTTTTAACCTCTAGTCTTACGTTGAAGATTCCTAATTCGAGAGGTTTCAACTCACCTAATAATTTCCGTTTTATGCAGCTGGTAGATGGAGTAGATGTACAGTCGGCAACATTGGGAGTACCGTTGGGAAATGCCATTGGACCTACAGAGCTAGATATTCAATCTATGGAAGTTACTCCTGGAGCCGCTTCTGCATTGTATGGAATGAATGCCATTAACGGACTGGCAAGTTTACAGACCAAAGATCCGTTTACTTCCGAAGGAATAAGCGTTTATTTCCGTGGTGGAGTGAATCATGTAGACAATGTTAACCATAAAATAAGTTCGTTAGGTGAAAGTGCCATACGTTTTGCCAAGGTGATCAATAAAAACTTTGCTGTTAAAGTCAATGCCTCGTATTTCAGCGGAACCGACTGGATTTCGAACAATCTGACTGATCAGAATCCGGGATCATTGGTCACAGCCAATCCTAATTTTGCGCTGGCTAATAATCCGGCGGAAGACCTTTGGAATAAATACGGCGATGAAAGAAATAATCGTGTTGCTGTAAAAGTAGACTACAATGGAAAACCAACCACTTTCAATGTTTCAAGGACAGGGTATCTGGAAAAAGATCTTGTAAGTCCGGATGTGAAAAATATCAAGTTCGATGCGGGATTATACTACCGTTTCGGAGATCAGTGGAGAACATCGTATGTTTATCGTTATGGGTTACTGGATGGAACTTTCCAGAGAGGAAATAAAATTCGTTTGCAGAATGCTACCGTTCAAAACCATAAAATAGAACTCACAGGAAAAGAACTGACCTTCAGAGCTTATGTATCCATAGAAAATACAGGAGATTCTTATAATCTGAAACCTTTGGCAGATAATCTTGATCTGACCAACCTTTCCAATACCAACTGGAAAAATATATTCCAAACGACTCTACAGAATAGTCTTAATTCAGGAGTTAATCTTAATGATGCATTCACCTTAGCCCGTCAGCAAGCAGATAAAAACAGAGTTGTACCGGGAACTGCAGCCTTTGAGCAATTAAAAAATACCATCATCGGAATCAACAACTGGGATTCAGCCAATGGAGGAGTAGCAGGAGCTCCGGCAACGGGAGGAGCAAAACTTGAACAGAAATCCCGCTTTTATCAGGGTGAACTGACCTATGACTTCAGCAGGTTTGTGAAGATCTTCAACCTTCTTGCTGGTGTAGATTACCGTTTGTACAGCATTACTCCGGATGGAAACAACTTTGTTGATTTTGACCGTCCGGTAAATGAAAGAAATATTCCTTTAGCCAACGGCACCTTCGGGAAAGATGTTGTTTATCAGAAATATGGGGCTTTTGCACAGATTACCAAGCTTTTCTTTGATGATAAATTAAAAATCAATGCGGCTTTACGTATCGACAGAAACCCTGAATTTGAAGCTAAACTGAATCCAAGAATCAGTGTTGTCTATTCTCCGGTGAAAGAACATAATTTCAGAGCTTCTTTCCAGAACGGATATCGTTTTCCATCACTATTTGAAGCCCTTTCTTTTGTGAACAACGGAAATGTAAGAAGAGTAGGCGGACTTTCAAAAGTGAATGACGGATTAGGCTATCTGGAAAATTCTTACACATTAGCTTCCATTGATAAATTCACTTCAGCAGTAAATGCAGATGTAGATGCCGGAAAAACTCAGGCTCAGGCCGCTCAGGATAACAAACAGCTTTTAACCGTAGCCAATCTGCAGAAGTTACAACCGGAAAAGATCAATTCATTTGAAGTAGGGTATAAGTCTACTTTTTTCAATAATAAACTGGTGTTGGACTGGGATTTCTATTACAATATCTACGAAGGATTCCTTGGTCAGGTAGAAGTGGCAGTTCCAAAAAACAGCCAGGTAGGAAGCAATACCGCTGTTCTTGCCATGCTCGATAGAAGCAAACAGGATCGTTATAGAGTTTATACCAACAGCAACAATACGTATAAAAGCTATGGAACGTCTTTAGGAATTCGTTATAATATCACAGGAAATTATAATGTAAATACCAATGTTTCTTATAATGATCTTGCTTCCAATAATAGTTCAGACCTGTTTATCACAGCTTTTAATACGCCGAAATGGATGGTGAATGTAAGTGTTGGAAACAGAGAAATTGTTAAAAACATAGGGTTTACTCTTGTGGCAAGATGGCAAAGCGGTTTTATGTGGGAAAGTCCTTTAGCATCCGGAGCAATTCCGGCTTACTATACGATTGATGCGCAAGCAACATGGAAGCTGCCTGAAATCCGTGCGAATATTAAAATTGGAGCCACCAATTTACTGAACCGCCGATATTTCCAGTATGCAGCAGGCCCTGAAATCGGAGGACTTTATTATCTCGCTTTTACTTATGATTTAAAACTGTAATCAGGATGAGCAATTCATTATATCCCATATTTTTAAAACTTGAAAACCTTTCACTACTGATTATCGGTGGTGGAAAGGTTGCTCTGGAAAAACTGGAATCTGTACTGGGTAATTCACCGGAAACTTCCATCAAACTGGTAGCCAAAGAGATTATCCCCGAAGTCAGAACCTTACAAACTCAGTTTTCCAATATTATAATGCACGAAAGAGCCTATGACGATCATGATTTTAATGATGCTGATCTGGCCATTATTGCGGTAAATGATATTGAACTGGCAGGAGAAATCAGAGAAAAAGCTCAGAATAAGAATGTACTGGTCAATATTGCCGACAAGCCGGATCTATGTGATTTTTATTTAGGTTCCATTGTCAAAAAGGGAAGTCTTAAAATAGCCATTTCCACC
>NZ_JBLFDU010000008.1:0-236261 GCF_047345655.1 Chryseobacterium sp. T20
TTAGTAGCGGGAACCGGACTCGAACCGATGACCTTCGGGTTATGAGCCCGACGAGCTACCTACTGCTCCATCCCGCGATATTGGATTGCAAAGGTACGAATATTTTTTACAAATCCTAATTTTTCTTTTAAATAAAGGACTTTTATGAAAACTATTTTATTATTTGTATCTTTGTTTTATGGCAAAGATATTAAAAATTTATCCGGACAACCCACAGGAAAATCTTGTGAATGAGGTTATTAAAACTTTAAACAACGGCGGGCTGATTATCTATCCTTCTGATACGATTTATGCTTTAGGCTGTAATATTTTTGATATAAAAGCCATGGAAAAACTGGCTCAGCTCAAAAAAATGAAGCTTGAGAAGTCAAAATTCTCAATTATCTGTAATGATCTTAGCCATCTTTCGGACTTTACAAGACCTATCGACACTTCCGTTTTCAGATTTCTGAAAAGTCATCTTCCCGGACCGTTTACTTTCATTCTGGAAGCGAATAAAAGTTTACCTTTAGCTTATAAAGGACATAAAACAATTGGTATCCGTGTTCCTGACCATCCGATTCCTCAGCTTATTGTTGAAAAACTGGGCCACCCAATTGCTTCTACTTCCATTAAAGACGACGATGAAATCATTGAGTACTCTACCGATCCTGAGCTTATTGCAGAAAAATATGATCATCTGGTAGATATTGTTATTGATTCAGGGTATGGAGATAATGTGGCTTCCACTATTGTAGACCTTACTTCAGGAGAACCTGAGATTATCCGTCAGGGAAAAGGGATCATTTAATTTAAAGTTCAAGGTTTAGGGTACTTAATGATGAGTCTTACCGGGAAATATGCTGTAGGGATTCTACTCACGTTTACTATTTTGGCGGCTGCCATGCTGTATGCTTTTCCAGCTGTCATCATGATAACCGGAATAAAAGGAATTACAGAAATCAATTTCTTTCTCAGCAGAATTACGTTATGGATAATTCTCATTCTCGTATTTCTCTACACTATTTTTATTGAAAAAAGTGTTTTTTTACTTAAAGAAGAGAAAAAATATTCAGCTGCATTTTATATCAAAGCTGTACTGAGCTTATATTTTATCTGTTTGATTGGCGGAGGAATTCTGAATGCAGTCATCCTGTTTTTTATAGAGGAAAAAATAAGCACTAAACTTCTCAACCTTGTATCCATTTTTAGAAATAACTATTTTTTAGTTATTTTTACATGCCTTACCGCTGCTGTTGTAGAGGAATTCCTGATGCGGGGCTATGTACAGTCCAGGCTTGAAAAAATCTACAACAACCCCACCGTTGCAATTGTTATTTCATCGGTCTTATTTGGAATTTTACATAGTACTTACGGTACCATAAGCCAGGTTCTCGGACCTTTCTTTATCGGAATCGTGTTTGCTATATTTTATAAACGCTATTCAAATATTAAAATTCTGATCATCTGTCATTTTATGATTGATTTTATTGCCATGATGATGATGAATTTTATGGATATTAAACACTTATCTGTATTTTAACATTATGAAAATTATAACATCTCCTGCCAAATTAATGAACGTTGAAAATTCAACAGATCTGTTGAAATCTTCTACTCCAAGATTCATTGAAGATGCAGCATTGATACAATCTTATTTAAAAGAAAAATCGCCTAAATATCTTTCCGAGTTGATGGAAATTTCACCTAAGCTTGCTGATGAAAACTGGGAAAGAAATCAAAAATGGAAATCCAAACCTACAGCGAAAGAATCTGCTCCCGCAATGTTTGCTTTTACAGGAGAGGTTTACAGAGGACTGGATGCTAAAACACTGGATAAAAATGCTGTAGATTACCTGCAGAAAAACTACAGAATGCTTTCCGGGCTTTACGGTTTACTGAGACCATCTGATAAAGTGATGCTTTACAGGCTTGAAATGGGCCGCCCTTTTGAATTTGAGCAATACAAAAACCTGTATGAATTCTGGAGAGAAAAAATCACCGAACAATTGAATTCTGAAATGAAAAAAGGAGAAGTCCTGCTTCATCTTGCCAGTAATGAGTATGGAAAAGTAATCGACAGAAAGAAACTGAACCATACCGTAATTGATTTCGATTTCTATGAATTAAAAGATGGAAAACTGAAAACCATTGTTGTGTATACCAAACATGCCAGAGGCCTTGTGGTGAGATTCTGTGCAGAAACCAATGCCAAAACACTGGAAGATGTAAAAGCATTCAACTATGAAGGATACAGAATTGATGAAGAGAAGTCTACAGATACAAAACTGGTTTTTACAAGATAAATGACAATTTCAGCATTTAAAAAATATTTCAAGACAGAACTTTCCGATCTTTATACAGAGTCGGAAAGTATGTTTTTATCGTCTTTATTCATTCAGCAAATCGTAGGTTTTGATCCATTTCAGCAAAGAAGATTCGCTGAGCAGGAACTTCTGATTGATGATGAAGAAAAACTTGATCATCTTGTTTCGGAACTTAAAACCGGAAGACCTTATCAGCAGATATTGGGTGAAACAGAATTTTACGGAATGAAATTCTTTGTGGATGAAAATGTTCTGATTCCCCGCCCTGAAACGGAAGAACTGTTGGAGATGGCTATCAGGGAAATAAAAGATTCAAAGTTTAATGTTCAAGGTTTAAAGATTTTGGATATAGGAACCGGAAGCGGAATTATTCCTTTGGTTTTAAAGAAACATTTCCCGGAAGCAGAGGTTTCATCCATTGATTTTTCTGAAAACGCTTTGAAAACAGCCAAAAGAAATGCAGAGTACCACCAATTGAAAATACAATTCATTCACGCCGATTATCTCCATTTTGAGCTGGCTGAAAACTATGATATCATCATTTCAAATCCTCCATACATCGGGATTGAAGAAGAGATCGAAATTGCTGATTCAGTGAAAGAGTTTGAACCTAAAATGGCTCTTTTCTCTCCTACTTCAGATGCCTTGATCTTTTACAGAAAAATTGCGGAAGATGCCAAAAAGCATTTGAAAGAAAATGGTCTGTTGTTTTTAGAGATTAACCAGAAACTAGGTCCTAAAACACTGGAATTGTATCAGTATTTTTCTAACGCTCAATTATTGAAGGATTTATCAGAGAACGACAGGTTTATTTATGGAAAGAAATAAGTAATTTTACTTCCCTACCTCTAACCTATGAAAACTTTGATAAGCAACACTCTCATTGCGATTTCACTGATGACGCAACTGATATCCTGCCAACAGCATCCTCAGGATGTTGTGAATGAATATTACCGTCAAGGAGAATTCAATGGCTCTGTTCTGGTGGTAAAAAACGGTAAAATTGTTTGTGATACAGCACTGGGTTTCCGTAACATTGAAAAAGGGCTGAAAGCAGATAAAAAAACTTCGTTTTACATTGCATCTCTCAGTAAATCATTCACGGCTGTTGCCATTTTAATGTTAGAGCAAAAGGGTTTATTGAAACTTGATGATAGAGCCTCCCAGTTCATTGCCCTTCCTGAATATGCTAAAAATATTACCATCAGGCAGCTTTTGCATCATACTTCGGGGATTAGAAATTATGAGAATCTGTTTTCAAAAAAAGGACTGACCAATCAGGATGTCATTAACTGGCTGTTCAATCTTAATAATCTTGATTTTGTTCCTGACAGTGCATTTAAATATAGCAATAGCGGATATATCGTTCTTTCCCAGATTATTGAAAAGGTTTCAGGAAAATCTTACAGTACATTTATCAATGGAGAGATTATTATTCCTTTAAACATGAATCATACTTATGTATATGAACAGGGTACCGTTATTCAGAATATTGCATTGGGATATAATAAGCAGAAAAAGCTTGATGATTATTCTCTTGCAACAACCGGAGATGGCGGAATCTACTCTACCCCTGAAGATCTTTATCAGTATGATCAGGCTTTGAGAAATTATATTTTAATCAGTAAAGAAAACACGGCAATTATGTACATGCCTTCAAAGCTATTTGACGGACAGATTTCAAACTATGGACTTGCCTGGTTTTTGGAGGAGAATAATGGGAGAAAGAACGCAATGCACACAGGTGGTTTAAACGGTTTTAAAGCTTTATTCTGGAGAGACTTGCAGCATAACAGCTGTATCATAGCACTTACTAATCAGGGAGATGCATTTCCTTTAGAGGATTTTTTACAGGACATAAAAAAAACAATACAATAAACATGTTCATCAAATCACACGAAATCAATACGATAAAAATTGCAGAAATTATTTCTGATGACATCATTATCCAGTCTGCACAGGACGGACTGGATTTGATGGGAAATGTCTATTATCAAGGGTTTGATAAAGTTATTCTTCATGAAAAAAACATTACCCCTGAATTCTTCGATTTAAAGACCAAAATAGCAGGTGAAATTCTCCAAAAATTCTCTAATTATCGTATAGGATTAGCTATTGTAGGGGATTTCAGTAAATATGAAAGTAAGAGCATGAAGGATTTTATTTTTGAAAGTAATAAAACAAGACATGTCAATTTTGTAAGCACCCTGAATGATGCACTGAATAATTTTTCAAAATAGACTCTTTTTCAACTCTTTATAGTAAAAAGAATAATATTTTCTTTTATTTCAAAATATCTACACCTCAATATCATCCTTTTTTTAAGATTTCTTAATAGAATGGAAAGATTTGCATAATAAAAACAATCTTATTGATTTATAAATTATGTAAAAATTTAAACCAAAATATGTTAATTATTAAGGGAAGTTTAGAATTAATTCTATAAACACAAACACCTGAATATTTCTTTGTATATTTGCAAAAAACACGAGGGAATATGAATCTTACTTATTTAAGAGCTTATACGGCTACATAATCAATTTATTTTTTCGACTAACCGTCCAGGTAGGCATAAGATATTTCTTTATGAGGTATACTTACGTATCTGTTGATGGACTTTTGAACAAAAGGTCTCATTTGGCTATTATTTGAGCAGAACAATTCATTGTTTTAATGAATTTGTCAGTGATAACTATTGCCTTTGTAGAAGTTAAGCCTAAAAATATTCTTTTCCCTAAAAAAACATACACACAGATAAAAAATTATTAAGACATCATGATTAAAAAATTATTTCTACCAATCATTTTTGCCAGTTCATTTTCTTTCGCTCAAGTAGGGATTAACATAACCACACCTGATCAAAGTGCAATTCTGGATGTTTACAGCCAAAATAAAGGAATGCTGATTCCTAGATTGACCACAGCAAAAAGAGATGCAATTGCCAATCCGGCCAACTCGCTTCTTATCTATGATACCGACAAAAAATGTTTAAGTCAGAATATTGGAACTCCTACTAAACCTGATTGGCTTTGTATCAGCAGTAATGCCGTAAAAATGTTTTATATGCCTAGTGTTTCTTTTGACACTTCTACCACAGCCAATGGTAGAACCAAAGATTTATATACATTGTATAAAACTCAGTTTGGATCTCCAAAAGCAAAGAGTACCAGTGCTCCCGCTTCAATCCCTTTTTTCCCATCCAGTAAAGATCTTTACTATTATGTAACAGATGCAGATCCTAATGTATTCAGTAATATTTCTATTTCTGATGATGGAGTAATGACTTATGATGTAAAAGCTGCAGCAACGGACTGCTCTTTTATCAATATTGTTTTCGTTGTTAAATAATTGAGTGATGATAAAAAACAGCTCAATTTTACGATACAAAAGATTTCTGTTTACCTTTTCCTTATTTATTTTCTCACAAAATATTCAGGCACAAAATGAACAGGGAACCGGTTATCCGTATTTTGTAAATTTTACTCAGGGATTACAGCCCCAGGAAGCCTATAAGGTGGCTACCAGTGGTGTTCAAAATGACGCTACCTTTACTACGGACGGATTAAGGCTTACCCGAAGTGTCAATAATATTTCAGGAGGAGTAATACTTGCCGATAAAATTTTCAAAAGTGATCAGGGAATCAAGTTCGAGTTTGAATTTGCCATTTATGGAGGAAATACCAACGGAGGCGATGGTATTTCTATATTCTTAGTAGATGGATCTATTCCTAAAGACCAGCTTAATCTCGGATATTTTGGGGGAGGATTAGGATATAGTTTTGTACGTGGTGGAGAATCTACGGAAGGACTGAGAGGAGCCTATCTGGGAATAGGTCTGGATGAATTCGGGAATTTTAAAACAAGCTTTAACCAGGGTGAAAGGGTTAGAAATGGAATATTTGGAGTAGGACTAGCCGATGGAAGAAGCAATGTTTCTTTAAGAGGAAAGCGAGGAAACCAGTATTTGTCTTCAGCTGAACCTGCAGGATACAATGGTTATCCATTGCTTTACAGTATAGCGACCAATGCATCACCTTCCAGCAGCAACAGATCTGCTTATCTGGATGCGGCAACTGGAAAATATATTGGCATTAAAAATACGACTCTTCAACAATTCAGTATTGAAAGTGGCGGGACTACAATTCCTCAAAATGAAAATGATGCAAGGTTCCGTAAAGCCTATATTACATTAGTTCCCAATCCTGCCGGCGGTTATAATATAAGCCTGGAAATACAGCATGGAACAGTGAAAGAAAAAGTGATTGATAATTATTACTATCCTACTTCTCTGAAATATACTGAGACTACAATATCCAACAGTACGGTAAGAACTCTGGATACCTCAGCACCTTCTACTTTCAGAATTGGATTTGCTGCTTCTACCGGAGCTGCCAAAAATATACATTTATTGAAAAACTTAGGGGTTACAAGACCTTATGCTGCTGAAGTAACGGATGATTTGTTTGCAGGATGCCTGGGGATAAAGTCAATCTACTACCCTTTGCTAAATGATGCAGCTTATTCGTCAGCAAGTGGTCAAAACCCGCCAACACTTTCGTATAACAACCTTGATTTTAATTCATTCCGCTTTCTGGATAGCAACGGAGCTGTGATTCCGAATATCACAGGTGGTGTTTATACCAGCAGCCAGGGAACATGGACCTATTTCCCCACTACCGGAGCACTTTCTTTCAAACCTGCAACAGGATTCACAGGAGTAGCCCAGGTACAATATGATATTAAAGGCGGTGGAAGCAATGGTACTGAAGCGCCTTACAACAAGGAAGAATACAGATCATTGCCGGCACTGGTACAGGTTAATATTTCAAGTAGCAATAACTGCAGCAAGGCTTGCGTTATCTCTAATAAAAATGTTACTCAGAAAATCACAAGATAACCTGATAAAACCAGCTTTTAAGAGCTGGTTTTTTTATTCCTGACAGGATTTTCAGTAAAATACTGAACAGCATCTTCAATCGCTTTATCAATCGACTGGTATTGAACCCCCAACTCCTCTATTGATTTCTGATGAGAATAATAATTAAAGATCTGCAGGGCTTTCATATTGGTAGAACTCAGATCCGTTTTTATTTTTAATTTTCTTAAACCGTCACCCATTAATCCAAGGAAACTCAAAAGCTTGTTGGGAATTGGGATCATAATTGGATTTTGTCTGGTAATCCGGTTTACTTTCTTAAAAAACTCTCTGTAGCTTAAGTTTTCATTAGCTAAAAGATATTGTTCTCCATTCTTTCCTTTTTCAATAGCATTTACTATTCCGTTGGCTGCATCTTCCACGTGTACAAAGTTCTTCCCTCCTTTCGGATAGAAAACCAGTTTCTTTTTCCAGGCCCAGAAAATAATTTTCCCGGAACTTGGCTTGCTGTCATAGGCTCCGATCATAAAGGTGGGATTAACAATGATAACGTCCGTATTCTTACCGTTTTTTAAAAGATAATCTTCCGCTGCCAGTTTGCTTTGAGCATAGAATGAATGGGTGAAAGGATAAAGCTGTGGTGCTTTTTCACTTCCCCAGAAGGCTGTAGTTCCAAATCCTAAGGTATTGGCTGTACTTACAAACAAAAACTTTTTTACACCCATCAATTCTGCATGGGTAAACAGATTCACAACTACTTCATAATTCACTTTTCTGTATTCATCATAACAGATGAGATTCTGGCGTGTTTCAGCAGCAATATGAATGATACAATCAATATTGATAAGATGTACTGAGATATCGGACGAAAGGTCTGCTTCCTCCAGTTTCAGATTTTTGTTTTCTTCGCCCAGCCAGCTGCTTTTCTTGCGCACCAGAGCAATAACAGAATAACCATTTTGTAATAATTTAAGGATAACATTAGTTCCCAGAAGCCCTGTTGCTCCGGTTACACACACTTTTTTCATGCTTCGATTTCTCTTTTTATAGCCTGGGTCATTAAGGGCAGCTTGATCCATATGGGTAAAATTTTCATCACCAGCCAGCTGATTGGGTTCACCATAATGACGGAATCTTTTTTAAACAATTGCCGGATGCAGTATGAAGCTACTTTGTCAGGATTTAAAAGGGTTAATCTTCCCATAAAACCTTGCTTTTCTATTCTTTCACAAACATCTTTATTGGTTTTCATTGCTCCTGGATTCACAACGCTTACAAAAACATTGGTATCTTTCAGTTCTTCATGAAGCCCTCTGGAAAATGAATGAATAAAACTTTTAGAAGCTGGATATACCGTTTTAAAACCGATGGGTGAAAAGGCTGCCATACTTGAAACATTCAGAATATAGGCTTTGGGTTGTTTTAAAAGGTTAGGAAGCAACTGATGGGTAATCAGTGAGGTGGCCGCTACATTCACCTGTAGAATAGTGTTGATATAATCCGAAGAAGCTTCTGTGAATTTCTTTGTTCCGCCAAGTCCTGCATTATTGATCAGAATATGAATGTTAAAAGAACTATTGAGCCATTCTGTAAGCTTCATCACATTTTCATGAACTGAAAGATCTGTTTCATAGTAATGAACTTTTACTTCATACAATCTTTTGAGATCCTCGGAAAATTCTTTAAGATTCTGATCCGGAAGGCTTATAAGGATGACATTGATCTTTTGTTTCGCCAGATGTTCAGCGAATGATTTTCCGAGTCCCTGGCTTGCTCCCGTAACGACAGCATATGATTCTTGGGTATCCATAAGTTTACATTTTATGGTACAAAACTATTGGGAAAGGTGGATTTGAATGTTCCGGATTATCTGGACGAACCGATTTTAACCCAGAAAAACAAAAACAAACAATCAGCTAAAAATCAATTAATTACAAATAGAAAAAAGTAAAAGTTTATAAACCTGAACTTATTTTTTGAACTCAGAAGGAGTTTGTCCGGTCACTTTTTTAAAGGTTGTATTAAAAGAAGTTTTAGAATTGAACCCGGATTCGTAAGCAATCCCGAGAATGGATAATTTGCTGTTGGGTTCTTTCAGAAGTCTTTTGGCGTAGTCTACTCTATATTCATTCACATATTGGAAGAAATTTTTTCCAAAACCTGTATTAATGACGTAAGACAAATGATGGGTAGAAACGGACAGCATTTCAGCCAGTTTAATAAGGTTAAGTTCGCTGTCAAGATAAGGTTTTTGAAGTTCCATGATTCTTTCCAGTGAAGTTTTAATCTTCAGTAATTCTTCATCAGAAATAAGTTTTCTTTTAACTTCTTCCGGATCGGAATCTTCATCCATAGAGATCAGTTCCTGTCTCTGCTTTTCTTCTAAAGGATAAATTTCCTTCTGTTTCAGAGAATAATACCCTACCCAGTAAATAACCGATAAAAAGACGGCATTGATAAAGAAATTCAGCGATTTTGGATCATAGAACAAATTATAAATAACATAGATGATATTCACAATAAGAAGTACCAGAATAATATATTCCAGCCAGTTCAGATTGATTCCTTCGGTATTGGAAGAAAACTGCTGAATCTTCTTTTGATGCTTTCTGATGGTAATATAGGAAAGTGCTGTATAGAAAAGAGCCTGAATAAGGATCAGAATAATACTGATATATTCAAATGGTTTTGCATATCCCAATTTGATCAATACAAGACAAACCAGAAAAGCAGCCGGAAGGATTAAAAACTTAACAGCTGTAAGTTTAAAAGTAAAGGAAGGATTGGTATAAAACAGTACACTAAAGTAAAAAACAACAGGGGTAAAAAACTGAATAAGCCTAACCCAAAACAGGGAATGAAACTCTACGATTGAACCGGTGATGAGAAACAGTACTTCATCCAGCCAAAAAGTAGACCACAGAAAGAGGAATATTCCGAACCAGAAATTGGCTTTATGATTTACCTGTAAAGGATTGGCCAGCTTCAGCAGAGAAAGCAAAACCAATGAACCATAGATAAGTATCACGATGAAACTGTTTAACTCTGATGTGTTCATTGGTTTTGATATTTTGATTAAAAATAGTCTTTTATCCTATTCGTTTCCTTACAAAAATTTCATATCCTAAATAAATGAGTGGAAGTGACATGATTCCTAAGAAAAGAATATTGCTCATGGCCAGCTGCGGATGCATGACAATAGAGTAAACCAACCCGAAAAATGCTCCTCCAAGGTGAGCAGCATGCCCCAGATTATCCCACTGCTTAGGATTAAGCATCATGTATACTGAGTACCCGAAATACAGCGTTCCAAATAACCATCCTGGTAAGAAGTTGACACTGATCTCATTCGGAGCCATAGCTATGGAAGCAAAAATAATTCCGGAAACCGCACCGGATGCTCCAATTGCTGAATACCAAGGTTGGTTTTTATAAATCTGTAAACTGAATAAGTTTCCAAGAATCATTGATCCAAAATATAGAATCAAAAATCCTATTTCTCCAAAGAAACTAATAACTACTCCCTGGAAAAAATACAGAGAAAGCATATTAAAAAATAAGTGCATAAAGTCTGCATGCAAAAATGCCGAACTGATAAGTCTTACATATTCTTTACGATTCGCAATCGCTCCGACATTGAATTTATATTTTTCAAATAATGCTGTATTGTTGAACCCCATGTAACTAAAAATACATGTGACTGCAATGATAATGATAACAACTATATCCATTGTGTTCTTTTTATGTTATATCTGAACAGACATCTTTAGTTTAGTCTATTCATTTTCATTGTTCCCGTCGTTCTGGAACAGATCTCCAATCATTCCTCCATCTTCATCCATATCTCCTGTTGGTTCAGGATCTTCGTATACTTCAGGCTCTTCTTCTACAGGTTCAGGAATGGTAATATTGATGGCTTTTACTTTGAATTTCGTAAACTGGTTTCCAATAGCTTTTATTCCTTTTACTGCAATAAATTCATCAATATTAATGGTTTCCGGATCGCGTTCTTTTCCTTTATCTTTTGCAAAAATAATTTCTGCAGTAACATCATTGGCAACTATTACATTTTCGATGAATGATTTCGGGTGTTCAGAAGGCATAAAAGTCTGTACATTCACTGTATTTTCCAGTAAGAATCTCTTAATGAAATAAATATCTTTTTCTCCGTCGTAATAGATACAGGTAATCGGCTGTGCAGGTCTCCATTTTTCCAACACCAGATATTCATCATCAAAACGGTTACCCAAGTCAAAAGAAACAAGCTTTACTTCACCATTGGTATTGATGGTCAGGATTTTGTCATCTCCTTTGAAGCTTCCCAGCAATGTACCTCTTACATCGGCATTCAGTCTTCTTACCGTATCATCAAACCAGATTTTTCTAGGAGCGAGCGTAGAAACTCCTTCTTCCTTCATATCTACTTTCTTTACGGCGTACTTAGTCACCAGGTTTCCTTTGGAATCACGTCCTTTGATGGCAAGATCAGAGAAATTGATCTCCATTTTGTTCTTTCTGATTCTAGGATTTGGTTTTAACAATACAGTAACTGTTTCTGCCTCACCATTAGGATTGGCTGAAAAATAGAGGGTTTCAGATCCTTTTTTATCTGAAGCTAACGGATAATCTGTATTTCTGGTTACTCCGGTTACAGAGAATCGTTTCATATAATACGGACCTTCCCTTCCTTCACGATAGATCATATTATAGACTGTTCTCTTATCGTTTTTCTTCCAAATGGCAACGTGAAGAATATCTTTTCCAACGAAGGTTTTTGCTTCCACTTTTACCACCTTCATACTTCCGTCTTTTCTGAATATGATGATATCATCAATGTCAGAACAGTCGAACAAATACTGGTCTTTTTTCAGGGATGTTCCGATGAAACCTTCCTCGAAATTCGCATAGAATTTTTCATTGGCTACGGCTACTTTTGTTGCATCAATCGTATCAAAGATTCTAAGCTCAGTCTTTCTTTGCTTGTCTTTACCGTATTTTTTCTGAATATTTAAATAATAATCAATAGCATAAGCGATCAGGTTAGCCAGGTGGTATTTTACCTGTTCTATTTTACCTTCCAGCGATGCAATATTTTCTTTAAATTTATCTAAATCGAATCTTGAAATTCTCTTGATTCTGATCTCTGTCAGTTTTAAAATATCCTCTTCTGTAACAGCTCTTAAAAGATGTTTGGTATGAGGTTTTAATCCTGCATCAATGGTCTTTAATACATCTTCCCAGGTTTTTACCTCTTCAATATCGTGGTAAATCCTGTTCTCGATGAAAATTCTTTCCAATGAAGAGAAATGCCAGCTTTCCTGAAGTTCATGAAGTTCTATTTCCAATTCTTTCTTCAGTAATGAAACGGTATGATCTGTATTGGTTTTCAGAATATCAGATACATTCAGAAACATAGGCTTATCCCCTACAATCACACAGGCATTCGGAGAGATCGTCACCTGACAGTCTGTAAATGCATACAGCGCATCAATGGTCTTATCCGGTGAAACATCATTATGAATATGAATCAGGATTTCTACTTTATCTGAAGTATTGTCCTCAATTTTTTTGATTTTGATTTTCCCTTTCTCATTGGCTTTCAGGATAGAGTCAATAAGATCTGTTGTTGTTTTGGAGTAAGGAAGTTCAGAAATGACTAATGTATGCTTATCCGTCTGAGTAATTTTGGCTCTTGCTCTTACTTTTCCTCCTCTTTGACCATCATTATATTCGGAAACGTCAAGATAACCGGCTGTTAAAAAGTCCGGATACAGTTCAAATTTCTTACCTTTTAAATAGGCTACGGATGCGTTAATAAGTTCATTAAAGTTATGAGGAAGGATTTTTGTGGAAAGCCCTACTCCAATACCTTCTACTCCCTGTGCAAGAAGCAGGGGGAATTTTACCGGCAAATCAATAGGTTCATTGTTTCTTCCGTCATAAGACTTTGTCCAGTCTGTAGTTTTAGGATTAAAGACTACTTCCAGGGCAAAAGGAGTCAGTCTTGCTTCAATATATCTCGCAGCAGCTGCAGAGTCACCTGTATAAATATTTCCCCAGTTTCCCTGAGTATCTATTAACAGTTCTTTCTGTCCAATCTGCACCATGGCATCTGTAATGGAAGCATCACCGTGTGGGTGATATTTCATGGTATTTCCCACGATATTGGCCACTTTATTGTAACGGCCGTCTTCCAGCTCCCGCATGGAGTGCATAATTCTTCGTTGAACGGGTTTTAAACCGTCATATATTGAAGGGATAGCTCTATCCAGAATTACATAGGAAGCATAATCAAGAAACCAGTCTTTGTACAGCCCGGAAACTTTTTTTAAGCTTTCACCCTCATGCGAATATTCTTCTGTCGTCATCTATTTTATCTTTTTTCTCTTTATTAGCTTTCACTACTTTGTTCAGAGAGAGTTTTAAATCGTTTACTTCTTTGTTGCTCAAATAAGAGATCTGGTATTTGAGTATGGTAGAACCATTATTTTTACTGGAAACGGTAATGTATAATCTTTTGAAAAAGAGAATACTGACCACATCATATTTTATCAGTTTGTATTTTGGAAATTCGTCATGAAGAGGTTTATTTAAAAAAGGAATAACATTCCTGTTTTTAAAATTCAAAGCTTCTCCGTCACTGTCGTATTCAAAAATCTGTCTTCCGCTGATATAAAAGATAATCAGCAGCAAAACAGGAACAATAATTAATAAATAACTTTCTTTACCCATCGCATGAAATCTGTATTCATTAGCTGCAAATACAGTTATCCCAAACACTGCAATCATTAAAAGCAGTGTACTCAAAGAGTTATAAATTGATGCTTTATTACGGTTACTTAGTCTCATTTTATTTTTTTGGCTGTGTAAGTATTATAATTTCCTACTTCATCCAAAATTGTGCTTTTTTTCAGTCTGCAATGGCTCTTACAACCAGTTTTTTAAGTTATAAGTTTTTTTTTAATTTTCTACTTCATTCAGTATTTCTTTTTTATCAATATCAGTATCATCTTCTACCACAAGATTTTCTAAGATAAAGGTTTGTCTGTCCGGTGTATTTTTCCCCATGTAGAATTCCAGAAGTTGATCAATCGTCTGGTCTTTTCCCACTACTACAGGTTCTAAACGGATATCCTTACCAATGAAGTGTTTAAATTCGTCCGGAGAAATTTCTCCCAATCCTTTAAATCGGGTGATTTCAGGATTTTTCCCCAGTTCGTTTAATGCTTTTATTCTTTCGGTTTCAGTATAACAATATCTTGTTTCTTTTTTATTTCTTACTCTGAATAACGGAGTCTGAAGGATATACAGGTGTCCGTTTTTAATCAGATCCGGGAAGAACTGCAGGAAGAAAGTAATCATCAGCAAGCGGATGTGCATCCCATCCACATCGGCATCAGTCGCAATAATTACCTGATTGTATCTCAGATCTTCCAGGCTTTCTTCAATATTTAAAGCGGCCTGAAGAAGGTTAAATTCTTCATTTTCATACACCACTTTCTTGGTAAGACCATAACAGTTCAGTGGTTTACCCTTCAGTGAAAATACGGCCTGAGTTTCTACATCTCTGGATTTTGTGATAGATCCTGATGCAGAATCTCCCTCGGTAATAAAGATCTGGCTCTCTCCTTTTCTTTCGGCTTTCTGATCGTTATAATGCTGTCTGCAGTCACGAAGTTTTTTATTGTGAAGAGATACTTTTTTTGCTCTTTCTCTTGCCAGTTTCTGGATT
This sequence comes from Chryseobacterium sp. T20, assembly GCF_047345655.1. Taxonomy (NCBI): domain Bacteria; kingdom Pseudomonadati; phylum Bacteroidota; class Flavobacteriia; order Flavobacteriales; family Weeksellaceae; genus Chryseobacterium; species Chryseobacterium sp. T20. The sequence goes on from NZ_JBLFDU010000008.1 coordinate 14,915, forward strand.
CCGGAAAGTTCTTTTCTTTCTCTCTCGGAAATTAATATTTTTCTCTGAATTGCTTCAGCTATTTCCGGATTTTTGTGCAGGAAATTGTCCAGTTTACTCTTCAGGAAGTCAATAATGAATGTTCTTACGGTAGGTCCGTTTGGTCCCATATCATTAGACCCTAATTTTGTTTTGGTCTGAGATTCGAAAACCGGTTCTTCTACATTGATGGAGATCGCAGCAATGATAGATTTTCTGATATCAGAGGCATCAAAACTTTTATTGAAAAACTCACGAATCGTTTTTACATACGCTTCACGGAATGCATTAAGGTGTGTCCCACCCTGCGTTGTATTCTGTCCGTTCACGAATGAAAAATAGGTTTCAGTCTGTGATTTATCAGAATGGGTAATAGCAAGTTCAATATCTTCATCCTTCAAATGAACAATTGGATAAAGAATCTCACTCTCCAGTTCTTCTTCCAACAGGTCTTTAAGACCGTTTTCAGAATAATAGGTTTCTCCGTTGAAAAGAATTTTAAGTCCCGGATTCAGGTACGCATAGTTACGGAGCATTCTTTCGATATACTCTTTCCTGTATTTGAAATGCAGAAAGATTTCTCCATCGGGAATAAAAGAAATTTCAGTACCGTTTCTGTCTGAAGTTTCTTTCTCATCAAAGTTTTCTGTGATCATCCCACGGGAGAATTCAGCAACTTTCATTTTTCCGTCACGGAAAGAACGAACTCTGAAGTAATCTGAAAGGGCATTTACCGCTTTGGTACCAACACCATTCAAACCTACAGATTTTTTAAACGCTTTACTATCGTACTTACCACCGGTATTCATTTTTGAGACAGCGTCTACCACTTTCCCTAGTGGAATTCCTCGTCCAAAATCACGGATGGTAACTTTGCCATCGTCCAGTTTTATTTCAATTCTTTTCCCTGATCTCATCCTGAACTCATCAATAGAGTTATCAAGGATTTCTTTTAACAGGATATAAATACCGTCATCAGCGGAAGAACCGTCACCGAGCTTCCCGATGTACATACCGGGGCGCAAACGGATGTGTTCCTGCCAATCGAGGGTTCTGATATTATCTTCGGAGTAGGTTGGATTTATTTCTTGTGACATATATGATTTCAGCAAACATACAAAAGTACAAAATTGTCCAAAATTATCCGAATTTTTTCCTCTTGTTTTTTTTCAATATTCTACTACAAACATTGTATTATTCTCAATCAAATTATATATTTACGAAATTATCATTATCATGTGAAAAATTTATTTACTTTCCTCGCATTATCTGTAATTTTATTCTTTCCCTCATTATTTCCTTCACAGGTCCCCGGGATGGTGAACTATAGCGATGAGGAAGGATTAAACTGCTCCTATACCTATCATCTGAGACAGGATAAAAATGGTTTCATCTGGATAGGCAGCGATAATGGTTTATTCAGATTTGACGGAAAGGAATTTAAGCAATATGGTAAGAAAGAAGGGTTAAAGAATATTGATATTATCTCCTGTGAACCTTTGCCCAACGGCGAGGTATTCATCCTTCCCTTTCTGAATGATTTTGCTTATTTAAAAAACGGCCGCGTTATCAATCTGAATATTAATGAATACGTAAAAAATCAGTTTTCAAGTTCCATTCCGAAAGTTACCCGTGATGGAAATCGACTTTATCTTTATGGAAATTTAAATCCTCAGAATATTTTCATCTATGAAAGCGGAAAAGTTAAAAAGATTCCTATCCCATTAGATTACGGGAAAAGATATTTTGCTACGCTCAGATTTGAGCCGCACACGTACAATCTCTATTTACATGATCCTCATCAGGGAGATATACTGGTCTACAATATCATTACCGGGAAAAAGCAACATTTGAAAGCAGAAACCGGAAGTATGATCTGTGAAAAGGATGATCTTTTTGTCTTCTTACATAAAAATACAATTGAAGTATATCAACTTTCTGCTCCTTCAGGTATAAAAAAGATCAGCTCTTATGATTGCAGCCCACAAGAGAATGTTTTCTACGGACTTATTGATAAAAACAATAAACTGTGGCTGAATATAAGTAATGGAGGGGTTTTATATTTCAACCAATCTCTGACTGAAAAGAAGAGAAACCTTGGTACTCCCATCAAAATCCTGGACCGTTATGTGATCAATAATGTCCTGGTAGACAAAGATGATAATGTATGGTTCAATTCAAGGAATAACGGTGTCTTTTTCATCTCAAAATCCCTTTTTGCCAATCATATCAATTTGCCTGTAAAAAGTAATTCTGAGTATATAAAAGCCATTGCAAAAGATAACGGAAATATTCTTCTCGGCTACAATCAATCTGCCGGTGCTCTTATCAGCAAAGACAATAGGATAAAAAATATCATCCTTGATAAAGGTGATAAAGATGAAAACATCTCTGTTTATTTAAAAAGTAATATTTCCATTTTCGGTTTATCAGGTAAAGTGATTGTTCATGATATGGCCAATAATACTTCTGACAAAATATACTGTTCCTTAAAAAACATTGTCCCCTACACCCAGGATTCCTTATTTTTCTGTACATCTGGAGGTTTATTGACCTACAGTTTAAAAAGTAAAAAAACAAACACTATCCTTCAGGAGCGGGTATACACCGTTTTCCCTTATGACAAAGAGAACCTGTTTATCGGCAGCTTCAGCGATCTGTACAAATACAATATCAGAAACCGGAAAAAGATTTTATTCTTAAAGGGATACTATTTTACAGATATTAAAAGATTAGATGATAACACCTATTTGGGAGCAACTAACCTCAACGGGATTATTCTTTTTAATACTCAAGGAATTATAAGAAAAATCGGGAAAAATGATGGATTAATCAATGATCAGGTAAAAAAAATAGAAGTAGAAAATAAAAATACGTTCTGGGCCAGCACCAATTCAGGGATCTCCAGAATTGAACTGACAGAAAAGAGTCAGCACATCAACAACTTTACCCAGACAGACGGACTTCCCTCTGATGCAGTGGCCGGTTGTGTGATAAAAAATGACACCATATTCATTGGAACTTCTAAAGGACTTGGCATATTTTCCATCAAAAAACTACTGACTCAGGAAAAATTCATTCATAAAAAAGTCGTCATTAATTCAGTATCTATTGAAAACAATGAGCATTACGACCTGCAGAAAAGCCTTACTGCTTATCCTCACAATACCGTTATTTTCAATCTCAGCTTTCTTGATTATCCCTCATTGGGAAAAATCAGCTATAAATATAAGCTGGAAGGTCTTAATAACTCATGGCAGATCAATAATTCTTCTAAAGTTATCTTCAACTCTATTCCACCGGGTAAATATACCTTCCGGGTTTATGGTTTGGGATATAACGGAAAACAATCCTATGCTTCTTCGGATCTCACTTTTTATATAAAACCTCTCTTCTGGCAGACATGGTGGTTCAGGCTGATATTGGCCATCGTCATCATCGGAGCTTTATTGATGATTATTTTTTCTTATCTGCATAAAAAAAGAAATAAGAAACTGGAAAAAATGGAGTATGAAAAGAAGATTGCCGAACTTGAACTCCAGGCTATTAAAGCTCAGATCAATCCTCATTTTATTTACAACTGTCTGAATTCCATCCAATTTTTATTGTATAAAAAAGATTACCGCGAAACGGAAAACTACCTGGATATTTTCGCCAAGATGATCCGAAAAACACTTTATTATTCAGAGAAAACCTTTATGTCTATTAAAGATGAAGTGGAATATCTCACGTTGTATCTTGATATGGAAAAGCTTCGCGTAAAAGATCTTTTTGATTATAAAATTATTATTTCTGAACAGGTAGATCAAAACTGGACGATTCCTTCTTTACTGATACAACCTTTTGTGGAAAATGCGATAAAGCATGGCATTTCAGGCTTAAAAGATAGAAAAGGAGAAATTCTTATCCGCTTTGATTATACGGATGTTTCTTTATGCATCACCATTGAAGATAATGGTATAGGAATTTCCAACCAGGATTTTTTGAAAAAAGACAACTCCTTTGGGGTAAAACTTTCCCATAAAAGGATTGAGACTTTTAAACAGCTTTTTGATACCAATATATTTTTAGAAATCAATGCGTTTCCGGAAAACAACAGACAGGGAACACAAATCAAACTTTATATAAAACCTTATGAGAAATAAAATACACGCATGTATTGTTGATGATGAACAAGATGGAAGAGAGTATATTGCATTACTTATGGAAAATGAATTTCCTGAAATCAACATAGAATTCCAGGCTTCCTCCGTTGAAGAAGCTTATATTTACCTTATCAAAAACAGTCCTGACATTCTGTTTCTGGATGTTCAGTTGGGTGATGGAACTACTTTCGATTTACTGTCAAAGTTTAATGAAGTTCATTCCCAAATCATTTTCATCACAGCTTACGAAAATTTTGCTATTCAGGCGATTAAAAATGGGGCTACAGATTATCTTTTAAAGCCTATTAAAAAAATGGATTTTATTATTGCGGTCAATAAAGCTCTGGACAATATCAAAAAAATACAGACTCCTAATCCTACTCTTCTTAAAGATAACAAAATCGTTCTATCTACCCTTCAGGGTTTTAAGCTGGTAGAAATATCCAATATCATCCGCTGTGAAGCAGATTCAAGCTATACTCTTTTTTATCTTGCCGATAAATCAAAAATAATGGTATCCAGAACCCTTCATGAGTTTGAACCCATTTTGATGGAACACCATTTTTTCAGGATACATCATAAGCATCTTATTAATATTGATCATCTTCAGGAATATATTAAAGGCAGAGGCGGACAGGTAGTGATGAGCGACGGGTCTGTTCTGGATGTCTCCTACCGCAAGAAAAATGACTTCCTTTCCACCATAGGAAAACCCGAATAAAACATTTTCTTTCGCACTTACTTATTCAACCTCCGCACTTATTAGTTGTAGCTGTTTTTTGTTAAGGCTCTTCTCTACTTTCGTCATGTTAAACAAAAAAAAATTATCATGAAAATCACTAGAAAAGTACTCAAGAGAAATCAAATGAGATCCATTGCCGGAGGAACAGCATTTGTTACCCCAAGCAACCCCGGAACAATCCCTCAACCTCAGCCTCCCATTGCATCTAATCCGCAACAACCTATTGGAGGACTTCCTTTTATTTACACAATGCCATGGAACGGATTACCATGGATTGAACCTAAATAATAATGATTTTAAAAATACATTCCAGTCTGCCGATTGGAATGTGGTTTTTAAAAGAAAAAGTTTCGGAGTAATCTTATTCCGGACCAGAAAAGAATATAAAAACTAAAAATTAAAACATGAAAAAAATAGTACTCTACATAACTTTGGTTTCTCTTTTATCGGCATCCTGTTCTGATGTGATAGAACAGTATGAAACTGAAGCTTCCAATTCCCAACTCATGAACAGGGATCTCACTTCAGAGGATGAAACAAAATATGCTGAAGAGGGAGAACCCACGGTATTAGGAGAACAGCTTCCTATTCCGTACACAATTGAAAACATGATGGCTGCTTACAAATCATTACTGGCTGAGCCAAAAGCAGAAGGCAACAGATCACTGACTGCTGTAAATATTCGCTCTACACACAAATACATTAAATTCAATCCGGCAACGGAAGATGAATTGGAGGTGCTTCAGCAATCCGATCTTATTCTTTATGATTATCCTCTTGATAAAGAAGTATTGGTAGTCGGTAAATTCTATCATGACCCTGATGCTCCAGCTGATCAGCCTACACCACAATATGCAACTGTGAGGAATGAGACGCCCTTACCTGCCGGGATTAGTTATGAGATTCTTCAGGAGGTGTATCTTCCCGAAGAGGATCTCGAACTCTTAGGCACTGGTAATATGAATTATAAATTCGTCTATAGTCTGGTCAACAGAGCAGAAAACATATCCGGTTTCACACCTTGGGAACCTAGCGACTATAAGCCCTGGGATAATATAGGAGAACCCGGGCAATGGTATCCCAATCCAAACCCGAATCCCGGAGGCGGAGGTGGTGCCCCAATATACGGTACCATTCGAATTTTCGATACAAGATTAAATACACTGATCCCTTTTGAAGGCGCTAAAGTTACCGCTAAAAGGGGTCTGAGAACAAGAGGAGGTATCACCAATGCAAATGGCCAGTACGGATTGGACGGTACACCTTTTCCAAACAACAAAAACGTAGATTTTAAGCTGCATATGGATAGAAAGCATTTTGTAATAAAAGATAACCAGATTAGCCCTTCCAATGTAGTCCGAAATAATATTAAAAGTAATCATTGGAGTCATGACATCATGCCTGGCTATGAAAATATGCAGGGCCATATGTTTAGAGCAGCCTACCGTTATTTTTATAAAGATATTGGTGGTTTACAAAGACCTGTCAGGCCTAGTGGAAACCGTTCTCACATTATAGCTAAAAATACAGCTAAAAATTGGCAGGGAATCAATTATGTTGTTTTTCCTTACCTGAAAATAGCAAGATTCCAACCGGGGTCAACAACGGAGTATCAGTCTGATGATTATTTTTCAACGACTGTACATGAACTTGCACATACCTCTCATGTTATCAAAATGAACACCGGAGCAGTTCAGTATTCACAGGTTAATTCTATGCTGCAGGAAAGCTGGCCATGCGCTGTAGAATGGTTTGTAACAGGAATAGAATATAGAGAAAGAGGCATTGCAAATTATGGAACTCCAAATTATAATCCATCCAATCCTCCCGTATTTCCTAATCGTTTCGGGTATCAGTTCTGGAGTTTGAATACAAGTTCTGACTATACAAGTTTGTTTATTAATTTAGTGGATAACTTCAACGAACTGGGACAGTCATTTAGTCCTCAACCCATTGGAACGGTCAATGATCAGGTTACCGGCTATACTTTAGCCAATATTGAAACTAATTTTCTAAAATATTGTTATGGATTAAGCAGTTTAAGTACACAGCTTAAAGCGAACAGACCGGCAGGAGTAAGTAATGCACAGATTGATTTATTATTGAGCTTTTATTAAGCTTATCCCATTAAAAATAATGACCATCCTTACAACGGGATGGTCATTTTATATACCTATTTTATATCACGTTCCTTTATGCAGGAATTCAAAATATTACCTTTTATTTTCCAACTGCCCAATCATATTTTTCAGCATTGCTGGTACAATCAGTTTATGGAAAGGCCGAACGGGTAAAAAATATAGAATTCCCAGCCAGTTATGAAATCTAAAAACCTTATTAAACCTACTGTTTGCTAATTTTTATCTTCTTAAGTTCAATCTGTTTTAATTATTTCATTAAATTCGGTCAACAAAACTGTTTTTATGATACAACTTCCTTTATCGAAACTTTCCAATGTAGGAACTACTATTTTCAGTCAGATGACTCAGCTTGCCAATGAAAATGAAGCCATCAATCTGTCTCAGGGTTTTCCTGATTTTATGCCAGATTCAGAATTATTAAATCATGTAGATCATTTTATTAAAAAAGGGTTCAACCAGTATGCACCTCTTGGCGGAATGATTGGCTTAAAGGAAGAAATTGCACGAAAAATTGAAAACAGCCACCAGGCAGTTTACCATCCGGACTCTGAAATAACAGTTACTGCAGGCGGTACTCAGGCGATTTTCACGGCTATCGCATCATTTATTAAAAAAGATGATGAAGTGATTATTTTTGAACCGGCGTATGATTGTTATGAGCCTACGGTAGAGCTTTTCGGAGGCATTGTAAAACGATTTGAAATGAAAGCTCCGGATTATGAAATCAACTGGGCGGAAGTAAAGAATCTTGTCAGTGAAAAAACCAGAATGATCATTCTTAATAATCCTAACAATCCTTCAGGAAAAATCCTGAAAGAAAATGATATACAAGAACTTATCAAACTGGTAAAAGGCACTTCCATTCTTATTTTGAGTGATGAAGTGTATGAAAATATTGTTTTTGATGGGAAACAGCATTTAAGCATCTGTAAGTATCCGGAATTGAAAGAAAGAAGCCTTCTTGTGGCCTCTTTTGGAAAGCTTTTTCATGTTACCGGATGGAAAGTGGGCTATTGTGCTGCACCTAAAATCTTAACGGAAGAATTCAGGAAAGTACATCAATTCAATGTGTTTTGTGTAAATACGCCTATTCAGCAGGCCCTGGCAGAATACATGAAAAATGATGAACACTATACTTATCTGAATCAGTTTTTCCAGGAAAAAAGAGACTTTCTGAGAAAAGGTCTTGCAGGTACATCCTTCGAGCTTCTGGATTGTGAAGGAACTTATTTTCAGGCGGTGAAATATGATAAGATTTCAGATAAAAATGATTTTGATTTTGCTTCAGAACTTACTATCAATCATAAGGTGGCCAGCGTTCCTTTCTCTTCTTTTTATAAAAACAAGCTGAATGAGAATGTGATCAGGCTGTGCTTTGCCAAGAAGCAGGAAACTCTGGAAAAGGCGCTTGAGAATTTATCAAAGATTTAATACTTTCTGCTTAAAACAAAGAGGTAAAGAGATTATGCATAAAACTCCGGAAATGTTTCCGGAGTTTTTATTTTCTATTCACAGATGAATTTTAAATTAACGGAGAAAGCAATCTGGCCAGATGTTCAAAAAAAACTTTGAATTTTGACCTTTTTTTCCAGGTACCAAGGAAGATTTCTTCACAATCATTCATATCTTCAATAAAAAGGTTTTTAAGCTTCTGGTTAATTTCAGGATCAAAGATTAATGTATTCACCTCAAAATTAAGTTCCTGACTTCTGACATCCATATTCGCAGTTCCTACAGACGAAAAATGGTCATCAACAATCATTGTTTTGGCATGAATAAACCCTTTTTTGTAAAAGAATACTCTCACTTTGTTCTCCAGAAGTTCTTCATAATAGGAATAGGCCGCGGCATTCACCACTACTGAATCTCCTGATTTTGGCACCATAAGCCTTACATCAATTCCCGAAAGACCAGCCTGCTTTATGGCATTCAATACCGTTTCAACAGGGATAAAATAAGGTGTTACAATATATACTCTTTTTTTGGCAGAAAGAATTGCCGAACTGGTGCTCAACATAATGGAAGGTCTGGTATCAGGTCCACTTGCAGCAACCTGAACGAGGGAACTTCCTGCTTCAGTTTTTTTATAATCGAAATACGATGTTGAGATTTCGGGAAATTTTTCAGTAGCAAAAACCCAGTTGCTGAAAAACAAAAATTGAAAATAAAAAGCAGCTTCTCCTTTAATATAAAGGTGAACATCTCTCCAGTACTGTTTTGGATTAGGATTGATGTATTTATCCGAAACATTAATGCCACCTGTAAAAACCTCAGTACCATCTACAATAATAATCTTCCTGTGATCTCTGTAATTCACTCTGTTGGCAAGAAGCCTGAAAGTAATTTTGTTGACCGGAGATACTTCCACTCCCGCTTCCTGTAATTTTCTTAAAAACTTCCATCCTAATTTTCCACTTCCCAGATCATCATAAAGAAAACGTATTTTAACACCTTGCCTTGCTTTTCTCATCAACAGATCAGCAAGCCTGTTTCCTACGTCGTCATTATCATAAATATAATATTCCAGATGGATATGATGTGCTGCCTTTTCAAGTACTTCGAAAACTTTTTCAAATTTAGCCTCACCATTAATCAGTACTTCTGTATGATTTCCTTGAGAAACAGGTGCATTTCCGGCATTGTAAAGAAAATTAACAGTGAGCAAAAAATTCTGTAATTCTTCCTGATGAGCAATCAGTGTTTTATGATGGGTTTCTTCAATATATTGCTGTACTTTTTGATATATCTGCTCATTACGTTCTACTTTGAAAGTATAAAATTTATTCTTTTTGAAATTGACTCCAAAAACAAAATAAATAATGATTCCAACTACCGGAAGAAAAATAATAAGCAGAAGATAAGCCAGTGTTTTGCTTGTATTTCTGGTATCCATAATGATCTTACCCGCAAGGAAAGTAACCCCGAGAAGATAAAGGGCCTCAAGTCCCAACAGAAGGTATGGGTACTGATCAAGAAATTCTTTAATCATATAAACTGATCTCTAGATTAAAGATAGTGAAAAAGGCCAAAAAGGAAATTAAAAATTTCGCTTTTTGGCCTTTTAAAGTTCTATAGGAACATTCCTCCTGAAACTTCTATTCTTTGTCCATTGATCCATCTTGCGTCTTCCGTACACAGGAATGCCACCACTCCACCAATATCATCCGGAAGACCTACTCTTCCCAGCGCTGTAGCACCTGCTACCATGGCATTGATCTCTTCATTGTCTCTTACTCTTCCGCCACCAAAATCTGTTTCAATAGCTCCCGGAGCCACAACATTGGCTTTGATTTTTCTTGAACCTAATTCTTTAGCCATGTATTTCGTAAGCATTTCTACTCCTGCTTTAATTGATCCATAAATAGAGGATCCTGGTGTTGCAAATCTTGCTAACCCTGAAGACACATTGATAATACCTCCTCCATCATTAATAAATGGCAATAATTTTTGAGTCAGGAAAAACACTCCTTTAAAGTGAATATCTACCACATCGTCCAACTGTTCTTCCGTTACTTCTGTAATCGGGGAATATAATGCTGTTCCTGCATTATTGATCAGATAATCAATATGAGTACTTCCTGTATTTTGCTGCAAATGATCTGTTACGTTTTTCACAAAAGTATCAAAGCTTTTAATATCTTTTGTATCAAGCTGAAATGCTACAGCATTTCTTCCGATTGATTTAATTTCATTGACAACAGCATCTGCCTCTTCTTTGTTGCTTCTGTAGGTAATAATAACATCTAATCCTTTTTGAGCAATTTTAAGTGCTGAGTTTTTCCCTAATCCACGGCTTCCTCCGGTTACCAGTGCAATATTTGTTTTTGTGTTCATTGTATTTTGATTATTTTGATGGTACAAAGTTGGGATATTTTCAGACTGAAGTGTTTGCTTGAATCAATCTGAAATTTGCAAAATTCAAATCAGGAACGAAATTCCAATGGGGTAAACGTTGTTTTCCTTTTAAAGAAATTGGAAAAATGCGCAATCTCTTCAAATCCCAGAGCATAGGATATTTCTGAAACATTCCATTTCGTCTGTTTTAAAAGTATTTTAGCTTCCTGAATAATCCGGTCCGAAATAAATTCTGTGGTTGTCTTTCCGGTGCTTTCTTTTAACCTTTTGTTTAAGTAATTGACATGAACAGCCAATCGGTCTGCATAATCTTTTGCAGTTTTCAATTGTAGCCTCTGTTCCCATGATTCAATAGGGAACTGTCTCTCCAGCAGCTCTATAAATAAGGAAACTACTCGTATGGATGCATCATTTGAAGCCGATATTTTAGAGGCAGGCTGTAATTTCTGTCCATAATGAATCAGCTCCAGAACATAGTTTCTGATCAGATCATATTTAAATACATAATCTGAATCTATTTCTTTTTTTATCTTTTTAAAAAGGCTTTCAATTTCTTCTGCAAGCTCACCATCAATTTCAAAAACAGGAACTCCACCTGGCTGAAAAATAGGAAGATCTTCCAGATTATAATAAGACTTATCCTTAATAAAGAAGTCTTCCGTAAATACACAGAAACTTCCGGACTGATCCGGGTCTTCAGGAACCCAGTGATAGGGAACTTTAGGTGTAGCAAATAATAGAGCGTTTTGTTTTATTGAAATTACTTTGTCTGCATATTCTGCTCTATTTCTTCCTTTTATAAAGCTTATTTTATAGTACTTTCTTCTGTTATAAGGCATTTCAGAAGTAGCCTTTGCTCTTTCTATCGTTTGGGCAATATCAAAAACATTAAAGTGACCAATGTCTTTGTGAAGACCTTTTGGAAAAATACTTTCAAGATCCTTTCCCAGCTTGTCTGCCATGGCTTTATAAAAATCTTCCAGTGAAGTGTGTGCTATTTTTTCCATCACAAATGATTTGTAAAATTCAAATATACAAACTTATCAACCAACCTTTTTGAAATGATTACAGATTGTTCTCCGGAACTTAAAACTCTTTTAATTTCAAAAAGTACACTATACTAATATGTTAAAAATTTCAATATAACAGCTTATTTTATTTGAAATTTATTACAGATATTAAAGACACTGCAGTATATTTTTTTAATTTTTTTCTATACACAGTGATATAACTCATTTATTTTTATTATTTTCGTTAAAACTAACCCATTAAAAATCAAACCAATGGAAAACAAAAATTTAAATCACGGAAAAAAATTGAACAAAAGACAATTAAGAGTAATTACTGGTGGAAAAGAGATGTGTTTGCTTCCAGACCTGACTTGTAAGAAATATTCTTTTGCCTGTGCAGAATTACAATGCCAACCTGGTATTGAATTGTAAAAGCAAAAAAAACTAAACCATAAAAACTTTAACGAATGAGAAATCAATATTTAAATAATGGTAAAAAGCTCAATAAAAAAGAGTTGAAGACCATTAAAGGAGGTATAATGATATGCAGCCATCAAGGTATTTGTGCACAAATTCATCCTTCATGCTCTGAACCTCAGTGTAGAACTGGACAGGCACAGTTAAGATGTACAGATATAGTTAATAACTGTGTGGTTTTCTCTGTCTCTTGTATAGAGCCAAAATGCCGATTCGACATAGGTATTCCTCAGCTTTAAGGACAAAAATAAAAACTGCTCTCAATTTCGGGAGCAGTTCTTTTAATCAATAGTATCTATTCCCAATAAAAGCAAAAAACGCTCCCAAATTCATGGAAACGCTTTTTATTATAACTAACTTTAATACTTTTCTTATACGTTGAATCTAAAGTGCATGATGTCACCATCCTGTACGATATATTCTTTACCTTCTACAGAAAGTTTTCCGGCTTCTTTTATCTTTACTTCAGAACCGTAAGTAATGTAATCGTTATACTTGATTACTTCTGCACGGATAAATCCTTTTTCAAAGTCTGTGTGGATAACTCCTGCAGCTTGTGGAGCTGTCCATCCCTGTCCGATAGTCCAGGCTCTTACTTCTTTTACTCCAGCTGTAAAATACGTCTGAAGTTTCAAAAGATCATATGCTTTTCTGATCAAACGGTTTACACCAGGTTCTGTAAGTCCTAGTTCATCAAGGAAAATTTCTCTTTCTTCAAAAGTTTCAAGCTCATTGATATCAGCTTCGATCTGTGCTGCTAATACTACTACTTCAGCACCTTCGCCTTTCGCCATTTCTTCAATCTTAGCAATCCACTCATTTCCGTTTTTGATAGAATTTTCATCTACGTTACAAACGTAAAGAACAGGCTTATTCGTCAACAACTGAACTTCTCCGATGATTGATTTTGTAAAGTCATCAGTGGCAAATTCTCTTGCATTTTTACCATCTTCAAGAAATTTCTGTAAATTCTGAAGGGTTTCGTAAGTAAGAATATCTTCTTTCTTCCCTGATTTGATGAATTTTTTAGCTTTTTCAACTGCTTTTCCTACGGTTTCAAGGTCTTTCAGCTGAAGCTCAATATCAATAATTTCTTTATCTCTTAATGGGTCTACCGAACCTTCTACGTGAACGATATTTCCATTATCAAAACATCTTAAAACATGAATAATCGCTTCACACTCACGGATATTAGCTAAGAACTGGTTCCCCAATCCTTCTCCTTTGCTGGCTCCTTTTACAAGACCTGCAATATCAACAATCTCAACTACAGCGGGTAAAACTCTCTCAGGTTTTACGATTTTCTCCAGTTCAAACAATCTCTGATCCGGTACAGAAACCGTTCCAAGGTTCGGTTCAATAGTACAGAAAGGATAGTTTGCTGATTGAGCTTTTGCATTGCTCAGACAGTTAAAAAGAGTTGATTTACCTACATTCGGTAAGCCTACGATTCCACATTTCATATTGTAAAATTCAAAGTTTAAGGTTTAGGAGTAACTCAAGAAATCTTCAACTTTAAACATTGAACACAGAACCTTGAATTACGAGTGTGCAAAGATAGTGATTTTTGCCAGAGTTTCATAATAAAAAAATCTGCCAATATTCTGACAGATTTTCAAAAGGTTTGAATTCACCGGATTTTTCTATGGGTTAACACCTGTAGCATTCTGAGCCAGCGGAACATCATTGGGTGCTTCCTGTAAAGTTTTATCTAAAGTAAATAAAGATTCGTCAGTAGCTCTGTCACCTCCTGCAATTTTTAATTTATCTATTAAGTTTTGAGCCAATGTTTCCTCTTCAATCTGTTCCTGTACAAACCATTGCATAAAGTTCCAGGTTGCCCAGTCCTTTTCTTCCATGGAAAGATCTACGATTTTGTAGATAGCAGTTGTATTATCTACTTCGTGTTTAAAAACACCGTCAAAGCAGGCTGTAAGGGTCTTAGGATCAGCCGGAGGAGCCGGAATGGCTGTTACTTTTGGTTTTCCGCCTCTGTTTAAAATATATTCCATGAATTTAATAGAGTGATTTCTCTCTTCCTGGGCGTGGCGGTAAAGAAAGTTGGCTATTCCTTGATAACCCTTGTCGTCGGCCCAGATTCCATAAGATAAAAAAACGTGTGATGCATGAATTTCTTTGTTCATCTGATCGCTAAGTGCTTTTTCCATGTTGGTGGAAAGTCTTTTAGTATTCATAATGTTATATTTTGGTGATTATAGAATGAATCATGCAAAAACAGTTCCGATAAGGTTATTATTTTATGTTAAAACACCCAGTAACGCTTTAAAAACAACTGATATTCAATTATTTAAATTGATAATTTATAGTTATTCTAAAATAAAAACCGGCTCTGTCTGAGAACCGGTTTTATTAAATTCATGATTGAGATTGCTTCACCTAAAGGTTCGCAATGACATATTTAGAATGGGTTGTATCCCAACTATTTAATCTTTCTTGCTGTATAATCACTTTCATTTCCTAATCTATCGATAGCTTTGATAGCCACTGCGTTCAGCTTTTTCCCGTCTTTAGATTTAGGAATGTCTTTTGACAGGGTATCAAGCGTTAAAATTTCTGTTTGCCATACTCCGTTATATTGAGTAAAAAGCACCCATAGAAATACATCGGCAGCATTTTTTGTACTCCAGCTTGTCTGAGCAAAACTTCCGTTATCAGCAATAAATAAGGTAGGCGTCTGCAATGGAACAGCTTTTATCCATGGAGATTTCGGAACCAATGCTTTTTCATTGTATGGACCACTTTTCAAGGCCGGAAGCATATTGGGGTTTTTGGTAAGCCCTGCAATGCTCCAGTGAATTTCTCCGGCATCATTTTTAAGAATATTTCTGGAAATAGCAATCTGGTTTTTGATTTCCGTTGGACGGTCTGAGACTTTAATCTCAACAGTATTCAAGCCCGGCCATAAGTGACGATTCATTGTATTTTCAGACTGCCACCAGCTCAGCAGAGCTTCGAAGCTTTGTCCTTTAGAATCTATGGGCCAATAAAGCTGTGGAGAGAAGTAATCTACCCAGCCTTTATTTAACCATAATTTAGCATCTGCATACAATTCGTCATATTGAGAGGAACCAATAACTCCCATAGGATATCCGGGTTTCCATATTCCGAATGGGCTGATCCCAAATCTTACATTATTTTTTTCTGCGTGAATTTCTTTATAGATACGTTCCACAAATTTATTCACATTATCTCTTCTCCAGTCTGCTCTGGATAAGGTACCTCCGCTGCTTAGGTAAGCATTCCAGCTGGCATTATCGGGAAAGTCTGCTCCTTTATTGTAAGTAGCATAAGGATAGAAATAATCATCGAAATGTACAGCATCAATATCGTATCTTTTTACAATATCTTTCACCACATTGGACACATGCCCTTGTGTTTTCGGATTAGCCGGATCAAACCAGTACATTCCGTTCTTTAATCTTACTACAATATCAGACAGCTTATTGGCCATTGACAGGTTATTAACAGCTCCGCCATTTGTATGGTGTGCACGGTAAGGGTTTAACCAAACATGCAATTCCAGACCTCTTTTATGAGCTTCTTCAATCCAGAACTGAAGCGGATCATAGTTTGGATATGGAGCCTTTCCTGTTTCTCCGGTCAGAAAGTAAGACCATGGTTCTATATTACTTGTATAAAGTGCATCTGCAGAAGGTCTGATCTGGAAAATAGCAGCGTTGAAATTATTGTCTTTCAGCATATCAAGCATACTAATAGCTTCTGCTTTCTGCTGATCTACTGTAAGATCATTTCTTGAAGGCCAGTTGATATTGGCAACACTGGCAATCCATGCTCCACGGAATTCTCTTTTGATTTCCGGAAGATTAGTTCTGAAGTTTTCATCACTTGAAGCAGCTGTTCCTGTTGTAGGCTTCGTTACTACCGGATTTACTTTTGGAGGATTTGTATTGTTGATTGGTTTTGTCGGATTCTTTGTGGAAGGTGTTTTTACAACATTGTTCTGAACGGAACATGAGGTAGTGTAAGATGCAAAAAAGCCCAGTAAAACGATAAGTTTTAATTTATTCATTCTCATAGTCACAAAACTACATTAAAATTTATTTTTATTCTTAGAGATTATTATGCCAAAATAAGCATTTTAATGGGTTGGCATAGAAAAAAAGCCTCGAAAATCGAGGCTTTTTTATATTTTAAGAATTTTAGATTAAGCTTTCGCTCCTCTTTCAACTCTTTTTCTTTCTTCTTCAGAAAGGATTTTCTTTCTCATTCTGATAAAGTTTGGAGTAACCTCGATAGCTTCATCACCCTGGATGTATTCCATACATTCTTCCAGAGAGAATAAGATTTTTGGAGCAACACCTGTATCTTTATCTTTTCCTGAAGCTCTCATGTTGTTCAACTGTTTTGCTTCAACGATGTTTACAACCAAGTCACCAGGTTTGTTTTGTTCACCGATGATCATTCCTGTGTAGATTTCCTCACCCGGATCAACGAAGAACTTACCTCTATCCTGTAGTTTTGCAATAGAATATTCTGTAGCAGGACCTGTAGTTTTGCTGATCAAAACACCATTGTTTCTTCCAGGGATAGCACCTTTGAAAGGCTTATATTCTGTGAAACGGTGCGCCATGATAGCTTCACCAGCCGTAGCAGTCAACATCTGAGAACGTAATCCGATCAGACCTCTTGAAGGAATTTCGAATTCCATGTGCTGCATTTCACCTTTAGTTTCCATAATGTGAAGGTCACCTTTTCTCTGAGTTGCCAAGTCGATAACTCTTGAAGCAAATTCTTCAGGAACATCAACAACCAAAGATTCATAAGGCTCACATTTTTCACCGTCTATTTCTTTGAAGATAACCTGCGGCTGACCAATTGTCATTTCGTACCCTTCTCTTCTCATTGTTTCAATCAAAACAGATAAGTGAAGAATACCTCTACCGAATACTAAGAAAGTGTTTGCATCATCAGTCTGTTGAACTCTTAAGGCAAGGTTTTTCTCTAATTCTTTTGTTAATCTTTCTTTAAGGTGGTTTGAAGTAACATATTTACCATCTTTACCAAAGAAAGGTGAGTTGTTGATAGAGAACGTCATGTTCAACGTAGGCTCGTCAATTGCCGTTCTTTCCAATGGCTCAGGATTTTCAAGATCAACGAAAGAATCACCAATCTGGAAAGCATCGAAACCTACTACAGCACAGATATCTCCAGCTTTTACTTCAGTTACTTTTTTCTTTCCTAATCCTTCGAAAACGTAAAGTTCTTTTACTTTTCCTTTTACAATTTTACCTTCTGCCTGAGCAAGACCGATCCATTGAGATTCTTTGATTTCACCTCTTGTAACTTTTCCGATTGCAATTCTTCCTAAGAAAGAAGAGAAGTCAAGAGAAGTAATCTGCATCTGAAGATTTCCTTCTGTTACTTTCGGTTCAGGAACATATTGTAAAATACCATCTAATAGTGGTAAGATATCTTCAGTTTGCTCTAATGAAGTGTTGAACCATCCTTGTTTTGAAGATCCGTAGAACGTAGGGAAATCCAATTGCTCTTCTGTAGCTTCAAGGTTGAAGAATAAGTCAAATACTTTATCATGAACTTCGTCAGGACGGCAGTTTGGTTTATCTACTTTGTTGATAACCACTAATGGTCTCAATCCTAATTCCAATGCTTTCTGAAGTACGAATCTTGTTTGTGGCATTGGTCCTTCGAACGCATCCACTAACAAAATAACCCCATCAGCCATTTTCAATACTCTTTCTACTTCTCCACCAAAATCGGCGTGACCAGGAGTATCAATTACGTTAATTTTTGTGTCTTTATAAGTAACAGAAATATTCTTGGATAAGATGGTGATCCCTCTTTCTCTTTCAAGATCGTTGTTATCCATAATTAACTCCCCACTCTCCTGATTTTCTCTGAAAATGTTGGTAGCGTGAATGATCTTGTCAACCAAAGTCGTCTTTCCGTGGTCAACGTGTGCGATAATCGCAATATTTCTAATGTTTTGCATAAAAGATTTTTACGGGTGCAAAAGTAGTGATTTTTAATGAAAAAATATTTAGTTATCTAAATATTTAATAATTTGTTTAAAATACTTATTCACAAGGCAATAAAAAAAGAGTGTCCGAAAAACACTCTTTAGGTTATTTATACACAAGCTTGTATTTCGCATGGATCTATCACAGGGGGTTCTCCGCATATGATGTCAAATTCTGCGCAATTGTTGGAGAATCCTGTCGCCCATCCCCATCTTACAGCACATGTGTCGGCATCTTTACATTTTACCATTCCTTTAACGATTCCTCCCTGAACTGATTTCATTTCAGTTCTGGAAATTTTTCTAAGATTTCTCATGTTGTTTTGTTTATATGTTATTAGCATGGTAAAAATATAAAAAAAACACAATAATTAATATATTATTCAAATATTTAACATTCCGAAAAACTATTTTTAACATTCACAATCAATGTCTTAGTAACCTGTAAAACAAAACAAGATCAATTAAAACAACCAGTATAAATTTCATGAGAAAAGATTTTTTAGAAACTTTATGATTGAAGAGAATCATTCCCATAGCGGCTCCTATAATTCCGCCCAGCAGAGAAATTCCTAAAAGGGTATTTTCGGAAATTCTCCATTGATGCTTTTTGGCTTGCCATTTATCAAAACCAAAAATACCTAATGTAAGTACATTTATTATCAACAGAAAAGGAATCATTCTTCATTTAATTTGCGGCAAAAATAGAGCTTAATTTATAAAAATATACTTGCACATTCCATATTTTTAAACCATTAAGGAAGATTTAAAAAGTAAAGTATAGTTAAGATGAATCATTCTGATTTTTTAAGCTTACAATGAATATTATTTAATATGATCTTAATGTTTTAAATTTGCTTTTTAAAAATAAATCAATGACAGTACACGATCTGGTGGGAAGCTACTCTATTGAAGGAAGTAATCAGGAGGAATCTTTCCTGCCAACTTATCATGGTATATTGACCTTATCTGTAGATGAAAATAATCGCATTATCGCCCAATGGATGATTGGTGACCATCAGCAAAACGGGACAGGATTTTATAAAGACCAAATTCTAGTGATTAATTTCAACTACGAAGGAGAAGATGATAAAATCTATAAAGGAGTTGCTGTATACCGCTGCCTGGGCAAAGACGTACTGGATGGATTCTGGTCTGAGAAGCACGGAAATCCTTTATATCTGGGAAGTGAATATTGTGTAAGAATCCAGAACTCCAAGATTGTAAATTAGTTTCCTTTTCCATTTGAGCAAAAAAGCTTTCTAAATAACAAGAGCTGTCTTCGTGAAGACAGCTCTTGTAGTTATTAAAGTTTAAATAACTTATTTTTTAGCTTTTACGTCGATTGCAATCTCGATATCTTTGCTGATCATCCATTCTGCAGGATCTGCTTCAGAAGTACCGAATTTAAGCCCCCAATCCGCTCTGTTTACAGTGAATTTAGCCTGAATCGCTGCTGAATTTTCAGCCACCTCTACTTTCGCAGGGAACGTAACATTCATTGTTTTTCCTGATAAAGTAAGGTTTCCGCTTACCGTTTTATTAGCTCCTGCCACAGCATCTTTTGGTGCTTCTTTCAAATCTGTAACACTTGTAATTTTGAAATCTGAAGTAGGGTTTTTCGCTACATCAAAGAAATCAGGATTTTTTAAGTGCGCCTCAAGATCAGCTGGTTTTTTATCTTTTTCTGTTACTGAAGCCGGATCTACTTTGATAGAGTTCATGTCAATTACAAAGTTTCCTGCAGAAACCTGACCTGCATCAACACTGATATCTCCAGACTTCACCGTAAGTGTTCCCCAACGAGGTGCCATTCCTCCTTTGTGGAAAGCTTTCCAGTTTACTACTGAGCCTACTGTATCTACTGCCAGTGTTTCTCCTTTGCTCTCTGCTACAGTTTGTTCCTGAGCCGTGGCTGCAGTTTCTGCTGTTTTTCCTTTATCACATGATGCCAAAAGCAATCCTACTCCTACTAATGCAATTACGCTAATTTTTTTCATATTGAACTGTTTTAAAAAAGTTTTGAAATTTTGTTGTTTTCGGGTACAAAAATAGAAAAATGTGCTTTGCATCATCTTAACATATATCAAGAAATATAAAATTATCCAAATTATTTGCAATCATACACCCATTTACGATACACATCCCATCTGTATTGAGAATCATAACTACTGGAGAATTCCGTATCTTTTTGAGTCCCATTTCTGGAGCATTCAGCAGAATTATCTTTCTGTGGGTTTCCTTTAACCACCCATCCTGTATCAGAATAATCACTATAAGTACCATCGTTCCCGTTTTTTAAAATCACGGTCCGCTCGTATTCCTGTACCGTGCAATTACACTTTTTAGGCTCTTCATATTCTGTGACTGTACAAGATATTATAAAAGAATAACAGATGAATAATGTAAATATTTTTCTCATGTTTATTATTGCGGTTATTAGATTTTAGCAAAGCATAAATAAGTAAATATTTAAACATTATCACATAGCAAACAAAAAATTAATCATTAGTTTTCTATTATTTAAAGTCATATTAATAGATTCTACGATAATTATTTATTCAATATATCTGAAAATTACGATTTCTATCATTTTAACTGAATCTATTTTTTCTGTTTTAATTTATCACAAAAAATGTATTTTTAATGCATCATAAGAAGAACGAAAGTTTTAAGAAAACATGTCAAAAAAACTAATAACTCTATTTACACTAAGTACAATCTATTGTCTTAATGCACAATCAAAAGCCGAAGAAGCTCTCAAAACATTTGAGCAAAAATATCCTCAGGAAAAAATACATCTGGTATTGGATAAAAACAATTATATTGTCGGAGAGAATCTTTGGTTTAAATCATTTGTATTTGATGGTTATACTACTTCTGCTATTTCTACCACCCTATTTATAGAGCTGTATGACAGCAACAAAAATCAGATCAGCAAAAAAATAATTCCTCTATTCAATGGAGAAGGTAACGGTAGCATTATGATTCCCAATTCTTTAAAAGAAGGAATCTATTATATCCGGGCCTATACTACATGGATGGCTAATTTCAATAGTGATTTTCAACGTATAGAAGCCATTGCGGTTTACAATCCTTCTTCTCCTGAGAAACTGACAATTGATTCTATACCTGAATGGACAGCATCAGCATATCCAGAAAGTGGAACCTTTATAGATAACATCAATACCAAATTTGCTGTAAGGCTACAATCAAATGGAGACGCACCCTCTGACTGGGAAGGTTATGTCATAGATAGTGAAAATCCGGATATCAAAATAGTGGAATTTAAAGGACTTGACCAAAACATTGGCACATTCAATCTCAGTCCGAGAAGTGGAAGAAAATATCAGCTTGTCGTTCAGGATAAAAAAGGACAGCAACAAAGTATCAATTTACCAGAAGTCTCATCATCTGGAATAAACTTACAGGTAACCAATGATAAAGATAATGTAAAATACACCTTAAAATCCCAAAATATTTCTCAGGGATCAAAGTATTATACAATTCTGGGAACCATTAACAATCAACTTGTTTACAAGGCCAAAATTAATAAAATCAATAACGATATTCAATATTCTATATCTAACAATCAACTCGTTAATGGAATTTTACAACTTACTGTTTTTGATGATAAAGAGAACGTAATTGCTAATAGGCTTTGTTTTGTAGAACCACAATCATTGCGGACAAAAACTCCCACACTGCAGTCTCTTTTATTAAACGATATTCCTCGTGGAAAGAATTCGTTTAATATCACTAAAGATCAAAATTATTCCAATTATACAGTTTTAGTCATTGATGCCAGTACTGGAAGTACGGAAGACAACCAAAGTTTATTAAGTTCATTATGGCTCACAGGGGATATTACCACAAAGATCACCAAGCCAGCACAATATTTCACAAAAAACCGTAATAACAATGCCTTAGACGCTCTTCTTATTTCAGAAAAATGGACTCGTTTTGACTGGGAATCAATTATTACCGGAAATTATCCTATCATTAAATATCAACCAACCAATTACCTTTCTTATAAAGGAAAAATTAATATTCAAGGTCAACCTGCCCCCAATACAGATTTAAATTTGGTTTTTGACTCGGGTGTAGGAGCCAGCTTTTTTCAGGTCAAATCTGATCAGAATGGCTTTTTTACTTTCGACAATCTAATTTTCGAAGATTCAATGAAGTTTTCATACAAACCAAATTCTACATCAAAAAAGCCTGACAATAATTATTCTGTCTATTTTCAACCTAATTATAATTTTATAGCATACGATAAAAAACTGCCTTCAACGTCCTATAAATTAGTTCCTCGATCTCAGAATGACAAAGTAACTAATGAAATAAGCAGATCCATTATAGCCCTTAATACAAAAAAAAGCATTAGTGAAAAGATAACAAACATTGAAGAAATAAAATTAAAAGCAGATAAAAAAAATAAAACAAAAAAATTAAATGATGAGCTTAGCAGTAACTTATTCAAAAGCATCAATGAACAGATTTTTGACTTTGTAAATGACTCCAGCGCCCAGGGATCAAGTGATATTTTACAATGGCTTCAAGGAAGAGTTGCTGGGTTAACCATTACCCTGCAAAATGGAACATATACTCCAAATTTAAGAGGAGGAAATGTTAATATATTTCTTGATGAAATGCCTATAGATGCCAATCAGATCCCTAGTATATCAATATCTGATATCGCAATGGTAAAAATAATAAAAGGACCTTTCGTTGCAAACTCCGGTGGAGGTGATGGAGCAATAGCCATTTATACCAAACGCGGAGGCAGTGCAGGATCTGTTGACAACAGTACCAAACCATCTCAATTAAGACAAATAACTTTAAAAGGGTATGATAAACCAGCCACTTTTGAAAGTCCTGTTTACGAAAACGATAGTTTTAAAAGTATCCCACAGGACACTAGAAGTATTCTTTACTGGAATCCTTTTTTAGAAGATCAGCCCTTAGAACCTTTAAATATTCAGTTTTACAACAATGATGATGCTAAGAAATACAAAATCATTATAATGGGATATGATAAAAATAATGAAACACCTCTTTACTATAATGAAATTCTGCCTTAATTAATTTAAAAATTATCATACAGCCTGGTTACATTTTCTGTAATCAGGCTTTTTTTATATTTCAACTTCATTTTTTCCATTCCAAAACCCTATTTTAGCTATCCGAAAACAGAACAATGACGACCGTAGAATTTATACAGAAACAGCTCAATATTTCTGAAAAGAGCATCAACAATACCTTACAACTATTATCTGAAGACTGTACCATTCCTTTTATTTCCCGTTACCGAAAAGATAAAACCGGAAACCTTGATGAAACGCAAATCGAACAGATCTCAAAAATAAGCAGGCAATTTGATGAAATTGTTAAGAGAAAAGAATCTATTTTAAAATCAATAGAAGAACAGAATGGATTGACTCCTGAACTTCAACAGAGAATAGAAGAAAGCTTTGACATCCAGGAGCTGGAAGACCTTTATCTGCCTTACAAAAAGCGTAAGAAAACCAAAGCTGATACAGCCAAGGAAAAAGGACTGGAACCTTTAGCTAAAATCATTATGAGCCAGAAAAGTAATGACATTCAGTTTCTGGCTTCAAAATACCTGAACAATGATGTAGCCTCTGAAGAAGAAGCGCTTCAGGGTGCAAGAGACATCATGGCAGAATGGATTAACGAAAACATGTACGTTCGTAAGAACCTTCGCAGACTATTTCAACGCAAAGCAGTAGTTACCTCCAAGGTTGTAAAAGCTAAAAAAGACGAAGAAGAAGCCCAGAAATTCTCCCAATATTTTGAATGGGAAGAAAGCCTTAGCAGAACACCTTCTCACAGACTTCTTGCCATGCTCAGAGCAGAAGCAGAAGGTTTTGTAAAAACAAATGTAGGAATAGACAAGGAAGAAGCCATTGATTTTATTGAAAAAGCCATTATCAAATCTAATAATGAAAGTTCTGAACAAATTGCACTGGCCATAAAAGATAGTTATAAAAGACTTCTGGAACCTGCTATTTCAAATGAAGCCTTACAGGAAGCTAAAGAAAAAGCAGACAAAAAAGCCATTGAAATTTTCTCTGAGAACTTAAGCCAACTCCTTCTTGCTCCGCCTTTGGGAGAAAAGAGGATTCTGGCAATAGATCCCGGATACAGAAGCGGATGCAAAGTAGTATGTCTGGATGAAAAGGGAGATTTATTACACAACGAAACTCTCTACCCTCACGCTCCGCAAAATGAAAGTGGAATGGCTATGAAAAAGATCCGTTCTATGGTGAATGCTTATAATATCGAAGCAATTTCTATTGGTAATGGAACTGCAAGCCGCGAAACAGAATTCTTCATTAAAAAAATTGCTTTTGATAAACCTTTGCAGGTCTTTGTAGTTTCAGAAGCAGGAGCATCCGTTTATTCTGCAAGTAAAATTGCAAGAGATGAATTCCCGTCGTATGATGTAACGGTGCGTGGAGCAGTTTCTATCGGAAGAAGGCTTTCTGATCCGTTGGCGGAATTGGTGAAAATTGATGCTAAATCCATCGGGGTTGGGCAGTATCAGCATGACGTAGACCAGACCCAGCTGAAAAATGAGCTGGATTCTACCGTGATGAAATGTGTAAACTCTGTGGGAATTAATCTAAATACTGCCAGCAAATCACTATTAAGTTATGTTTCCGGAATCGGAGAAAAAATGGCAGAAAACATTGTGAATTACCGTACTGAAAACGGTGCTTTTGAAGATAGAAAACAGCTGAAAAAAGTTCCAAGACTTGGAGAAAAAGCTTTCCAGCAAGCCGCTGCTTTTGTAAGAATCGCAAACGCCACAAACCCCTTAGATAACTCTGCTGTACACCCTGAAGCTTATGGAATTGTTGAGAAAATGGCAAAAGATTTAGGTATTAAAACCAATGAACTGATAGCCAATAAAGAAAAAATAGCCCTGCTAAAACCCGAAAACTACATTACAGGTGAAGTTGGAATCTTAGGAATTAAGGATATTTTAAAAGAACTTGAAAAACCGGGACTAGATCCAAGAAAAGCAGCCAAAGTATTTGAATTCGACCCGAATGTTAAAAGCATTAAAGATTTAAAAGCAGGGATGATTCTTCCAGGAATTGTCAATAATATTACCGCTTTTGGATGTTTCGTGGATCTTGGAATCAAAGAAAGCGGACTGGTTCATATTTCTCAGCTGAAAGAAGGATTCATCTCAGATGTAAACGAGGTTGTAAAACTTCATCAACATGTTCGTGTAAAAGTAACAGAAGTGGATGAAGCAAGAAAAAGAGTCCAGCTGAGTATGATTTTGTAATTTTTAAATATTACCCTATTTAAATTTAAACCACAAATTAATCATTTTGAAAACAAAGAATCTAATCTTCGATCTGGATGGAACATTATGGGATTCCAGAGCAACGATCATCAAAATATGGAATGAAGTATTGGGCAAACATCAGCTGATCAAAAAAGCACTGAAACCCGAAGACATGGATCAGTATATGGGACTGTTAGCCCATGATATTGTAAAAGATATTATTCCCGGCATTTCGGATCTGCAAGCCAAAGAAATCCTTGCTGAAATTGTAGCCGAAGAAAATAAAACACTTCACTTACAAGGTGGGATTTTATATGATGGCGTAGAAGACACTCTAAAGAGTCTGGCCAACACTTATTCCCTTTTCATAGTGAGCAACTGTCAGGATGGGTATATTGAATCATTTTTAGATTATTATCAATTCAATGATCTGTTTGTTGATTTTGAGTCTCACGGACGAACCAAAAAAAATAAATCTGAAAACATACGGCTTCTTATGGAAAGAAATCAATTATCTACTGAAGATTCCGTCTACATTGGCGATACTCAAACCGATTATGATTCAGCAAACTCCAACAAATTACCATTTATTTTCTGTACATATGGATTTGGAAAGCTATCCGATTCCCAATATGAACCGGCAATTCTTACCTTTACAGAACTGAAACTTCACATTTGAATATAAAATAAAAGGCTTCCCTTCAAGGCAGCCTTTTGTTTTTGCCTACTATCTTTTTACAAATTCACTTAGACTAATCAAAAGTATCATCTGGAATTTAAATTTTGTAAGAAAAAGTAAATATCCACATCCGATGGAATATCTAATTTTTTTCGTAATCTATTTTTCTTTGTTTGTACTGATCTGTGCTGCATAAATCCATATTGAGCAATTTCTTTAGAAGAAAAACCCAGCTGTATCATGGCACAAAATGAAAGTTCGTTGGTTGATAGTTTTGGGTTAATTTCCAAAAGCCTTTCAACTAACTCAGGATAAGCATTTTGATATTCATTAAAAAATAAAGGATCATTTTTCCTAGCTAAAGATACAAGCCTTTCATCATCAACAGACATCTTTTTTATTAAAAATTCTGTCTCTAATTCTTTCTCCTCTATGATTTTACGTTTTCTGGTAATTCTTTTATTATAGACATAATATACAATGATAATAATGACAAATAATGAAAAAACGATTACGTTATACAGCATGGTTGAGTTCTGTTGCTCTATATCTTCTTTCTCTTTTTCCCGAGTCATTTTATCAACAGAATTATTTATGGATTCATCCCATACCCTTCCCAGACTATCATTTAATCTAGCATATCTCTCCAGATAATCTTTTTCCTTGGAGGCATTGTTTAATTTTTTATAGGTCTTGGCAATAGTTTGATATAATATGGGAATCTGATAAACTCTTCGGGTTTTTTTGAGTATTTCCACTGATTTAATATAATAGTCTAATGCCGAATTATAATCCTTTTTTTCAAATAAAAAATTCCCATAATAAAAATAAGTAAGAGACCTCTGAGGATCCCAGTAATCTCTTTTTGTTAAAAGAGAAAACGCTCTGTTAAAATACACTTGTGCCGAATCCTCATTTCTACCAAAAAGCAGATAGTGGTTCGCAATCGTGGAATTGATAACGGGCGTAGGTTTTACATCTAAAGCTTTATGTAAATAAATTAATGAAGAATCGATAGAATTTGTTTCTCTTAAAAAGTCGGCCCTGTTAGCATACACCAGAGATAAAATTTCTCGATCATGTTGATCCTTTATTTGTTTACCATAATAAATGGATCTGGAATTATACTTAACTGCTTTTTTATAAAGTCCTATTACATAATTAGCCTGACCATACTCCTGATATAATTTCGTATGTAAATAATAATCATCAATTCCTTCAAGGTTTTCTTCAGCAACCTGTAGGTATTTGAATGCTTTTTCATACATTCCGACAGTCGCATAAATATTACCCAAATTAATATATGAAAGGATCTCCCCTTTTTTATAATCTTGCTTTTTACTGATATTGCAAAATTTATTATTAAGGTCAATCAATTCCTTTTTTCTACCGCTTATTCTTAAATCCTCATTAACTCTTATCAGCATACTGTCTATATATTGAGGAGTATATGCCTGAGAATAGAGCAACGTAGAAAATGAAAGATATATCAGGATGCTTACCAATATTTTCAAAAATTGATTAAGCTTTAGTGTTTGCATAATAAATTAATAATAAGTTTCAAGCGGACAAAAAATTAATATCAATCCTTAACACATAAAATAAATTAACAGGATATGATAATAAATTTTCCATCCAAATTATACATTACAATTTTGTTGCCATAAAATTAAATAAAATAAAAATATTCACAAAATATCTATAAAATTATTATTAAATTTAGTTAAAACATAAATATATTCATTACAATAATCACCATATAATGATTAATAGCAAAATCATTAATAAAATAATAATTAAATATATAAAATTCACCATTTATTGATTTATATAACATAAACTCTTTGATACCGGAAACAATCTGATAAATTTGTTTTTTAATCTAAAACTCCATGATCCTACCCAGGAAAGTTCTTTCATCATCTAGAATCCCCCTATTACCAAGCTAAAAATTGATTGATGTATATTTGATGTAGCTAAAAATTTGTCTACTTAAAATATCAGACATAAATTTAAATCAAGAAAATTTATTAGCATTACTTGACATATAAAAACAAATATATTGCTAGATTAACAACTTGGCTAAAGTTTTTAATTCTTATAAAAAAAATAACTCTTTTAATATTTTAATAACACAATCAGTTTTCATTTTTGATTTTACAAAGATCTATAATGCTGATCAAAGTTGCTACTCCCGTTTTTCGGGAGTTTTTTTATCTATATACATTTGATAAAAAAATGATGTACTTATGCTGTATGACTATTTGATAAAAGAAAAATAATCCATGCTAAATTTGAACAAAGCAAAAATGATGAAAAAATTTCACTCTTATTTATCTTCTCAAGTAGGAATTAAGATTGTCTATCTATAATTATGACAATATTCACTATAATTCAGACCCTTTTTGACATCGACCCAACAAAATCCTAAGGTCTTAAAATTTTTGCGAAAATAAATTTTAATCATATAATACCGTTTATTTTGAACTTTAAACAAATACATATTGGCAGCATTATTAAAGCTAAGTTTCAGGAAGAAGCATTGGACATGCAGAGAGCATGTAACTTTATGAAATGCACTGAATCTGAAATTGAAAAAATGTTCCTTGAAGAAGATCTGACAACTGATAAATTATTGAGGTGGAGCAAGCTGTTAGAATATGATTTTTTCAGAGCTTACTCACAGCACCTTATACTATTTTCGCCTCCTAAAAAGGAATTTCCTGCTGATGCTTCTCATAAAAAAACATCTTCTTTACCTGAGTTTAGGAAAAATATCTACACGAAGGAGATCATAGAATTTATTCTGGAACAAATTGAAACAGGAAAAAAAACAAAGCTGGAGATAATAAATGATTATAAAATCCCAAAAACTACATTATATAAATGGATAGCAAAGTATACAAATAAAGACATCTGAGGCATCAATTTATGTTTTTGTATAGTTATAATTAGTTTTATACCCTAAAAAATAGGCTCTTAAAAAAAACAATATTCAATAAAAATGCAAAAAAATAGACTAAACTTTTTAGTCTATTTTTTTGAAAAATGAGGAATTTAACTACATTACCTGCATTCCTTACTCTGAATAAACAGGGATGAATAGTTCGCTATTCATCAGAAAGACTTTTAAAGAAGAAATACAGGTCAACATCTGAAGAAATATTTAACTTTTTCCTAAGCCTGTTCTTTTTATTCTGAACGGACCGATGTTCCACAAAAGTATATTGTGCAATTTCTTTTGATGAAAATCCCAACCATATCATTGCACAAAACGACAAATCAGATTTTGATAAATTAGAATTTATCGTAAGCATTTTTTTAACAAAGTCCGGATACGCTTCCTGAAATTTATTGAGAAAATTAGGATCGTTTTTTTTAGCCAAATCAATAATACAATCGTAAGAATTATTGAGTCTTTCTCTTAAAACATCCGTTTCAAATTCCTTCTGTTTTATGATGTTTTTATTCTTTTGATAATGGATATAAACAAAAAGCAAAATAACAATAAGACAAAAAACTACAATGTTATAAACTAAAAATATATTCTTCTTTGAAATATTTTCTGATTCTTTTTCTCTTATAATTTCATCGATTGAAGTATTTATACTTTCATTGCAGGTCCTGCTCAAACTATCTTTTAGTTTAGTATACTTTTCAAGATATTCTTTTTCTTTCTCCTCATTATTTAACTCACCATAAGTACTTGATATTGTTTTGTAAAGCAGAGGAATATTATACACCCTCTTGGTTTTCTCTAGAATGGCAATAGATTTTTCATAATACAACAATGCTTTTTCAGGCTCTTTATTTTTATTTAGAAAATTACCATAATAGTAATAGGTCTGCCCTCTTTGAATATTCCAGTAATTCATTTTCTGCAATAGCTTCAATGCATTATTTAAATAATATGAAGAAGAATCCATATTTTTTTTATAAACCATATAATGATCTGCTATCAATGAATTAATTACCGGGCTTGATTTTATTTTTAATGCTTTGTGCAAATAAATGAGTGAGGAGTCATCCTGGTGAATATTATGCAGAAAATCTGCCCTATTTGCATAAATACCTGATAATATTTCCTTTTCGTCATGATTAGAAATCATTTTACCATAATAAATAGACTGTGCATTGTATTTCAAAGCTTTTATGTATAAACCAATAACATAATTCACCTGTCCATACTCCTGATAAAGTTTTGCGGATAAATAAGCATTATTAATTTTTTTGATTTTCTTTTCAGCTTTATGTAAATAATAAAAAGAATTTTTGTAATCACCTATAGTTGCATAAATATTAGCAATGTTGATATAACCTAAAATCTCCCCTTTTAGATAATTCTGATTTTTGGAAATAGTAATATATTTTTCATTTAAAGAAATTAACTCTTTTTTCTGACCTCTTATTCTAAGATTCTCGGATTTAATTATTAATGCGTTATCTATTTGCCCTGGAGTATAATTTTGCGAATATAAGACAGTGAAAATAGACAGACAGGTAAATACCATCATTAAAAATTGAAATATTCTTTTTATACTCGCTCTGATCATATTGTATATTCAAATACTGTTCTGTCAATACTAGATTGAATTGATACGGAAATATTTCCCTTTATTATTCTTTTATTTTATGAAAAATTATTTTTTTTGAATTTGGTTTTTGAATGATAATAATTGTATTGGGAATAGTCATAAAACCACGTGGAGCACCTTCAACCACTTTATAAGAATACACTGTATTCCGCTCATTTTCCTGAAGACTTACAGGGATAATTTTCACTTCCAAATTGGTTTTAGGGTAAATGAGAGCAAGTACATTTTCTTTTGAAAAATCAATAGGCGTTGGTTTTCCATCGATACCCATTGTTGTTGCAGCCCCAAAAAACCGTTCAAACTCATCCTGTGAACTAATTATTTTTTCAGTAAAATCTTTATTATCATAGGTATTTTTAACAAAATATTTCCTTGCTGGTTGATAAGGAATATCTTTTTGAGCATTATTTACAGTACACGAAGAAATCAATAGCGTACTTATTAAAATTATGATGATATTTTTCATTATTTATTTATTATGTGTAAAAACTATACTAATCACCTATCAAAATTTTAGAGAACATTATTCTGGACGGCAAATTCGGATCCTGCTGCTTGCATGATGGAGCTATTAGAATTAGCTCCCAGTTCTACCCCTGCATTAGAGGCATCAACTAGTATAGCTGGTTGTGTAGGATTTCCTGCTATATCCAGAGTGATTTTAGTACCAGTAGTATTAATCCCGACTTGGGAATACGTATCCGGAGAATACAATACTAACAAGGTTAATACATTCTTTTTTTCCATACTATACTGCTTTTTGTTTCGTCGTAAAAGTATAAAATAAGCATTGCGATGTATTAAATAAGACATACATCACAGATACAGCACTGCGAAACACGCATGGTTTCAAGTAAATAACTTTGATTTATTTTGAGAAGTAATTAACTTATACTGACAATAGATTTTCGTCTGTTTTTATCATTTAAAAAAAGCTGTATAAATGATGTATCTAAAATTTTGCAGTATATCGAGTAGAAAATATACTTTTACATGAAAACACAAACAATCAAGACCAAATACTAGAGTCGTAAGCAGCATTAAAGAACAAAGCTATTGTAAAGTTGAAAAGCAGTTTACTTTATTATTTTCAAATATTGAAAGCATTCTTATGATTGGTTGAGACACCCTCTTTAATTCATTTATGAACTCTAGTATTTATTTGTATTCAAACACAGCTCACTAAAAAAGACTATAAATTGCTAAAATTGACATCACGATATTAAAAATGAATCATCACAAACAATCCCCCTCAATAACACCCGATTACAAAAGAATTTACAGTGATCTTGTTGACATGAAATATCCGGAGAAAAAGCAGGAGTGTGCAAAAATTTTATCGAAGAAGAATCTGTCATCGTTTGATGTGATAGAAATCAACAGGATTATATTTAATTATAACCAAAACATTAAGGCTAATCAGTCACACCGCTCTTATAATAAGGAAACGATCTATAAAATTCTTGAATATCAAAAAAAGAATTATCTTAATAATACGCAACTCGCTCTACATTTTAAACTGAGTCGCAATACCGTTGCAAAATGGAAAAATTTATTTAATATTTAATCAATTCACATCCTCTATACATTTATTATGAAATCTATTCCTGATTAGAATAATATACTTTTTATAGTCTATTTAAAGTATATACATCACATTAAGGATAACAAAAATCTTATCACTTCCCTATTTAGGTTTAAGTTATGAGAAACATTCTATTTCTTTGAAAATTCATAATAAAAAAAACCGTTATTGGCTAACAACAGATATTATTTAACTATAAAATAAATGTTTTAGCTAATAACGGTCAAAAAAGAATAGGACATCAGAATATCACATCTATTCTTTTCTTGTTTTCAAATAAAGAAAACTATTTATAATCTTTAGAGCTTCTTCTTGGCTCTTTTACTTCCGGCCATTTTACAGTCTCTCCTTTTTCATCCTGGGGCATTACTCTTTTTTCCCGGTTACTGAATTCAGGATCTTCGGATGCCATATAAGCTAATGCAGCAGTTAAAATCACATTATTTTTGACCTCATCAAAAACGATCTTATCATAAGTATCTTTCGTTGTATGCCCGGTATATCCAAAATAGCCCCAATTCAGAGAACCTAGAGAAATTCCTGGTACTCCTGCTGCCACGAACGAAGCATGATCAGAACCTCCTCCGCCAGGCATTCCCGGAAAGTCAGTTTTAATATGACCTCTTACTGCTTTCGGAACACCATCAAGCCATCTTCCTACGTAATCATAAGCCTTTACAAATCCTTGCCCGCTGATATTAACAACACGTCCTGTTCCGTTATCCTGATTAAAAGCAGCCTGTACTCCTTTAATAATCTGAGGATTATCCATCACAAAACCTCTCGAACCGTTTAGTCCCTGTTCCTCACTTCCCCAAAGTCCGATGACAATAGTTCTTTTATTATTCGGATAATATTTTTTTAGAATTCTCATGGTTTCCAGCATAGTGATTGTGCCGGTTCCATTATCTGTAGCTCCCTGAGCTCCGTCCCACGAGTCAAGGTGAGCTGAAAGAATCACATATTCATCAGGCTTTTCCTTCCCTTTGATCATTCCGATTGTATTAAAGCTTTTGGCTTCAGGAAGCACTTTTGACTGAGCATCAATTTTGATTTTAGGCTGAGTCCCTTTTTCTGCCATTCTATAAAGCATTCCATAGTCTTCCACATCGATATCAATCATTGGAATTTTACTGGTTTTTGCTCCAAATATTCTGTTAGCTCCCATAATACCGGTCCAGTTTGAAATGGCAATACCTGCCGCCCCAGCTTTTTCCAATGCCTCAGGAAGCGTGTTATTATCATACCCGATGTTCTTTATAAAAGCAGTAAAATCTTTGGCAGCCTGTTCTTTTTCAGCTTTAAGTTTTTCATACAATTCAGGAGTGGCAAATTCTTTAATCTGCTCATCAGAACGTCCGATTTTCTGATACTGTGCCATCAATACAATTTTTCCTTTCACAGAAGGAAGCCATTGATCAAATTCATCTTTAGAAGATACTTTTGGAAGAATAATCACTTCTGCCTCAATTGCTTTTTTAGTAGCCGGACTCCATGCCAGTTGCGTTGCGGAAAGGGATTTTACGCGCGGATACGTCATATCAACATGAGTGGTTCCTCTTTGCCATCCTTTCCAGGTTCCGAATTGTTGAAGATTGGCATCTACTCCCCATGAACGAAGTTTATTGGCACTCCATTCGTTTGCTGCCAGCATTTCGGGAGTTCCTACAAGGCGAGGCCCGATCCCATCCAGCAGTTCAGATGCCAGATTTTCCAGCTGGGAATTATTATTTACTTCATCTACAAAACTTTTTACGATAGGGTTAAGCCTTTCTTTTGGGTCAACCTTTACCTGAGCCCATGAAAACTGAGCAGCCAGCACTACGGCAGGCACTGCAAAAAATCTATTTATCCTCATACTATTTATTGATTGGTTTAAAGATAAAAGAAATTAGGGAAATGATGAAAGATTAAGCCTAAAAAAGAGACTTTCCGATTATATTATTAACATTTTCATCCAAAATAAATAATAAAATTCCGAAAGCAGCCATAATCAATAAAAAAAGACCATCAATATGACAGTCTTGTGATCTTTAGAAATGACACTTTATTTTTCATTGAGAAACGCCTGTTCCTCTTTGGAAAGCAGTGTTGTCCCAGCTTTTTCTTCTTTTACAGGAACATTATTCCAGATACTGATATTAAAATCGACCTTCGGATTAAGTCCTTTCTTATTGGTTTTGGTAAAAGTAGTATAGATAATTTCACGACTGAATTTCCTTACATGGGTCTCATCTTTATAAAAAACGGTAAAACCATCTCCTTCCAACTTCGTCAATGCAGGTACGTAGACACCGCCTTTTTTATAAAAATCAAAAATCAGTGTGGCATCACCAAGTTTGTACTGAAATTCTCTTCCATCTGTTGTCGTTTTCTTCATGGTAGGAAAATCTGTCTGATAATAATGCGTTTCAAAATAAGTAATCACTTTATCTGCTTTATTATATTTAAATTCGCCTTTCATCTGAATTCCTCTTACGGACTCTATTTTAAAGGTAATCAACTGTTCATCGCCTTCCTCAAAAATCAACCTTCCGCTATATTTACAATCCTTCATTCTCAAATGCTGGAGTGTTCTGTAAAGTTCATAATTCAGGAAGAGGTTTCCTAGATATTCATGTGAAAACTCATTGGTTTTTCCCGTGAAAATACTATCAGTATTTACTTTCTTCAGATATTTAACGTTATTCAGCTGCATCTGAAGGATTTCATCATAGTTTTTACGAAAACCATCTTTAAAATTATATTGATTATTTTTCATCCAGAACTTGGCTTCTGCAATGACCAGAAAGTAGAGCTTATTATTATCAAAACCTTTTTCCTTGTATACAACGTCATAAAGAGAAGGATCATCATAATATTTTTTATGATAGTTTTTATTGATGTCTTCAAATATTTTTTTGATATCTACATTGATGATTTTGATCTCATCAATATTTTTATAGACAGGTTTAAGTTTTACCTGAGCGTTAAAGGCTTGTAATTTCTCTTTTTGAAAACCCGAAGCAGAAACTTCAAAATTAACAGCATCTGAGTTCACTGGAGCAAAACCATCTTCATTGGTATAAATGATTTGATCCTGAAGGATAATTCTTGCATTCGGAATAGGATTTCCATTTTCGGAATCCACTACTCTTAATTTCTGTGCAGAAAAAAAACCGAAAAAGAAAATGAATAGAAGATAAAAGGGCTTCATGGCTATTTGTTATATTAGTTTTTATTAATAACACAAATATAAACCTGTAAGTATATAGAAGAACAGAAGTTTAGTACACTTTAATACTATTTAACACTAAATATTTAATTTCAGCAAAATACATTCTAAAACTGGGAGTTTTTAACATATTTCATATTAAAATACTTTTTGTATTCCGGAAATAAAAAAACCGGCTTCAAAAGCCGGCTAAAGGTGAATTATTTCTTAGCTTCTTCTACAGAAACTTTTCTGAATTCTTTGAACAACTTGCTTAGTTCTAAAGCTGCTTTACGAGCTCTTGTACCAGCTGCTTTGTTTCCTTTTTCCGCTTGTTGGTTTGCCTCAGTTGTGAACGCTTCAAATTCTGCGTTGATTTTTTCAATTAGTTCTTTCATTTATTTAAAAATTTAGGCTGCAAATATAGGTTTTATGGTGATTCCAGCCTAATTGTGTTGAAAAAAAATGGTGGATTTAATCATTTTTTCTGAGTCTTTCTTAAATTCAATTTAATTTTTAAAATAAAATCAAATTATTGTAGAAAATCAGCCACGTGTCTGGAGTTTATATACAGAAGAAATCAATATTTAAATAAACCACTCAGAATCAATAAGAATCAACAAAAACAGCAAACGAAATTCTCTTAAAAAAGCTTATTGACAAGGCCATTTGATTTCCTTATCATACTTAATTATTTTTAACGGTTCAAAACTGTAGTTCTTTTACTCTCCTGCCTGCATTTTTTAATAAAACAATGCTTTCAGAAGTAATTCTTTCAGCAAAAACAATCCTGAAATGGTAATGGTATTTATCAGTGAACGAAAAGGTATTTCCGGGAGTAAACAGAATCTGATGCTCTTCACAATACTGATAAAACCTTTTCATATCCGTATTCTCAGGAAGCTTTCCCCAAATACTGTAACCTCCTCTTGGTCTGTGAAAATAAGAACCTTCAGGAAATGACTTTCTTAAAATATCCAATACCTGAACAGCCTGCTGATTGAGTTTTTTCCGGAATACCCGAAGGTGTTTTTCATAACTGTTTCCCTGTAGCAGCTTCAGAACCAGTTCCTGGTAAATGGGAGAAACCGTGCGCCCTAAAGCAAATCTTACTCTTTCGGATTTTGCATAAAAGCTTCCGGCATGTAACCAGCCTAAACGAATTCCTGGAGCTAACGTCTTTGAAAAGGATGAATACGTCATCACGATTCCCTTTTTATCAAAGCTTTTTATACTTTGTGGTCTTTGTTCTTCAAAATAAAGATCGGAATACACATCATTCTCAATAATACAGAACTGATGCATTTCTGCAATCCTCAGAATTTCTTTTTTTATTCCATCATTCATTACAACACCTGTGGGATTATGAAAATTGGGAGTCGTTACAAGAGCACGGATCTTATTTTCCTTACAGATCTTTTGGAAATATTCAGTATCAAAGCCTGTTTTATAATGCACAGGAATCTCAATGACTTTCAGTTCGAGATGAGCAAGCACTTCCAATACAGAAAACACACATGGACTCTCAACAGCCACTACATCTCCTGCTTTTGTAACAGATTTCAAAGCAATTGTAAGGGCTTGCAGAGCACCATCAGTGATAATTATTTCGTCTGGATTTAATATACAGCCATAAGTTCCCATTTGTTTTGCAATATGTTTCCTTAATGGCTCCAGTCCGTTTGAAGGATAATACCTGAGCAATGATGCTCCTTTCTCGCGAATGACTTCCTGCATTGTTCTGAGAATAAGCTTTTGCGGAATCAGAAGATCTCCGGGTACTGCTGTATTGAAAGAGCTGAATTCTGAAGTTCTTTTGGAAGTAAGCATCATATTTTTCATAAATACCTCATCCCTCACAACGGCCGGAAGCTTAGTTTTTATCTCCGGAATATTTTCCTCCTGAATTCCTGTGACAAAATAGCCAGACCGTGGATTACTCCTGATCAACCCTTTGATCATAAGGTATTCAAATCCACTTTGCACAGAGCTTGTACTCAGTTTGTATCTTTCTTTGATGTCACGAACGGAAGGAAGCCTGTCATTTTCCTGTAAAATTCCACTGTAGATCTGCTTCTCTATTTCCGCCGTAAAAACTTCGTACTTATAAGGTTTCATCATATCACTTCAACTGTACTGAACAAATTTACAAAAATACCTTTCTGTACCGATGATATTTTAGTGAACTGTATCCTTTTTGAATGGATTAATCTTATAATTTTGAATAAAAAAAATCCCATGGATATCATTTCAAAATTTACAGTCGGTTCTGAAGAGGGAATTTCTGATCTTATAACCATTATCGATTCTTCCGTTTATACATTGTACAAAGAGTTTGTAAGTGAGGAAGACATCAAAAAATATATTCAGCATGAAATAGATCCGAGAAAGATGATCAACGATCTGAATGATCTTTCCAACCAACTGATTATGACCTATGCCGACCAGAAGCCAATCGGATACAGCATTATAAAAAGCGGTTCTTTACACCCAGGAATCCCTGAAGGGAAAAGAGCTACAGAAATCAGTTTTGTAATTCTTTCAGAGTTTGATTCTCCGGAAACAAGACAGTCTCTTTGGAAAAAATGCAGATCAGCAGTAAGCTTTACGGATATTATATGGATCAATATATTGGATCATGATCCGCTTTCAGGCTTTTTAAAAGAGTCTGGTTTTATAGCTGCAGAAAGTTCGAAGACAGGTCCTTTTCAACTGCCATCGCATATTTTGGAATTGGAAATTAATAAAGGTTAATTTAATTATTTTCGCCCGCAGATTTCACAGATTTGCACAGATAGTTTATAATAAATAGTTAGTTACTTAGTATTGATAATATTGAACAAAGCTATGATTACTATTTCTATTATCTCACTTAAAATTATTTTAAGCAAGCAATAGTTTACTTATCTTTGATTTTTATAATTTTTACCTATGAGTGATCAGCTGGAAACGATAGAAGATTATTACAGACGCATCCGTAAAGATCAGATTAAAATATTTGATTCTGAGGATTTTGAAACCGGAAAATCCCATTTCAACATCTCTATGCGGAGATACTGTAGTTTCAAGAGTCCTTACAACCGTCGTGATTATTATAAAATAAGCTTTATCATTGGAAAAGGCACTATTCATTATGGCGCGCATCAACTGTTTATAGATGGCCCTGCTTTATTTTTCCCCTCTCCTAGTATTCCGTATTCATGGGAGTGTGAAAGCGATGTACAGGAAGGATATTTTTGTTTGTTCAACCAGGAGTTTTTTAATGGAAATTCAGAATTTAACCTGTTTAAAAAAACTTCGATGTTCAAGGAATGGAGCAAGCCGGTTATTTTCTTGACAGAAGAACAAGCTCAGCTGGCTACTCTTTATTTTGATCAGATCTACAGGATGAACAATTCTCCCTATCCTTTCCGTTGCAGCAGCATTAAAAGCAATCTTGCCTCTGTAATGCATCTGGCACTGGAAAACCGCGTGGAAGACATCAATCCCAATGAACTTCCTGCAAACGTGCGTTTATACAAGTTATTCGATGAATTGCTCAACAAACAGTTTCCTTTGGACTCTCCTGCTTATCCGCTGGCATTAAAAACACCTTCTGATTTTGCTGAGCATCTGAATGTACATGTCAATCATTTGAATTCTTCAGTGAAATCCGTAACGAACCTTACTACAACACAGATTATTAAAGAAAAGATGTTTGAAGAATCTAAAAACCTACTGAAGTATACTAATTGGGATATTGCCCAGATAGGATATACTTTAGGGTTTGACCAGCCTGCTCATTTTAATAATTTCTTTAAAAAGCATGCTCAGACTTCACCTTTAAAATTCAAGAACCTGGCTTAATATTTGATTTTTGTAATTTTTACTTTGTCTTTTAAAATCCGGTTTTGTATTTCTTGACTTATTTTTGCAATGTAAAAAATGAATGAATATGTTGAGAGAAGCATCTGAACAACGAATCAGATTAATTACCATTATGGCTTTCGTGTCTATCCCGCTTTCCGGGTTTGTCACGGATATTTATTTACCATCGTTCCCTTCTATGGCCAAAGAAATGATGGTTTCGGAAAAAGATATTCAGATTACCCTGACTTCATATCTGTTGAGCTACGGAATTTCCCAATTGTTTGTAGGAGGAATTCTTGATAGCATTGGTCGTTACCGTCCCAAATTAATAGCATTATTCCTGTTGATTCTGACCAGTATTTTAATTACGATGACCAACAGTATTTTACTGATCTGTCTGCTTCGTATTCTTCAGGGAGCTGCGGTTTCAGTACTTGTTGTGGCAACGCGTGCTATTTTTGTGGATATTTACGATGCGGAAAGGGTAAAGCATTATTTGAGCTATTTTACCATTGTCTGGTCTTGTGGCCCTATTTTAGCGCCTTTCCTTGGAGGATATCTTGAGAAAATCTTTAACTGGCATGCTAATTTTTATTTTCTGGCAGCTTATGCCGGATTTTTGTTTCTTTTTGAGTGGTTTTTTAGCGGAGAGAGCCTTCCCCAAAAAAAGAAGCTGGATCTTTCAGAGAATATAAGCCTTTACAAAATGATGCTTAAGAACAGGATTTTCATGCTGGGTATTTTCATTTTGGGACTGAGCTACTCTATCGTAATGTTATTTAATATTACCGGACCATTTATTATTGAAAATACTTTTCATTTTACACCGGTAGTCATTGGATACTGTACGTTAATCTTAGGATTTTCATGGATGATTGGAGGTTTTATAGGCAAACGCAGACTGACTCTGGATTTTAAACCAAGAATATTGCAGCCTATCCTTCTTCAGCTGATTCTGATTGGAGGGTTGATCACTACCAGTTATTTTGCAGAAAGTCTTTTCATTATGATTCCATTTGCCTTTTTTATTCATATCTGTTCCGGAATTTTATTTACCTCCTTTTTTACGACAAGTATGCTTTACTTTCCGAAAAATGCAGGTACTGCCGGTGGATTGATGGGTGGATTGGTATATGTGATCACTTCTGTAACAAGTTTTATCATCTCAGTAAGCGGAACTGTAACTGATCAAAAAGGTCTTTCCTGGCGCTATCTGATCATTGCTTGTTTCCTCTTGGGGATCATTCTTATTATGCATCAGGCCGTTAAAAAAGAAAAAGCAGAGAATTAATCTCTGCTTTTTTATTGATATTAAATGCTCAAAAAATACAGGTTGCTTTACATTCATAAGAAAAGCGGCTACCATAGGGCAACCGCTTATTAAGTTGTTATGTAAATTGACAATCAGTAATTCTAAAAAGGCTGTGCAACCGTATTGTTCATTTTTACTTCAAACTGAACATCAGGAGTTAAGCTTGTCCCATTCAGGTAAATCCAGTCGGTTCCTGATTTATTATAAACCTGCAGATAATAGGTATTCCCAATTCCTGTGGTATCCTTGAAGGCAACAATATCTCCGTCTTCAACACTTGTTGAAAAGTTCCCTGCTTTTTTCTTTACAATTTGAATTCTTAGGTTGTAAGTCGTTTTCCCATATTTTGGATAAAAATAATAACTTCCACTACCTGAAGAAAACCAATACCAGAAATGATTAAGTCTTTCACTGCTCTCTACTCTTACATATCCTTCTTTCAGATCAAAATAATTGTCAGAATCTCCGATATTCACAATATTAAACCAGGTTCTTGCATCACTTGGCAGTACAGAATTAACCGTCAGCCAATCATTAGGTGTTGAAAGGTTCGAACTGATATATTTTCCTGTTGCCACAGATCTCAGTGAAATACGATCATGCTTTCTGAATTTCAAACTTTTCGTAGGAGTCTTCTGATCGGAGTAAACATTGGCTTCTACAGGATAATGATCTGAGTATTCTGTCCAATGATACTTAATTCCAGTTACATTCGTATACGTCATAAGGGTTGAAGCCACAGGATCGAATGCAATATTTTGCCAGGTTGGAGGCACAAGATGATCATTAGAAACCAAAATATAATCCAGATATTCTCTTTTATTGGCTGGATAAGGGTAATGATAAGAAGCCATCGTATTGGTTTTCGTATCCCATGAATATTTTAATCCTCTGTATGTAGGAGCATTTACATTCAGGGTTTGCAGCATATCAGAATATTCAGGGGTATCTTTTATAATATTAAAATCTCCACCGTAGATTACCATTTCATCTTCAGGGATATTCAGACGGTCAACAAATGATTTCATCATTCCCAACTGTTGTTTACGGATTTCCACATCTCTTCCATTACACGATGGCTGTGTAGACTGAGCATGAACTGCTATAAAGTGGATACGTTTTCCTCCTTTTACTATTCTGGCGTAAGCAAAGCCTTTCAGGCAGTAACCATCAAAATCGCATCCTGCCGGAAAAATATACTGATCCATTCTTTCTATAGGATATTTACTGGCAATCATCACGCCTCCGTCTTCAAATCCTCCGGAGATAATCTCACGCCAATGGCCGAAAGTATTGTTCCACCCATTTTTTGTGCGTCCTACTATTGGAGTCTGATAAGGAAAAGTAGGAAGAAGTTTTTCACGCAGCTTATCGGAGGCTGCATTATCGAAACACTCCTGAAGCATCAGTACATCATAGTTCTTCAAAAAGGAAGCTTCACCAATTTTCTGAGCTCTCGCCTGTTGTGACCATTGTGTCATACCTGACACTGCGAGTTCTTTCAACAGGAATGTGTTATACGATAATACTTTGATATTTGGAAAACCACCTCTCATGGCATTTTCCTGTGCATTAGGAAGAGTCTCATCTGGCTGAAACTGATCTGACCTACATGATAAAAGAGTTAGAAGACAAAGCACCGGAATAAACCGGAATAATGAAAATTTCATTAGATTCATAAGTTTTTAAGTTAAAATTGTTTTGTTTTGTTTTGCTGCGGCCAAAGTAAAATTTACAGCATAAACAAAAATGAACTGAATGTTATCTAAATAATAATTTTCCGGTTCATCATTTAACTATTAAAAATTATCATAATCTAACGGCCTAATTAGTTTTAATTAAAACTAATTTTTCGTATATTT
The DNA here is from genome assembly GCF_047345655.1 of Chryseobacterium sp. T20. NCBI lineage: Bacteria > Pseudomonadati > Bacteroidota > Flavobacteriia > Flavobacteriales > Weeksellaceae > Chryseobacterium > Chryseobacterium sp. T20. The sequence goes on from NZ_JBLFDU010000008.1 coordinate 57,724, forward strand.
GTTAGGATAAATCATGCTAAAAATCCTTTGGACAGGCGCTTTAGCCTTCTATTTCATTATAAAAGTATGCCCGTAAAACAGAATAACATATCGGAACTTGCTCTGGAGCTTGGCCTTGCAATGAGTGAAATGAAAAGTCGTCTTCGACAGAAAATCCAGACTACTATTAATGAATATGATCCGGATTTGTCATTTGAACTGATTGAAATCCTGGGATTACTTTCACGCAATAGTGGCATCAACCAACAGGAAATAGGAAATAAGGTAAGCAAAGACAAGTCAAGTATTACCTATCTTATCAACAGTCTTGTAAAACGAGATCTTGTTGAACGGATCGCTGATAAAAACGATAGGAGAAATAAGCAGATCTTTTTAACTCCGAAAGGCAGACAGATTGTAGAAACTGTTTACCCCTGGGCGTTGGATCTTTATAAAAAAGCAGCTGATGACATTCATGAAGAAGAGATCATTAAAGCATTGCTTCTGGTAAAAAAAATGACATCCAACCTGGACGAATCAGGACCAAAACATAATACAATATGAGAACAATCCTTGTACCTGTTGATTTTACATCAACTACAGAAAATGCAGTAAGAATTGCTGCAGATTGGGCAAAAGCCTACGAATATCAAAACATTATCCTACTCAAAACAGCGGGAGAATCTGAATTTGATTATCTGCATATCGCAGAAGGGCATTCATTTGTGAATGAAGAGAATGTCAATAATCTGTTGCAGAGAACAGAATCATTATTTGATCAGCTAAGAAGTATTATTACGGAAAAGTCACCTGAAGTTAAAGTTTCCAGAGTGTTAAGTGATTGGACTCTTACCCGAAGTATTAATGAGCTTTTAAAAAACCAGCCGTCTGTAGAATTGATTATTCTGGGAAGTGATGATCAGACTTCTTCCACTGAGAGTTTTGTTTCTGAGAATATTATAAGTATTGCCAGAACAAGTCCGGTGAAAACCCTGATTGTACCTCACAGCTACCATTATACGCCTATCAAAAATATATTTATTCCTTGTGACATCAAGGGTATTAAAAGATTGGAAAGACTGTTTCATCACAAATCCGTTATTCATAAAGAAGATGTTCGTCTTTCATTTTTAAATATCAATACCAGCGAAAAAGAGGACGAGAACCAAAAAAAGGAATTGGAAGATTACATCCGCGAACATTTAACGGAAATCCCAAGCAGTATTCATTATTCTCATGATGAAAATGTTATCAAGGGTATCCTGAACTTTGCTACATCTGATAAAGCAGACCTTATTATAGCACTGCCCGGTAAACACAGCTTTTTGTATTATCTGGCAAGCAGAAGTATTTCTGAAGGAATTTACCAGAATACCTATCAGCCTGTCTTAATATTAAAGTAGAAACGGTTTATATTAAAAAAATAAAAGTTTAAACAACTTCATAATAATAAAACTTAAAATGAATTTCTGAAAGCTAATAATAAATTTTAGTGCTTTCAATTTTAACCATTTTCTGCTCTTCCATTTTCTTGACATATCGGATCACCGTCTCAACCCGAAGACCGGTTAAGGTAGCTATTTGCTGTCTGGTATAGGGAACCAGAAATGAATAAGGTTCTTCAAATCCGAAATATTTTTTAATATGATCAAAAAGCTTCATGAGCTTTACGATAGGATCTGAAATTGCCAGAAAGCTGGAAATCATAAATCTGAAATGCATTCTGTCAGCCATGTATTTATTAATCTCAAGCATTAATTCAGGCTTTTCCAGCAGTATTTCGAGAATTTTAGTTTTGGAAACTTTAATAATTTCACAATGCGTAACAGCAATAGCATTAATGGCATAATGATGATCTGTAAATAAATAGCTTTCACCAATACAATGTCCATCAAAGGGAAGTCCATGAACAAATTCTTTTCCGTCTTCCAAAAATGTATTGAGTTTCACAGTACCATGCCTGATCTGGAAATAATATTTTGCTGCGGTACCTTCCTGAAAAACAGCATCTCCTGCTTCATAGTTTTCCAGAGTGGCTCCGTGAGAAAATAATAAGTCTTCATTTATGACCATCTTGTTATTATTAATTTGAATAAAAAATACTTAAAGCATAAGCAATGCCGTAACTTATCAAATACCAAAAACATGGTATATTTTAATATCAACACTACTCATCCGGCCTGATATCAGGCTGTAATTTTCTTTTTATGTTTTGCTCCCCAATCTGCCAGTGCAGCAATAACATCTTTCAGTGACTCGCTGTATTCTGTGGGAACATATTCTACCAACACCGGCTTCTGGTCTGTGATAACAGTTCTTTCCACCAAATGATTCACCTCCAGCTTTTTCAATTCACTGGATAATACTCTTGCTGAAATGCCACTGATGGTTCTTTGCAGTTCATTGAAGCGTGTATGTCCACCCAGAATAGCAATCATAACCCGAATGGTCCATCTGCCTCCCAAAACGTACAAAGCATCCTCTGTAGCAGACAGATGAGTACTGCATTGCGGCCTTGAATACACTATTTTTTCTTCTTCCATTGTCTCTGTTTTCTGTTATTACTAACCTAAATGTTATTACTAACCTTTTGGTAACTACTATCTTTTTATTAGTAAATATAAATAATTTTGAAACATCAATTTTAAAAAAAATAAAAAATGAAACGAGTACTTCATATTACTTCAAGCCCAAGAAGCGAGTCATCAATCAGTAAAAAACTGGGAAATGCTGTTGTAGAAAAAATTACAGACAAATATCCTGACAGTGTTTTAAAAAAACGAGATCTGACCAATCCTCTTTTTCCTCATTTGGAAGAAACACATATCAATGCATTTTTTACCCCGGCTGAAAACCGTACTTCTGAGCAGTTGGAAACAGTAAAACTTTCAGACACTGTAATTGATGAATTGCATGAAGCAGATATCATCATTATTGAAGCTCCTCTTTACAACTTCAGTATCACCTCTACATTGAAATCCTGGCTTGATCATATCGCCAGAGCAGGAAAAACATTCAGCTATAGCGAAAATGGTCCTGAAGGATTGGTAAAAAATAAGAAAGTATATCTTGCTTTTTCCAGTGGCGGAGTGTATTCTGAAGGAGAAAGACAAGCTTATGACTTTGTGGTTCCTTACTTAAAACAAACTCTTGGATTTATGGGAATGACAGATATTTCTGTTGTCCGTGCAGAAGGACTTTCTGTTCCGGTTATCCAGGATACAGCCCTACAAAAAGGGATTGAAAGTATTGTTGTAGAGTAAAAATTAAAAATGCTGTTCAGAGGAACAGCATTTTTTGTATCAGAATTGAAGTATAAACCAAAGCAATATTTACAGAATTAAAAGAATATTTTTCTCAACATATGTAAAGACTTTTTCAATTTTTTTCTCTCATTTTTACTTTATTAAATGAAAGATTATGGAAAACAATAAACAACCCACACTGATTAACCCTTCTGAACTATTTAATCCCAGTCCTTATGGTTTTTCTCACAGTATTTCTGTGGAATCTCCTTCCAGGATGTGTTTTATATCCGGACAGAGTGGCGGTGTAGGTGAAAATCATGTACTGGCAGATGACTTCAAAACTCAGGTTCAGGATGCTTTAAAAAATATGGAAACCGTTTTGCAGAGCCACTCCATGACATTTGATAATATTGTCAAAATCACTCTTCTCATTGTTGACCACAACCAGGAAAAACTTGAAATATGGGCAGAAGAAGCGAAAAAAGTATGGAAAAGTTCATACTTGCCTACCAGCACCCTTATTCCGGTAAATCAGTTGGCTTTACCTGGAATGTTGTTCGAGATTGATGCCATTGCGGTGAAAAATTAGTTTCTGTTAAGACGCTCAACGATTAAGGATGAAAAACTTTTAACTCCCGTTCTGATACTTTCTTCATCCACCTGAAAATTGGGAGAATGATTCATAGCGATCATGCCTTTTTCAAAATTGGAACCACCCAGGAAGAAGTATACTCCTGGGATTTTTTCTTGAAAATAAGAAAAATCATCATTAAAAAACGGAACCTGACCATAATCCGGAGCAACTGCATTTTTGCCATACAAATTCTGAAGAATTTCTGTTGCTGAACGGGTCAGTCTTTCATCATTGACGATCGTTGGATTTCCCTGAACAAATGAAACAGAAAGAAGCTGATCTTTATACCCGTTGTCTTCAATCACTTTTTGAACTGTAGGAATTATTTTATCTAAATTAATGGAGTTTGTCTCATACAAGTACGTTTCAAGAAATGATTCGTTGTTTTTGGAATACATGTTGAATTTTCCGTCAGTGAACAGATAGTCTTTGAAAATAGTATCAGGATTTGTCAGTCCTATTTTAGGATCTACGATAGATTGTAATTCCCAGGGTTTTCCTCCATTAGAAGTCCGGAATAATGAATTGCTGATCTTTTTTCCCAAGCCGTTAAGCACGTCTTCTGATAATCCGTTTTTTAGCTGAATTCTTATTTTTTTCTGATAAGCAAACATTTCATTGGGCTTCACCATAATTTGCCCGACAGGCGTGGCGGTCACATGCAATCCGTAGATTTCATCAGGATTTATTCTGGAAAGTAGTCCATTATGAAGCATTTCTTTTGCTCCTTTGAAGGTTTCCTCTTCAGGCTGGAATATAAAATAAACCGTCCCTTTTAATGATTGTTTATTTTTTGCAAGAACCTCTGCAATTCCTAATCCAATCGCCATATGGATATCATGACCACAACCATGCTGAATTCCTTTTATTTTTGATTTGAAAGTTTCAGGATCGGGATAATCATTCGGAAGGGCATCCATATCTGATCTCCAGGCAATCTTTCTCCCTTTTTTGTCACCCTTCAGAATCCCTACAACACTATGTCCATAACTCTCTGTTTGAACTTCTATTCCAAGATCCAACAGATACTTCTTGATTTTTTCCTGCGTTTGCTTCTCCTTCCCTGCCAGCTCCGGGTTTTCATGAAAATCCCGTCTGATATTCACCAATTTACTGAATATCTTATCTGTTTCCTTTTGAATAGACTGATGAATTGTTTGTTCATTCAAATTTTTGGAAGGAATAGCTTTTTCTTTTTTGTTATTAAATCCTTGTGCAGGCAAAATAGAGGAAGCAAAGCATAATAAAGTTAAGATAAGTCGTTTCATGATCAGTGATAATTGGGTAAAAAGTTCAATTATACAGATTAGACATTTGCCGTTTCGCTTTCGTTACATTCTGATCATCAAATTATTATTATTTTTTAAAGTATTGACTTTTCCAACATTAAAATCTAATTCTCTATTCAACACCACATTATTTAAAATAATTCTAAACTAGGTGAAAACACAACCTCTTGAAACACCCTGATAGAAAGGATTTGTTACAAAAAATTAAAATTGCACAAACACAAATTACGTAGAAATACTGAATCTCATCTGCTGAGTTCTGATTAATTTCGGATAAACAAAATTGATAACTATGGATCGCTTGAAATACATTCAATCATTTCTGAAAAAGAGGTGTTATCTGAAGAATCCGGCAACTATAGATCGATCGGCATGATAACCTCCCATTAAAAGGAGTTGAAGATATCTAACCCAAATTTTTACGAAATGAATATTATTAACAAAATTCTCAACGTCGATGATTATTATTTCGACGTGTTTATGTCTATCTCGGAAGCGCTTGCCGGATTTACAGTAAATGAACTACAGTCAACAGGGCTTGCAGAAACGTATTATACTTATGTTTTAAAAAGCGTGGAAGCAGCAACTTTCGTAGAATTCCTTACCGTTTCTAAAAATATCCTTGAAAATCATTCAGGGAAAGAAGAAATAAACAAGGCCATTCAATCTGAAATTATCGGGAATCCGGGAATGAATGACATTGCCGGAAAAGTAATCACCATGTGGTATTTGGGAACATGGGAAGGAGCCTATATCAATGATCTTTCTTACAAGGAAGGTCTTGTATGGAATCTGATGCACTCCCATCCTCCGGGAGCCAAACAGCCAGGATATAAATCATGGAATATTAAACCTGTAAACAGTAACTCATGAGCCAGACCAATAACAAAAAAGATGTGATCATCGTAGGAACGGGGATCGCAGGATCATTGATCGCGAAGCTATTGTCCGATCATGTATTTGATGCAACCAAAGGAAAAATGATCCATCGTGCAGATGCCGGAAAATCGGATAATATCAAGGAAATATCAATTCTTATGTACGAAGCAGGCCTGGAAGCTGGTATTGAACTGGATTCGGTATCCTCAATGACCACTTACAATGAATATATCCGTACTTTTTACAGAGAGGAAGCCAAAGTTCCCAATTCTCCTTATCCGAACTTAAAACAGGCACCTTCTCCCAACGTTCTGGATATGGAACACATTGTTCAGCCGTATCCGGATAAAAAGGGATATCTCGTACAATTTGGTCCCATGCCTTTTGCAAGTGATGCGATAAGAGTAGGCGGAGGAACTACCCTTCACTGGCTGGGAACTACACCAAGAATGCTTCCCAACGATTTTAAGCTTACAGAAAAATATGGCATCACCATTCCAAAGCCGGATTCTGATGAAAAAACGTCTGTCAACTGGCCGATAAATTATGAAGAACTAAGGCCTTATTATGAAATGGCAGAATTTGAAATCGGAGTTTCCGGAGATGTCTCAAGGCAGGAATATCCAATTACGGAGAAAACGGAAGAATATTATGGAAACTATGTATTTCCGATGGAAGAAATTCCTCAGAGTTATATGGATCATAAGATTATTGAGGGACTTAAAGGGACAAGCGTAAAGCTAAGCTCCGGAGAGATTCCATTAATGATGGTACCTTCTCCACAGGGAAGAAATTCTATTCCGAATCCAAAATACGGGAAAACAAAGATCATCAAAGCTGAGCCAAAAGACTCCGGATATAAACTGGTTTTAGACAGCTCTGAAAAAGAAGAATACAAGGCACTTGGCTCAGTATGGAATCCTTATATGGGAGAACGCTGTGAAGGGAATGCTTCCTGTGTTCCGATCTGTCCTGTTCAGGCTAAGTACAATGCTTTAAAAACATTGAAAAAAGCTTTATATAAAATTAATGACAACGAAAATCTTAAACGTAATCCATACATGCAGATCCAGGCACAGAGTGTGGTTTACAGATTAAGTATTGACCAAAATGATAAAGATAAAATCTCGAAGGTTCATTTAAGAAGATATACCTCAAAAGAGAAAACAGATTTTGTTGAAGAATCTATTGATACTTCGGAAGCCATCGTAATTCTGGCTGCTAATGCTTTTGAAAATCCAAAAATTCTACTGAACTCCAAATATACGGTTAACAACGTTGTCAAAACAGCGGCCAACAGCAGTGATCAGGTGGGAAGAAACCTAATGGATCATATGGTAATGCTTACCTGGGGACTTTTCCCTGAACCGGTTTATCCTTACAGAGGTCCTGGTTCTACGACAAACATTTCGTCTTTCCGTGACGGAAGCTTCAGAGATCAATTTTCAGCATGGATTTCTCCTCTTGACAACTGGGGTTGGGGATGGCCGGCATTTTCTCCGGGCTCTGATGTAGCCTACTTTATCAAAGAAAAATATTTTGGGGCAAAATTAAGAGAAAAACTCACTGACAGACTTTCAAAGCAGGTATTATTCCATTTTGAAATTGAACAGCTTCCCAATCCTAATAACAGAGTTACGATTAACGATCAGTATCTGGATGTCATGGGAATTCCGCGTCCTGTTATTCATTATGAACTGACAGAGTATGAAATGAAAGCGATGGAACAGGCAAAACATGCCTCTGATCAGATGTTTAAAAGATTAAATATTGAGAATTTCACAAAGTATACTGCAGAAGACAAGAATTCTGTGATGTACAATGGAGAAAGATATTCTTATAACGGGGCCGGCCACATCGTGGGAACTCACAGAATGGGTTCTACAGCAGAAGACTCTGTAACCAACAGCTATTGTAAAGCCTGGGATCACCCGAATTTATACATTGTAGGAGCTGGAAATATGACGACTCTGGGAACTTCAAACCCTACTTTAACCTTATCAGCATTCACGATCCGTTCGGTAGAATCTATTCTGGCTGATCTTGAAATTCAACTTAAAAAATAACAACATGAGACAAAGACTTATCAATAAAACAGCACAACCACAGGAAACGTTATTAACCGCAGGCAGAATGGCAGCGAGAAGCGCCGTTGTTACTGAAGCCGTTTCATTACCTTCTTTATTATTTGATTCAACACTTAGCAAAGAAGATTGGATAGAAGGGTTAAAACATCACAGCAAAACCTTAACGAATCTTTTGCTTAATGATCAGATCAAAGATTTCAATGCTTATCTGGAATCTGAGTTGGGTTCCGGAGTTTCAGAATTAAAAAAAGGGATAACAGAAATTGATTACAAACCGGTTTTACAAGACCTATTGCAAACGGCCATTCTTATCGAACATTCTACCATTCCTCCTTACCTTACAGCTTTGTATTCGATCAAGGATGGAACTAACGCTCTGGCTTCACAAATTATCCGAAGTGTTGCTGTAGAAGAGATGCTTCACCTGATTATGGTTTGTAATGTTCTGAATGCCATTGACATTCAGCCTTCTGTCAACAAACAGGAAAACTACCCTACTTATCCGATGAAATTGCCGATGAATGTTGATTTCTATGTAGGGTTGGAAACATTCTCCAGCAACAGCATTGCCACATTTATCGCGATTGAAAGTCCAAGTCAGCCTTTGGTAAAAGCTCCGAAATATGATCACGAAGCTGACACTTCCGCATTATATTCTCAAAGAGCTGCAATACAGGAAAACAACTTCTGGACTCTTGAAAACATGAAGGGCTTCATCATGGAAAACGTACATACTATCGGTGAATATTATGACGTACTATTCTTCTATATTGTTATTTTCCAAATCATTGCTTATTACAAAGAACATGGAAAACTTCCAACAAATTTTGAGGAATTAAATAGCGGAGGAATTTTTACAGGAGATTCAAAAAAACAGATCCGCCCGGAACAATATTACGGAAGTGGAGGAAAATTACATTCTGTAGAGGCTTTGGTCGGAGTAATTGCCGTTTTCCAGGAAATCAAAGGGCAAGGTGAAGGTGCTGATGACTCTATTTTTGATGTTGACCCATCCCAGTTTGAAGAAGGGGTTGAACTGGCACACTATTTCAGATTCAAAGAAGTTTTCCATGAGCATTTCTATCTGGGAGGAAACTATGAGCCTTTCATGGATGAAAACGGAATGATGCCGGTAACGACACCACCTACAGGAAAAGATCTACTGGTAGACTGGAATGAAGCCTATCCTATGAAACCTAATCCGAAGATGGAAGACTATGTAAAAAATAAAGAATTACATGCACAGGCTGTTGAGTTTAATAAAACCTACAGACGTTTATTAGACGCCATCCAAAGTGCTGTGGAAGGAAATCAGAGAGAACTCGAAAAATCTATTATGTATATGTATGCCCTGAAAGAGCAGGCTGTTAATCTGATGAAACAACCGCTGGATGCGCAGACTAACGCTGGGCCAACATTCGAATACATCAACCTATAACCATAAAAACGATATATCATGCTTAAAAGAAAAAAAGAAAGTCCGGAAGCGGGAGGAGAACAGTTATTCCGCAAAATGCCGGGTCAGAAGGAAGTTAATCTGGCTGAAGTAATGGATGGCTATTCAAAACTTCTTATTGATGATCCGGTAAGACCATTCAGAGAAGACAACCTGCAGGCAATTGAAAATAATGTAGATTATGGAGTTCTGGCTGCACTGGATGGTACCTGGGTAAGCTATAATGTCAATTACAATAAAGATGTTCCAAAACCATCATTAGCAAGCGGAGTACATACTACTATTATGCCTTCCCCCGGAACCAATTCAGGAACGATACCCGGAAAATTTGCTTTTGACAGTGAAGAATATATTGAGAAACTTACATTTTCCATCGTTCCCGGAGGAGTACGTAACCGTGGTGGTGCCAGTGAGCTTTTCTGCGGAGCAGTTAAATACGAACAAAGCATTAAAAGTGTTAATGCTATCCCAGGACAGGAGGCTCTGAAATATACACCTATCCACGAAGAAAACGGAATGTACCTATGGCTGAGTGATGTCTATAATCATGCAGCAACGAAAGAATCTATTGAAAGAGACCGTGGTATTCATGCTATTTCAACAGAAGATGCTAAATATGGATATACCGGCAAATACAGAGATGAGCCTTTGCTAAGGATAACACCAGACGGAGAGCCCAACCCTAAATATATTCTTCAAAGCCAGCTGGAGCCGGGACAGCCTTATTATGAAATCATTCCGGCACAGGAAATAAAGCCGGGAGCAGGACTCGACGGTCCTTATTTTATCCCGGACTACTCTATCTCAAGAAGCGGTGTTATCCCTCATGGAAGTACCATTACTTTGCTTGGAGATATCATTCCTCAAAATAAAGATAAAAAGACGTACTATTTAATTGAAGGCTCTCCTCAGTTCCCTTATGGTAAAGAAGCCTGGGAAACCAATCACCTTTCAATTTCACGTACAATGGGTAATGCAGGAGTAACTCCTGAGGAAATCATTGATCTTGATCAACCAGCACCGAAGTGGGTTCATGAAACACTTGATGATGATAATGATCCGGGTTCAAACAAAATTTATACCCAGAGAATACTGGCTGATGATTTATATCCTTACTCTGTACGCCCTGATTTAAGATTAAGAGATACGTTAAGAGGTCAACATGTCAGCAATTATGTTCATGTGAGAATGTCTTCCAAAATGAAAACCGGAGCACAGGGAGGAGTTTTAAATGTTCCTTTTGTCAACCGTTTCGTTCCGACTGTTGAAGTGGATATGGACATGTGGATTGAAACCGTAATTGAAGATGGAAAAGAAATTCTTCAGCTTCAATATGAACAAATCGTATTCTTTGAATTTGATTTCGGAAACGATGGAGGTACTACAAGCTGGCCTCATATTCAGGTTAATACCCTTCGTAAGATACAGGATATTCCTGAGGATCAGAGAAAGGTTATTGAAGAACAATTTTATAATACCAACGGAAATTCTGAAGCAGCTTCAGGATGTCCTTATCATAAAGGATAGACTACCAGGTATTATACAAAAAAAGGGGCAATAATTTGCCCCTTTTTTTATGTTCTTTATAATAGATTATAGATTATCATGGGTCTGTTCAACCATGAAAGATATTGCCTTTTTGATTTTTTCACGCCCTTCAGGAGTATTGGTATCTATACCACAGAAAAGGCTGCCATTCAGAGATGCAAACATATTGAGGTAGTATAGTCCTGAAACCATGATGGCCATAATAGAACGGTAGGTATCCATTTTATCTTTGAAACGGGATTCCATCAATAATTTGAAGATATATTCTCCATTTTCTTCCTGAGTATCAATCAGTTTTTTTAATGATTTCCGGGGCTCAGAAATAGTCCACAACAATAGTTTTTGAGCTTCTTTATTGGCGTATACGTAATCAAACTGTGAAAGAAGCATATGCTCGATAAATTCTCGGCCTCCATCTTCAAGATTCGGTTTCATCTTTTCCACTTCCTCGCTGGTTACTTTTACCCAGAAATCCTGTGTACGGACATATTCGTCCATCAAGCCATCCATTCCGCCAAAATAAGTATAGATCATTTTCTTATCTACCCCGGCAGTTGCAGCAATATCATTAATCTTCAATCCTGCATATCCCTTCGTTTTCAGTATTTTTCCAACGGCATCCAAAAACTTTTTCTTGCTGCGTTCCTTATTCCTAATACTACCTGATGCTGACTTTCTTTCCATGACTAAACATTCAATATACAAGTTTAAGAAATTTTTTTATCATTTTAGACACTAACCAGTGTCTAATTTAATGTATTTGTATATATTTGCAAAAACTAAGACCATTCTATATATAAAACACTATTGAAGTTGAAAAATAAAAAACTATTCAGATTGTATCGTTAGTTCCCTCAGTTTAAAATATTTCGAACATCAACGACTGAGGTAAAAACACAACCAGCAGCATCATTTTTCTATAGTGATGCTGTTTTTTCATCTCAAAAAAATGGAATGATATTAAATAAAATACTTTTTTATAGATATTTTTTATCACTTATTCTTTTTAGAAAGCATACACTTACTATACAATAGAAATTGTGTTGTATTTTACAGGTTAAACCTATTGAAAAAGATTAATTAATAGAAGTTCTTACTCTTATAACAAAAAATAATATACTGAATTTCAAAACATTAAATAAAATTAAGAAAAATTTTATCATTTTACACACTTCACAGTGTCTTATTTTATATATTTGTACAAACTAAAACCAACTATATATTTTAAAACACTATTAGGTTGAAAAATAAGACAATCAAATTGTATTATTGAGTTCCCATACTTTAAGACAATTTCAAACACGAAACAACTAAGGTAGAAACACAACTTATAGACAGACCATTAGATTTCTAATGGTTTTGTTTTTTTACAGGAAGCTCAATTTTCAAAATGAAGAATTCTAGAGGTTTTCATAGGTATGATGCAACATGAAAGAAATGGCTTTCTTGATCTTATCTCTTCCTTTAGGCGTATTGACATCTATTCCACAGAAAATGCTTCCATTAAGAGAGGAAAACATATTCAGGTAATAAAGTCCTGAAACCATAATGGCCATAATAGAGCGTACATCTTCAGCATTATCTTTAAAATGGGAATCCATCAAAAGTTTAAATATATACTCTCCGTTTTCTTCCTGGATTTCTGTAAGTTTTTTTAAAGATTTGCGGGGTTCTGATAAGCGCCAAAGAAGGAGTTTTTGCGCTTCTTTGCTGGAATACACATAATCAAATTGAGATAAAAGCATTTCTTCCATGAAAGATTTCCCTCCGTCATCCAATTTGGGTTTTATTTTTTCAATCTCTTCAATGGTTACTTTGCTCCAGTAATCCTGTGACCGGATATACTCGTCTATCAAGCCGTCTATCCCTCCAAAATAAGAGTAAATCATTTTTTTATCCACCCCGGCTGTAGCAGCAATACTATTCACTTTCAAGGCAGTATACCCTTTTGTTCTCAGTATCTTTCCAACTGCATCCAAAAACTTTTTTTTACTGCGTTCCTTGTTCCGGATACTTCCTGCTACAGACTTTCTTTCCATGGTAAACTTTCAATCGTACAAGTTTATGAATTTTTTTTCATTTTAGACACTTTTTAGTGTCTAAATTTATATATTTGCAGAAACTAATAACCATTTTTATAACAGACAATCAGAGTTGTGAGGTTGAGAGAGATCAGATTGCACCGTTAGTTCCCTCAGTATACATATTGTAATATTGAATACTGAGGTAAACATTACTTCAGCAGCATCATTATGTATGTAATGGTGTTGCTTTTAGTAATGATGATATTTTTATCGGTCGCCTATCATATTGTCATTTTTTATATACTTCAATCTACTTTTTACAATTTTATTATTCTCTTATAATGCTGTATGCGAAAGGGTTTTCTTGAGGTTCCAAATTGCTGATCAAAATATTTTTCATTTTTTTAATTTTTAGACACTATGAAGTGTCTTATTTTGTATATTTGTTCAAAACTAATAACCATTTTACATAGAAGCACTATTTGAGTTGGAAAAATTAAAAGTTTCGAACAAAAAGCAACTAAGGTAAAAACACTAAATGCTGCAGCGTCATGAGTTCTCTAATGATGCTGTTTTCATTTAGCCTACCTTATTTTCGTTTTAATGTACAGAAAATTGTATTTACCGGGAATCCGGTATTAGAATAGTTGATATGAAGAGAGACTGTCCTTGGACAGTCTCTTATTTTTTAAGATTGAAGTATATTAACCTCTGGCTTTTTCGTCTGTAAAAAACTGAAATCCATCCTTCTTCTCAATAAGCTGCATTGGATATAATGAAGGATTATATTCACCATTCAGAACTTCATTCAGTGCATGTTTTTTAGATTCACCAAATGCAATAGCCAGAATATGATCCGCATTATTGATAATAGGTGCAGTCAATGTGATTCTGAACATTTCCTGAGGCTTAAGATAATAGGCAGACACCCATTTTTCTTTTTCATTTAAAACTTCTTCTCCCGGAAATAATGAAGCCGTATGACCGTCATCTCCCATTCCCAGCAGGATAAAATCAAAAATACCTTCATCACCAAGAACAGTTCTAATCTGCTGCTCATAAGCCTTAGCATAGTCTTCAGGACTTATTCCATCAGCATACATAGGAAAGATATGGTTTTGGTCTACCGGAACCTGATTAAGAAGTGCCTCATCTGTCATTCGGAAGTTGCTTTTATCATCGTTCAAAGGAACCCATCTTTCATCTACCCAAAAAAAGTAGACTTTATTCCACTCAATCTGTTCTTTATATTCCGGTGTTGCCAAAAGTTTGAAAATGGCTTTGGGTGAAGAACCTCCACTGAGAGCCACTACAAAACGGTCATTTTTCTGAATAGATTTTTTTGAAAGGTCAACAAATGCATCTGCAGCCTTTGTGTACAGCTTTTCCAGATCGTCAAATACTGTAATATTCATTTTTTTCTGTTTAAATTTAATTTGTTTTATACCCAGCTGTGTCCTTGCCTTTCTACCAAAGCATTCACATCTTCCGGGCCCCAACTTCCTGCTTTATAATTCGGGAAGGATAAATCTTTATTATTTTCCCAGGCTTCCTGTATGGTGGTGACAACATCCCATGCTTCTTCCACCTGATCAGAACGCATAAACAAAGTAAGATCTCCTAAAAGAGCATCCTGTAATAAGGTTTCATAAGCTTCCGGAGTATCATCCTGGCAGGCAAAATTGTCAAAAATCATTTCTGCAGGTTTCAAATCCAACGTCAATCCCGGTTTTTTCGTCATAAACTGCAGCCTGATATCCATCATTGGCTGAATATTAATAATCAGTCGGTTAGCAGATAAAAGGTGCGGACTGTCTGAAAAAGTAGAATGAGGAAGCGGCTTAAACTGGATCGTAATATAAGAGTGCTTTTCTTTCATTTTCTTTCCGGTACGTACATAGAAAGGAACATCCTGCCATCTTTCATTATCCAGATAAAATTTTATCGCTGCAAAAGTTTCTGTATTGGAATCTGCTGCAATTCCATCTTCCTGGCGGTAACCTTTCACTTCTACTCCGTTTATAGTACCTTTTGCGTACTGACCTCTTACTGCATAATGATCCACCTGATCGGAAGATATTCTACGGATAGATTTCAGAACGTCTACTTTTCGGTCTCTGATTTCACCAGACTGCAATGAAGCCGGTGGTTCCATAGCTACCATACACAGAATCTGCAACAGGTGGTTCTGAATCATATCTCTTAATGCTCCTGTCTGTTCATAGAAAGCTCCTCTTGTCTCTACCCCAACTTCTTCCGCTACCGTAATCTGTACCGATTCTATATATTTATGGTCCCATAAAGGTTCAAAAATTGAATTCCCAAACCTGAACGCCAATATATTCTGCACTGTTTCTTTCCCAAGATAGTGGTCGATACGATAGATTTGTTCTTCTTCAAAAGTTTTAGCCAAAAGACTGTTTAATTCAATGGCTGACTGCTTATTATGACCAAAAGGCTTTTCAATAATAATACGATCTTTTTTCGGATCAGAAGCTAAGGAAGTCGTTTTGATATGATTGGATATTGTGGCAATAAAATTAGGTCCTATGGATAGGTAAAATAACCTGTTTGCTCTTATCCCATACACGGAATCAAAATCCTGCAATTTTTGCTGTAAATTCTGATAAGAACTTTCTTCATCCAGCTGATGCTGAAAATAAGTAATATGAGCCTGAAACCCTGCCCAGTCCTCAGAAGTTACTTTTTTTCTGGAGAAGCTCTCAAGGTTTTCTTTGATATAATTTCTGAAATTTTCGTTGGTATTTTCTGCCCTTCCCAATGCTACAATATTAAAGCCTTTGGGCATTCTGCCATCGATGTATAAGTTATAAAATGCCGGAAAAAGTTTTCTTTTTGCCAGATCTCCTGTAGCACCAAAAATAACAATAGTTGTTGGCTGCAAGATTCTATTTTGATTCATTTCTTCCGAATTTTTAATTGTTTGCACTTTGCCAAGAAGTATGGAAAACTCCCTCTCTGTCAATACGCTGATACGTATGAGCTCCGAAATAATCACGCTGAGCCTGGATCAGATTCACAGGAAGAGATTCTGTAGTATAGGCATCAAAATATCCCAAAGCCGTCTGGATTCCTAAACTTGAGATTCCGTTGGTAACGGCATATCCTGCTGTTTTTCTTAAAGCTTTGATTTTTGATTTTACCAGTTCAGAAATATCCTGATCAAGAAGAATATTAGAAAGAGTAGGATTTTGGATATACGCTGAATAGAATTTTTCCAGCAATACAGAACGGATAATACAACCTCCTCTCCAGATTTTTACAACATCTTTCAATGGAATTTCAAAACCGTATTCTTCAGATGCTTTTACCAGTAAAGATAAACCTTGTGCATAGCTGATTAAGGTAGAAAGGAAAAGAGCATCGCCTACTTCTTTGATGAACAATTCTGTATTTTCCGGCTTTGTAATTTCGCTTTCAGCATAGATTTTTGAAGCCTGAACTCTTTCAGCTTTATAGGCAGATAAAATTCTTGAAGTTACAGCAATATCAATGGTAGGAATAGAAACTCCTATTTCCATAGCCTGCTCGGAAGTCCATTTCCCGGTTCCTTTCGCTCCTGCTTTATCTAAAATCTGATCTACAAGATAGCCATCTGTTAATGAATCTTTTTGGGTGAATATATCTCTGGTAATTTCAATAAGGAAAGAGTTCATTTCGCCATTATTCCATTCTTTGAAAACCTGATAGAGCTGCTCATTATTTAAGCCAGCTCCTCTTTTAAGAAGATCATAAGCTTCACTGATAAGCTGCATAATTGCATATTCAATACCGTTGTGTACCATTTTCACATAGTTTCCGGCAGATCCTTTTCCCATGTATGCTGTACATGCTTCGTTGTCTACTTTTGCAGCAATGGCTTCCAGCATTGGTTTCAGAAGTTTGAAGGCTTCCAGATCACCTCCCGGCATTATACTTGGTCCTGTTCTGGCACCTTTTTCACCTCCTGACACTCCCATTCCCATAAAATGCAGTTTTTTGGATGCCAGATCAGCAACACGTCTGTTGGTATCTTCAAAATAAGAATTTCCTGCATCAATCACGATATCGCCTTCGCTTAAAAGTGGGGTAATATTTTCCAGCACAGCATCTACAGGTTTTCCTGCAGGAACCATAAGAATAATTTTTCTTGGAACTTCCAGTGCGGATACGAAATCTTCTAAAGAGCCTGTACCTTTTACCTTCATTTCTGAAGCAGCTCCGCCTTCTAATTCTTTCACTTTTTCCTGATCAAGGTCAAATCCTGCGATTGAAAACCCGTTGTCAGCGATATTATAAAGCAGATTCCGCCCCATTACTCCAAGGCCAACCATCCCATAACTATATCTTTCCATTATATTGGTATTAATATGAATTTTGTTATACAGACAATAAAATTACGGAAATGCCTATTATGAAAAAAATAAAAGGAAATAAAAAGTTGAGAACACTTTTGTTTTTCCCTCATTTATAAGCCCCTAATATTCACATTTTCACATGATTTTGTGTTTACAGAATAAAATTCAATCATTAATATGGGAATGATCTATTAAAACAGTCTGTTTTTTGGCATAATTAAACTTATATTTGCCAAAATTTATAAAGTAATGAACTATAAACTTGAACTCAACACTCAGGAGCCTAATTCTAAAATCGTTTTTAATAATATCATATTTGATTCGTTCAAGATTAATATAGTTGAAAGATATATCGGGTCAATGAAGGCTCGTCCTACATTATGTGAGGTTTTATTTAAAGTAAGAACTTTAGATAATGTCATTATCAACAGAAAAGATGGTAATATAAGAGTAAAGATAAAGGGTGATGATTTTGAAACCTATCAGAAATTATCCAGAGACCTGAACTCTTATGAATACAAAAACAAACTGATTAACAGAAAAGAGGTAGAACAGAATTATGTTCATTTCATCCTGAGTCTAGTAATTACAAATTATCAGCTTAATTAAGCTGTTCCGGGCACTCTCCTTCTATCATTCTGCAGAGGGAGAATGTTCAGAAAACAATACACAGAAAGCAACCAGTTTTGTAGTTAAAAACGGTAAGTTATACTGAGCGTTCTATTTTGATTCTCAGCCATTTCGGCCTGGAAGCATTTAAAAAAATAAAGTTTAAATCAAATTATTCGTTATTACGTAGGATATTGCTTCGATGATATTCTTCACTCCAATTCTCTCAAACAATTTGCTTCTGTGAAACTTTATAGTACTTGGTGACACAAACAATTGTTCTGCAATTTCTTCTATTTTTAATCCCTGGAGGTAAAGCCGTATTATTTCTATTTCCCTTAATTTTAGGGCAACTTTAGATTCTTCTGTCCATTTTCCCGTGAAGAGATTATACTTCCAATAGGTTTCTGAGGTATTGGAAACGATCCTGATATTTCCCGCAGACCGGTTGAGAGAATAAGACACTACACAGACTATTTTGGAGATTTCTCCATCATCATAGAGTTCTATAGGTGTAATCTTATGATTTACAAGCACATCTACACTATTGGCATATTTCAGATGAAAATCATAGGTAATGGTATGTACTTTTTTTTCTTCAGGTGAAAGGCATTCAAAAAATTTTAATCCGTAGGTACTTACTTTCTTTAATATGTCAAGATCTGCCTTCTTGGTGTATTTACGAAAAAAATTATAACCCATTTTTTCAACTTCAGCAGCACTTAAACCAGAAAAAAGAAGAGGGTTCTCAGAAATAAACTCTAATTTTTTTGTTTTAAGATCTGCAATGTAAACACAGCCCAGACTGGTTTCCGATACCGCTTTTAGTACATTAAGATACTTCTCTGATGCCTTTCCGGCATATAATAAATTATTTTTATCACTCATATTTTTGACATGATAATTAAGATATAAAACTTTTTTATTAGGCGACTTTTGCAAACATATTCATAATTAAGCTAAATAAAAAATCTATCAAAACTTAATTATAATTAAACTAAAAACTATAAATCATTTATTTTGATAATAAAAAAATCTACACAGCAACATTTTATTACATTTTTAATACCTTGAAAATTATATTTTTCCACTTTGTACGGAGATGAAAAAAGAAAAAAAGCAAAAGAATGAAAGAAAGATATTTATATAAATCATTATTTTTAAAAGGAAACTTGTATTTTTTCTGTTTTGAAAGCATTTCTGGAGGATCAGTTTCTGATTAATTCATCAAGTTTTGATTTAAAACTATACGAAAGTATAGTAACATTCAATTTTTAATAAATTAATTTTACCCAAGCCATAACAATAAAAACTAATCAAAGAGAACCATCTAAAAATGAAAGATTCCAAAAAAAATTAAAAACTACAACAACTTATACGCAGTAAAGTGAGCTTTTTTTTATAAAATAAATTAAACCATCACTCATCTGCAACTGAAATTATTCCCACTTACTTAGTATTCTACTATTTTTCCTGTTTATCCATTGATCACTTTTGTTAAAGAGGTGATGTGGAAGTACAGTGATATGCTTTAACCCACTTATCGTCTCTGTGAATTGAAAACAGAGTTTTTCTATGAGTTTCTGAAACGAATCCCATAAAAAAGCATGTGTACTTTTCAAAAGAGCACTTAAGTAAATTGAATAAGACTCTAACTTAAAATGAAACTATATGAGAAAAATTCTACCCATTATCTTATTTTTAATGATTTTTGCGCATGCCCGGGGACAAACCTGCGCACCCGTTCCTGCGCCATTTTTACAGTCATTCAGTAGCGGAGCACTTCCAACATGCTGGATCAGCCAAAACCCTTCTTCCACCTCTACAAACGCTAATGTTAAGTGGAAATTTTCCGGATCAGCCGGATATGGAGCCACCGGAAACGGAGGAAAGCCTGCCGGAACTTTTGCATGGGTTGACGCATCTTCCCCTTATGCGGGTGAACACACCGTTGAACTGATAAGCCCTCAGATCAACTTAGCAGGGTTAACCAATCCTTACATCAAATTTGAATGGTTTAAAGATCATTTAACCGGACTCAACGGTACAGTGCCTGCTGCTGACAACAATCAGCTAAAACTTGCAGTAAATAACGGTTCCGGATGGGTACAAGTCTGGTCTAGCGACACCAATTCTCCTGAATGGAGAACAGTTGGTATTCCTCTGGCAGCCAGCTATGCAGGAACAACCATCCAGTTAAAATTTACCGTTGATAAAGATGTAGCAGGAAATGGTGATTTTTATGATGATGTATTATTAGATGAAGTTCAGGTAATACAAGCTCCTACCTGTTTTGAACCTGTTACTTTGCCTGCATCTAATATTGCACCTACTTCTGCAACACTGAACTGGACTGCTCCTCTTGCACCGGCACCAGCTCCAGCCAATGGCTATGAATATTATTACAGTACAAACAGTACTCCTCCTGCAGCTGCAACATCAGGCACACCCAATCCCGGAACAAGTGCTAATATCAGCTCACTTACTTCGGGTGCTACCTATTATTGGTGGATAAGATCTGTCTGCTCTGCAACGGATAAATCACCATGGGTTGCAGGGGCTCCTTTTACTCCAGGGCAAATTGGAGGAGGCACCGCTACTCATGCTTTTTTACCTGTATATTCCTGTTCTGGATTTAATTATTCCCAGCAAATTTATATGGCTTCAGAGATCGGAGCCGCTGTAGGAACAAATAACTATATAACAGCCATCAGGTTTTTTGTTTCCACAACTGCAGCTACCCAGGCTAATTATAATCAATGGGTAGTGTATATGGGAAACACCTCACAAACAGATTTTGCAACCACTTCAAGCTGGATCCCTACCCCATCTTTAACACAGGTATATTCTGGAACTTTACCGGCAATGGTAGCAGGTACGTGGGTTGAAATTCCTCTAAGCACACCTTTCTTATGGGATGGCGTCAGCAATGTCGTGATCGGTGTTGATGAAAATTCAACAGGAACATCATGTACCGCCAACTGGGGAAGTTATTCTGCAGGAAATAACCGTGGGATGATTTATTACAATTCAACGACCAATCCGGATCCGGCAAATCTTCCTACTGCAACAAGCAGATATGCTGTATTACCGAGATTACAATTGACAGGGACAACGTTACCAAGTTGTACCAACACTCCTCCAGCCAATATTGCAGTAAATAATATTACAGCTACCTCAGCCAATGTTACCTGGACTGCAACAGCCAATGCCACGTATGTTGTAAGATACAGAATACCTCCTTCTCTTACATGGCAAACGATCAATGTAACAACTCCTTTTACTAATAGTGTAACGCTTACCTCTTTAACTGAGCAGACTCAATACGAGGTAGAGATCGCAACCATTTGTGGAACGCAAGGGACATTTTCTACCCCTGTCAGTTTTACAACACCTGCACTCACTTACTGTAATGCTGCAACAGCAACAGTTACAAACGGCTATATCAACAATATCACCATGATTGGTACAAATGTACCTTTAACCAGTAATAACTCAGGACCAACAACGTATACGGATTATTCTACAGATCCTACAAAGACCATTACACTCCTGAGAAATTCAGTTAACAATACATTGTCTGTAGGAAGATCAATTATATCAGGAACTTATTCTACCAATGCATGGATAGATTTTAACGGTGATGGTATTTTTGATAATAATCCGGCAACAAGTCCTGGCGGAGAAAGAATTATGAATCTTAGCTATTCAAGTACCACTCCTGTTACTGCTACTTTTGACGTCCCTGCCAATGCTTATCTGGGAACAAGTAAAGTAAAAATGCGTGTCATTGTATATTCTCTCACTCCAGCCAATGCCTGCGGACCTTTAACCAGCAATGGAGAAGTGGAAGATTATTATGTAAAATTCATAGATCTACAGCCTTGTACGACTGCTGCTCCTACTCCTATTGCAGTGAATAACCTTACTCATAATTCTGCCTATGTATCATGGATTCCTACTGCTAATGCTACTTATGTTATCAGATGGAGACAAGGAAGTACAGGAGCATGGCTTCCATCTGCAACGGGACAGACTCTTCCAGCAGGACAAAGCTTTTATACCATAACAGGACTTACCGAGCAGACCGGATATCAGGTGCAAATTGCAACCATCTGTAATGGAAACCAGGGAGCTTTTTCTCCAAGCGTAAGTTTTACAACTCCACCGTTAACATATTGCAATATGACGGGAACAGGAATTAACGATTATATTTCCAATGTGAAAGTTACCCCTGTCAACTTCCCGGTAATGGATAACACTTCTGTTCAAACGAATTACATCAGTTACATATCTGCTGCTACACTTATTAATCTTGAAATCGGTTCTCAGGGAAATCAACTGTCGGTTTCTAAAGAATGGGCAGGAACTCAATATGCCGATGCTGTAAATGCGTGGATCGATTGGAACAGAGATGGAGTTTTCACAGATGCTGAAAAAATAATGACTTCTGCTGCCAGCACAACCACTCCAATAACAGCAACTTTTGATGTTCCTTCAACAGGAGTTTATACAGGACCTTTAACCACAACTATGAGAGTGGTAATGAAACGAACCAGTGCTCCTGTAATGTGTGCAGATGCAGCCAATGGTGAGGTAGAAGATTATGCTGTAAGATTAAGACCATGCAGTAATGCAACACCCGGAAATCCGGTATTTACAAATATTACCCATAATTCTGTAAATATCAACTGGACAACTGCTACTAATAATAATGCTTTTATTTTAGAATACAGACCTGTTACAAACCCTGTTTCCGCATGGGTTCCTTTAAACCTGTCTGTTTTAGGAGGAAATCCACCTGTAACCATCAATGCTTTAACTCCTGCTACTACTTATGAGGTAAGAATTGCAGCAGTTTGTGGCGGTACAGGAATCGGAGTTTACACGCCTATTAAAACATTTACAACGAGATGTGATCCGACTCCACCATTTGTAACGATAAGTAATGTAACGTCAAACTCAGCTGTGATCACCTGGAATCCGGTTGTTCCGAGCGCCTCTTATATTTTAAGATGGCGGGAAGTAGGCACTGGCCCATGGAATACACCAACGATCCCTCAGCCACCGGCAAATTCATACACGATTCAAAATCTTGACTCATTCAAAACATATGAAGTACAGGTTGCCAATATCTGTAATGGAGAAACAGCAGCCAATCCGTGGTCTAATCCAAAAGTATTTACCACAGAAAGAATATGTGAAATTCCTCCTCCGGGGCTTATGATTACTCAGATTATGCCAACAACGGCAGAAGTTGTATGGGATCCTTTTCCTGGAGCTACTTATATACTGAAGTATAGAAAAGTAGGTATTCCGAGCTGGACAGAGGTTGTGGTTTCTACAAATACTTACACCATCACTGGTTTGCTGGAACTCACTAAATACGAAATGCAGGTAGCCAATATCTGTAACGGAGTACCGGGAAATTTTACAAAACTGTATTATTTCACAACTCCTACGGTCATCTACTGCCCGATGTCAGCAGCTAATTCTACAACAGAATTTATTTCAAAGGTGACTGTGAAACCTAATGGTAATAAAGAAATGATTAATGAATCTCTTGCCTCTACTTATTCAAATTTCACAGGAAATCCTTTAAAGTTTATTGATTTAATTCAAGGATCAAAAGGTAATCAGATTACCATTGATAAAACTTTAAGTTCAGGAACTAACGCTGGCGTTGCAGTCTGGATTGATTTCAACAGAAACGGGGAATTTGACATCAATGAAAGAATTCTGGCAGACGGGCCTAATGGAAACCCAACAGCAAGTACTACTTTCTCTGTTCCTGACAATGCCTTCATAAGCATGACAGATTATAAATATGTAGTCATGAGAGTCGCTTTACAGAAGGATGGCATTCCTGTAAACTGTACGAATTTCAAAGACGGCGAGGTGGAAGATTATACGGTCAGAATATCTAAACAACCTGTACCCAATTCTCTTAATCAAGCAGATATCCACATTTATCCCAACCCGGTAAGCTCAGTATTGTACGTAAAAAATATAAGCTTCAAAGCTCAATATAAAATTTACAGTGCTGCCGGAAGATTGATATCAAGTGGAATCATCCTGAACAATGCTATTGATGTGAGCAATCTTATCCATGGAATGTATATGATTGAGATAGAAGATGGAGGAATAACCGTTCAGAAGAAGTTTATTAAAGAATCTTAATCTCTTTTGTCAATGAAATTTCAATTTTTAGAATCAAAATTCTGTAATTCATGAAAAACATTATATTCAGTTTATTATTTATCCTAATGGGCATTCCTATTTCGGCTCAAAGGGATACAGACCATTGGTTTGCACCTTATTATGCCTCCACAAGTTATACACAGGCATTATATCTTTCTACGGACTCTGCCACTCCTTTTGTTGTTACCATTAACAATAACAATACTCCGATTGGCACTGTCACAATCAGCAAAAATGCCCCGCAAACCTTTGTTGTACCCATTTCTGCTATCGCCGCCAATGTTACATCAGACGCTTATAGTGTTATCACTAAAGGGTTACATGTACAAGGGACAAAGCCGTTCTACTGTTCATTAAGAATAGTAAGCAACACCACACACGCCGAAATTATAACCAGTAAAGGGAAAGCCGGAATTGGCAAAGAGTTTTACGTGGCCGGAACTCCTACAACCTCATCACTTAGCGGATATAATTTCACAGCAGGAATACTGGCTACTGAAAACAATACCGTAGTAACTGCTACATGGAGTGGAAACGTGACATTTTTTGGAGCAGCACCAGCCACTAATACACAGACTATTACTCTTAATAAAGGACAGTCTTTTATTTTTGCAGGAGGTCCTGGAACGGGAGGTCAAAACCAGTCTGCTTTTATTGGTGCTAAAATTATTTCTGACAAACCCATTACACTTACCAACGGAAATGTCAATGGAAATTTTGGAAATAATACAAGTTCCGGATCTGATGCTATCCTTGATCAATCTGTACCTACAGAAAGACTTGGAAGTACTTTTGCCATGGTAAGAACCAGATCTTCCTCTGATGATCTGGAAGGAGGTATCATTATTGGAACGGAAGACAATACTCAAATATTCATCAATGGTTCTACTACGCCTATTGCAACGATCAACAGTGGTGATTTTTACAGGATCACAGGAAACAATTATGTTCAGCAGGG
Organism: Chryseobacterium sp. T20; assembly: GCF_047345655.1. Taxonomy (NCBI): domain Bacteria; kingdom Pseudomonadati; phylum Bacteroidota; class Flavobacteriia; order Flavobacteriales; family Weeksellaceae; genus Chryseobacterium; species Chryseobacterium sp. T20. The sequence continues at coordinate 82,994 of NZ_JBLFDU010000008.1, forward strand.
AAATTCCGGACATTTTAATATGTTTATAACAACTTCAAAAAATGTTTATCTGTATCAATTGGTTTCAGTAAATAACAGCAGTGCTACGTGTGGTTACAACTATATTCCGCCATTAAACTGTTTTTTACCCAGAAAAATTGATGAAATCGGAAAGATCAATGAAATGCCAACCGGAACAGGTACCACAAGCACTGTCCCGAACGGAACTGTAGTAAAACTCAATATTTTAACTGAAGCCGGAGCCAATGTAACCGTAAACGGAGCTCAGCCCCTCGCTTCAGAAGGACCTTTTCCCTTAACAGGTAATAACAGCTGGGTGACATATGCCATCCCTTCTATCACCGGAAATGTAACGGTTATTTCGGATAAAGCTGTAACTGCAGGGATTAATGGAGGATACAGTACGTCCGGATATGGAGGATATTTTGCAGGTTTCTCTTCTATTCCATTAATTGCAAAACAGACAGGAGAATGTATTCCTGGTATTGTTTTGGAAGTGGATGACAGCTATGATAGCTATCAGTGGTATTTGAATGGCAATCCTATTACAGGAGCCAATGCCAATACGTACACCCCATTGGTTTCCGGAAATTATACCGTAAAAATAGCAGTAGGATCATGTACTCCGGCCATCACCCCGGTTTATAAAGTGTTTACATGTCTTGAAGAGTCTACCAAAGCAATGACTGTCTGCGAAGGCTATCAGGCTATAGTCCCTCAGTTTAGCAATTCAACTCAAAGTTATGTTCCGAGTACAGTAACTATTCTTACACCTCCGGCAAACGGTACAGCAACCATTGATCCGGCGGGAGTAATTACTTATGTTCCTAATTTCGGCTATATGGGTACAGACACGATCGTCTATAAGTTTTGTGGAAACAATCCTGACTTTACAGATTGTGAACAGGTAACCTTAACGCTAACGGTTTCTGAAAGCCCAATTGTTAAAGATGCTGCCTTAAGGTCATGTTTTGAACCTTCTAATCCTGTACTGGGTGTATTCAACTTAACCTCTGCGGGAGTGAATGTACAGCCGGGAACGATTAAACAATATTATCCTTCTCCTGCTGATGCCCATAGCGGAACCAATGAAATTCTGACTCCGGCCAATTATACCGCACCAGACGGAGTGGTTTATATTAAAGTAAGCAATGCCAACGGATGTTACAGAATTGCAGAAGTAACACTTACCGTTATCCCTCCTACCTACTCAGAGGTACTAAAGGATAAAATTATCTGTATGGAAAATACCACCACACTGGATGCCGGCCCTGGATATACTTCTTATCTATGGAGTACAGGAGCAACAACACCATCCATCAGCAATGTCGGTGTAGGAACTTATTGGGTAGATCTGAAAACGAGAGAATGTACTACCAGACAAACCGTAAAGGTTTATCCATCAGAAAATCCTGTAATTTCAGATATTAACATCAGCAATAATACGGTTACCCTGACTGCCATTGGAGGAACAACACCTTATCAGTATTCAATGGATAATATCAACTGGCAGAATGAAAATATATTTACCAATGTTCCGCGCGGAAACAATACTTTTTATCTAAAAGACGCTTATAACTGTACTCCTGTAGAGGTAGAAATCACAGTTCCTAATCTTATTAATATCATTACGCCTAATGGTGATGGAATAAATGATGTACTGGACTATTCTGCTTTAGCAGGGAAACCTAATTTCACCTTCAGTATTTACGACCGATACGGAAGCAAGATCCACGAAGGAAGCAAATTAAACAGCTATCAATGGGATGGCAGCATTGGCGGTAAGAAAGTATCTACCGGAAACTACTGGTTTGATATGGGATGGAATGAGACCAACAGAAAACAGACGCCCATAAAATACACAGGTTGGATTATGGTAAAAAACAGAAATTAATCAAACTTTTAAACCTCTATTTTAAGTATGAAAAAGCTATTATATATTTTCCTTGTATTTTTTTCTGCAATGCTTTTTGCTCAAAAAAACAGTAATGTAAAGTTTGCAGTGTACAATAATGCCATCGGAACTGTCAGCATGTTTGATCTTTATAAGGACAGCATTGAAAAAGCAACCGTTTTTAAAACGAAAGCCCACTTACCTTCTCATTTAAAGAAGTTTGATTATCTGGCTGACAACGGTTTAACAGAAATCAAGTTTAAAAAAAATGCAGGTTTTCCTGATAGTTTATCTCTGGAAATGCTGAATGAACAGAATAATCTTCCCAAGGACAGAACTGTGTTTATTGAAGGTTATCCGTTCAATGATACCACAACCCTGGTCTACAATGATATGATCAGCAACATTGAGCTTATAGATTCCAACGGACAGAAAAACATCCATATTTCAACCATAAGAAATTAATTACTGATATCAATCGGAAGTTAATTTAAAAGCAGAGGCTATTTCATTTCGAAATAGTCTCTTTTGTTTTTCACAATATTCGTCAGCTTTATTTCAATAGTTTTGAAAACCAGACATAAATATCCATATCACCGGGAACACTCAGTTTTTTTCTCAGATTGTATTTCTTGGTCTGCACAGTTCTTATTGAAGTATGAGTATATTCAGCAATTTCTTTAGTAGAGAAATTAAGATAAATGTAGGCACAGAATCTTATTTCTGAAATTTTTAAAGACGAAACTTTCAGAAGTTCTTCAGTAAAACGGGGAGAATATTCATTGAAACGGGTTAAGAATTCAGCATTATTTTCTTTAGCAAGCTGTATAACCTCATTAAAAATACACTCCTGTACCGGTGGCAGATAAGGCATATCAATGGTATCGGGATTTCTACTTTTATATTTTCTATAATAATTCCCAAAAAGGAATATAAACAAAACACCTATTACAATGCTTCCCAATAATATCCATACCAGTCTTTCTGTGAATTTCTTCTCTTTTTTATCTTCAATATCTTCTTTTTTATCAATAATATCATTTAAATCATGGCTTTGCTTTTCCTTGACAGCTTGAATATTCAAAAGTTCATTCACATAGAAAGCTGCACTATCTTTTTCTTTCATTTCTTCATACAGGCTTTTCAGCTCATTAGCTACAGGTTTTCGATGAGCCTCATTCTTAAAGTTATTGTTGGCAATTTTTTTACAGATCCATAGGTAATGCTGTACATTTTTAAAGTCTTTTATTGTTCTGTAATATTTTGCAGCATTAAAGAACGTAAAGTACACAACACCTTTATCATTTGTTTTTTTTAAATCTGCCAATGATTCCTGCACATAGATTTTTGCAGAATCAAGCTTGCCTAGATCCACATACACTGCCGCCAAATAAGCTGTTGTTTTATAACTCCAGGCTAATTGGGTTTTATGCATTTTGTATTGATTATTTTTATTTTCTCTGTATATTTTGGAATATTGATAGGCAATTTTAATCTTCTTTAATGCTTTTTCGGTCTCACCCATTTCATTATAAAAACCTGCATACTGCCAATTAATCAGATAGGTATAGTAAGCATTTTTCTGCTTCATGGTTTTTTCATAAATCTCATCCATTTGCTGTAAGGCTTTGACCCTTTCTCCCACCCCATAATAAAGCATAGATTTTATCAGATTAAAGTATAAAACAATTTCAAAATCTGTTTTTTCATTGATTAAATTCTCTTTTTCTACTTTATCGATATAATAAAATGCTTTTTTAACATCACCATTTTTATTATAAATATTGGCAATTTTAAGATATCCTAATGCAATACAATCCTGGTAGGAATTCATTCGGCAGATGGTAATAATATTTTCAATTTTCACTATTTCTTTTGAACCGGAGGTACAAAATTCAATATCATAGAGAATATTCTTGAGTTCTTCTTCAGTTTGTTGTGCATAAAAAAGAGAAGAAATTAAAAAAAGCACAAAGCTTAGTTTTTTTAACATAATTACCACATACTATTTAATGCAATATTAATACTATAACAGACCAATAAAAGACAAGACACCTACGTATTACATACACAATATACAAACACAACAATTAAAAGCAATTTACATTACACAATTAACAATTACATTTGGCCGAAAATTATTTCATCTTTTAACAGTCTAATAGAAAATCAACCACACAACAAAGACAAATATTACAACAGCTTAATTCAATATATCTACTTAAATTTTATTAAAGTTAACTATGAAAAATGTATTACCTTATTTGTTTCTGTTTACCGCAATATTTGTAAAAGCACAGAATGACAACTGTTCCGGTGCTACTCAAATAACTGTCGGGACTAATTTTGCTTCAGGGGCAATCACTTCCAATAATACGGGTGCAACAACAGACAGCACCACTCCCGGATGTAATCCTGATGCCGTAGAAAATGTCTGGTTTAAAGTAGTGGTTCCTGCTAGTGGTAACGTAACTCTGGAAACCCAGTCAGCTTCAAACTCTCCGTTTGATGATTCTGTACTTACTGTTTATAGTGGAGATTGTAATTCTTTAGCAGAAATTGCTTGTGATGATGATAATGGAGACGGTTCTTTTTCAATGGTTAAATTAACCGCGCAGACTCCCGGAGCAACCTTATATGTAAGTGTTTGGAAGTACAGTTCAAGTACAGAGAATGGAGAATTTCAGGTTTCTGCCTATGAAGTTCTTCCTCCCGCACACAATAATTGTTCAGGAGCAACATCCCTGACAGTAGGAACAGACTTTGCTTCAGGAGCAATAACATCTTCTAACTTAGGTGCTACCACAGATGGTACAATTCCTTCCTGCAATCAGGATTCAGTGGAAGATGTATGGTTTAAAGTAGTGGTTCCTGCGAGTGGAAATTTAACGCTGGAAACCCAATCAGCTTCAAACTCTCCGTTTGATGATTCTGTGCTTTCCGTTTATAGCGGATCTTGTGGATCTTTAACGGAAATTGCTTGTGACGATGACAGTGGAGATGGTTCTTTTTCAAGATTCTACTTAACGGGGCAGACTCCAGGAGCAACCTTATATGTAAGTGTTTGGAAACGTAGTTCAAGCACAGAAAATGGAGAATTTCAGATCTCGGCTTATGAGGCAACTCCTATTACCAATAATAACTGTACGGAAGCAACGTCTCTGACAGTAGGAACAGACTTTGCTTCAGGGGCGATAACATCTTCTAATTTAGGTGCTACTATGGATGGCAATGCTCCTTCTTGCAGTCAAGATGCTGTGGATAATGTTTGGTTTAAAGTAGTAATTCCTGCAAGTGGAAACGTAACCCTGGAAACCAAATCAGCTTCAAACTCTTCTTTTAATGATTCTGTACTTTCTATTTATAATGGAACTTGTGGATCTTTAACAGAAACGGCATGTGATGATGATAGTGGGGAAGATTCTTTTTCAAGAATTACCTTAACCGGACAAACTCCGGGTGCTACTTTGTATGTAAGTGTTTGGAAGCCTAGTCCAAATACTGATAATGGACAATTCCAGATTTCTGCTTATGAAGCAACTCCCCCTGCCAATAATAACTGTACAGAGGCAACATCTCTGACAGTAGGAGCAGATTTTACTTCAGGAGCAATAACATCTACTAATCTGAATTCCACAACTGATGGCAATGCTCCTTCTTGCAGTCAGGATGCCGTTGAAAATGTTTGGTTTAAAGTAGTAGTTCCTGCCAGTGGAAACATAACGCTGGAGGCCCAGGAAGCTACAGGTTCTTTATTCGCGGCTCCGTTGATTTCAGTTTACAGTGGTATTTGTGGTACTTTAACAGAAATTGCTTGTGACCTTGACAGCAGCCCAAGCTCTTTTCCATTAGTTTCATTAACGGGTCAAACTCCGGGAACTACACTCTATGTAAGCGTTTGGAAGTATACTTCAAATACAGAGAATGGAGAATTCCAGATTTCGGCCTATGATAATACAGCATTGTCTACTCACGAACTACTGAATAACAAAAATAATATCACGGTATTTCCTAATCCTTTCAGCGATGTTCTGAATATTTCAGACATCTCAAAAGTCAAATCAGTTACCGTTATTGATGCATTAGGAAAGCTGGTTAAAACAATTGAAAAACCTTCATCTCAGTTGAATCTGAATGATTTAAAAACGGGATTATATCTTGTTACTTTAAAAATGACAGACGGAACTACAAAAACGATTAAAACAATTAAGAAATAGCACTTTTTTCAGAATCAGAAAATAGTTTTTAATATTTAGGATATCTTCAGCCTGCAGGTTTGTGTTATTTTCTGCAGGCATTTTTAAACGAAAACCGTTCAAAACACATTATACTTGCACAGAGGCTATTTCATCAATGAGATAGCTTCTGTTTTTTTATTGATATGTAAAGGTTTATTTCAATAATTTAGAAAACCACACATAGATATCCGTATCAGCAGGAATATTCAGCTTTTTTCTTAAATTATATTTTCTGGTCTGTACAGTTCGTACTGAGGTAAATGTATAATCTGCAATCTCTTTGGTGGAAAAATTCAGGTAAATGTAGGCACAGAATCTGATCTCTGACATTTTTAAAGGAGAAACTTTAAGGAGTTCCTCTGAAAAATGAGGAGAATACTCATTGAAACGTGTTAAAAATTCAGGATTATTTTCTTTGGCGAGCTGTATGACTTCCTTAAAGATACTCTCCTGAACAGGTGACTGATGAGGTACATCCATCTTATCCAGACTTTTACTTTTGTGCTTTCTGTAGTAATACAGGAAAAGAAAAATGAAAAGAATACATACTGCAACACTGACTGATAGTATCAAAAAGAGACTTTTTGTTTCTTTTTTTCTTTTGCTGGTTTCCAGTTCATTTTGTTTATCAACAACATCATTCAAAGTCTGATATTGCTCGCTGCTGGAAGACTCTATATCCAGCAGCCAGTTGGAATAGTAACCAATACTGTCCTTTTGTCCCAGACTCTCGTACAGAGCTTTAAGCTCATCAGCAACAGCGATTTGATAATTTTCGCTTTTATAGTAATTTTTAGCAATGTTTTTGGAAATCCATAAATAATGCTGAGCCTGCGAGACATTTTTTACAGCTTTAAAATATCTTCCTGCATAAAACGAAGTAATATATTTTATTCCAATATCATCTATTGTTTTTTCATTCCGAATCGCTTCATCGATATAGATTTTAGCTGAATCCAATTGATTAAGATCTGTATAGATGCCCCCAAGATAAGCTGATGTCTTATAGCTGTTACTCAATCTGTTTTTATCTATTCTATAAAGGTTGCCTTTATTCTCTCTGTAAATCTTTGAATATTTATACGCTATTTTGCTATACTTCAATACGAGATCCTTTTTTTTCAACTCATCATATTTACTGGCATACTGTCTGTTAATCAAATAAATAAAATAAGCGTTATCCGTTTTCATCGCATCATCATAAATTTCATCCAGCTGCTTAAAAGAAGCCACTCTCTCTCCCAGTTTCTGGTATAAAAACGACTTCTGTAAATGGAGATAAAATATGACTTCAAAGTCAGTGCTAGAATTGATAAGATTTTCTTTCTCTACTTTATTGATATAATAGAAAGACTTTTTTGTATCATTAAGTTTATCGTAGATATTGGCAATCTTAAGATAACCTAACGCAGTACAAGTATTATAGGAACTTTTTTTACATATCTGAATAAGACTGTCGATTTTTTCTATTTCTTTAGGTCCGGCCTTAGAATAATCTATATCAAAAAGGATATTCTTTAGTTCTTCCTCTGTATGTTGTGAATATAAAAAGGAAGAAATCAAAAAGAGTAAAACAGTGAGTCCTTTTACCATAATCCTACTAGAATTTAAATATCATATTAATACTACACCAAGCCAGCATTGCCAAAAATACATACGTATTACATACTACACTCAACAAAACCGCAAACAAACATCGTTTGAATTACAAAATTAGCAATTACTTTTGAATACTCGAATTTTATATTCATTTTTCGAATACCACTATTAAATACCTAATTTTTAAAATGAGAAAAACTCTATTATCATTATTTTTGATATCAGGCTTCTGTCTTTCCAATGCTCAAAGATGGGAACCATCTTCACAGAAAACATCTGATATCAGAAGAGAGGTTAAAATCAAGTTTGCTTACAAAACTGATATTAACGCTTTGATACAGTTATTAAAAAATGCTGAAGAAACCGGAGCTAATGCAAAAGCTGTTACAATCCAGCTGCCAACTGCGGAGGGAACTATTGAAAAGTTTGCAGTATACAGCAATCCTGTCATGGAAAAAGCTTTGGCTGAAAAATATGGATTGGGATCTTATGTAGGAGTTGGAATTGATGATCCATCCAAATATGTAAGGTTCAGTACATCACCTTCAGAAATACAGTCAATGATAATCAAAGATGGTATTTTCCAGTTTATAGAACCCATTACCACGGATAAAAAAACCTATGGAGTATTCTATAAAACTGAAAGAACAGATTCTGAACATGGCTTTAGTTGCGGCCTGGAAGGAAAAAAGGAACTGGATATTAAATCTTTAAAAAGGTTTGGAAAAAACAAACTTGCCGGAGTCAATATTACCGGAAGACCTGCTGCATCTATGTACAGAACCTATAGACTTGCCTTGTCCGCAACAGGTGAATATACCACGCTTTTTGGAGGGGCTGCCGGAGCTCTTGCCCAGATGAATGCTACTATGACTCGGGTAAATGGTGTTTTTGAAAAGGAATTCGCTATCCATTTGAATATACAAAACAATCCCAACATCATCTATGCTGACCCTGCTAATGATCCTTATACCGATGATTTAAATGGCCAGTTGCAACAAACCTTAACTGCTCAGGTTGGTAATGCTAATTATGATATCGGACACGTCTTTAATGCGGCAGGAGGAGATGGAAATGCAGGCTGTATAGGCTGCATATGTACTGATCCTACTGTAGCAGAGCCATTAGGTAAAGGTTCTGCATACACCCAAAATCAGAATCCTGCGGGAGATACATTCGATATAGATTATGTAGCCCATGAGATGGGACATCAGCTTGGAGGTAACCATACATTTTCTACGGTTACAGAAGGTTCAGATGTCAATGTAGAACCCGGAGGAGGCACAACCATTATGGGCTATGCTGGGATCACAGCCAATAATGTACAGATGAACAGTGATGCTTACTTCCATTATTCATCAATCAATCAAATCCTTACAAATCTTGAAGGTAAAGTGGGGTGCGGTGGAGCAGAAAACATTGCCAATAACGCTCCTGCCATCACTCCGCTTATATCTTATCATATCCCTAAAGGTACAGCGTATTACCTGGACGCCAACGCAGTAGATGCTAATGGAGATCAGATAACCTATAACTGGGAACAATACGACAGCGTAGGTTCTACCAGTTCAATCTCAGGGGACAGTGGCTGGGGCTTTAACCCTGAAGGATCTCTTACCCGTTCTTATCCTGCAGTGGCTAACGGAAGAAGATATTTTCCAAGTCTGCCTGTTGTAATGAGCGGTAAATTAACCAACAAAGACACATGGGAAACGGTTTCATATATCCCAAGAGTATTACACTATGCTGTATCTGTGCGTGATAATAATGCAAACAGACCATTAACCATTTCAGCTGAAAACACTGTTACTGTTGGAAATGACGGACCTTTCAAATTTAAAGGATTAAGTACTTCTTCTACCCTTTATAATAATGCATCCAACACCATTACATGGGATGTTGCCAATACAAACCAGGCTCCTTATAACGTTGCCAATGTAAAGATTGAATATACAACCGATCTTGTTAATGGTTCTGCATGGACAGAGCTGATTGCTTCAACTCCGAATGACGGTAGTTTTGAAATACAGATGCCAGCAACACTACAAGGCAATATTAAGCTGAGAATTTCAGCTGTAGGAAATATATTTTACGCAGTGTCCCCTACTGTTGCTATTGGAGCAGCTCCTACTACTTTGAACAATCCTCCAACTGGACTTGCTGTATTTGAAAATGATATAGTAAAAACCTCAGCAACCGTTTCATGGAATCATGTACCGGGAGCAACTTATTCTATCAACTACAGAAAAGCGGGAACAGCAAACTGGTCCAATGCTGCCAGTCCTATTAATTCAGTGTTCCTGAATAATCTTGAGGATGAAACCTCTTATGAAGTTCGTGTTGCGTCCGTGATTAATAATGTTGCCGGAGAATTTTCTCCTGTTTCTAATTTCAAAACAAAAGGGTTACGCACAGGATATGATTACTGTCTGATGACTACAGGAGGAAATACAACAAATTCGCCGTATTTCAGTGGTATATTAAGGGTAAATCTGGCTAATGTCAATTTAACAGGTAATGGAACTACCGTTCAGCATGCTTATAAAGATTATTCAGAAGATCCTGCGAAATTGATCCAGCTTACCCAGGGAGCACAGTATAATTTGAATTATGTTGTTTATGCCAATCGTGCAGGAGGAAACTTTCAGGATTGGGTACAGGCATGGATTGATTATAACAGAAACGGAGTGTTTGAAAATTCAGAAAGAATAGGAATTAACGGGGCAATACCTAATGCCAATAAGGGACATTTAGGCAGCTTTGCCTTTGCCGTTCCCGCTGATGCTTACAACGGAGATAAAACATTAAGAATGAGAGTCGCAAGTGGGTTTTTCAATGCTTCAGCTGATGCATGTGCAAGTCCTTTCGTAAATGCCAATGGTGATATTATCTCTCATGGCTCTGTATGGGATTTTTCTGTAAAAATCAATGCAGCACTTGGTGTTAAAGAATCCGTTCAGTCATCTTCTGATCTTGAAATCTATCCTAATCCTGCGGATACATTTGTAGAAGTAAAAAACCTTAAAGGAAAAGCTGACTACAAAATCTACAGTGCAGACGGAAGACTTGTTCAGGAAGGGAAATTGGATGGCCAGAGAATCAATGTTGCTTCATTGATTAAAGGAATGTATGTGATCACTATAAAGGATGACAAGACTACTTATAACACGAAATTAATCAAGAAATAGTTAATAATTAGTACCGTGTACCTGTAGGTTATTCGTGATGCCTGCAGGTACTTTTTTCAACATTTTTAAAAATCATACAACCCAATCATTAACTCATTATAAATCAAGATAAATACATCATAAAAGTATATAGTATTACTTCATTAAACACATTTTTTAATTTTTTTAAATACTGCACCTGCAGCATAGATTGGGTTTCCTGCAGGTGCTTTTAAAATTTCACAATAAAAACAGATCAAGAAAAGTATATAACTTCAGATTGATAAAAAACATTTTTTAATCATCGTTTGTGTTGTGTACCTGCATTAAACATAATTTTCTGCAGGTACCTTTTTTAAAATAACTCTCAAAAAAAATACTCTATGATAAAAAAACTACTTCTTCTGATATGCACTGGTTTTTCAGTCTTATCATTCTGCCAATCCGATGAAGTTCTGTTTATCGGAAACAGTGTGACGTATTTTAATGACATGCCTGAAATTTTTAAAAATATAGCGGCTTCAAAGGGGAAAAATCTGTCTGTAACGACACATACTCCCGGAGGAACCGGATTTGTGAATCATGTAGATGATCCTTCATTGTATCAAAAGATAAGATCTAAAAACTATAAATACGTCATCATGCAACCCGGAACTGGTGAATCTGCAGGGCATTCTTATCCTGTTGCAGTAACGGCTGAACGTGGTCGCAAAATCAGAGATTCCATTCGTAAATACAGTCCCTGTTCTAAGATATTTCTGTATGAAATTCCGTATGGAGTACCTTCTGCAAATGAATACAATACCTATTTCGCTTTTCAGCAGAAAATTAAGGATTCCATTACGAAGATGTCTAACCTGATGCAGGTAGAAATGGTTCCTGCCGGAGAATCTGCAAGACATTACTACAATTCTTCCCAGGATCTGGCTCTTCACGGATCTTATAACGATATTCATCCGGGACCTAAAGGAAGTTATCTTGTGGCAGCTTCTATGTATTCTGCAATTTTTCAGGATCATGTCTTTCCATCCACTTTTTATAACGGACTGCCTCAAAACACGGCTGAAAATTTTCAGAATATTGCAGATCTTGTTTTTTTTAATAATCCGGTGCAATGGAACAGTAATGCGTTTCATCTTCATTCGGTCTTTATAGCAGGAATTAATGGAACAACTGTAAATTTCACCAATCATTCCGCCAATTACACATCAGTATCATGGAACTTTGGCGATGGCATCACCGATTCATCGTTGAACCCTGTTCATCAATATACTGCACCGGGAACTTATACAGTCTCACTTACTGTCAGCAAAAATTTCTGTGCGGAAACTTTCAGTAAAACAATTACAATTGGTTCTCTGGGAACTGCGGATATGAATGTACAGCCTGAGCTTACATTTTACCCTAATCCTGTGAAAGATTTCTGTCATATCAAAAGTAAAGAGAAAATAAAGGACATTATGGTTTATGATATGGCTCAAAGAACGCTTTCTGACTGGAAAAACCTTCACACTTATGATATAAAATTAGATTTTTCAACGTATAGTAAAGGCGCTTACATGGTCAGTATTCTTTATGAAAACGATCGTAGGGAAAGCATTAAAATTATGGTTAAATAACAGCAAAAAAGAGAACTCATCTGAGTTCTCTTTTTCTATTGTATCATGATATGATCAGATGACCAAGACTATCCTGCAACAACTTCTTCAGCGTATACAACTCCTTCATAGCACGCATTGTAAATTGCTTTCAATTCTTCCAAAACAGGTACTCTCGGGTTGAATCCTGTACAAGGGTCTGCTAAAGCATTGGCTGCAATATAATCAAGGTTTTTGTCCCAATCTTCCCTTGAAATTCCGAAATCTTTGATCGCTGACTGGTTGTTCACTTCAGAACGTAAAGTCTCAATAGCCTGGGCCAATTCTTCGGTAGTCTCCTTCCCTATTACTCTAGCCAGATCAGGATAACGTTCTGTAGCCATAGCATTATAACGGATGACATTCGGAAGGAAAATGGCATTTGAAGCTCCGTGAGGAATTCCATACAATGCTCCTACCTGGTGAGAAAGAGAGTGAACGATACCCAACCATGCATTGTTGAAGGCTAAACCAGCCATAAATGAAGCATCATGCATATTCTGGCGAGCCTGGATATTATTGGGATTTTCTACCGCTTCTTTAAGGTTATCAAAAACAATCTCTAAACCACCTTTAGATAAAGCATCTGCGATATTATTGTCAATATTTGAAACATAAGCCTCTACACAATGTGTAAGAGCATCAAGCCCTGTATTGGAGGTTACATGTGCCGGCATTGAAGCGCAGATTTCTCCGTCAATAATAGCAATATCCGGTGTCAATTCATAAGAAACAACAGGATATTTCACGCCTTTCTCTCTATCTGTAATCACTGCCAGTCCTGTCGTTTCAGTTCCTGTACCACTGGTAGAAGGAATGGCAATAAATTTAGCTTTATTTCTTAAAACAGGAACTGTAAAAGGTTTAATCAAAGCATCAAATTCTACGTCAGGATATTCATAAAATACCCACATGATTTTCGCAGCATCAATAGCGGAACATCCACCTAGGCCGATAATCCAGTCTGGTTGGAAGGCATTCATTGCCTCTGCGCCTTTAAGGCATGTTGCTGATGAAGGGTCTTCCTCTACTCCTTCGAAAATCTGTGTTTCGATTCCGGCTTCATTAAGATAAGCTATCGCTTTATCAAGAGTTCCGCTTTTTCTCATGGAACTTCCTCCTGTTACAATAACTGCTTTTTTTCCTTTGATATTTTTTAATTCATCAAGACTTCCCGCACCGTGGAAGACTTCGCCTGCAATAAATAATTTGCACATTTTTCTTATCTGATTTTAATGATACAAAATTAGACAAGCCTTCACAAGCCCTGTTATACAAACGAGACTATGCGTTATACATTTGCGCCAGTTCCTGTTGCAGTTCGGTTGGAGTTTCTTTGAGTTTTGCTTTTACAAATTTATTGAGGGCAGATGGAGAATTAAATCCCAAATCAAAAGCAATTTCCTTATGAGAAAGATCTGAAAACATCAGCTGACGTTTAATTTCCGTTAAAATACGATTATGGATGGCCTGAATAGCCGTCTCTCCACAATGCTTTTTGGTAATAGAGTTTAATTTTTTAGTAGTAATAGCCAATTCTTCAGCATAATACTGAACAGTTCTGTGTTGTTTGTAGTGTTCATTCAACAGCTTTTTAAATCTTACATACATGGGTTGATCTGCTGTTTTTTCATGCAAAACAGGGTGTAATCCGTGAATAGATTCGATAAGCCCAAGGAGTACAATTTTAATATAAAATCGGGCCTGTTCTTTCCTGATAAGGGTTGGCTGTTCGTAAATCTCTTTAATGATTGAAGTATTGCGTAAACTTTGTTCAAAGTCTTCCCGTGAAAGCACTGTGCAGTTGAGGTGTGTAGAAAGATTCACATTATAGGTACTCAGTTCATTTTTCAGAATATCAGAACAAAACAATATTTCTTCAAACAGAATAATTTTCCCGATAAGATCTTCGCTGGAATCTGCCACAAAGTGTACCTGTTCCGGAAATATCACAGAGATTTTCCCTGCTTTCATCCAATGCATTTTATCTTCAATACAAACCTGAAGTTTTCCCTGTTCTACAATAAAAATACAAAAATGGTCTTTTTTGTGAGGTTTAGCATAATGATTCAGATGATCTTTACTTAAATCAAAAACACGGAAAGACAGATTTTTATCTTCCTGCTTCTGAATATTTTTTTTTATCTCCAGTTTCTTCATAGTTCCTTTTACCACAACAAATGTAGGATTAAAAAAGGGATATAAGCTATGGTCTGCAAGGATATCTTTCTCCATAAACCGGTGTTTCAGTTTTTAAAACACACAAGATATTACAGAAGAAACTGTTTCTTCCATTTAGCAACGGTATTTCGGCTCAATTTAAAATATCTTGCTAATTCAGCGTCATTCAAATTATTTTTTTTCTGATAATCCAGAATTTCCAGAATTGCGGTTTTATCATAGGAACGATGTCTTTGATTGGCAAATTCGGTTTGTTTACTGGCTTTAGGAAAAAGAATATTGTTAATGGTAATTACATCTTTTACTGAAAATATTGGCTTTAACAATATTGATTCACATTCCTGTTTTTTTGCAGGATACTTTAGCCGTATGAGATCCTCATATATCCTTTTATAATCGGGAGATTCTGGTTTTTGCATCGGTTCTTATTATTAATCAAAAAGCCCCGGAAAGGGGGCCGAAGTGTGGCTGGTCTCCGGCCAATAATAACTAAACATACTTCGCCACAAAAACTATATTTTAATAAAAAATTCTGAGTAAATCGATTTTCTTGATCGCTATAATTCTCTTACAGGACAAATTTGCTTTATTCTCCTTTCCTCTCAAAAAAAACAGATATGACATAGATATTACAGTGAATTAATCCCGGGGTAGAACAACTACAATCATTTCAAATTAAGCATCCAGAGATAAATATCTTCATCTGACGGAATTCCCAATCTTTTGCGTAAACGGTTCTTTCTTGTCTGTATAGACTGAGGCTGAACAAAAGTATATGCAGCAATATCTTTGGTGGAGAAATTAAGAAACAGCATAGCACAAAACTTGAGCTCAGTACTCTGAAGCTGAGGTTCAATTTTCATTAGTCTGGGTACAAATTCAGGATAAACCTCCTGAAAACGGGTAAGAAATTCCGGATCATTATTTTTTGCCAGTTGTATTACCTCTTCAAAAGCTACATTTAATTTTTGATTAAGCTCCTTCGTTTCTATTTCCCTGACATTTAACATCTTATTTTTCTTCTTTATTCTTTTATTAATAAAAAAGAAAATAACTGCCAAAGTACCAATTCCTCCCATGATGATATAGAGCAAAAGATGATTTTCATCTTTCAGATTTTTTTGTTTTTCTTCCACAAGAAGATCTACTGTATCTTTCAGATTATTATCGTCTATCTTTTTTAAGCTGTCATTGAGTCTGATGTATTTAAGCTCATACTTATTCTCATTATCAATCTGCCCGGTTTTTTCGTATGACCGGGATATTAATCCGTACAACTCTGATAGTTTTCTGAAGTTTTTTGCTTTTGTGGCAAGCACTATTGCTTTTTCATAATTTACAGTTGCTTCATTATATTGTTTTTTCGCATCACAAATTTGTCCCAAAAGCTTAAATGTTGCAAAATCATTATTCCCCCAGTCAACAGCTATAGACTGAGCCGATTTTATATAGTACTCTGCAGAATCAATCTTATTTTCATTAAGTTTTGCTTCGGATAAAAGGAGCATAGCTGCTTTCAGACTGGTATTCATCCCTGTATCCATTTTTTTGGATTTCTTCAATTCGTCAACAATTCTCTTTCCATAGTAAGTAACCGAATCATATTGTTTTTTTTCAAGATAATTTTTTCCTACCTGAACCAGAATCATTCCCTTTATAGCATGCCTGGTAGAATCATTTTTTAAATCATTCGCCATTGTCAGATTCTTTTTCAACTTTTTTAACGACTCATCATACATTTTAATTCCTCTGTAATTGATACTGTATAATATATTCATGGAAATTTCCTGGTCTTCAGCATTCGAGTTTTTGAACTCAGGTTCCATCATCTTTAGATAGTAATTGCTTTTATTGTACTTGTATTGCATGGAAAAAGCCAGTGCCAAATTATAATATGCAGATAATTTCCCTTCCGCATAATTAATATGTTTAGCATCGTCCAATATTGAAAGATTCAATGTAATCATATCATCTGTCTGGCCATCAATAAGAAGAGCATTAGATTGCTCCAGCCTTTTATCAATAGTTGCTGTGGTAATTTTAGGCTGTGCAAACAGCAGTAACGGGAAAAACAAAATAATAAATTTCATAGTGTATCAAATATGTGTAATATATATATGCATATAACATGTATAAAAGTAAAAATTTATTAATTTAATATCAAAACAAGAATTTCAACCTAAGAAAAATCAATAATAATAAAACTTAATATAGATTTTTCGCATACATCTTTACTTCTTTTCAGGGGCAATGATAAAATATTTACAGAAAAAAATGCCCAACACAGCCATTACATACATATGACATACCTATGACATTTAACTTTATTGATGCTTTAGCTTATTTTTCAAAGTTGTAATTTGATTCTTATATGGGTTTCAAAATATTCATACCTATTCCCTAATCAAATGAAAGAAATCGTTGTGATAGCAATAGGATAATAAATTTATACTTTCTATTATCAAACCCACCTTATAAAGAAGGCTACAGCAACATCTTTAGCCCGATTCTATTCTTTATAATCATAAGACACAGAGTAATTAAATCCTATTAAAAACAGAATACAGTGAACAAATTTAACACACTCGTATTTTTTTATTTAAAAAAACAAAACATTAATTATCAATCCATTACAACGATGTCATAGCTATGTCATAGGTAAAATTTTGTACAAAATAAAGCTGGGAATGTAATATTGCATCAACAAACATATCCATCTGATTTCCAACAAATCCCGGTTACGATCAATGGATCATGGGCTCAAAACAAATAAAAAATATATACATCTATGAAAAAATTTTTATTAGCCACAGCATTACTAGCTTTTTTGAATGTGTATTCACAGGTTGGTATGAATACTACAAGTCCAAGTGCCACAGTTGATGTAGTAAGTAAGGGAAATACCAATGCTACGAAAGCTTTAGAGATTAATGACAGTACCAACAAGGAGCTTCTTAGTGTATCTGATGATGGATCTGTGCGCCTGGAAAATTATAAAAACTTCAGTTTATTGGGTACTGATGCCAATGGTAACCTGGTGAATGGGACAACAGCAAGTATCCCTTCTATTGTAGGCATTGCCACAGGAATTGCGTCAACCAGCGATCTTTCTGCCAATACAGAAGCTAAATATAATTTTACTGTGAACAAAATTAATTCTGCAAGTCTATCATATAGCGCAGGTAACTTTACCGTATTAAAAGCAGGATATTATGGTCTTTCGCTTTATACAAAAAAAGATGTCAGTATGAACTCTCCTACAACGGGAGGAACAGTTCAAACTTTTATAAAGAAAACTGTTGGAGTTACTACAACTGAACTTTCTGTAAACCAAAATGGTTTAACTGATAATGTTTCTTTTGAAGCAAATACAATTGGAGTAACGGCATATTTTAATGTTGGTGATATAATAAGTTGCAGAGCTAACTATACAAGACCTCACAGATTAACTACAGCTTCATTGAGTATTGTATATTATGGTACCTAATCAATTTCCGATTGGTTTATAGAATACTTTATTATTAAACTATAAAAACCACTTTTAAAACCCTCACAAAAGTGGTTTTTATCCTAATCCGTTGATTATGCTTTTTAAAGACATCCACATTGGTACGCTAATACAAAAACGGGTACAGGAAACCTGTTTTTCCTCAGACAGACTCATGAACTTTATGCAATGCAGCTGTGAAGAACTGTCAGAAATGTACAAAAGCAAATCATTGGATGCAGAGGTTCTTCTTAAATGGAGCAAGCTTCTGACTTATGATTTCTTCAGAATTTACTCCCAGCATCTGCAGCTCTATTCACCTCCTTTATCTTCAGATTATTATCAAAAATCAAGACAGGAAAAGACGCAGCTTCCGGAGTTCAGAAAAAATATCTATACCATCGAGATGATTGATTTTATTCTTGAGCTTTTAAAAACAAATGAAAAAACAAAACAACAAATTATAGAGGAATACAGAATTCCCAAAACTACTTTATACAAATGGATCAAAAAATACTAACCTTATTTATCCATTATCATTAATGAAAAATTTCACTTTGATGCATACATCTAATCTCCCTCTAAAAAGTGTATGTTCATCTTTTATTTTTCACAAATTCCCGATTCTATTAACACAGATAAAAAAATATAAGATCTATTAAAAATTTCAGCATTAAATGCACCTCAGGAATATAATCAGGACCATCAAAAACAGCAGAAACTCTCAGTAATTGAGAGTTTCTGTTTTATAATTCAGCTATTAATAATCTGCCTGTCCTATTTCAAGCTTATTGATTTTCCCTTCTCCGTTAAAGTGAAATTTAAAATAGGCTTTAAAATCTCCATATTCATCACTATGAAATGCTCCGTAAACTGAGTTTCCATGATCTTCTACTTTATCAATACTTACAAAGTTTTCAATAGTGATGGCGTGGGTTGAAAATTCTTTCAGATTTCTGGGGTTTCCGTCATCCAGCAATACAGCATCTTCAGCAAAAAGAGAAGTTCATGTTTTAATATCACTGGCCTGAAAAGCTTCTACAGCCTGTTTTACGATAGTATTTTTTAATTTCGAAGTGTCCATACTCTTTATTTTTTTATGTGAATGATCTTGATACCGTTGTCCGCAAGCACTCAGACTGCAAGTCATAATCAATACAATACTTAATGATTTTAAGATATTCATCCTATTAATTTTATTGATTAGCTCCACCGTTGACCAACAAATGCTGCCCGTTCACAAATGAAGAAAGATCACTGGCGAAGAATTCTGCAATATTGGCAACATCTTCTACTTCCGCCAGCCTTCCCATCGGACAGCTGTCAATCAGTGATTTTCTCAATTCAGGATAACTTCCTTCTTCTGCAAAAATCCCTGAATGATCTACCGCAAAAGGAATGATTGTATTGACCGTTACTCCACGATGCCCAATTTCTTTTGATAATACATCTACCAGATATCTTGGTGTGGTTTTACTTCCCCCATATACTGCCATACCCGGAACAGGGAAAGCAGTGGTACTTGAGGCTACATAGATGATTCGTCCATTATCTTCTACATTCAAAGCTGCCTGCTGCATGGTAAAATAAGCTCCTTTGGTATTGATGGAGAAAAGTCTGTCAAACTGCTCTTCCGTGAACTGCGTTACCGGAGTTTCCACCATTTCAATTCCGGCATTAGCAACCACGATATCTATTTTTCCGAAAGCTTTTTTTGCTTCATCAAAAAGATAGTGTATTTCAGATACTTTGCTCACGTCTGCCTTTATAGAAATAACCTTTCTTCCCATAGCTTTGATATTGCTTTCTACCTCATCTGTGGATGCTTTATCACGTGAATAGTTTAATACGATATTGGCACCTAAAGCAGCATAACGTTCTGCAATAGCTTTTCCCAAGCCCCTTCCTGAGCCCGTAATAATGGCTACTTTATTTTGTAATGAATTCATTTTTTTAAATTTTTAATAATGATTGTAATTGTTATTATTGAATATCTGGTTTTGATGTCTGTCTTTCATAAATCATTTCAACCACCTTATTGTTCAGCCAGGCGAATACAAATCCTGCTAAGATGGGTAGTAATAATTTGAATACAGGCAATGGCTCTAACGGAGGATGGATTCCGAACAGAATGATTAAGCCCAGAAACCATGCAGGAATGTTGTTCAGTTTTTTTGTTCCCGCAAAGTAGGCTAATGATCCTATGTACAGGAAAACAGCCACGGGAAAACTTAATCCTCCAATCAACTGATCCAGCCCGCCTGCTGTGAGTTGTATGAGAATCGCCATTATCATTCCCAATATGATTTGTAAAAGTGCCCAAAGCGAGGTTTCTACTTTTTTACCGAAAATATAGAAACTGACCCAGGCTAGAAACATCACCCATGTAGGCCACTGCATCGAAAAAGAAACAGTGACGGCAACCGCTCCGAAAAACCCGAAAGCAACTGCAATTGGTAAAGTCTTCATAATTATAATAGAATCTTGATATTACGCCATTGCACCATTCACTCCAATGGTTTGTCCACTCATCCATTTGGCATCATCACCAGCAAGAAAGACAACAATTCTGGCAATATCTGCCGGTTCTCCCAGGCGGTTAAACGCATTTAAAGAAGCCAGTCTGTCAATCACTTCCTGAGGTTTTCCGTCAGTAAATAATGCCGTGTTCGTAGGTCCCGGAAGTATAGCATTCACATTGATTCCTCTGCTGCCTACTTCTTTAGCAAACACTCGGGTTAATTGTTCTACAGCTCCTTTGGTTGCAACATAAGTTCCATACGTTGGCATCATCACTCTGGTAGTCGTTGAAGAGAAATTAATAATACTTCCGTTGTCAGCAAGCTGGGTTGCCGCTTCTCTTAAAGTATTAAATGTTCCTCTTACATTGATGTCGAATTGACGTGAAAAATCTTCATCAGTAGTATCTTTGATGAGTTTGGTGATCATGATTCCGGCGTTATTAACCAATACATCTATTTTCCCATAATGGCTGATGGCCTGGTTAAATAACTGCTTTACAGCTTCTGCATTACTTACATCTGCCTGTACAGCAATAGCATCACCTCCTTTGTCTTTTATAGAGGCGACAACCTGTTCTGCGGCATTTTTTCCGCCTGCGTAGTTAACGATTACCTTTGCTCCTGCTGAAGCTAACTGTTGAGCTATTTCAGCTCCGATTCCCCTTGACGCTCCGGTCACAAGGATTACTTTGTTGTTTAATGTACTCATATTACTTTGTTTTTATCAATGTTAATTTGATAGGACAAAGTTGATACATTACGCTCCTCAGGAACGTACAAGAATTATAGGAGATGTTGCAAATTTCTAAGATTGCTTTCTGAAATACTGTTTTCTGTATTCCGCAGGGCTGATGGAAGTATGTTTTTTGAAATAATTGCTGAAATGAGAGGTTTCAAGAAAACCTAAACGGGCTGCAATTTCTTTGATGCTGAAGGTCTCGTCCTGGAGCATTACTTTTGCTTCAGCAATCGCTTTATCAGCGATCCATGAACTGATTGTTTTTCCCGTTTTACTGCTGATAACACTTGATAAATAATTAACATGGAGAGCCTGCAAATCAGCATAATCCTGAACCCTGAACTGAGTATTGGTCTTTCCGCTGATCAGATCTCTGAAATGTTTTTCAATATTCTGTTTGAAGCTTTTTACGATCTGTGAACTTCGGTTTCCTTCGTAAATAGGATTATAATCCTGAAAAAAGTACTCTTTGATTTTCATCAGCAATGCAATCACCAAAGCACCGATAATTTTATTTTTATACAGTGAATGTCCTTTATACTCTTTATGAATCAGCAAGTATAACTCTTCTATTTGATTAAACTGATCAGAAGTTAAAACACGTGGTAAAACCACTTCGGATAAAAGAAAAGAGAAATCATTATAGACATCATCATGTACATATTCTTTTAAAAATCCTTCTCCAAAAGTTATCAGACAGGTATGTTCCAGTTTTTCCCATTCGAAAATCCGGTAATTGCCGGGATTGGTAAAATAAACAGTGTCTGAGGTTACTTCAAATCTCTGATCGTCTATTGTATAATGCCCAAATGCACTTTTAATAAACAAAAAGCTGAAATAGTTAGGACGAAAAGGCTCTGAGCGAAACGGCAAATCCCGGAATGTTTCTTCCAGATAATGAATGGTAAAGCCGGACTCTTCCTCGAGATAATCCACAGGAAGTCCCAGTTGCTGATAGAGTTCGCGCAAAGTGCGTACATTCAGGTTACCATTTGCCATTGCATTCAATTTCGGGTAAATTTAGACATTAAATTGAGGTTGTCTTCATTTAAATTTCAATAAACAGCATTTATTCTCTGTATCTTTAAAATGCAAAAGGAAAAGTACCTATGTATAAGTACTTTTCCTTTTATAGGATTTTTTCTGATCTAAAACTCTTTATGGTTATATCTTATCATGCATTAAAATCCATAAGCTTCCATCCATTTTTGTTTCATTTGTTCTGTAATCAGATTATATTCGTTATCAGCACCTTTTGAAAGAGGATCTAATGGTGTACGAAGTGGTCTTTTCCCTTTTTCTGTATTGACCAGCTTAAGGGCTCCATCTGCAATAACCTGTGGATCTGGGGCTGATTCCGTAAAGAGTTTTCCAAATACGGTCTGAATTTTCTGGCTGATATCTGCCACTGCAGAACCATAAGATTCCTGAATGCCCTCACGGTCTCCATTAACATGTGCCTTACCGATAATTTCCGTCATGAATCCTCCCGGCTCAAGCAGTACTGACTCTATTCCCTGCCCTGTAAGCTCTTCATAAGAACCTTCTATAAGGCCTTCCAATGCAAATTTTGTAGAATTATAAGCAGACTGTAACGGAAGTGAAATTCGGCCCACCTGGCTGGAAATCGTGATCACAAGACCATCTTTTGCAGCTCTCATAATGGGTAAAACTTCATTATTCACTCTCAATGTTCCCCAAACATTCACATCAAAGAGTTTCTGGATCTGTGATATTGAATAAGATTCAAGAACTCCTGCTCCATAAATCCCTGCATTATTGATCAAAACATCAATTCTGCCATACTTTTCATGTACTAAAGCAACAGCTTTTTTTACAGACTGTTCATCTGTGATATCCATATCTACTACTTCTGTATTTTCCAGTGCATTCAGATTTTTTGCGTGTTCAGCATTGCTTCCGGTAGTATTTCGCATTGTAGCTATGACGATATGCCCTTCTTTGTTAAATGTTTTTACCATTAATGCACCAAAACCGGTACTTGAACCTGTAATTAAGATTACTTTTTTCATTCTTTTTGTTCGTCTCTTTTTAATTATTGACTCTTTTTAACTCAGAAGAATACCGGCCGGAATTCTTTTCATTATTACAATATTTCCTTCAGACGGTTTATTCTGTCTCTGTAGGAAATACCTTAAAAATGATGTTGCAATTTAGCACAGATTTACTTTCCTTTGTATAGTACTTTCCCAAAGGAAAGCGAAATAATCTGTAAGCGTATGTCTGTAAAAAAAATTAAATCAAGTTGCCTGGAAACGATCAAGCCTATACGGGATGCTTTGGACGTTTTAAGTGGCAAATGGAAGCTGGCCATCATTGTGTCTGTGTCTGTAGGTAATGATCGCTTTACTGATATACAGGACAGTATACCAGGTATTACTCCAAAGGTTCTGGCTAAGGAACTCAAGGAACTTGAACAGCATCAGCTCATCAAAAGAACTGTTATTGATGATTATCCTGTTAAAATCATTTATCAGCCTCTGTCTTATTCTTCAACTTTAAATCCTATCATATTTGCTCTTAAAGACTGGGGAATCAATCATAAAAGAAAACTTTTTGAAGAAGGATTTACAATGGATGAAATAGGAGAAATTCCTCAATGTCATCCTGAAGAAGGATAATAAACAACTGATTTATTTGATATTAAAACAATACAATTTAAAAAATAGCATAAAAAATTTGTTTTTGTGACCAATCGGTCATACCTTTGCATTGTTATTGTATATTATTATGACAAAAGGTGAAGAAACCAAACAATTCATTATAGAAAAATCGGCCCCTATATTTAATACTAAAGGGATCGCTGCTACTTCTATGAGTGATATTATGGAAGCTACCAAATTGTCTAAAGGTAGTATGTATGTTCATTTTGAGAACAAGGAAGTACTTGCCTGCGCTGCTGTTGACCATAACCTTAAATTGCTGAGTGAAAGACTTTTAAATAATTTAAGCAAATTCAAAACTTCTAAAGAGCAGTTATTCGCATATATTGATTTTTTCAGTGACCCCAATCATCCGCCGGTAACCGGAGGCTGCCCTTTGTTAAATTTCGGAATGGAAGCCGACGATACCAATCCGGTTGTCAAGGAAAAAATAAACCGTGCTATCAAGCAGGGGCAGGAATTACTTTCCGGTATTATTGAAAGAGGAATTTCCAATAAAGAATTCAAAGCAGACTGGAATCCTGCAGATTTTGCAACGGTTCTTTTTTCAATGCTTGAAGGCGGACATTTGATCGCAAGAATGTCCGGTAACAACGAGAGAATGGAAATTATTACGAAAAATCTTAAAAAAATAATTGAGGCCAATAGTGTCTAATTTTTTTTTGCTCAAAATATGACCGTTCGGTCATTTAAATTTAAAACAAAACTTTTTAAAAAGTATAATCATAACAATCAATTAAAAACAAAACAATGTCAAAAACAGTTTTAATTACAGGAGCGTCAAAAGGCTTTGGCAAAACATGGGCAGAAGCTTTTTTAGCAAAAGGATACAAAGTGGCAGCAACAGCCAGAAATGTAGAAACACTTAACGATTTAAAAGAAAAATATGGAGATTCTGTACTGCCATTAACCTTAGATGTAGACAAAAGAGAGGAATCATTAGCAGTAGTTCAGAAAGTTAATCAGCATTTTGGCAGCATAGATATTCTGATCAATAACGCAGGATATGCTTTAACAGGTGCAGTGGAAGAAACCAACGAACAGGAAGCCAGAGCGCAGTTTGAAACCAATTTCTTTGGAACTTTATGGCTTACCCAGGCGGTACTTCCAATCATGAGAGATCAGAAAGGTGGTCATATCATTCAGGTTTCTTCTATTTTAGGATTGGCTACTTTACCAACTATGGGACTTTACAATGCGTCTAAGTTTGCACTGGAAGGCTTAAGTGAAACTTTAGCGACAGAAGTAAAAGGATTTGGAATCAATGTAACGTTGGTAGAACCTAATGGCTATGCTTCCAATATCTGGCATACAGGAATTAATGCGCAAAGCAACCCGGTTTACGATGGTGTTAAAAAGGCTTTCTCAGAATCTGAAACTTCTTTTGGCAATGTAGAAGCTACAGCTCCGGCATTGATAAAGTTAGCTGAAACTGAAAACCCTCCATTGCGTTTATTGCTTGGAAAAGTAGCACTTCCTTTTGTAAAACAAAATTACGAGCAACGTTTAAAAGTATGGGAAGAATGGAATGATGTATCTGTAGAAGCTCACGGATAACATCGAAAAGAATGTTTTCACAAAATAAGCTCCGTTTTTATAGAAGAACGGAGCTTATTTTTTATCCTTTTTTGAGACCAACCACTCACTCACTTTTCTTAGCATTACTTTTCATCTGCTCCATATTGATACTGTTTTCCTGTTCACCTCCTGCAATGTCTATTTCGCTGTGAAATATGACTACTTGAACAAATTACTCATTTTTCAAGGGTTTCCAGGAGCATAATTTTGTCTCATCAAAAAAGAAAAACAGATCTACAATCTAATACAATAAAGCAATGAAAACAACAATTTCAACAATCCTTTTAGCAGTAACTTTTACTTTAGGTACACCTGCTATTTCTAAAGCACAAAACAACAAGACCGCTACTCTATCATCAAAAAATGATACCAGCATCCGTCCTTTTCACATCAGTATTCCGCAATCTCAACTGGATGATCTTAAAAAACGTATTTCCGAAACCCGCTTCCCGGATAAAGAGACCGTGAAAGATGCTTCCCAGGGAATTCAGCTTGAACAGTTAAAAGAACTGATAACCTATTGGGGCAACGGATACGACTGGAGAAAAGTGGAAAATAAGCTGAATGCTCTTCCACAATTTGTAACCAATATTGACGGACTTGATATTCAGTTTATCCATGTACGTTCAAAGGAGTCTAATGCAATGCCTGTGATTCTTACTCATGGGTGGCCGGGTTCTCCGTTGGAGTTTATCAATGCAATAGATCCTTTGACTGATCCTGTAAAATACGGAGGAAAAGCAAGTGATGCCTTTGATGTAATTATACCGGCCATTCCGGGATATGGCTTTTCAGAAATCCCAACTGAACTGGGCTGGAATCCGGACCGTGTTGCGCTTGCCTGGGATGTGCTGATGAAAAGACTCGGTTACAAAAAGTATGTTTCTGAAGGTGGTGACCACGGTTCTGTCATCTCTGATGCATTGGCAAAGCAAGCTCCTTCAGGTCTTTTAGGAATTCATCTTACCATGCCGGCTACTATTCCTGCTGAACTTGTAAAGCCAATCAATGCCGGCGATCCTGCGCCATCAGGACTTTCTGCTTCAGAAGCAAAAGCTTATAATGCCATGAGTACATTCTTTGGAAGAAATGCAGCCTATGGAGGAATGATGGTTACCCGTCCACAGACCATAGGATATTTGCTTTCCGATTCTCCAACAGCGTTAGCAGCATTCCTTTATGAAAAAATTGCAGAATGGAGTGAAAGCGATCTTCATCCTGAGAATATCATTGGCCGTGATGCCATCCTTGATGATATTACGCTTTACTGGCTTACGAACACCGGAGCTTCTTCTTCACGCTTCTATTGGGAAAATAACAAGAATAATTTCAGTGCTGAGGCACAGAAGACAAAAGACATTAAGGTTCCTGTAGCTATTTCGGTATTTCCTCACGAGATTTATCAGGCTCCGGAAAGCTGGTCAAAGAAGGCTTATCCTACCTTATATTATTATCATAAAGCTTCGAAAGGCGGACATTTTGCAGCGTGGGAACAGCCACAAGTCTTTACAGAAGAGCTTAGAGCAGCTTTCAAAGATTTAAGAAAAAAACTTTAACAATCATAGGATCAATCAACAAAATCGTTTAATCTAAATAATAAAAATATGGAATTAAATACCATTCAGGAAGTAGAAAATACAACCGTAGTCAATATCAGTAAAGTGTTATATTCTGGTAATGTCATTGTAACCGGAGGCCGAAACGGAGAAGCAAAAAGCAGTGACGGCAAACTTGATATTGAATTAACCTCTCCAGGTTCAAAGGGAAACGGAACCAATCCGGAACAGCTCTTAGCAGCAGGATGGTCGGCATGTTTTATCGGAGCGATGCATTTAGGTGCGGTAAAAATGGGGGTCACCCTTCCTCCAGACTTATCTGTCAATACCTCTGTCGATCTGGCTACCAATGATGATGGATTTTTCCTGCAAGCCCATTTACAGGTACTTTTACCGGGACTTGCAATAGATGAAGCCAGAAAAGTGGTAGAAACCGCCCATGCAACATGTCCTTATTCAAAAGCAACCCGTGGAAATATTAATGTAAAAATAGATGTAGTAGTTTAGTTTTCAGAATGTTTATTGCATTTTGATTAAAACCTTCCCTGCCAAAAGCAAGGAAGGTTTCTATTGTATTAAAATCTGTCTATTTAGCAGCCGTAGTGATTTTGTTAAATGCATAAGGTACTACTCCAATTCCCAGGGTCAGTAAAACACCAACGAGATCATTCAGATTAGGAAAATCACTTACATCAAAATAGTTCCAGATGGCAAAAGTAGTGAGAACACATGCCAGACCTACAGACACTAAACCACTTATAAATGTAAGAAAACGGCTTACACTGGTATTAGGTTTTGGGGTATTTGGATCTTCAGCGTTGTTAGCTGTTGCGTCCGCGGCCTTCATTGCCTGCTGACTTTCAGTAGAAGCAGCTAAAAAAGCCACTCTTTGTTTTGTTCTTTCTACCTCCATCTGAACATTCGCATCCTTATCCAGAAGAAGATCTTTTAAAGAGACATTATCCTTTTTAAGTTTAAAAAAGACAAGACAGGTAATTAAAAGGAAGAGCAGAATAGGAGAAATTGCAATCCACTTTTCAGCATCTGTTATAGGAATTGCTTTTGGTACACACGGTGTTTTGCCACTTGGGTTTGCATACATATCGACAGAAGTAAAAAGTGCAGTCAATAATAAAAGAAAATTCAAGGGTTTCATAAGGATTAGTTTTGGGGTTGTTATGATTTTTTTAAACTGCATCTGAATATACTTTACAGCATACAATTTCTTTTATCACAAATTTTGTAATAAAAGAACAACCGGTCAATTACCCAAATGGGTAATATCATATCAAAAAAAATCCCAGTTTACAATCTGAAAAATGACTTGTTTTCACGATATTAAGAGCCAATTGATTTTCAATTATTAATTTCCAAAATTGACAAAATGAGGAACATCCGTGGCAAAGCTGTTCATTGGTAAAAGATTATTTCTGTTACTGTTAAAATCAAAAACAGAATTATTATCAAAAGGAACACGTGGATAATACATGAAAGAAATCTGAATCCTGTTGAAAACCAGATAGGGATTATTAATTAAAACACCGATTCCGATTTTTGTATTGGCTTTGGTTTTCAATAGTTTATCATCAGGCATTCCCAGCCAACCCACTGCGGTAGTTAAATAAGGACTGAAATGGAAATTCTTCCAGGTTTTATTGATAAACAATTGAAGCTGATATCTTAACACTATTTTTTTTGTCCCGATATAATCAGAATTATAAACAGGAAATTCGTCTGCAGAAGAAAGATTGATCCTATCCTTATAAGAGTAATTATGCTGTGGATTTCCCAGGGCTAGTGTTGGAGAGAAGAAATGTCTTGCTTTGGCAAATTTCCAGTCCATAAGGTTGGTAAAATAAGTTCCGTCAAAGCGGAAAGACTCCCTGTTCTGGCTGTCTTCATTAAAAAACCTTCCAAACTGTGCTTTCACGGTGAAATATCCCAATTTGGTAAAACGGCCGTAAGAGGTAGAGATTCCCACATAAGGGTTCACTTCTTTATTTCTTGATAAAGCTCCGGCAATAACGTTTACCGAGTTACCATAAGCAACATCCTCCGGCAAATCATACTGGAAAATATTCTTCTGAACCGAAAAGTTTCTCTGAATAAACCCAACAGACATCAGAAAACTGTTGTAAGAGCTGAAATATTTATACTGATCAATTCCCGGACTGTCTTTGTACTGATAATTCTGGAACCTTCCTATGATGGCAATATTACTGGATATTTTTTCACTAGGATCAGAGGAAACCGGAATCTGATAACCACCCCATAAATCCTGACTGAACACTTTGATCTGTACTTCCGGAAAAGTGGTATCTGTTTCCATCGGAAGCAAAACTTTTCGCAAAAAATATTCAAATGTAAAACCTCCCGCCCATTTCGTTAAAGGGGAGAAAAAGTCTCTTCTGAGGCTGAAATTAATTCTTTCATTTCTCGAAAAATCCCTTTCCCCAAGAATCTGGGCATTAATATAAGTACCAAAGAGATTATAAGTGGTATAGCTTCCTAAGAGGTAATCCTGCTTTTCTTTGGAATCATTTCTGTAAAGGAAATCCAGGGTATGTCCCAGTCCCAGTACATTCTCTTCAGTAACTCCCAAACCAATTTTACTTCCGGAATAGCTGATTCTTGGCTTCAGACTCCAGGAATCAAGTACTTTTACCACGACATCTATAGAATCTTTACTGGAAGTGCTGTCGGAAACACTGATATTCACTCTGTTGATAAAAGGCATTGTTCTAAGCAAACGTTCAGATTCATAGAGCTTTTGGGCATTGTATTCTTCTCCTTCTTCAAAAAGCAAAAAATTATTGACTGTCGATCTTCTTGTACTGGAATGAAGGTGATCCTTGACCCAGTCATACCATTTACCTATTTCCTTACTGTCTTTAGAGCCATATCCAAAAGGATCTATGGTTTCTATCCTGACATTTCTGATAATTTTTTTGTTATAGGTGTTTTGCGAAAGTTTTTCAGTATTGGACTTAACAGACGTTGAGTCCGGCTCTCTACGGAATATAAAGCGATGAATGAATTTGGTAACTTTTCTTTTATCCGAAAATTCTTCTATTTTATAATAAAGTGAATCTTTCTTCTCCTGTGCATTTAAAAAGAAAAAACCACTTAAAAAGAAAATCAGAGTTACAGTCGTTCTAGTCATTAGTCATCAAAATTCAATTCAGTTTGTAGTATCAATTTATACGCCAATAAGGCTTAAACACCTACCACATTTAGGAAATTTTTCTATGTACAGCCCACTTTATTTAACAGACACATTTTTATTATAGCTTCATGTCAGATAAGGCGTAACATTGTTATTACATTCAACGTGAAAGAAAACAATAGTAAAACAACCAATTCTTTCGAAAAAAGGCTTTCTTTCTTGTAAATCTTGCTTATTATGAATGATAATCCTAAAAATAGTAATCCTGCCACCGTCAAAAAAATACTTCTGACTATTAATGCCGGAATAAATTCATTTTCTATCATCTGATTCCAATTTTCATTTGACCCTATCCAAAGTCTTAACATCGCTATTAAGCTTAGAAATCCAATGGTATAAATTACCATTTTTAAAAGAAAAAAGGTATTTGTTTTATGTGTGTACTCCATTCAGATTATAAAATAATAAGCTAAAATTATAAAAATTTTCCTTCTATAGCTTAAAAAAGAAATAAATCACAGCCTCTCAATCTTTTTTAATACTATGGGTATATCCGGCTGCTTGACTCGATGATTTATGTTTTGGTCATTATCATGCCTGTCAACGTGATTATAAAGAATATTATTTTTTCCATTTCTTCTTTTTCTAAACAGATTCAAATCCTTTTAAAAAGCTCCGGAACCTTAATAAATACAGTAAAAATACGTATTCTTACTTTTAAGAAGATCATTAGTTTTGTTTTTACGGAAAACCATAATGAGATAAACCCGTTACAAGTTAATTTTACAAACACTATCCCACAAATAGCAGAATAATATTTATAAATGTCAAATAAATGACGGCAGAAGAAATAAGAGAAATAGCCATAGACAGTTGCCAAAACTATTATGAATATCTACATAATAACAATAAAGGCATCCAGGAAGTTGATGTTTTTGATTTAGAATATTTGGCAGGCAGGAATACCGTGATTAAACTCCGTTTGTCTGCAAAGCTTTTTGATACAGAAGCCGTTTTTTTCAGGAATTTCCGCAATGGTAAAGATTATGATTCCACAGAAATTAAAATTATTGAATACGACAATGATAAAAATATACTGTTAATTAAGCCTTCTGACAATGTATCCCCGGATTTCACCGGGCTGCATAAAAATGACCTTAAAGTGGTCTCCGACCTGAAGTTTCTGGTTGAAAGAGTAAAAGACTGGTACGTACATAATGGAAGCAAGCTCTCCTTACCTACAAGATCTTCGAAATACTCAGAGGACTTTCAGAATATTGATTTTTTTCCGGAGAAAAATCTTCAGCCTTCCGAAAACCAAAAACAGTCTTTAAAAAATATTTTCACGACTCCCTTTTCTTATGTTTGGGGAGCTCCCGGCACAGGGAAAACCCAATTTGTTCTTGCCTATGCAGTGCTCCATTATATCAGAAAAGGGGACACAATTGCCATTTTAGCTCCCACCAATAATGCGATTGAGCAAGTTTTAAAGGGGATCATTAAAATGACTGATAAGGCTGGGATCGACAGAAAACAAATTATACGCCTGGGAACACCCTCGAAAAAATTTGCTGAGGAATTTCCGGAAGTCTGTGAGGAAAAAGGGGTTCAAAAAAAACTGGCTGAAATAGATAAACAAATTGATATTCTGGAGCGAATGTTAAATTTTCAAAATCAGCAACAAGCCATTGACAGATTTATGAACTTAACTCCTGAATTTGATGATTTAATTGAACTTTCTGAGCGTACAAAACAAGATACAGACTCATTGGCTGAGGTGAATATCGTATTCAGAAAAAAGGAAATAGAGGTTAAGTTACTTTCTGAAAACAGCATTAAGGAAACTCATCAGCTGGAAAAAAATATTGCTAAAATAAATTCTATTTCCCATAAGATTATCAAAGCATTCAGCAGTAAACCAACGCGTGCAGAAAAGGAAATTGAGGAGAGTAGAAAGAGAATTTATGATTTCAATAAAGATCTGGAATATTCGAAATATGAACTCTCTGAAATCAGTAAGAAAAGAACGGTTCAGGAGAGAGATTTAGCTGAAATTCAGAAAAAGGTATCTGTAAAAGTCACTAATCTGATTGACCAGACAAAATTTCTTCCGGAAGTTCAGTCGGTTCTTTCTAAACTGTCCGTCACAAATATAAAAGAAACTAAAAAAAAGGCAGACACTATACTCCTTCAAAAAAGAGATAAGTTAGAAGTTGACACCCATCTATTTTCAGAATATAAAAATCACAGCCCAGGTGTAATAGAATCTGAATTGGAAAGATATCTGCATTTAAGGGCTAAACTAGCTATTTCATCTACTGAAGAACGTTTGAAATCCGTCAATATCATTGCATGCACTTTAGACGGCTATATTGGACGTTACGCAGAATCAAAGTTAAATGTTGAGCATATTTTTCTGGATGAAGCAGGCTATGCCAATATTATTAAGGCTTTGACATTGTTTAATCATTCAACGCCCATTTCATTTCTGGGGGATCACAAGCAATTACCTCCAGTTTGTGAAATCAATGATAGCAGTATTGAAAGGGATAGCAAGTTTTATAATATGTTTTTATGGGCTCAGTCTGCCATTTTCCTGGACACTCTTTTTTCCAAATCAGAATACTTTTGCCGAAGTCAGTACCTGGACAATTCGGAATTCAAATCTGAACACATTTCCAAGACTTCTTTAAACTCGACTTATAGATTCGGAAGTAATCTGGCTCAAATTCTGTCTAAACATGTTTATGAAAACGATTTTAGATCCAATAATCCGGAAGGTGAAACCCAGATACAGTATATTAATGCTAAAAAAACTGAAGGCCCAAAATCAAGAGTATCAATGAATGAAGTTTCAGAAATAAGCAAGCTTGTTCATCATCTTAAAAAAAATGGAACGGAGGACTTTGTCATTTTAACCCCATATAAAAAACAAATAAGATTACTCAACAATTCTTTACCACAAGAAAGAAATGATTTGAAAATCCTCACTGTTCACGGCTCTCAGGGCAGAGAATGGGATACTGTAATTTTAAGTATTGTTGACACTTATGATAAATGGTTTGTTGATACTACCATTCCTATTTCCAAAGGTCTTAATCTGGTTAATACTGCTGTGAGTAGAGCTAAACGAAATTTAATTGTAGTGTGTGACAAAAATTATTGGTCAGCGCAAAGTGGACAGCTTGTCACTGAACTTATCAATTGCGGAAAAGAGATAAAAAATTAATATGATCTCACTCATAACCGAAGGAGTAGAATTATTTTATTTTTAAGTCTTGTTTATAATTACATTTTACTTAAAACTGAATAAGCTTTCTGTCATGGGAAAGCTTATTTTAATTTTATGCAAAACGCGCCACCCCCCTCTATCAAACTATTTTACAGTATTTTATAATTTTATTTTCATTTTCTTAGCACCATTCATCAGTGGAAGCTAACTTAAATCATAAAACAATAGCATCCGGTACAACCTTTTTTGCTTATTTTTACTCATTATAAATAAAAATAATACATGAAAAAAATCGTACTTACGGGAATAGCAGTTATAGGAGGGTTTCTAACAGCAAATGCACAGTGTAAACCCGTAACCGCTCTTACAGAAAGTTTTGATACCTGGAAAGATATCAATAAATGCTGGACTGCTCAATCCGGAAAAGCCATGCTTTATGCAAGTGATAAAAGAATTATATTCTATTCAATGAGCAATCCTGGAGAAAATATGTATCTGGTAACTCCTGAAATCAAGGCTGGAACTTATACGCTGTCTCTTGATCTTTCTGATAATGGAGGAGAAACTACCTTAGAACTTTTCTCAGTGGACAACCCTTCTGATGTAAAAACCTATGTTTCAATTACTAAACCTTCCAAAATAACAGGTGAGAAAAAAACATTTACGGTTTCTTTGAAAAAAGACTCCCATATAGGTTTGAAAGTTATGCTGAATGGAGTACATCAGGCAGTTTATATGGATAACTTGTCTCTACAGGCAAAGAAATAGAGACTTACGCTCTATTTTTTACTCATAAAAAAGCATCTGTTTTTACAGATGCTTTTTATATAGGTTACGTGTAACATCACAGATGTACAATAAAAATTAATATTTGTAGGTAAAAAACTACATTCCACAGAAAGCACTCCACTTCAAACCTTTGAAAATTAACAGCAAAAAGAGTATATCTGATGGATATACTCTTAAAAACTTAGAAAAAAAACGAAGTAATACTCCCCTTATTACTTTTTATAATGAAAAGATGCAGATTATACTAAAAACTTACGTTTCCATTTTGTAACGGTATTTCTGCTTAATCTAAAATGTTTGGCCAGCTGGCTATTATTTAATTTATGTGTTTTCTGATAATCAAGAATTTCAAAAATAGTCTGTTTATCATAGGATTTGAATTTCTGACTTTCAGAGAATCCATCAAAAAAAATAATATTATTAATCTTCAAAACATCGGATAAAGAGATGGTATCTTTTGATAGATATTTCTTTACATATTCTCTTTTATCCGGACATTTAGACTCTATGAAATCATGGTAAATTCTTTTATAATTAGGTCCCGTATTTATTGTTTGTACTTGCTTATCCATTTATTCAATGTTGATTTGGGAATTCCGTAATGATTAATAATTTCAACTTGAGTCTTCTGTTTATTTTCGAGGAGCTCCAGCATATAGTCTATAATTTCTTTTGTATATAAACTCTTCCGGAATTGAGGCAGTTTTGATTTTACTACATTTTTATTCTGGCTGGCAACGGGAGCGTATAATATTAAATGATTGGAGTAGAGACGGAAAAAATCATATTCCAACAACTTTGACCATTTTAGAAGTACATCCACATCTAAGGATTTCATAGAATACATTTCCAGGATTTCTTTTTCTGTTGAGTGTAAGAATCTGCAGATTCTGCCCATATCAATATCCTGTTCATTTACACGCTCATATACCAAAGCACCAATATGAATATCTTTTAAATTTTCCATCTTAAACTAATTTGTCTGTATTCAAAAAGCAACATCATTGATCAGCAGTATGTTCCTGATCTTTCCTTTACTAAATTGTCAGCTATATCTCCTAAAAGCTGTTGGGTTTCATTCTCACTACAAAAAGTAATATCAATATTTCTTCTTAATACCTTTCCTGAAGAATTTGAAAAAAGAATGATTAAATATTTCCGAAAGCCTCTATTTTTTATTTCTATCCGTACAATTTTCTTTTGAGGCATTTCAAAGACCGGCAATTTTTTCCCACCTGAAAACCATTGATAGTTTTTAATGGAAACCACCTGTCCGGAATTCTCATATTCAAATACAAAACTTTTTTTCAATGCTCCGTATACGAGCACAAGTAAGGCTGTCAAGCAAAATATTCCTGAAAATAAAGGGTAACCAAAATACCTGAGAATAATAATGATCAAAAAAAGCAGCACCAATACAACTAACTGAAAAGTCATATAATGGCTTACTTTTTTCTTATTATTTATTTTCATTCTCCTCCAATATTAAAATTGTTTATTCTTATTTATTTTCTCTTCATACATCCTTGAATTCAAATGGCGGAATATCGCTATCCCGCTCATTCAAAAATGTAATTAATAATTTTAATTTTTATAAAAACTATATCCTACGGATTGTACTCCCCAGTTTTGCAAAAGACCAGGGTTCGTAAGGGTTTCTCTTGATGAAAAGTTTTCTATTCCATATAACAATTCTACTTTATATTCGCTATCAGGATCTACACTCACTGTCGTACCATCTCCAATACTATAAAAAGCAGATAAAAAATATCTGAAATTCTGGTTGGTACTCCCTGGTGTTGTATATAGATTTCCTGTATTATCTCTGGTTGTAGATTCTTGAAGATATGGTGAAATCTGAGTGGTCTGCATTGTAACTGTAACTACATCCACAACAGACCATGTAGTTCCCGTTTTTTTATAGAGTCTGGCATAGGCCCTGCTATGAAAGAAAAGGGGTAATCTAATTCTCCCAGTTCCTCCAATTATATTTATTTGGGACCAGTCAAATCCATAGGCCATTTCAAACCAAGTACTCCATGTTGCTGTACCCCTCCTTATAGACCCTGAAGGAAACTTAAATATAACTTGTGAATTAGGTATCACCCAGCAGTTAGCTGGCTGTATAGTAGTCCCTGAGCCACCATCCTGTGCATTCGTTTGCAGTGGATTTAATATAGATGTTAAGGGTACATTTGCACTTGTATTTTGTCTAACATTACTATCAACATTGTACAAAATAAAATCGTTTGGGTCAACTGCCTTAAACATTCCTATATTTCCATTGCCATCGGCAACCATAGGAGTTCCTGCTGGAATAATTGGTAAATCTCTCACACGTAACTGGCCATTTACGTCTAGCGTTTTTGTTGGAGATGTTGTATTGATCCCTACATTTCCAGTTTGTGCAAAAATGCCGGATGATAAGCCTAACAGAAGTGCTGTTAAAGATGTAATTTTGGTGTTTTTAATAGTACTGGGGTTTAATTTTTTCACATTCATTTGCTTGTTGTTCATCTTTTGTTTTTAAGAAACAGATATTTAATTCATAATTTATTTATGTAAAATATTTTTCAATGAAAACCTGTATAATTTTCACTTAAAAAAACATGTGTAAAGTAGATCTATTTATCTCTATAAATACAGAGGAGAAGCTACTCCCCTGTATGAAATGACCTTGAAGTCAAGTTTAAAATGCTTGGGAACATATTTAACTTTAATGGTTAAAATCAAGTAATAAATTTATAGTGCAAAGATCTGATAACCTTGATAAACCCTAAAATAATTACTGTAAAGATAGATTAGCAATATTGTCATTTTTAATTGGCTTCGTTGTAGTTTATAAACGACATTTTAAAATTTTAACAATCATTAATTTTTACTACATTTATGTTACTAATAGTTCAATGCAGAAATCACAAATGAAAAAATTATCTTTAATACCCCACCCATGTCTTCTAAAATCCTCATATTCCTGATCTCGGTCTGTATACAGTTTTGTTACAGCCAGCCAACAGCTTCTGTATGGTATGACACGGATAACGGACTTCCACAAAACAGTGTAAAAGACATTATTAAAGATAAATATGGTTTTATTTGGCTCAGTACAGAAAATGGATTAGTACGCTATGACGGCTATAATTTTGTAACATATAATCATCTTAACCTTAAGAATAACCGGTTTTCAGTATTTTTTGGAAGTATAAAAAAAGATTCTATTTATAATATAACTGCCTATACTGAAAACATAGTTCTGCTTACAAAAAGAAATATAAGCGTTTTGCAGCAGCAGACCAATTGTACGAAAAAAGTGCAGCATGAAAGTAAATCATATGGACTATTTGTAAAAAGCGGAACCCCGGAAAAAATAAATACTAAAAGTTTTTTTATCTATTTTGACAAAAAGAATTCCTACCATTTACTGAACAATGGAACCATATGGTATAATGATGCCAACACAGTTCCTTTAAAAGAATTGCACAATAATTATATAGCAGATACATTTTGTTTTGGGCAAGATATTTTTATTGTTTCCAGAACATTAAAAAAGATTATCAAAATTTCGTCAGGGAAAGTTGATTATTTGGAGGCTTCAGACATTTTCTTCCAAAAGAATGTCAAAATTTACTGGAGCCAGATCAACAATCAATGTTTTATCCTCCATGATAATGTTTTGTACA
Source organism: Chryseobacterium sp. T20 (assembly GCF_047345655.1). NCBI lineage: Bacteria > Pseudomonadati > Bacteroidota > Flavobacteriia > Flavobacteriales > Weeksellaceae > Chryseobacterium > Chryseobacterium sp. T20. The sequence continues at coordinate 121,143 of NZ_JBLFDU010000008.1, forward strand.
AAGTTTCCTATCAAGACAATGTGATCGGATTAAAAAAAATGATCAATTATGATCTTAATGAAAACTCTTTGGCTTCCATTTATCATGATGAGATCAACAATAAATTGTATCTCGGAACTTTATCAGATGGGTTGAATGTCATCAAGTTTAACAATTTTCATGTAGCCAACCGATCTGATAAATCTTATGAAAATATTTTTTATTCTATACTTCCTTTTGAGAATGATAAAGTAATTACCTCTTCAGGAGATGTATACGATGAAAATGGACTGCTAAAACAGTATCATTTTAATACAACAACCAAATATTTCTTACTGTATGACAGCCAAAAAAATATTATTGTTCAAAATGGCACGTCATTACTCCGTTTTTTAAAGAGTTCTGATTATTCTAGAAACGAATCACATCATTTTGACAAAACAGCATCTTATGTATTGAATATCAACAATTACTACATTATAACGTTTCACATCCCTTCGTTACAATCTGAGCTCACCTTCTATAAAGACTCCAGTTTTGAAACTCCTTTTTTACATTTTTCGATTCCTAATATTGTTACTTCGGTACAGGAACTGGGTCATAATAAATGGCTGGTAGGGAGCAGAGATGCTTTGTATTCGATAGAAGCTCCTTCTTTTATTCCCAAAAAAATATCTGTAAGCCCCATACATATTAGAGAAATTACCAAGACAAGGGATGGAAATTTTTGGATTATGACTCAGGGAAACGGCTTTTTCCTCTATAAAAATGGGCAACTCATTAAAATGCCTGAAGATAAAAACGGTTATCTTTTATTTTCGCATACTATTCTGGAGGATAAAAACGGGTTTCTATGGATCAGTACTAATAACGGTTTATTCAAGGTATTCAAAGACAATCTGCTTCAATCTGCTAAAGACCCAAAAGTCTTACCCAACTATTACCGATACAGCAAAGAAGACGGCTTTAACACGAATGAGTTTAACGGAGGATGTTCGCCCAGTGCAGCAGCTCTTCAGAATGGAAGTTTCGTGTTTCCTTCCATCAAAGGACTGGTATTTTTCGATCCTCAGAAAATAAGAAGCTATTATCCTAAAAACTTCTTTTTGGAACGGGTCGTATTTTCAGAATCCAAAAGCAGTATAAAAGGCCAGAATATTAATCTTGAAAATAATTTCTATAAAGCGGTTATTTTAATTGACATCCCTTATTATGCTAACAGGGCCAATCTGGTTATCGAAGCAAAACTAAAGGATTCCAAGAATGAAAAATGGGAAAGAGTAAACAATGATGGTAAATATTATATAGCCAATCTTGAGCCCGGAGAATATCAGCTCATTGTGAGGGTATTAACATCGCCGAAAGGCAAATACATCTATAAAACACTTAATATCAACGTAAAACATCTATTTTATCAGACGCTTATTTTTAAATCCTTTATTGCTTTACTATTAGCTCTCATTGTATTTACCCTCTTTAAAATAAGAATAAAAAGGCAGGAACAGAAAAAAAGAGAACTTGAAAAAATTATTGAAGCGAGAACCCGAAAGCTATCAAAAACGGTTTCAAAATTAGAATATACTAAAGAACAGCTCCGAAAAGAGAGTGTACAACAGAAAAAACTGCTGGAGACCATAAGCCACGATATTATTACCCCTATAAAGTTTTTATCCATTACAGCGCAAAAGTTATATGAAACCGATGAGCATGACCGTTATATTCAAAAGAAATATTTTGAAAGTTTCTACAAATCTTCGGTAGAATTTTACAATTTCGTGAAAACCTTAAAGGAGTATGCAGAAATTTATAATATTTCTGAAAAGAATGAAACCTATAATATTTATGAAGTTGTAGAAGCAAAAAAAATACTTTTTGAAGTTGCTGCTAAAGAACAGAATACCCTGATCGTTAACAATATTAAAGATCCTACTTACTCAAAGATCAATCAGAATGTGATTGCCGTTATCATCCATAATCTCATAGACAATGCAATTAAAAATACCACCAATGGAGTTATAGAACTTTCTACTATTGAGGATAGCACCTTCTTCTTTCTGGAAGTAAGAGATACCGGTAAAGGAATGAGTAAGGAACAGATGACCTATTATGAAAAGCTTCAGGATAATATCGAAAATGAAAAACTTGTTTTACAAAAATACAGTTTAGGATTGCACCTCATCCTTCAGCTTCTCATGATGATCAATGGTAAAATAGAATTTAAAAATAACACTCCTATTGGAACGATTGTATCAATTAAAATAAAAAAACAAAAAAATGACTAGAAAAATTATTATCGCCGATGATCATTTTGTAGTAAGATTAGGAACAACCCTGATTTTAGAATCACACTACAAAGATGTAAAAATTTCATGTGCAGAATCTTATACAGAACTCACAGAAAAATTACATACTGAACAATTTGACTTGCTCATCCTGGATATCAATATGCCGGAAAGCAAATATTTAAGCATGATTGGAGAATTAAAAAAAATACAACCCACTCTTAAAATTCTGGTTTTCTCTGTATATGACAATGATATTGCAGTACAGTATATCATTGAGGGTGCCGATGGATATATCAATAAATTATCGGATGAAAACAATATTCTGGAAGCAGTTCAGCAAATCCTTGAAACCGGAACCTACTACTCTCCTGAGATTGTGAAAAAACTGGTTTCTTCTGCTAAAAAAAATAACCCGATAAATCCCCTTGAAACATTATCAGAAAGAGAAAAGGAAATATTTGATCTACTGGTTAAAGGCTACGGAAACATAGAAATATCAAATGAATTAAACCTTCACCTTTCTACAGTAAGCACCTACAAGGCAAGAATTTACAAAAAACTGAATATTAAAAATACCGTTGACCTTGTAAGGTTAGGTGATAAAAACCAAACACACAAACACAAATAATCAACTGGTAATTGGTATAAAAAATATCAACCCACATATAGAATGTATGTAAAATAAAAAAACGGAATTAATATATTCCGTTTTTTTAATCATCTGTATTCTATCAGAATCGTCAAGTTCTGGTTACAATTTTATTACTATTTTTTTGACTTAATTTTCTTTTGTAATTTTTGGGTTAAGTCAAGTAGTTTATTGATTTGTTCTTTTTGAGCGTCAATCTGCGCTTGTTGTTTTATAACATGTAAGTAAAGTTCTTCAACCTTCTCTAATGTCTGGGTTGAAAGTTCTGATAAATTAAATGAGTAAAGTCCATTTTCCGTTTTTGCTAAATCATTAATAGAAGTTACCCCAGGTAAATGATTGTTTTCTTTAATAAATTTTTCTGTATCATAAATATTTAAAAATTTATATTTAGAATTCAATAAAGATTTTCCATTATAATACTTATCAAATACATAATCGGGATAAGTAGTTGTTGCTGTCGTAATACTTCCGCTTACTTTTAATTTTTCACCTGGCGCAAAAGTAGTAGTGGAATATCCAACACCTACATTTTTAACAAAAAAGGCATCTCCATTTGGTTCAATACTTACTTGTGTACTTCCATTAGCGCCTGCCGCTGGGGTAGTCACAAAATTAATACCTGTAGGAGCATTTGTAAAACCTGTCCCAATAGAAAGTCCAGTACTGTTTCCTGTAGCTAAAATTTGTGCTTCTGAGTTGGTATCACAATAAATAAACAATGAATAATTTCCACCATTAGAAAATCCCATTGAAGATCTTCCTCCCGTTCCTGAATCCTGTACGATACCGAGCCCCACACTATTATTAATAGTTGTAGTTTGTTGATTCACAAATTTTAAATCCTTTCCATTTTGTGTAACCGTTCTCGTACTGGTAAGAGTACCATCTGCATTATAAATATTGTTATAAGAACTGATCAGTTTCTGCCATACTGTACCATCAAAATAATAGTAGCCAATAGCGTCAATATTTACTCTTGGTCCGGTATTATTACCCGCTGAGATATCTGTAATATATATCAGTGCTCCTTTTTGATTGGCTCCATAAAGAGCATCTCCTTTCGCAGAAAGCTGCCCGCGGGTAAGTCTTGGTGCCTGAAGCCCGTCAATATCAGTAACCCCTAGTTTTCCATTGACATCCAATGTGGAATTAGGTGTTGTAGTATCAATCCCTACACCTGCTGTCTGTGCAAAAATGCCAGCAGAAGTTACCAATAGGACTACTGTTAATAAGGTTGTTAAATTTTTTCTCATTATTTTAATTTTAGTATTTAAACTTTTTTGAAGTGAAAAACATGGGATAATCAAGCAAATATGATTCTCATATCCACTTGTGCACCGATGGCACAAGACTGAGAAATATTCCTTTACTTAAAATGGAATAGGAAAAAGGATGTTTTTGTGTAAGGATAAACAAAAAGTAGAATTAAAATCTTTATAGAGGCTGTACAGTCTGAGATAAATGTATTCTTCTACGGATGTTTTTTTATTACTACCTTGTTTGAGAGTCTAAATATATTTTATTATTGTTTATTTGCATTTTTATCATTATCAAACTAATTTTTCAAGAATTGAACTTATTCATTTTGATGGTACAAATTTAAAATACAAGATGTGAAAAATTCAGTTTTACCATGTAAAAACAAATTGTCGCCCGTGTAGTATTACATCCCGCTTATGTAGTTTAAAAATTACAAACCTCTGTAAATCGTGAAAATATAAATAAACCGGCTGTTACTGCTTCGCAGCCTGGCAAAACATTATAAATAATCCCCCTATCAGGCTGACAGGAGGATTATTGCGGAAGTTGACAAAGAATAAAACTCTTCTCTGAAATTACAATGACTGAAGCAGTTTTACAGCTTCTTCATTATTTTGCATCACGGCATGCTGTAAAGCTGTATTGCCTCTGTTATCCTTAGCATTTTTATCTGCTCCATTTTCTAAAAGCAGTTTTATAATTTCTGTTCTTGCGAAAACCGCAGCATAAATAAGAGGCGTTGCATCATTATAGTTTTTGATGTTTACGTTTGCCTTATGAGAAATCAACAGTACAATCATTTCTTTATATCCTTTAAAGGTAGCTCCCATCAGTGCTGTATTACCACTGTTATCCTGCAGATCAGGCAGGGCTCCATTTTCAAGAAGCCACTTTGCCGTTTTTTCCTGATTATGATATACCGCAAGTATTAAAGGAGTATAGCCTTCCTCATTTTTAGAATTGATTTCTTTTTTGAACTGAGCAATAGCTTCTACATTATCTGTCTTTGCATAAGAAAAAATATCCTGTGCACTCACTCTGCTTATCGCTAGAAGCATCATGATGGTAGAAAAAAGATATTTCATTATTTCTATTTTGAAGATAATAAAGATTCCAGCTGCTGACGATCCATTTTTACATATTGAGCCAGTCGTTTTCCGTATTCTGCATCTGCCTGATAGAAATAAGAGATCATTTTAGCTACTACTTTTTTATTTTCTACACTGTTCAGAGCACTACCCAGATTTTTAATCAGGTTATCCTGGTCTTTTTTTGAGAAAGAACGATAAAGTTCTCCAGCTTGTTTAAAATTGTTTTCCTTATCTATTTTAGCCTGTACTGTTGTTGTACCAGCAGGGAAAACAGTTGGGGAGTATTTGAATTTTTTATTGTCGATAACTTCAGGCTTAGCGGTTGAAGGCTGATAATTTACTTCTCCACTCTGAGCTCTCATAGACATGTAACCGTTTTGGTTATATGTTGTTACATTATTTTTTGAAGCATTAATTGGTAACTGCTGGAAATTTCCACCAATTCTGTGTCTTTGGGTATCAAAATAGGAGAACAGTCTTCCCTGCAACAGTTTATCTTCTGAAGGCTCAATTCCAGGAACAAGAGTTCCGGGAGAAAAAGCAGCCTGTTCTACCTGCTGAAAATAATTTGTCGGATTTTGATTAAGGATCATCGTTCCTACTTTCACTGATTTTGCGATAGATTCCGGCCAAACTTTGGTCACATCAACCGGATTAAAATCAAGCTTTTCAAAATCATCCTTTTTCAGCATCTGTACATATAAATCCCATTTTGGAAAATCTTTCTTCTGGATAGAATTATATAAATCTCTTGTTGCATGTTCTATTTGCGTTGCCTGTATTTTGTCAGCCTCTTCCTGAGTAAGGTTTCTTTCGCCCTGCTTTGGAACCCACTTATATTTCACATAAGTTATTTCTCCTTTTGCATTAATCCATTTGAAAGCGTGTACTCCGTTTCCCTGCATCTCTCTGTAATTGGCAGGAATTCCATTGTCAGAGAACAACCATGTCAGCATATGGGTAGCCTCCGGGATATTAGCCATAAAATCAAAAACCCTGTTATTATCCGAAGCATTATTGGTTACCGGAGAAGGTTTAAATGCATGAACCATATCTGGAAACTTAATGGCATCTCTGATAAAGAACACCGGTAAATTATTACCTACCAAGTCATAATTCCCCTGATCTGTATAAAATTTAACAGCAAATCCTCTTGGATCTCTGAAAGTTTCCGGAGATCCCTGCTGATGTACTACAGTAGAAAACCTTACCAATACTGGAGTTTTCTTACCAGCCTTTGATAAAAAGTCAGCCATTGTAACATCAGAAAAATCAGCATCTGCAACAAATTCACCGATGGCTCCAGCTCCTCTCGCATGCACTACCCTTTCAGGAATTCGCTCTCTGTCAAAAGCAGCCAGCTTCTCAATTAAATGAATATCCTCCAGCAATACCGGACCGTTATTACCAACTGTTTTAGAATTCTGATTATCCCCAACAGGGCTCCCTGTATTGGTTGTCAACTGCTGAGAATAGAATGTTGATGTGATCAGAACACCCACTAGTAAAACATTTTTTTTCATAATTTTTTCTTTTATAGTGGGGCAAATATAGAAAGATGATTTACTGAATTGATCTTAATAAATTCAATCATTTAAATTTACTCAATCTATCACTTTAATGATTGTTGATAGACAATGTCTACTATGTTTTATAAAATAAATATTATAGAAATACACCTCAACTTTCTGGCTGCCAATTAAAATTGTGCCTTATGTAGTTTTATAACTACAGGTTTAAAAACCTCTTATAAAGAACATTTGTGTACTTTTGCGAATAATATTTTATTGACCTTATATTGGTAAAAATAATAGAAATACGATATTAATTTTTGAAAAAAAATCAGCTTATTATTTACTAAAATCTATTATAGCAGCTACTTTACAGGATCAGCCTATAGAGAGATGATCGGTTACAGATTACCTACAGCCGCTATATATAACAGCGTAAATAACAAACACTTAAAGGCATAAAACAAAGACATATAATTATGAAGCAAAAAACAATTTCAATAATTATCCTCAGTATTTTGGCAGCATGTACCTCCCCAAAAAAGGAAAACATAAAGGCAGATCCCAACACAACATCGGACCCTAACACCAAAAGGGCTGAGCTTATAGGAAAATGGGTACAACCTATTCCAGGACAGGAAAATGAAAAGCAAGGGATTGAGCTTCATGACAATGGTATTGCAGCATCAATAAATATGCACACATTGCTGTATGAACAGTGGAAAGTTTCCCATGATACACTTTTTCTATGGAGTCGCACTGTAGGAGTAGCCCAACCCTCAGTCAGTAGCGATATTGACACCTTACTTATTCAAAAGCTTGACCATCAATCGTTAACAGTAGTCTCTTTAATTGGGGATCCAAAAAATAACGTTCCCCAAACTTACAACAAAGGAAAATAAGTTCGGAACCCTGATCATCAACAGTGAAGTTTTTTCTTTAGTATAAAACACTACTATTGAAGAAGTTTATAAGAAAAAACAGATTTTAAAGTCTATTTTTCCTACTGATAATTGGTCCGTTCTATTATTTTATTTCAACCCGTTATAACTAGAAATTACAAATTGTTTCCTGGTCCTGATATTCCCGATGGTATACTTAAGAACTCTATCCGTTCTTTACAATATAAAAATCAGCTTTTTATACTCATCTGATGTCTACTGATTTTCTTTTATCATAAAGAAAACAAATCATATCATTAATAACAAAATTCCTTTCAGCACAAATACTTACACAACACAAAGTTTGACAAGCATTTGATTTACACATCTTGCTCATTCTGACAGCCCTGATAGTTAGCACAGCTATCATTTTAAATGTAAAAGCATGTAGTTTTAAAACGATGCTCAACACTTTTGCCGGCTGTTAAAATTTGATAATCTTAAGAATACTAATCCCATGAATACTTTATAATTACAAGTATTAAAAATGTTTTATAAGCAACTTATATTCCTATTTCTTATCAATATACAACTGTACAACAGCCAGCAGCCCGCTTCTATATGGTATGATACAGATAAAGGACTTCCTCAGAACAGTGTAAAAGACGTTACCAGGGATCAATACGGATTCATCTGGATCAGTACGGAAAACGGGTTGGTGCGGTATGACGGAAATAATTTTGTTACCTATAATCATCTCAACTTTAAGAATAACAGGTTTACCTCTTTTTTTGGAAATGCAAAGAAAGATACAATTTACAACACCACAGCTTTCGATGAAAATACGGCATTAATATCTAAAAGAAATGTAAGCGTTCTTACTCGTAAATCGGGCTGCCTGCAAAGGGTATTGCGTGAAAGCAAATCGAACTTTGTTTTTACAAAGAATGCTATATCAGATCAGTTTGAAGATAAAGATTTCTTTATTTATTTTGACAGGAAAAACTATTATCACTTATTGCATGACGGAAGCGTACAATACAAGGATCATAAAGTTACAACACTGAAGCATCTACCTAAAAACTATATTTCAGATACATTTTGTTTTGACCAGACAATTTTTATCATTTCAAGATCATTAAAAAAAATAATTAAAATCTCTCCTACCCGAATAACTTATCTGGATGCCCCTGATATTTTCTTTACAAAAGGTATAGAAGTATACTGGAGTCAGATCAATAATCAATCTTTTATTATCCTGAATCATACGTTGTATAAAATTGGCTATGAGCGTAATACTTTTAGTTTTAAAAAATTAGCAGATTATGACCTTAATAAAAACTCCCTATCTGCTATCTATCATGATGAAATAAACAATAAACTCTACCTTGGAACATTATCTGATGGGTTGAATGTAATAAAATTCAATAATTTTCATGTTGCCAACAAATCAGATAAATCCTATGAAAATATTTTTTATTCAATACTTCCTTTTGAAAATGATAAGGTAATCACTTCCTTAGGTGATGTATATAATGAAAACGGATTGGTAAAGCAGTATCATTTTAATACGACAAGCAGCTTTTTTTCCTTGTATGATCATCATCAGAATATTCTTGTTCAGGGAGAATCTGGCTTACTACGTTTTCTTAAGAGGTCTAATTATTCTAAAAAAGAAAACCTCAGTTTCCAAAATGAACCTTCTTATGCATGGAGGGTGAGAAATTATTGTATGGTAACGTTTCACAAACCTACTCTGAAATCTCTCCTTACCTTTTACAGAGACTATGATTTTAAAAAACCACTCTTACAATTTTCCTTCCCTAATATTGTAACCACTGTATATGAATATCGGCATGATAAATGGCTGGTAGGAACAAGAGATGCTCTGTTTTTAATAGAAGCTCCTACTTTTGTTCCTAAAAAGATATCTACCAGCTCTTTACATGTAAGAGAAATCACAAAAACAAAAGATGGAAATTTTTGGATCATGACCCAGGGAAATGGCTTTTTCCTTTATAAGAATAAGAAGCTCATTAAAATGCCCGAAGATAAAAACAACTATCTTCTATTTTCACATACTATTCTGGAGGACCCAAGAGGATTCCTCTGGATCAGCACTAATAACGGACTGTTTCAGGTACTGAAAAACAATCTTCTTCAATATGCCAAAGACAGAAAAACTTTACCCAACTATTACCGATACAGCAAGGAAGACGGCTTTAACACAAATGAGTTTAACGGCGGATGCTCGCCCAGTGCAGCAGTTCTTCAGAATGGAAATTTTGTATTCCCTTCCATTAAAGGTCTGGTATTTTTCGATCCCCAGAAAATAAGAAGCTATTATCCTAAAAACTTCTTTCTGGAACGGGTTATTTTTTATGATTCAAAAAGCAGTATACAAGGGCAAAATATTAACCTGGAAAATAATTTCTATAAAGCAGCAATTTGGGTGGATATACCGTATTATGCCAACAGGGCCAATCTGGTTATCGAAGCAAAACTGAAGGGTTCTAAGAATGAAAAATGGGAAAGAGTAAATAGTGATGGTAAATACAGTATTTCAAATCTGGCCCCAGGCCACTATCAACTTATTGTAAGGGTTTTAACTTCTCCAAAGGGAAAATATATTTATAAATCAATTAATATCAATGTAAAATATCTGTTTTATCAGATACTTATCTTTAAGTTTTTTGCCATTGTGTTTATATCTGTCTTTGCATTAAAGCTGATAAAGCTTAGAATAAAAAGACAAATATTAAAAAAGAAGGAACTTGAAGACATCATTGAAACAAGAACCCGGAAATTATCAAAAACAGTTTCAAAATTAGAATATACCAAAGAACAGCTCCGAAAAGAAAGTGTGCAACAGAAAAAACTATTGGAAACAATCAGTCATGATATTATTACGCCCATCAAATTCTTGTCTATAACTGCCAAAAAGCTGTATGAAACTGATGAGCATGACCGTTATATTCAAAAGAAACATTTTGAAAGTTTCTACAAATCTTCAGTAGAGTTTTACAATTTCGTGAAAACATTAAAGGAGTATGCAGAAATTTATAATATTTCTGAAAAGAATGAAACTTATAATGTTTATGAAGTTGTTGAAGCCAAAAAAGCACTTTTTGAAGTGGCTGCCAAAGAACAGAATACTCTTATTGTCAGCAATATTAAAGATCCCACTTATTCAAAGATCAATCAGAATGTAGTAGCCGTTATCATCCATAACCTCATAGACAATGCGATTAAAAATACCACCAATGGAGTCATCGAGCTTTCTACCATTGAGGATGAAAGCATCTTCTTTCTGGAAGTAAGGGATACCGGTAAAGGAATGAGTAAAGAACAGATGACCTATTATGAAAAGCTTCAGGATAATATTGAAAATGAAAAGCTTGTGTTGCAAAAATACAGTTTAGGATTACACCTCATCCTTCAGCTTCTCATGATGATCAATGGTAAAATTGAATTTAACAATAACATCCCCAATGGAACTATTGTATCCATTAAAATAAAAAAACAAAAATATGACTAGAAAAATTATTATTGCTGATGATCATTTTGTGGTAAGACTAGGTACAACCCTGATTTTAGAATCCCACTACAAAGACGTAAAAATCTCATGTGCAGAATCTTATACAGAACTCACAGATAAATTATATGCCGAAGAATTCGATCTGCTCATCCTGGATATCAATATGCCGGAAAGCAAATATTTAAGCATGATTGGTGAATTAAAAAAAATACAGCCCACTCTTAAAATTCTGGTTTTCTCCGTATATGACAATGATATCGCAATACAGTATATCATTGAAGGTGCCGATGGATATATTAACAAATTATCAGATGAAAACAACATTCTGGAAGCAGTTCAGCAAATCTTTGAGACCGGAACCTACTACTCTCCCGAGATTGTGAAAAAACTGGTTTCTTCCGCTAAAAAAGATACTCCAATAAATCCATTGGAAGCCTTATCCGAAAGAGAAAAGGAAATATTTGATCTACTGGTTAAAGGGTATGGGAATATTGAAATATCCAATGAATTAAGTCTTCATCTTTCCACAGTAAGCACCTACAAGGCAAGAATTTACAAAAAACTGAATATTAAAAACACGGTTGATCTTGTCAGGTTAGGAGATCGAAATCAGGTACATAAAAAATAAATTAAAAATTATTGTGTATTTAACAATTTGCAGGGTGTTGCTGTTTTGAGATATGTTGTTCTGGTGGTATTTTAAATTTTAAAGCAGAGCTTTTTACGACTATGAACCCTTCTTAATCACAATAAAAATTGTCAGTCCTATCGTTTAATAACTACAGCTGTGATGGTTTTTCAAGTTACCTTATTGTATAGTTTTGCTTTATGAAAAAAAATAATGTAAAAAGGTTGCTTTTATTTTTCGTCATCCCCATTGGGATGATAGTAGCAGGGATGTGGTTATTCAAATCTAATCATAAAAATGTTTCAGCTCATGATCAGGCATCAGCGGCAGGCTCTTCTGATAGTAAAGGCAGTCACTTCAAGAAACTATATCTTAATAAATGAGAAATAAAATTCCTAAAGAGAGAATGATTAATATTTTTACCAAAACATTCACTTAATAGTTTACCGAAACAAAAACTGAGAGCCAAGAAAGTACAGATCTTTAAAGCTGGCTTAGAAGAATGAAATATCAAGAAAAGATTGATGATAAAAATTATGCATTTAGAAAAACAAATCGTGTATTAAGCGAATTCAATAGCAAAAAAATGGGACAAATCTAAAATTTAGATTTGTCCCAATTAGTGACCGCAGAAGGATTCGAACCCTCACTGTCGGAGCCGAAATCCGAAGTTCTATCCATTAAACTATGCAGCCTATTCCAGGTAGCAGATGATAGGAATTAGGTGTTGAGCCTTTTAATTCTATCCTGTATTCTACCTTTTAGAAAGTAATTTTCACACCTCCCAGAATCTGTGCACCCAGGACTTTATATCCTTTGTACGTCTGGTATTTTGAACTCAGAAGATTATTTCCGAGTGCGAAAATACTGAAATTTTTGTGAATTTTATACTCTGCAGAAAGATTTAAATCAGCATAACCACCCACTTTATCGTTTGTATTCTCCGTAGATTGGAAGATTACATTCGGAGCACCTACTCCTTCAATCGCATAAGAGTTTGTCGTTCTGTCACTTGCAAAGATTCCTTTGAATCCTAACAATAACTTCTTGTCAAGCATGGTATATTTCGCCCCGATGCTTGCATTGAATAAAGGAACGTTATAAATGTTGTCGTAATTCTTAAGATCATAATTCGTAAACCTTAACTCTCCATCAATAATAAGATTGGCCAATGGGAAATACTGTACACTCCCTTTGATATCGCTTACATTTCCGTCATCATATACCGCAGAGAATGTATTGGCAAAATTATATGCAGAACGGTTAACAGATGTATTATCAAAAAGACCGTTGGCTTTAAAGAACATAATATCTCTCATCTTTCCATAACCTGCAGAGAAGTCGTATTTCAACGTTTCATCGATATCTCCTCTCAATCCTACATAAAAATGATATTTCGTCTCTGTAGGCTTTAAAAACTGGTCAGAAAGGATGAATGGATTCGTCTGTAACATGTCACCGTAAGTATTCAGCTTCAGACCTCCGTCTACCCCTCCGTAGAATTTAAACTCTTTGGCAGCTGCAAACTGGAACTCCGCTTGTGGGAACCAATACGTTTTATTGTTTTTCTGCTGAGAAACCAGTTCTGCTGAGTTTTTAGCATTCAGGAAAGAGAATGAAGATCCTAATGTCAAGTAAGAATCTCCTTTTCTGAATGTTACTTTCGGAGTCAGGCTGGTATTGAAGAAATTGGAAGAGTTTTTATCTCTGATGGCAAAATCTGTCTTCACCGCATCCAATCCTACTCCAAGATCTGCATTCAGGTTGATTCCTGATTTTCCTAATTCAACAGCATGTTTGGAGAAATTGGCAAGGATGGAAACCTGGTTTTCCGAAGCATCAAAATGATCCTTCAGGAACGATGATTTTACCCTTACATCATTTAAGATTTCATTGGAATAAAAATCATAATATCCATTTACTTTAAACTGATTTACTTTTTGCTTCAGATCAAGTTCTCCGGTAGGCTGCATGGCATAGATTCCATAATAGTTATAGCTGTCTAAACCATATTCAGCATTAAGGTTAAACTTCCCTTTTTCTCCGTAAGAGTTTAAGAAAGCACCAACATTAGCAGAAGTCTGTCCGGATTTCCAGTCGTACTCTTTTTTAAGACCATTGGTGGAAAGAACATGAACATCTGCTCCTACTTCAAGCTTATTTTCAAGAGTTTTTGAAACGTTTCCGTCTACCAGAACTTTCCCGTAATTACCCATTCCAAACTGGAAATAGTTATTCTGAGCTGTTCCGTCAAATTTTGGAGCCACATCTTCCCCCTGAATGGTAGAAGTTTTGAAGTCTGAAACAGCAGGAACATCCGTGATGTTATACTTCACAGGAGTCTGCGATTTCTCTTCCGGCGGATAATTTTTGATGGTTTCCACAGAAGTTTTCTTCTTCTCAATCTTCTTCACTTCCGGCTCTCTCTTTTTGTTAAGAACCAGTTTTTCCTCCTTGATCTGGGAAAACGCCACCGACGAGAACCCTAAAAATAATATGGATAATAATTGAATTTTCTTGTTCATATTTTCTTTATTTGAAAAAAATATATAACGGGCTTTTATTTATTGGAAGCAATGTAGTTGCCTAATAAAGCTTTCCCTGACTGTTTTGTAAAAGTTCTCCCCAGTCTGAATATATTAAACAGCCAAAGGCTTTGATAAACTTGTAATTTGTATTGATAATTTTTCGTTGTACTGTTCTCAGCTACATCATAACTATAAGAAATATCATATGGAAATCCTGAAGGCAATAATCCGACGGTGAGCATACTTCCAATCATTGGGTTTCCACAAGGAGGAGTACGCGTCGTCATAGGATGCAGCGTGATCTTAGCTGCATTAGCACTGTCTTCTACAATTTCATAAATATCAGAATGTTTTAAAATTTTAAATTCTTCCTCAAGATCCTTATTCACCACAAAAGCTTTTTGCTTTTTGAAATCAGCTTTTGCATGGTTATACTCCTTTGGATATGCACTATATGAAGGAATGCAGCTCCAGAGAGAACCGGAAATTAAAAAAGAATATATGGCAATTTTAAACACCTTCATTTCCTATTTCTTAATCTGCTTTTTAACTTCTTTAGCTTCCGCTACGATCTCAGGGAAATCCTTGTAGTTCGCAATGATCTGATCACAGGTATAACTTGCCTGATAGTTGTCTTTCAGACCGATATAGTTTTTCGCCATCAATACCAAAGCTTTTGCTCCCCAGAATTCTTCTGAAGCATAGTTGTTGGCAAGCTTAAAGATGGTTTCATTAGAAGACTTGAAAGCTTTTCCTTTGTTCTGATAATACGCTTTAGCATACAAAGCTTCCGCAGCTACCGAAGTATTGGATGATTTTTCAAGGGAAACATAAGCAGCCTGTGCCTCTTTATCTTTTCCGGAGTTCATCAGACTTCTTGCCTTAATCACTTTCGCTGTTTCAATAACCGCTGCTGAGTTTTTAGAATTGGCAATCACTGCATTGGCTAATTTTTCCGCTTCAGAGAAATTATTTTCTTCTGCATACAGTTTCATTAACTCTACATTCGCATAGTTTTTAATGCTGATGTTGGAAGAGTTTTTAATGCCTTCAAGGTACTTTTTAGCTTCTGCAGTATTCCCCTGTGCAATAAAGATTTGAGCTAAACGAGTTTGTGCATCATCCTGGTAATCGTTCTGAATTACAGCAACTTCCTGAAGCACAAGTAAAGCTTTAGTTGAATTGTTAGTCTGATAATAACTTTCTCCTAATTCGTACTTAGCCTGGTACAATCCTTCACCTGTCGGATTCTGTGTCAGATACTTTTCGTAGTAAGAAATTGCATTCTTATAATCTTTCTTCGCGAACAACTGCTTCCCTGTAGATAAGTTGATCTCATCAATTTCAGCAGCATCTACATTCACCCCAATATTTCTTGCGAAAGTCTCATAACCTGAAACATCTCCGTTTTTCGTAAAGATTGGTTTTGCAGCCTGAACTACTTTCTGAGCATAGGCTGTATTTTTATACTGCTCACCCAGAGATTTCAGTTCAGAAAGTGCTTTATCATTCTGATTCTGATCGATGTAATTCTGTGCTCTGTAGATAGATGCGTTAGCAATCAGATCCTTGTCTGAAGATCCTTTAATTACTTTTCCGAAATAATCATTTGAGTTCGCAAAATCATCCTGAGCAGCATAGGCTGTTCCTATTTCGTATTGAGCATCATCATAATATTCGGAATCCGGATATTTTGATAAAAGGTTTTTAAGGTTGGTAATCTTCGCCTGCGTATCTCCCTTGAATCCTAAAGCCATTGCTTTTTGGTACAAAGTATAATCTGTAGCATCCTCATTTTTATCGTAGATGGCAATCGCTTCGTTCAGATCATTGTTGGCATAATGAATATCTGCGAGACGAAGTTCTGCATCATTTTTAAATTCCGGTTTCGGATTGGTAAGATATTGTTTGAAATACGTAGCAGCCTGATCAAATTTCTTGGATTTAAAATAAGCATATCCTAAATCATAAGGCAGCTGCTGTTTTTCAGGGAAGTTTTCAGTAAGAAGCTTTTCGTAACGAACAATGGCAGAAGGATAATTTCCTTTCTGATAATATACCTGTGCCAGCCAGTACAAAGCTCTGCTATTGAATTCTTTATTGATATTAAAACCAAGACTTCTTAAGAAATATTTCTCCGCTTCATCATAGTTTCCTTTGTTGAATTCTTCAGTCCCCAATAAATAAGAAACCTCCTGATCTACTTTGTTGATCTCAGGAGTCGAACTCTGCAATCTGTCAATCGCATTCAGCGTTTCTTTATAGTTTCCGGAGTACAGATAAGACTTCACCAATAATGACCTCATTTCTGTGGCATTGGCTCCGTTCTGATTTTCGTTGATATAACTTTGGATAACCGCAGAAGGACTTTCAAACGGGTTACCAATATCGTAACTTAATTTAGCATACTGCTCATGAGCCAGCTTTTTCACTTTTGCATCATAATCCATCTGATAAGAAGAACGGAATGCGGAAAGAGCCTCCTGCTTTTTATCTACAGCCAGATAAGCATTTCCTAACTGGTAGTAAGCATTTTGAGCCAAAGCAGAATTACTATTCAAAAGCTGGTTGTAATAAGAAACCGCTTCATCATATTTTTTAAGCTGTGCAGCCACAAATCCCATCTCATACAAATCGTTTTCTGATGGATTTTGCTGTACGCTCAGATAATCTTTTAAATGGGGGTAGGCAGAAGTATAATCATTCTTCATGAAATAGCTCTCCCCAATGATCTTATGAACTTCAGCTTTATAAGAATCTGAAATATTTTCGTTTAACAGAGCATTTCCTTCTGTAATAGCCTGATCGTAGTTCTTATCATTGTAATACATCTGTACATAATAAGGACGTACCAGTTTGGAGAACTTATCCTGATCCTTTATGGAATCAAAATACTGGAAAGCTTTATCACTTTGTCTGTTGCTATAATACAAATGCCCAAGCATATAAGCAATATCTCCTTTTTGAGACTGATCTGCTGTTTTATAAGCTTCTTCAAGGGCATCGGTAGCTCCTTTGGAATCACCCGTCATGAATTTTGCATATCCAAGCTTCAGAATATACTGGGTATTTTCTTCTTTTGAAAGCTGATACTGATTCACTTTTTTCAGGGTTTCCAGTGCTTTGTCAAAGTCTTTTTTCGCTAAATAGTAATCTGCCAAAGGAAGATTAGCCTGTGCAAAATAAGCAGAGTTAGGATATTCTTTCATAAAAGCCGTTAACCCATCTTCAGCATGATTTTTCTGAAGAATCACACCGATCACATTATCAAAAAACTGCGCAGCTTCTTTTTTCGAACGGGACAAATTCTGATTGTAGAAGTATTGTCTTGCATATTCGTATTGAGAAGCATTGTATATTTTAGTCTGATAAAGATTTTCGGCTAGATTGAACCTGTAATTTTCTTTCTGGGTAAAATATTGAGACTGTTGAGCATCGGAGATTCCGAAATATATTACAGCAGCCGCTAAAAGTATTTTTTTTGATTTCATTCTTCTTGATATAAGAAAATTAGTCTAAATAAGTTAACGAAAATATTAAAAACTTATTGTTTAAGCAAGTTTTAACAGTGTTAATGGCTGTTAATTCTTATTTCATAACAATGTAAATTTTCTCACCATACAATGATAAAATTTACTACTTTCGTTTGATAAAATGTAAACAATTTTAATAAACAGTTATCAAAAACACATTTTAATTTGATACTTTTTCAACAGCAGCTAAAAACATACCATAAACACACCATCACATGAAATTTAAGATTCTTTTAGCATTAATTTTTGTCAACCTCCTGCAGGCACAAAAATTTTACTTTCCGAAGACCGCTGTAACTGACTCTGTTCTATTGGAAAAACAGATACCGGGACTTGCCATGCAAGTAATTCCTCATCTTCAGTCGGAAAAATACAAGCCGGAAAATACCGTTGATCTTATGGACAACCTTTTCCGTTTGCAGATAGTGGCTCAGGATTATAAAAATTCGCTGACTTCTCTTACCGAAAACCGTAAGCTCTTTGCGGATAACAATATGGGAGACTACAGATATATAGGATTTGAATTGTATGCCCTTACGAAAATGGAGCAAAAAGAAAACAATACTTCCTTTTCCAATGCCCTTCAAAAAGTATTTAATAAAAAATATGAAAGCCTTTTAGAAAAAACGATTCCCAGACTAGGAATTGCTCTTGACGGAGATGTGCGAGAATCTAAAAAACAACTGAAGAAAGTACTGGATAAACAAAAAGACAAAGACAGTATAGATTACAGGACAGCCCTTGCTCTATGCAAAAGCTATTTGAGTTATAAAACCTATTCAGGGATCAAACCTCAGGTGATGCAGCTGCTGACTTCAAAAGACAAGGAAAGATTCATTATTGAAACCAAAGATCTTACTATAAAAAACGGAGCTACCTTAACGATCACTATTGTTCGGAAAAAGGGTAATACGTCACCACTTCCTGTTATTCTTACCAGCAATATTTATGCAGGTTCATTTGATGAATTCTTCGGAAAAAGAGCGGCTACTTATAACTACGTAGGTGCTGTTGTTAATACACGTGGTAAAAGAAACAGTAATAATGTAAATAATCCTTTTGAACATGAATCTGAAGATCTTTATGAAGTCATCGACTGGGTAAGCAAACAACCATGGTGCAATGGAAAAGTGGGAATGATTGGGGGAAGTTACTTAGGTTTCAGCCAATGGGGAGCTGTAAAAAAACTACATCCGGCATTAAAAACTATTGTTCCTCAGGTTGCTGTTGGAATCGGGATCGATTATCCGGCTCAGAATAATATCTTCATGAGCTATATGCTTCAGTGGATACAGTATGTGACCAATAACAAACTTACGGACGAGGCTGATTTCGCCAATGCTGTAAAATGGGATTCTATTTATACAAAATGGTACAAAAATGGAAAAGCATTCAGGTCTTTGGACACCATAAGCGGAAAACCGAGCAAAATATTCCAGCGATGGCTGGATCATCCGGGATATGATCAGTACTGGCAGAAAATGGTTCCTTACAAAGAGGATTTTTCTAAAATCAATATTCCTATCCTGACGACTACAGGATATTATGATGATGATCAGATTGGTGCGCTGTATTATTTTAAACAACATCACCTATACAATAAAAATGCAGATCATTATCTGGTCATAGGCCCTTATAATCATGGAGGAGCCCAAAGTTTCGGGTTTACTTATGTGAATGGAAACCCTATTGATCCGGTAGCCAGAATAAGCATTGATGATCTCGCTTTCTCATGGTTTGATTATATTCTTAAAGGCGGTAAAAAACCGGAAATGTTAAAAGACAAAATCAATTTTCAGGTAATGAATACGAATACATGGAAGCATGTGGCTGATCTTGATAAAATGCATAATTCTTCTTTGAAATTTTACCTCCAGGACAAAAAAAATACATCTTCTGTATTTAATAAACCTGAAAACAAGACCTTCACAACACAAATTGTTGATCTTAAAAACAGAGACCAGAAAGACACTTATTACAAAGTCAGCAAAAAAGACAGCATAAAAATGACGAATTCTGTGGCTTTTGAAAGCGAAGTTCTTGACAAGGATATCGCCATGAGCGGAAATCTTTCCGGAGTCTTCAATGTTTCCATCAATAAAAAAGATTTTGACACGGATACTTACCTGTATCAGATTCAACCGGATGGGAAATCTTCGTTACTCTCCACTCATATTGTGAGAGCCAGCTATGCAAAGAATAATGAAAAACGACAGCTTCTTGAACCCAATAAAACGGAACAGATTCCGATTAACAATTCCTATTTCATGAGTAAAAAGATAGAAAAAGGAAGTAAACTCCTGTTATTGGTTGGAGTGAATAAAAGTCCCAACTGGCAAATCAACTACGGTTCCGGTAAAGATGTAAGTGATGAAACGATTAAGGATTCCGGGGAGCCTCTGCAGATAAAATGGTACAACGACAGCTATGTGGAAATCCCTGTTTATAAGGACTAAAGCCTTTTGTTTGAGCATTTTTACCCAAATGTTCTTAACAACTGTTAACATCAAAATAAAAAATCATTACATTTGCTTTTTTTCAAATCAAATATAGTTATTGAATGAGTCAACTTTTTAGAAGAAAAATCTATTCAGATACAGATACTTCAACGGGACTTTTAAGAGTCTTAGGTGTATGGGACATTGTCTTTTTTGGTATAGCGGCCATTATTGGAGCTGGAAGTTTCAGCAGTTTGGGAGAAGCCGTTTTCAGAGGTGGTCCCGGTGTTATTCTACTATATTTGATCTGCGGATTTGCCTGTGGGTTTACCGCTTTATGCTATGCTGAATTTGCCAGCAGAATTCCTACTGCAGGTTCTGCTTACACGTATGCCTATGCCAGTTTTGGTGAGCTTATTGCGTGGGTAATCGGATGGGCTCTGATCATGGAGTATTCTTTCGGGAATATTTACGTAGCCTTTTCCTGGTCAGATTATTTCACCAGTTTCCTAGGACGTCTCGGAATGCATATCCCTGATTATCTAACCTGCAGCTATACTGAAGCGAGAAAAGCGGTTCAATATGGTTCTGAAAACAAGGAATTACTAAATGCATGGAAAACAGCTCCATTAATCGGAAGTTTGAAATTCATTGTAGATATTCCGGCATTGGTTATTAACGGTTTGATTACATGGCTTTGTTATGTAGGAGTAAAAGAAAGTAAAAACTTCAACAACTCTTTGGTTATCTTAAAGCTTGGAGTTATTTTACTGGTTATTCTGGTTGGTTTCTCTTATATCAATACTGAAAACTGGACTCCAGTAAGTCCTACAACAGGAACACCATCCTTCATGCCGAATGGCTTTGCTGGGGTAATGAGTGCGGTATCAGGAGTATTCTTTGCTTATATCGGATTTGATGCTTTAAGTGTTCTTTCTGAAGAGACTAAAGACCCACAAAAGACTTTACCAAAGGGAATGATCATCTCTCTTGTGCTGTGTACTGTGATCTATATCGCATTAACGCTTGTATTGACGGGTATGGTAGATTACAAGAAATTTGACGGCGTGGGAGATCCGCTTTCCTTTATATTTGAAAAAACAAATGCTAATGTAGCCTGGATGGAGCTTGTGGTTTCTTTCGTTGCAATTGTTGCCATTACTACCGTATTATTGGTTTTCCAGATGGGACAGCCGAGAATCTGGTATGCCATGAGCCGTGACGGACTGATGCCTCAGAGATTCCAGAAAGTACATCCTAAGTATAAAACGCCATCGTATGCAACTATTGTTACAGGGATTGTGGTAGGTATTCCTATCCTGTTTACAGATAAAACTTTCATCCTTGACTTTACCAGTATCGGAACTATTTTCGCCTTTGTACTGGTGTGTGCAGGAGTGCTTATGCTTCCGGCTAAAGAAAAAATAAAAGGCAGATTCCACCTTCCGTA
This sequence comes from Chryseobacterium sp. T20, assembly GCF_047345655.1. Lineage (NCBI taxonomy): Bacteria > Pseudomonadati > Bacteroidota > Flavobacteriia > Flavobacteriales > Weeksellaceae > Chryseobacterium > Chryseobacterium sp. T20. The sequence goes on from NZ_JBLFDU010000008.1 coordinate 142,917, forward strand.
TGTGAATGGAAAAATCATTTTCCCTGTTATTTTTATTGGTGGTTTGCTGGCATTCTACAAATGGCAACCGGAGTTTTTTGACAACCTGATGAATTGGTCAGATCCTAATGAAGGAGAATTCAGAGCTTCTATTTTCTTCTTTATTATCATTAACCTGATTCTATGTGTCGTAGCTTTTATCAAGAATTTATCATTAATTCCATTGATTGGATTAAGTTCATGTCTTTACCTTCTTACAGGAATGAGCCATGAGAACTGGTTCTGGTTCGGAATGTGGTTCCTGATTGGAATGGTAATTTATTTCTGCTACGGATACAAAAACAGTAAACTTGGAAAAGAATTAAAAGACAGCTAAATAAGCAATCAATACCATTGCGGAAAGGCAAAATAGCAAAGAGGTTAAACCTGATGGAAAGACTGATTCGCTGTTTTGCCTTTTTCTTTTTCAGGCTCTCTTAAAAATCGGCAGCATTATTGCTTTAACTTCAATAGAATCAACAAACTAGATCACCATGGCCGAAAGAATCAAAACATACAGAGAGTTTTACCAGTTCTATCTTACAGAGCACAGTAAAACAGGAACCCGCATCTTTCATTTTATCGGAACATTTCTCGTCTTTTTCGTTATATGGTACGTCATCAGTTCCGGAAAAGAACGGTTTCTATGGTACATCCCAATCGTAGGCTATGGATTTGCCTGGTTCAGTCATGCCGTGATTGAGAAAAATAAACCGGCTACTTTTAAGTATCCTTTATGGTCTCTCATTTCAGATTTCAGACTGTTTTTTGAACTTCTGATCGGTAAACAGAAATTCTTCACCTCCAATAATCAGCCTCAGAAACAGGAATAGCCTTGAGTTTCTTTTCTTTTTTTAGTTTTGAATACGCAAGAACATTTCGACTTCGCTTAATGTGAGATTTCTGCAAATGATACAGTATTATTTTTCTCGCAGATTATGGAGATTACGCAGATTTTTTTTAATAATATCTGCCTAATTTTCAAGAGCTGTAGAGGATATTAAAGTTTAGATTCCTTGCTTTGCTCGGAATGACAAAAATGCTGGTGAATTCATTCAACACCTACTATTTGTAGAAAAGCGAAGCTTTTTAACAAAAAAATCTACTCAATTCGCTTACTCTGCGAGAGAGTATTAAAGTCTGGATTATTTAACTATGTTCGAAAGCCTTCAGTTTTTGTCTGGAGCGCCAAAGGCATCTTTGAAATATCAGTTTCATTTTTAGAGAAGTACAATTTTATCGGAGATAAAATCTTTGCGTCTTAAAAGCATATAGTTTGTAAAAACCTTGTGCCTTTGCGTTTTTCAACGAGCAGCTTTATGAATAATATTGAGATTGCTTCACCTTCGGTTCGCAATGACTATATGTCGGTAGAATTCTGTTTATTATGATGAAGTTTCTTCCCAATCAGATAACCTAATGAAGGCAGAATAAACGATAATAGAACCGGAACAATCAATGCCAGACCTGAACCATCAAGAATAATCGTTAACGGAAAAAGGTATCCATTATAAACAATAAGTGCCAATGAAAAAAGAAAACTGTCACTATTACTTGTAGAAAGGATATTAAAATGGCTCCCAAACTGATCAAACAAACCGGAACAAGCAAATAAAAATACATTCACAAAAAATATCCACAGAACTGTTCTGTAGATCATTCCTTTTTTGGCATTCAGATATCCTGCAAACACCAGAAAGAGGGATAGGATTCCGGAAACCATATAATCCAGACTGGACATTGCCACCTCACTTCCGGTTCTTCCAAAGAAATACAAAGCATACAATACGATGTTAAGGAGATAAATTAGCGTTACATAATTCATACGTCAAAAAGTTTATTATTTATCATCAATACTGTTTTTCAAGGATATCATAGTGAACGGTGTTTACTATTTTTTCAGCAAGAGCATCGCCATTCACTTTTGTCTTTTTAGGAATATAACTTGAAAAAGTGATCGTTTTATCATTATTCAAAGTCACTTCTACTTCTTCCAAAATGTTTTGGTCATCCACATAAAACTGGATTCTGTTTTCTACAATCCTCCAAAAAGAAAGTCTTGGTTCGGAAGGGCTGCAATCTCCTGTTTTTCCTTCTACATAATTATAAATGGCAAAACCATCTTCCCTGATCGCGTAATTCCTCATCAAACGGCAGTTATCAAATTCTTTTATCACTTTCTTTTTCCCTTCATAAAATCCGGCTTCCTTCAGTTTCCAGAATCCTGTAACATTTTCTTTGGTCAAACTCTGTGCTTTAACAAATGAGGAAACCGCAACACAAAGTCCCGCAACCATTATCCTGTTCATATATAAAATTGTATTTTTCAATTGATTATCAATGAATATTATTAGAATAAATAGTTTCGGCGGGCGGCTTCGCCGCTCGCCGAAACTTTAAACCTTGAACCTTAAATTTTAAACTTTGAATGTAAAGCTCTATTTAAATTTCTTTTTAAAGCTGAATTTAAGCATATTCATCAATCCTGGTTCAATGATATCAATTCCCAGTCCGAAATTACTGTCGGCAACGGTATGATGATCTGTTCTGAATTGTTCAAACTCGCTTTGCGGAATTTCAAGATTGATCAGAGGATTATATTCAATATTCACACTAGCCCCGTTCTTGTTCACTTTTTTACGGCTTTTGTAGTCAAAATATGGATTCGCTATTGTGCTTTCCTGAATTGTATATTTTTCTTCAGTATCAATTTTCTGATCTGTATGCAGGTTGATTTCATATTTCTCACTGTCGAAATTATGCCAGAATGGTAAATCTTTATGAATAAAATCTCTTGCACTTGCCTTGACTACATTTCGGTCGAAGTACATCAGAAAACGGTTTTTCTGTGGATCTACAAAATAAGGATTCTCAATAGCAGCGGTATACTGAATCTTCACTTCATTCAGTTTCTTATCATCGCTTACTACATCAATAGCAGCATCTTTGAATACATTTCGGACATCTGTCCCATTTCGGTCACCTGAATAATTGAGTGCATAGAAAAGGAAACTGTTCCAGCTGTCTATAATTTCTCTTTTATTAGTACTTTTAAAATACCTTCTCATAGCATTCGCTCTGTTTCCTTTATAAGTCGTTGACAGAGTAAGTTTTCCGCTATTACCCTGTGCCGTTAAATCAACTCTTTCATTAATGCAGAAATAAGGGAATTTATACGATTTTCTCACCTGAAGTTCCTGATCTCTTTTCACTTCCAGATAATGCATAAAATAGATAAATCCTCTGTTTTCAATCAATCCGAATTCATCGCGGATGGTGGCATCAATGAAATATTCTCCGCCTTTATAGTTTACTTTTACCACTACGTGATTAAAGTTTAATAATGAAGTAAGATAGTATTTAATATAATAATCTGTATTAAAATTCACCAGCACTACAGATGCATCCACTCCAATATAATCAAGGATTACTTTTAACAAAACGGATTTTGCCTTACAGTCTCCCTGTTTATTTTCATAAGTTACTGACGGTTCCTGCGGCTTATGTCCATTCATTTCATCCGCGTTGAAGATGTAATAAATATGATTCTGAACATATTCTATGGCAAACTGCAGCTTTTCATCCTGATCAGTAATCGCATCCAGTTTTTCAATCAGATTCGGAGCAAAATCCTTTAAGGAAGCTTTATTGAAAATCTCCTCATAGATCGGTACAATATAGTTGGAAAGGTCTTTCCAGTTACTTTCTGTAGCAAAATCTATATAAGGGAAAATTTCACGTCCTGAGTCTACAGGATTTATATAATTCTCTTCTTCAATGACGAACCGTTCTCCTTTTTTCAGATGATTGATTTCCGGTTCAAGAACATTGCCCTGTTCATCTCTAAAAAAAGTTTTTTTATAAGCAATTGTCTGTTCACGTTCGTTGATAAATGTGAATTTAAAACTGCCATAAGCCCAATAATTATCGGGACTTACCCAGACATATTTTGAGAATTCCTTTCTCAGAAAATCACGATCTGTAAATTCTTTGATTCTTGAATCTTCTAAAATCAGAACATCATACAGTCTGAGATCTTTGATGGTAATATTGATTTTTTTATTACTGCTCAAGACTCCACCACTGCTCTGGTTTTCACTGTCAAGAACCTTAATTTTCGTATCCGGAATCTTATCAATCAGCACTCCGTCTCTCAACACACTGATCCTGTGAATCTGATAGACTTCATTCTCCTCAACAATCACGTCAGAAACAGAAGCCCTTTCCAGGTTTCCCGGTTCATTCAGAGTGTAGGCCATGCAGACATACTCACTGTTTTCGGTGTTGCTTGTGTAGTATTTTTTATCCAAAAAGTAGCAGTAATCACGACCTTCATCAATTTGTCTTTTGGCAAATTCGGAGTCTTTGATTCGGCTTTTTATTTCCTCATCCCCGATATTTCCTGCCCACATTTCAGGTTTTTGAATCCTGTAATTTTCAACTTGCATTTGATTTTCCATATTTATTATAAGAATTATGTTTTGTGGTTAGTGTTTAAGAAATTCAAATTAAATGATTAAAAAAGTAAAAAGCAATAGCAGAAGTACTACAATTCAGGAAAGCTAATTTCGGCATGGTAATTGCGAGGTATGGGGAAAAATCAAGTTTATGAAAAGTATAGCAACAATTCTAAAAGGGGCAGCTCCCGCATTAGCATTATTCGCAATGACGCAATGTACAACCACAGCCAATGCATCCGCAGGGGATGAAAAAACTTTCATCGTAGGACCACAAACAGCAGATTGTACAGGAGTAGCTCCTATGAAATGTCTGCAGGTAAAAGAAAATGGTTCCGGAGACTGGACGAATTTCTACAGCAATATCGAAGGATTTACTTATGAACCGGGGTATGAATATGTTTTAAAGGTAAAAACGGAGAAAATTGCCAATCCACCAGCTGATGCATCTTCCATAAAATACACCTTGGTAAAGCAGGTTTCTAAGACAAAAAAGAAAGAACTGGCAGCCAATGAAAAAACAATTATCGTAGGACCACAAACTGTAGAGTGTTCTGCTGGAGCTGGCCGTATGCAATGCATGCAGGTAAAAGAAAGTGCTTCTACAGACTGGACGAATTTCTACAGCCACATTGAAGGCTTTACTTATGAGCCGGGTTATGAATATGTTTTAAAAGTAAAAACAGAAAAAATCGCTAATCCACCGGCAGATGCTTCTTCAATCAAATATACATTGGTAGAACAGGTTTCTAAAACGAAGAAATAATAAATAAAAAAAGTTCCTGAAAATTTCAGGAACTTTTTTTATGTTGGAAGCTGGAAGAATGAAGTCAGAAGTTACTTTTGGTCAATCCGGAAAAGTTAACCATTATATCTTCATTTTCCTTTTTTATCTTAAAATCCGGTTTCTTTTTGTGGAGGATCAGGATATTTTCCTTTAGTAGCTTCTCCTACTGTGTTTGCTGTTGTCATAGCAACAACAAGATCGTTCAGCATTCCGCTTGCTGCGGTAGGTGAATTAGGAAGAAGGACAAGATTACTTCTGTTGCTTGCTCCCACTGAATGTAAAGTATCATAATGCTGTGTTACTACAATAAGTGCTGATGCTTCGTGAGAATTGATATCCACGTTATTCAGCATTCTTACAGATTCTTCAAGACCTTTGGCTATTTCTCTTCTTTGATCTGCAATCCCCTGCCCTTGTAGCTTTTTAGATTCAGCTTCTGCTTTTGCAACAGCTACAATACGGATTCTTTGTGCTTCAGACTCATATTCTGCCGCTGTTTTTTCTCTTTCCGCAGCATTGATTCTGTTCATGGCATGCTTCACCTGTTCATCCGGATCAATATCCGTTACCAAAGCTTTGATAATATCATAACCATAACTGTTCATCGCTTCCTGAAGTTCTCCTTTCACTGCGATTGCCACATCATCTTTTCTTACAAACACATCGTCCAGTTTCAGCTTTGGAACTTCTGCTCTTACCACATCAAAAACAAATGAAGTAATTTGATTTTCAGGATTTTCCAAACGATAGTAAGCGTCCCCTACCTGGCTTCTAATCACCTGATACTGAACAGAAATTTTCATTTTAATGAAAACATTGTCTAATGTTTTGGTATCAATCATCACATCAAGCTGCTGAATTCTCAAATTCAGTCTTTTTGCAATCTGATCTATGATTGGTAATTTTAGGTGAAGACCTGAATGTTTTACAGCACGGAATTTCCCGAAACGTTCAATAATCGCCGCTGTTTCCTGCTTAACCACAAAAAACGAAGCGAATAAAATGATAAGCCCAAAGAAAATAACGGGCGCTAAATATATACCCATAGTTTTAATTTTTATTAATATGTCGTCACAAATCCTGTTTTGTTAAAAACAATTTGTGGGTGTCTGTTTAAATATAGGAAAAATAAATGTAAGATTTGGAATATAATTCACAGAAAATCAACCACAATACTACCCGATTTCTTTTCACATTAAAATTATTCTGAAAAAGACTTACTTTTGAATATTCATTACACATCATGGTTAATTCTAAAGAAATATTAAAGGATCACATTTCAAAATTTACTTCTCTCACAGAAGAGCAGTTTGATTATGTTTTTGGGCATTTTAATCTGATTACTTTAAAAAAGGGACAAAGTCTCATCTCGGAAGGTGATTTTGTGAATCATGAATATTTTGTTCTGGAAGGCTGTCTGAAAGCTTTTTATCTTAATGACAGCATGAAAATGTTTATCCTTCAGTTTGCCATGCCTACGTGGTGGGTGACAGATTTTGATGCACTTTACAGTAAAACAAGGGCAACCATCAATGTAGACTGCATCACCAACGCTACAATCCTTTCTATTTCTAACGAAGACCGAGAAAAAATCTGTAATGAAATTCATGAGGTTGAACATTTCTTCCGATGGAGAACCAACAAAGGGTATGTAGCCGCCCAGAAACGTTTGCTTTCTTTTATGAATAATGATGCCAAATTCCGGTATGAAGAACTTCTATCCATGTACCCTCAGTTGTACAACCTGGTTCCAAAGCATCTGATTGCTTCTTATCTGGGAGTAACCAGAGAAACATTGAGCAGACTGCATCAATAATCAACCTCTTTAAAAACGATTGAGCTCCTCCTCTATTTTGTGAGGTATATCACGTAACTTTTTCTTTTGATCGGCTGAACTTTGTGTCAATATTTAAACCCAATAAAAATGGACACAAAAAATTTTAAAGTCAATAAAGAAAACAGTACTATCGACTGGATCGGAAGAAAAGTAACCGGAGCTCATAACGGTACAATTGGTGTAAAAGAAGGTAACTTCACATTTGGAGAAGGAAAACCTGTCTCCGGAAAGTTCATCATTGATACCCAAGCCATCAAAATCCTTGATATTGAGGATGCTGAAACCAACACACAGTTTGCCAATCATCTGGCTTCTGATGATTTCTTTAATTCTGAACAGTTTCCTGAAGCTTATTTCGAAATCACACATGCAGAACCCAGTGAAGAAAATCTTTATTATGTAAAAGGAGATCTTACTATAAAGGGGATTACCCATCCTATCGATACCAGCCTGGAAATTGTAAAAACGGATAATACAGCTGTTCTTAAAAGCAAGATCGCAGTTGACAGAACGAAATTCAACATCAGATTCAGATCGTCTAATTTCTTTACCAACCTTGGTGACACACTCATCTACAACAATTTTGATTTAAACATTCATCTTGTTGCGGAAGCTTATTAATTCAAATAACCTTAAAAATTTACCATCATGCCATTCATCAAAGTAGATGTGCTTCGCGAAGATCTTACCCGCGAAACCAAACAACAATTAATCAGAAAAATAAGTGAAGCCGTGACTTCAGTTTTGAATAAGGATCCTCATTTAACCCATATTGTGATCAATGAAATTGAAGATGATAACTGGGGATATGCCGGAGAACAGGTTTCAGTGTTAAAAGAACAGGGATTTTCAACAGAAAAAAAATAAATCAGTAATGAAAAAACAAACCGTAATTATAACAGGAGCTTCTTCAGGAATAGGATTGGAAACAGCCCGTTATTTCTTAGACAGAGGCGATAATGTCATCATTAATTCACAAACCGCATCCAAATTAGAGGAAGTTTTCCATGAATTGGGAGCAGGAGAAAATCTGGCGATGGTTGCAGGAAATGTTTCAGACAAAACAACTGGAGAAGCACTGTTAAAAACAGCTTTAGAAAGATTCGGATCTGTTGATGTTCTTATCAATAATGCAGGAATCTATGAAAACAAACCATTTCTGGACGTTACAGAAGACTATCTGGACCGTTTTTTAACGACCAATTTAAAAGGAACATTCTTCACTACGCAGGCTGTCATTCCTCAGATGATCAAACAAAAAGACGGTGTGGTGATCAATGTGGGAACGCCATTGGTATATCATGCGATTGCAGAATCTCCTTCTACTGCACCTATTTCGAGTAAAGGAGCTATTCACGCACTGACTTTACAACTGGCTGCAGAGTTTGGAAAAGAGAATATCAGAGTCAATACCGTTGCTCCGGGATTGATCAGAACTCCAATGCACGGTGCAGATCTTGACAATAATGCAGGAATCCATTTGATCAAACGCATCGGAGAACCTGAAGAAGTTGCTCAGATGATTCATGCAATTGCCAAGAACAAATTAATTTCCGGAGCCATCATCAATGTTGACGGAGGAATGGGTGCCGGGCATCATTTATCATGAAACTATCATTAATTATAGCATGGCTGCTCAGCTTTCCGTTGAGCGGCCTTGCACAAAATCTAAAGGATATGAAAACCAATCAGACCGCAGAAACTGAAATAAGAAATGTCATAGAGAATTATTATTTCAAAGGGATTTATGAAGGAAATACGGAACTTCTTACCAAAGCTTTTTATAAAGACGCTCTACTTTTCGGAGACGTTAACGGAGTTCCGTATTTCAAAACAGCAGAACAATATATTGAAGGCGTTGGAAGTCGTGTAAGCCCGGAAAAATCCGGAAAGGAATTTAAAGCTGTAATTATTTCAATCGATATCATTCATTCAATTGCTGTTGCAAAATTAAATGTAAGGATGTATGATTTTAATTATTATAATTTCATAACTTTCAATTATATCGATGGGAAATGGCTGATCGTCAACAAGACATTGACCAACGTACAACCTTAATTCAGATTTTTAATAAAAACCAGTACAATCATGTGGAATAAAAATAGAATTACGGAATTATTAGGAATTGAATATCCTATCCTGCAAGGGCCTTTTGGCGGAGGTCTTTCTACTGTTGAATTGACAACAACAGTGAGTAATCTTGGCGGATTGGGAGGTTTTGGAGCGTATACGTTATCACCGCAGGAAATCTATGATGTTCACAAAGCGATACAATCCAAAACGGACAAACCTTACAATCTTAATCTCTGGGTAAGCGATCACGATATCATTAACGAAGAACATATAAAAGAGCAATATCAAAAGGCGGTTGAGACTTTCCAACCTTATTTTGATCTTTTGCAAACGGATATTCCTTCACCACCACTCTCTTTTGAATCAAGATTTCAAAATCAGCTGGATGTCATTTTTGATATAAAGCCTAAAGTTTTCAGCTTTATGTTTGGACTGCTTAGCGAAAACCTCATCGAAGATCTTCACCGTCAGGGAACCGTTGTGTTGGGAAATGCAACAACGCTTGATGAAGCAATTGCTTTGGAAAAAACAGGAGTGGATGTTATAGTTGCTTCCGGTTTTGAAAGCGGCGGGCACAGACCTTCGTTTCTGGATCAGGCAGAACTTTCTACAACGGGAACTTTTGCTTTGATTCAATTAATTAAAGATCGGGTAAAAATTCCTGTGGTAGCTGCAGGAGGAATTGCCAACGGCCGTGGAATTGCGGGAGCTTTCAAACTGGGAGCTGATGCCGTACAAATCGGAACAGCATTTCTGGCGACTGAAGAATCCGGAGCTTTACCGATACACAAAGAGTTTTTGTTTTCCGACGCTGCTAAATCCACTACGCTTTCCAGAGCGTATACCGGAAGATTAGGACGTGGAATTACAACAAAAATCACAAGAGATCTATTGGCTGCAACGGACAAAACCCTTCCTTTTCCTTTGCAGACTCATTTTATGGGAGCATTGAGAAAAGCTGCTTTGGAACAGCAAAAGAATGATCTGGTATTCTTCTGGTCTGGTCAGATTGCCCCGCTTTTAAAGCATAAAAAAGCCTCCACTTTAATGAAATCATTAATAGAAGAGGCTTCTGAATTATTACAATAAATAGAATTTATACCGTCATTCCGATGTCTATTCCTTTAATTTTTCTATACAAATCGGTAGCGTAATTATCAGTCATTCCGGAAACGAAATCAATGACTCCAAGAACTTTTTGATAATCGGTTCCGTCATTATAAATGAATTGCTTTGGAATTAATTTCAAAGCTTTTACATCATAAGATTTTCTTTGCCCATCAGGCTTTAGGATGGAAGGAATAAAATGATCCAGCAATTCATACATTACGTTATACCCGGCATTTTCAATTTCAACAACGGCTTTATGATTGTAAATTTTTTCTACCGAGAAACTCTCAATATCCTGCAGTGCTTTATTTTCTTTTTTATAAATATCAAGTAAGCCATTACTCAGATTTCCTTCAAGAATTGTTTCAAAGTTATGCTTATACATCTCAATCGATTTGTTGATTAAGGCATTGATTACTTTTGCTCTTAAATAAGAAATCTGTTCATTTTCATTAGAGATAGAACTTAACTTTGTCTCAATTCTCTGAACATCATCTGTTTCTGATTTTACCAGCTCAAAAAACAGGTTTTTACAGTCTGCTGTGGAAACAATTCCCAATCGGTGGGCATCTTCCATATCAATGATGTTGTAACAGATATCGTCAGCCGCTTCTACCAGCCATACAAAAGGATGTCTTTTGAAAATATGAGGTTCCTCACTTTCAGAAATAAGCTGGGTTCCTTTGGCAATTTCCAGGAATATATCTTTTTCATTCTGGAAAAACCCGAATTTCTTTCTGTGAATGATTCCTTTTTTCTTTGCAACTGCTTCACAAGGATATTTTGCAATACTTGCCAGTGTGGAAAATGTCAGCTGAATACCACCAGCATCTTTTCCTTGCTGCTGCTGTGCCAGCACTCTGATGGCATTGGCGTTTCCTTCAAAATTAACCAGATCTGCCCACTCCTTTTCATTGAATTTTGATTTCAGATCTTTTTCATTCCTTTCAAAATAGCTGGCAATAGCATCTTCTCCGGAATGTCCGAATGCAGGATTTCCTACATCATGGCACAAACACGCTGCTGCAATGACATTTCCTAAATTATAGAGATAGAAATTCTTTGAATCTTCAGTCAGTTCATTTTTAAAATCTTCAGCAATAAATTCACCGATAATACTTCCTAAACTTCTTCCTACGGATGAAACCTCTAGAGAATGTGTAAGTCTGTTGTGTACAAAAACACTTCCGGGAAGAGGAAAAACCTGCGTTTTATTCTGCAGTCTTCTGAAGGCAGAAGAGAAGATAATTCTATCGAAATCCCTTTGAAAATCAGTTCGTGAAGCTTTGGTCTGTGGATTGTTTCCTGTACGTTGATTGGTGAAAATCTGGTTTAAATTCATCATTTTTCAAAATTACTCCAAATTTTAATTGTACGGAATAGTATTTAGATTTTTATTAGAGAGATCTTCCATTCAAAAAATCTATTATAGTAAACGTTTTTTAGGGATCGGAAAGCTTGAATAAATATTTTACATTTGATACAACTAATACAATTGAAGAATCCCTATAATTCTTCTTTCAAATTTTAAATTATAACTATGACAGACAACACATGGCTCAACAGATGGGACGAAAGGTACAGCAGCGAAGAATTTGCGTATGGAACAGAACCTAACAATTATCTAAGAGAAAAATTAATCCGATTAACTCCCGGCAAAATACTTTTCCCCGCAGAAGGTGAAGGTCGAAATGCGGTTTTTGCAGCCACACAAGGATGGCAGGTTTCTGCTTTCGATATCAGTGCCAATGGAAGAAGCAAAGCGTTGCAGTTGGCTGAGCAACAACAAACTACTATTGATTATCAAGTGGGAGAACTTTCTACTTTAAATTATCAGAAAGAGCAGTTCGATGCTATTGCTCTTATTTATGCTCATTTTCCAGGTGCTATCAAATCTTCTATTCATCAGATGCTGAATCAATATCTGCGTAAAGGTGGTTGTATTATTTTCGAAGCTTTCAGTAAAAACCATCTTGAATATATTGCAAAAAACGAAAAGGTAGGCGGTCCAAAGGATATCGAATCTTTATTCTCTATTGAAGAAATCAAAGCCGATTTTCCGGATTATAACATTATTGAATTAGAAGAAACGGAAATAGAACTGAATGAGGGATTATTTCACAACGGGACGGGTTCTGTGATTCGTTTTGTGGGACAAAAATTGGTGTAATTTTTAAGTTTGGGCTAAAGCCGTTGAAAGATTTGATTTATTTAAACGGGCTAAAGCCCGTTTCTATTGAATCATAATATTGTATTTTCTCCCACTGATTACACAGATTTTCACAGATTTTTTGATCACTTGAGTGATATTTATTATTACTTATTGCTCATTACCCATTACTCATAAATCAGTCTGAGTTAAGAAGTCCTCCGGCAAATTTTGTAAAGAACTCGGCTCTGTATACTTCTCCAAGAGGAATTTCGGAGTCTTCAATGTATATATTATGATTGTCGAATGAATCTATAAAATTCATATTCACCACGTAGGATTTGCTTACTCTGATAAAAGTTTGCCCGGAAATCTTCTGATGAATGGTTTTTAAATTCATTGCCGTGATGAGCTTTTGCTGCTTTGTATGAATAACGACATAGTCTTTGAGCCCTTCTATAAATTTAATATCGGAAAAACTTATTTTATAGAACCTTCGTTCTGCTTTGATGAATAAAAAGTCTGCCGTATTAGATTCTACGGTGTTTTTTACGGTATCTTTAGACAAAAGCTCAGTATAAAGTACCGCTTTATCAATTGCTTTTTCCAGTCTTTGGGGATCAATAGGTTTCAAAAGATAGTCTACTGCTTCCAGTTCATAGCTTTTCAATGCATATTGAGAATAAGCGGTGGTAAAGATAATCAGGGATTTTTTCGGAAGCATTTCTGCAAATTCGAGACCTGTTACCATGGGCATTTCTATATCGAGGAAAATAAGATCTACTTCATTATCCTTAAGAAAGTCGAGAGCAGAAGGAGCATTGGAAAATTCGCCCAGGACATCCATACTGGAAATTTCAGCAATCAGAGATCTCATTTCAGACCTTGCCAGAGGTTCATCATCAACAATAATACAATTCATCACACGGGAATTTTTAAATTTACAACATATTCTTTATCATCGGATTCTATCTTCAGATCAAAGGTATCACCGTAAAGAAGCTCCAGTCTTCTGGTGATATTGGCAAGTCCAAGCCCACTGTTTTTTTTATCTGAAACGGTATATCCGGTACTTCTTGAATTAATACACCTGAAATAAAGCTGTTTATTCTCAATATTGATTTCTATTTCTACATAAGATTCTCCTCCACTGAGATCTACACTGTGCTTCACCGCATTTTCCACAAAAGTGGTAAACAGATTGGGAGGGATAAAAGTGCTGTTAACAATTCTTTTGTCAAGATTCACCTGAATATCAAAAGTGAAATTGTCACGTCTTATTTTTTCAAGGTTTAAAAAATTGGACAGAAAATCAATCTCTGAAGTCAGTAGCGTTTTCTCTTCACTGTTTTCATAGAGCTGGTATCTGAGAAACTCTGAAAGTTTTACAATCACCACCGAAGCTTTTGTCGGATCTGTTCTGATGAGTGCTTTTACATTATTCAGCATATTAAACAGAAAATGTGGATTGATCTGGTTTCTCAATTCATTCAGTTCCATATTCAGGGTAAGGTTGCTCAGTTCATTGATCCTTTTATTATCACTGATCCATTTCTGCAGAAGCTTGATGGTAGTTGTTGTCATAATAATCGGTATGCACATCAGAACCCCTTCATAAATTCCCCCTTTCTCATTTTCTCTAAGAATATTTTTCACTCTGAATTCTTCAAAGAACATTTTAAAGCCATATCCAATAAAATTGAGTCCTACAACTCCCATCAGAACAAGCAATGCCAGATAAGTGACATATTTTGTTTTAAAGAAAAATCTGGGAACCAATACATATATATTAATGTAGACCATGGTGATCAGAATCGTATACACAAAAAATAAAACATAATACTGATACATCCCTGAATACCAATGCCAGAATCTTGCACTGTAGATCAAAATGAAAAAGAAGATCAGAAATAGCAAATGTCTTCGGAGTCCGTACTTCGCTTCCACCAAAAAATCCATTACAAAGGTTTCTTCAAATTTCCACGGACTGTATTTCATACGATAGGCTCATTTTATGATTAACAAAAATAGTCAATAACGTAAATTACAACTATTTTATTATACAAAACCTGTATTTTATTATACCAATTATCATACTCGGGGATTTTGTATAAAATACCTGCCATTTTGTATAAAAACAAATTTACACACTTCTTTTCTCTATTCCTTTGTACCGTAAAATGACACATATGGAATTAACAGTTTTTCACGAGCTCACTCAGGAAATATCACTAGAATGCTTTTTTATGACAGAATCTCAACAGGAAGAAAAAGTAATACAGCTCATTGATCTGCATCATTTTGTAGAATGTTTCGATTCGGAAATGAAAATTCTCAGCTATCTGCACCATTCTATTAATATTGTAGAACATGAAGGAGAGAAAAAAGGAATTCTGTTTTGTGACCTTAAACATTCTCCTGTGCCTGACAGCAATGCCTCTGAAGAGTTTAGAAGAAGATACGGATTGTCAGAACTCTGGTTTGTTTTTGTAGAGGAAACCTTTGTTCAGGATACTGCGTGCTATACGGATGCTATTATTGAAAACAGTCTGGATATCTTCTATGAGAGAATTTTTACCTTCAGTTTTTTCCAATCTATTATTCAGCCCTTAAAATAAACTACCCATGAAAACATTGAGAAGAGTACTTGTCCCCCTGGCAATACTTCCTTTTAAAAACATTATTTATGCTCAGAAAAAGGACAGTATTCCTTTGAAGGTCCGTGCTTTCTTTGCAGATAAAATCCCACAGTCACGAAACTTCAATATTGAATATACTCTGGTAACTCCATCTTCTTTTTCTTCACAGCTTCAAGGCCAGGATCTGCCGGATAATAAGATCAAAAGTTTTCAGCAAATGAAGGCGGATGCCAATATTTATTTTATCAAAAACAGAAGCTGGCTTTTGAGCACTGCATTGAGTTATCGCTATACTTCTATCATGAATGAAAACCCTGTCATCCCCGGAACTCAGAGTGAGGAAAATTTTCATTATCATTCGGAAGCTATTAATCTAAGCTACTTTTCAACGTTATTTAAAAAGACCGCAGTATATTCCGCCAGCATTTCTACAGATGGAAGTGACCAGCATTTTGAACGGATCAGAGGATTGGTAACCGCTTCATTGATTTTAAAGGTAACTCCAAAAACAAAAATGAGTATCGGGCTGGCAGGTATTATTGACCCTAGTTCCCAAATTCCCGTGCTCCCTGTTTTCACCTATGAGAACAGATTCAATAACGGATGGGTACTGGACGTCCTTCTTCCGAAAAAAGTACTGGTCAGAAAAGATATTTTTTCCAGCGGCAGAATTTCTCTGGGAACGGAAATGGATAACACCTCATTTTATACTTACCATAATGATAACACTTATGAATTCCGGCAGGTTGCCATCAATTCAGGAGCTATTTACGAGCATAATCTTGGTGGAAATTTCATAGGTACTTTCAAAACAGGAATCAGAGCCAATATCAATTCGAGAGCATTTAATAAGCAGGATTCTTTTAATGATTATATATGGAAAGCAACTTATAAACCTTCGTTATATTTCAATATTGGAATTTCGTACAATCCTTTTGAAAGACCGAGGGTAAAATAAATTCAAAATACCATCCAATTTTACAATATCAGGCCTTATTCCTGAACTTCCACCATCGAAAGATTAAAAAAAAATTAAAATTTTTCTCCACACTATTTAACCATTCGTCTAAAATAGAATCAAAACTCCAGCTAAGCATAAGCTATTTCAAAGATAGATATCTCTCTATTTCAGGAAAAATCTTATTACTGCTACACATTGCTGATGAAAAAATGATTCCGGTTTTTATATAAGAATATACTTTAAAAAAAGAAAATGGCAGTACCCAAACAAATATTTCAGACTTTTATAACTAAAAAACTTCCTTTGATTACAAGGTATCACATCTGGAATATGAAAAGGAAAAATCCGGAATACCGCTATTTTTTCTATGATGACCAGGATATAGAGAAGTTTATCTCCGAAGAATTTCCTCCCGAATATATTAAAAGTTATCGTAAACTGACTATTGGAGCGGCAAAAGCAGATTTCTTCAGGTATGCTATTTTATATAAAAAAGGGGGAATATACCTGGATATAGACAGCAGCACTATCAAACCGTTTGAAAAACTTATTCAGGAAGATGATGAAGCTGTAATCAGTGTAGAAAGACACGAAAATCTGTATGTTCAATGGGCCCTTATTTTCAATAAAAATCATCCTTTTCTAAAGAAGACATTAGAATTGATGATTGATAATATAGACACTCACCGCTATCCGCATAATATCCATGCTACTACAGGTCCTACTGTATTCAGTAAAGGAATAAGGGAATCATTAAAGGAAAATCCGACCATTCCTTTTACATTATTTAATGGCATTGAGTTCCGAGGATATTTAAAGTTCAAATATAAACTGGGAAAGTTCTTTTTATACAAAACAAGATCTCAGCACTGGAAACAGAAGCAAAAGCAGCAGGAGATTATTTTTTAATGAGTCCCCATTTTTGAGAACACATTAATAATAATCACTCCAATTACAATCAGGGCAATCCCAATAATCGCAGGCAGGTCAGGAACCTGCTTGAATGCTATCACCCCGATCATCGTTATAAAAATAATACCTACTCCGGACCAGATGGCGTAGGTAATTCCTACAGGAATATGACGAAGAGTAAGACTCAGAAAATAAAATGCACAGGCATAACCAATAACTGTCACTACCGATGGCCATAGCTTAGAAAATTCCTCAGACTTTTTCAGAAAAGTCGTGGCAATAATCTCAAATACAATTGCCAGAGCAAGAAAAATATAACTGCGTCCCATAAATTCATTCTTTCTACAAAAGTAGTAAAAGCCTCCGGGGAATTCAAAAAGAGAATTCTCTCATCCCTCTCTATTCCCCGGACAAGAAATGTTTATAGTATCCCTGAAAGGTCAGCTCTTTCAAAGCTTCAATAATTTTCACAGAAGCCCCAATACCATTAAGTACTTCATTTTCAAAACCAATCATTCTCATTGTAGGGGTTTTACTGAATTGAAATAAATTGGTCAGCAGACAACTTTATTTTCCATTTTGACACCAATTGCTATTTCTCTATGACATGAAATGTGACAGCTGACAAAAATTCCAGCATAAAAATCAGCGCTAAAAATAAATTTTATTAACATAAAAATCTATTTAAAGTGAAAAATTAAAGTTCAAAAATTACAATTTACAATAATATTATGCTACGCATTATTTATTATTTGTTTTATCAACTCCAATATAGAAGTCAATAAACGATTAACACATTCACATAATTTTACAGATAGAATAATAAAAGTATTAATAATTTTCAAATAATACATTAATTTAATGTAAACAAAAATTCACTAATACATGAACCACAACCAACGTAATACACTGATATACATCATAGTGTTTTACTTTGGCACATGATTTGAAAGTAGTAATATTGCAATTGAAAGATTGATAAAAAAAAGTCAAATAATTAAAAATAATACAAAATGGTAACTTATATCGGTATCGTAACAGGTTTAGTGGTAATCACTTCATATTTCGCAACAGTAAGAAGAGAAAGAAACTAATATCAAAATAAAACAAGCCTATAGAATATCTATACTAATTATATTGTTTTATGTTTTTAGTCTGAGAAATCGGATTGCTCTTTTACCATCGGGTAAAAGGGCCCAAAAACATAAGCTGAAAGATCTTAGTTTCATAACAAATTTTAATATCCAAGTGAGAAAAGCCAGTCGCAAGTCTGGCTTTTCTTTTTTTATTGGAAGCGTTTTGTAAAAACATCATTATTTATTTCCCACAGATTTCGCAGATTTTCACAGATGTTTAGGAATATTTTTTGTTTTAAAGATGTACCCCCATACATCACTCATAATTCATAATTTATAATTTATAACTTATCATTCACTTTACGTTGGACCAGACATTTATTCTGATTCAGGATTCTTTTTGACATTCAATAAAGCTTTATCTTTGTTTATTCAATAATCATTAATCATCATGAATCTGTACAACCTCATTATTCAAGATAAAGAACAGGTAAACCTTAACGAAGTATTTCTCAATACCAACAACAGAGAACAGCTTGTACAGCTTATTAAAGAGCATGCTTACGTTAAAGAACTCCAGGAGTACGGCTTGCCGGTTAACCATAAAATTTTGCTTGAAGGAAGCTCCGGATGTGGAAAGACAATGACGGCAAAAGCAATTGCCAATGCCCTTGGAAAAAATATTATTATTTTAAATCTTAGTAATATTGTCTCATCCCGTATCGGAGAAACGTCACAAAACATTAAAATGATTTTTGATAAAGCTGCCAGAGAAAGATCGGTATTATTTCTTGATGAACTGGATCAGATCGGGAAAGCGAGAGGCAGCGATGACAAAGATGTAGGCGAAATGAGAAGATTGGTTAATACTTTGATTCAGTTGATTGACTATTACCCTGAGAATGCTCTTTTAATCTGTGCTACCAATCATCCTGAGATTATTGATACTGCCATTTTAAGACGTTTCCAATTAAAAATTAATTATGAAATGCCTTCTACTGAGATTCTGAATACATTCTACGATCAGTTATTAGCTCAGTTTCCGGAAGATATGAGAACTATTGAAAGAAAGTATTCCATTTCCTTTGCTGAAGCTAAAGATTATGCCTTAACAGCTGTTAAAGCTGCTTTAATTAAAAAACTGGAAGCCAAAGAAACCATCTCATCATGAAAGAAGATACCGTCCACAATCTCACTTTGATCAATGATCGGATAAAAAAGGCCTGTGAGCAATCCGGAAGAAACAGGAATGAAGTCAGATTATTACTGGCAACAAAAACGGTTTCTGCAGAGCGCATCAAAATTGCTTTGGAAAATGGACAGACGTTAATTGCTGAAAATAAAGTCCAGGAACTGAAGGAGAAATATGAGGAGCTAAAGGATATTCCCCATGAAAATCATTTTATAGGCCATCTTCAGACCAATAAAATCAAAGATATTCTGAAATATGGTGTTACCTGCATTCAGTCTCTGGATCGTCTGGAACTTGCCGAGAAACTTCATCAAAAGCTTTTAGCTGAAAACAGAACGATGGATGTTTTAATTCAGGTGAATACGTCCAATGAAGAGAGTAAATTTGGTGTTGACCCCAATGAAGCCATTGAACTTACCCGAAAGATCTCCAACTACTCTACCTTAAAAATAAAAGGACTGATGACAATCGGTTTATTCAGTGCTGAAACCGAGAAAGTAAGAGCATGTTTTAAAATCCTGAAAAAACTTCAACAAGACATCATCACCGAAAATATTCCCAATGTAGAAATGAAAGAGCTTTCTATGGGAATGAGCGGAGATCTGGAGACCGCCATTGAAGAAGGCGCAACCATTGTACGGGTAGGCACTGCTGTTTTTGGAACAAGAATCTATCCGGACAACTATTATTGGAATGAAGGAAAAACAAGTAACTAAGCTTTAAATTATATGTTTCCATTTACTTATACTTTTGAGAGAGAAATCATAAAAGATAAAACCTCTGATGAGGTCATCTATACAGTACGTGATCTGTTAAGAGAGAAAAAGGTTCAAAATATTCTTTACGGACCTGGATTTGTTTATTTCAACGAAGGCTTTCCCAGAGCAAGAAGCAATAATGATTACTTATCTTTAATAGATGATGGAAAATTTACTTATGATCAAAACACCAAGGTGCTGACTTATAAAGTAAAATTATGGAAATTGCATCTGGTTGCCTTTGTATTTCTTATTATTACAATGATTTATTTTGAAGGTTTCTTTGGAAAATCACTTCCTGTTTTCGGACTTTTGATCAATCATTTATTCTCTTATTTTGGAAGTCAAGGTTTAATTGAAGAAATTGTCCATAAGCTGAATTACCTTTCATAATCCCACTCTCCTATTTATTTGTTGGTAACTAAAAGTAATTAAAATCCCTGAAACACTACATTTTTAAAGTCTACAAATCCGGTATACTTTTTGCTGTAAATATTTTATAACCAAACAAATACATTTATGGATAAAAAATTACTATCGGTATGTCTATTCATGACATTATTATTCTTTTTTTCATGTGAAAAAGAAAACACACAGATGAAAAGTGGAATTTCCATTGAAACTATTTCAATTATAACCTGCGTTACTATGGGCGTAGCTATTTTGCTTGCTTATAGCTTTAAAAGAAGATAACAGCTGGAATTTAAATACTAAGACACCTCTCAATTTTTGGGAGGTGATTTTGTTTAAAAATTTTAATTAAATGATTGGCATTTCATTAAAATATAATAAATTTCACAGAAGTTTCCTTTCGTAACTAATAACCCCAATGAAAAAAACATTCCTGTCAGCATTTTTACCTTTGTTCATTTTGAATTGTACTCACAAAAAAGAAAATATTCAACAGACGGACAAAGAGAATCCAAACCTTACCATGTCTATTCCCCTTGAATATCTTGCGAATTACCCTGCAATTAAAGACTCTTCGAAGTTTATTCAAAACCTTCAGCAAGCTTTTGATCTGCATGTTCATGAAAGTCCTGTTCAGCAAAAAGGTGAAAAAATAACAGTATTCAAAAAGGTAAAAATCAATGGTTCAGATCAGGAATACTACTTTATTGAATACGACTGGAAAACGGGACCAAATTCTGGATATCCCTGGAAAAATCAACTCTTATTAACACAAGAAGGGAAGCTTGTTAAAATCTTATCCGCAGAACGGTATGAATTTGTTTCTATTTTCCCCAAACAAAATCCGCACTTACTGGCAACCACGGTCACAGGCCACGGAAACGGAGGCCATGAAATTTACAAGGTAACAGCAGACTCTTTGGAAAATATTTACGGAGGTAACGTCAGAACATATGACGCTCATGAAGACAACAAAATTTATGAACCACATGAGCTGCAATTAAAGATTAAAGACTACAATAATGATGGTTTTAACGATATTGCTTTCACGGGAAAACTTGTATTCATCCAGGGCCGTACTCCTCAAGGTGACTGGTACGATGCTACTACAATAGATGGTAAACAAGTCGATTATTCTGTTGATCATCCTTTTCAAAAAATTCCTGTGGAGTATATTTTTCTCTATGATAAAAAATCAGGACATTTTAAGGCAAAAGAAGATTATGCAGAGAAATATAAACTATTTGAATGATAAAACAGAAATCCTATCAGATATCATTTGCATAATTAATCCATAAAATTTCATGAAATACATTTTCCTTATCCTCACCATTGTGATACAGTTTATTATAATTGTATCATTACAGCTGCTGGACAGCTTTGAACTTATCATCGGAATCTTCATTGCTTGTCTTCTGTTGGGTACTCTTATTTACTTTTCAAGGTCAGAAAAAATATCATCACTTAAAAATCTTGGTTTTGGTCTTTTCTATGGTTCACTGATATCACTGGTAAGCGTGATTGGCTTTATGACGTGGCTTTCTTATAATTTCCCAAAGTAATCAATCAAAGGAAAATAAAGATATCATCAGACTTTGAGATTGCTTCGCTTTGCTCGCAATGACAATAAAAACATAAATCCTTCTCGATATTGAGAGGGATTTGTTATATTCAACGCTATAAAATGCTTCCCGACTTATGGCTCCTACAAACATTCTTGAAAAATGCCTTCCTGATTTTGGAAAAGAACTGATCACAGAAATTGAAAAATTCGGAATCATCAAGACATTTTCCACCCAGGATTTTATTGTAAAACAGGGACAGCTGATCCGTTATCTTCCTATTGTTTTAGAGGGGAATGTAAAAGCCTATAGTGAAGAAGATGGTGTACAATTTCTGTTGTATTTTATTCCGCCAGGATCGTCCTGTATTTTTAGTTTTGTACATCTGTTCAATCAACATCCTATTGATTTTTCAGCAATTCCGGAAGGTCAATCAACCATTCTGCTGATTCCTATTGATAAAGCGAAAGAATGGCTTATCCGCTATCCATCCTTTAATAATTTGATTATCGCGGAATTCCAAAAACATTATAATGACCTGCTTCATACGACGAAACAGATTATCTGCTACAAACTTGAAGACAGGCTTTGGGAGTATTTGCAAACAAAAGCAAAGATTTCCGGTACTCATGAAATTGCTATATCACATCAAAGCATTGCTGATGATCTGGGAACGACAAGAGAAGTAATATCCAGGCTGATGAAAAAGATTGAACTGGATAAAAAATTAATACAGGATCATAGAAAAATAAAATTACTGATCGGTGACTTTTGATACTCATTTCAGAAATAGTGACTTCTATATTTGTTGAGTACAATAAAAACAATATTTAAGCAGAACATTAAAAACAATACAATGAGTGAACAGATTCAACTGGTCCCAAACAATTCTTTATTGACCAAAACGCCTGAAGAAGGACGACAATTAGCCGTAAAAATGGCCAGATTAATTATTAAAGTAACACAACCTGATGCAGCGGTACGTGAAAAACTGCGTCCTGTATATGCAGATGATGCATCCATGCTGATTGCAATAGGGCAAACCGTTGCTACTGAATTTGCGACTATTGCTGCAGCCAATAATTACTGGAGATAATTTAAGATTGCTTCGTATTACCTGCAACGACTACAAAAAACAAAAGTCCCTTTCATTGCTGATGAAAGGGATTCATTTTAGCAGAGAAGCCCCCTTCGTTACTAAGATTTCAGATTCATTTCAATAAAATTCATTATTTTTACAAGTATATAAAATCGGAGTATCAATTCTCTACGATTTAAATTCATTTGTATATGTCCAAAACTAATAATCAAAATTATTTCTTACTCTTCCTTTTATTGATTCCCAATTTTCTTTTAGCCAATGCAGGTTCTCCAATGATTTGGTTTAGCTTTTTACATTTGATTTGGATCAATTTCATCATCGGAACCTTTGAAAGTAAACTTCTTGCAGAAAAATTCAACCTCCAAAACAGAAAGTGGCTGATCATTGCAGCCAACTATGTTTCTATGTTTGTAGGATACTATTTCATTGCACCACATTTTTCTTTGGTAAACGGATATCCAGACTTTTGGGGTATGAAATCAGGGGTAGGCCAATATGAACTGGGAGGATTTTTTATTGGTTTCCTGTACAGTTTTGGAGCAACTCTGGTTATTGAATTTCCTTTTTACTGGCTTTCATTGAAAACAAAACAGAAGGGATGGAAATTATTAGCACCATTCTTTTTAGTCAATCTTTTCACAAATATTATCATGCTTACTATTTATTTTGCAATTGTTGCTTTTGCTGCAAAATGGAACTAATGAGTAAAGTTGAGATTGCTTCGCTTTATTCGCAATGACATACAAAAAAACAAAAATCCCTCTCATTACTGAAAGGGATTTTTTATCGTTAAAAAAACTGAGATTACATATAAGCTTCAATTGGCTCACAAGTACATACCAAGTTTCTGTCTCCGTATGCTTCATCTACTCTTGATACAGAAGCGAAGAATTTGTGGTCTCTTACCCACTCTAATGGATAAGCTGCCTTTTCTCTGCTGTATGGTTTATCCCAAGAATCAGAGATTACCAATTGTTCTGTGTGAGGAGCGTTTTTCAATACGTTGTTGGTAGCATCTGCTTCACCGTTTGCAATTTCATCGATTTCTTTTTTGATAGAGATCAATGCTTCTGCAAAACGATCAATTTCAGACTTGCTTTCAGATTCTGTAGGCTCAATCATTAGTGTACCTGCAACCGGGAAGGAAACGGTAGGAGCATGGAAACCATAATCCATTAATCTCTTCGCCACATCAGCCACTTCAATTCCTAAAGACTTGAACTGACGGAAATCTACGATACATTCGTGGGCTACTCTTCCGTTTTCGTTTGAATATAAAATCGGGAAATGCTCTGCCAGAATTTCTTTCAGGTAGTTAGCATTCATGATAGCATGTCCTGTAGCCTTTTTAAGACCTTCTGTTCCTAACATTTTGATGTAAGAATAAGAAATATTAAGGATCAATCCTGAACCGTAAGGTGCAGCAGAAATACCCTCGATAGCTTCTTTAGAACCAATTCTGATATTCGCGTTAGAAGGAAGGAAAGGTACTAAGTGTTTAGCAACACAGATCGGACCAACTCCAGGACCTCCACCTCCGTGAGGAATTGCGAAAGTTTTGTGAAGGTTAAGGTGGCAAACGTCAGCTCCGATGTTTCCAGGACTTGTAAATCCTACCTGAGCGTTCATATTCGCACCATCCATATATACTTGTCCTCCGTGCTCGTGGATAAGGTTGGTAATTTCTTTAATGTTAGCATCAAAGAATCCGTAAGTAGAAGGGTAAGTGATCATTACAGCAGATAAGTTAGCTGAATGAAGTTCTGTTTTAGCTTTAAGATCTTCGAAGTCGATTTCCCCGTTTTCAAGGTTTTTCACCACTACGATTTTCATTCCTGCCATTGCAGCAGAAGCCGGGTTTGTTCCGTGTGCAGACTGAGGAATCAATACTACATTTCTGTGGTGGTCTCCTCTTGAAATATGGTATTCTCTGATTACCATTAATCCTGCATATTCTCCCTGTGCTCCGGAGTTTGGCTGAAGAGAAGTTCCTGCAAAACCTGTAATTTCTGCTAAGTCTTTCTCCAGTTCACGGATCATTTCCTGATATCCTTCAGCCTGGTTTACAGGCACAAATGGATGAACTGCTCCCCAGTTTTCCCATGAAAGCGGTAACATTTGAGTCGCTGCGTTCAGTTTCATGGTACAAGATCCTAAAGAAATCATTGAATGAGTCAATGATAAGTCTTTTCTCTCAAGACGCTTGATGTAACGCATCAATTCTGTTTCCGTATGGTATTTGTTGAATACTGATTCTGTAAGAATTTCGTCTTTTCTTAAATTCTCTTCCGGAATGCTGTATCCTTCTTTGATTTCTAATTTGAAAGTCTGCTTGTCTTTAAACTGAGCGAAAGAAGCCATTAGGTAGTTTAATTTCTCTAATGTTGTACTTTCGTTGATCGCAATGCTTACTACTCCTTCTGTGAAATAGTTTAAGTTTAATCTGTGATCAAGCATCAGTCTTACCAATCTTGCTTTCTCATCTTCAGCCATTGTGATTTTCACAGTATCGAAGATTGGCTCTTCTACTACCTGATATCCTAATGCCTTAAGACCGTTTTTCAAAGCATTTGCTTTAAAGTGGATCTGATCAGCAATATAGCCTAACCCTTTCGGACCGTGGTAAACAGCATACATACCAGCCATTACTGCCAAAAGAACCTGAGCTGTACAGATGTTTGAAGTAGCTTTCTCTCTTTTGATGTGCTGCTCTCTTGTCTGTAATGCCATTCTTAAAGCACGTCTTCCGTACATATCCTGAGAAACTCCAATGATTCTTCCAGGAATATCTCTTTTATAATCTTCTCTACAAGCAAAGAAAGCTGCGTGAGGGCCTCCGTACCCTAATGGAATACCGAATCTCTGCGTAGTTCCTACCGCACAGTCAGCACCCATTTCTGCAGGAGACTTTAGCTTAACCAAAGCCATCGGGTCACATGCAACCGCTACCTGAAGATCAAGTTTTTTATAGTCTACGATATCATCTGTATAATCTAAAACGATTCCGTTTTTACCAGGATATTGTAATAAAATACCGTAATAAGAAGCATCAAACTGGTGAGTTTTATGATCTCCTACTACGATTTCGATTTCTAATCCTTCAGCTTTTGTTTTTAATACAGAAACTGTTTGAGGAAGTACAAGATCCGAAATGAAGAACTTATTAGCTCCTGCTTTTTTCTGGTCTTTAGATCTGTTGTTGAAGAACATGTGCATTGCTTCAGCAGCAGCTGTAGATTCATCCAACAAAGAGGCATTAGCTAATGCAAAACCAGTAAGATCACATACTACAGTCTGGAAATTAAGAAGAGCTTCAAGTCTTCCCTGTGCAATTTCAGCCTGATATGGAGTATATGCCGTATACCAGCTAGGGTTTTCAAAAATATTTCTCTGGATTGCTGAAGGTAAAAGTGTATTGTGGTATCCAAATCCGATATAACTTGTATAATCAGTATTTTTAGATGCCAATTCCTTTGAGTGGTTCAACATTTCGTATTCAGAAAGTGGTTCCGAGATCTCAAGATCTTTCTCTAAACGGATAGATGAAGGGATGGTTTGAGAAATTAACTCTTCAATACTAGAAACGCCAAGTTTTTCCAACATCGCCTGTTTATCGGCTTCATTAAGGGAAATGTGACGGCTCACAAACTGTTCTGTATTCATTTTTATTTATTAGATTTTGTTTGTAAAAAGATGGGTAAAATTACAATTTTTTGGACGATTGTACAAGAGGGTATCCAAAGCGATAATTCACAAAAATATTTGTGACTTTTCTCACAATTTGTTTTTCACAAACATCACACAAGGTTCGCATTAGTTTCAACAATAATATTCATTATTCTACACATAATACATAATAAAAACATCAATTATCATACAATTAAACACTCTCGATTTTATCAAAGTGAAATAAATTATTCAACAACATCTGTTCTATTGATTAAACTTATCTTGTAAAAAGTCTGTAAATTTTAATTTTATTCAAAAAACAAACTTTAGCGTCATTTATGGTGAATGTAAGAAGTGAAGAGAGCGCCAATCCAGCCCTTTTATTTCTTTATGTAAAGGACTTTTCCCGTTATACATCAGGTTTTAAGAATTTTATGAAATTTTATTAATTATATTTATTCTAAATTAATATATTTGCAGCATGAATATGATTGTCCCATTTAAAGTTCCGCCATTGGCGCCTTACTCATTCAATAACGAAGAGATGTTCTGTGAAAAGAAATCTTGTTGTAAAAAATTCAAAAAAGGGAAAAGATGTAAAAAATGCCCGGGAAGAAAGAAAATGGCATAAACTAGCTGAAATTCTTTATCAGTATATAGATAGCAATCGCTAAAATAATAATTCCCCAGATCAGCATCATAATCTTAGGCTGACCAGATTTGTTAATTCTTGTTCTGGGCTGCGGCTTAAACATTTCTTCTACTGAGTTTTTGAACTTTTCAGAATCGTTCTCAAAAACTTCTGTAATGGTAATTCCCTGAACAACCGTTTTGTGCAAAAGAGAATTTGTTGCATGAAGCAAAATCTGGAATTTCCCGTCTTTAAATTCTGTGATCTTGAAGATCCTCTCTCCATACGGCTTTTCCAATCCGAAAGGCAATACCTTTACTACATCAGCATTGCTCGTCTGCCAGTTGATGATAATCTCCTCTCCTTTTTTCGCATGAATTTTATTCGCTGTAAAAGTTTTGATAGCTGGCGGAATATTATATCTGAAACTTCTCTGATGATTTTCCAGATTCTGATCATAAGTACGTCTAAGCGCACGATCACTTAAGGTCTCATAGGCCTCCTGAATCTCACGGAAACGATCAGCAAAAAAGTCGTCATTGTCATTTTTATCAGGATGATATTTTAAAGACAGTTTCCGATAGGCTTTTTTGACGTCTTCTTCCGAAGCATCCTGCGATATACCGAGAAAATAGTAGTAATCTTTCATTGAGCAATACAAAAATAAGGATTTATTTTTCTTTGTGTTGGATGTTTACAGTAATTTTTTGTTGAAAGTAAGGATCAAAAAGTCATTGCGAACCGAAGGTGAAGCAATCTCAATATGCTTATACTCTGATGATTGGAAAACGCAAAGACGCTAAGTCTTTTTACAACAAGCTGTATATTTTTAAGGCGCAAGGATTTTATCTCCGATAAAATTGTACTTCTCAACAAATGCTGCGAATTGAATGAGTTCAACAGTCCTTTATCATTCCGAGCATAGGGAGAAGTCTCAACTTTAATTTCTGCCCGCAGATTTTACAGATTACGCAGATCATTTCGTAGTAACTTCAATCATAAGAACTAAGCGGTAATAGACCTACAAGTATCTATTTATAGGAAATCCAATCCTTAGTGGGAGCAATCCAATCGTTGAGAGCTTTAAACAGAAAACCGTGATGTAAACCCGTATTAAGTTCAATTTCCTTAAAATCTTTAATATCAGATCTGATAAACCTTTGTTCCTTCGATAACGGCACATGTCCGTCATCCGATTTCTCCGTAATGGAAAGTACTCTTCCATACAACCTGAAGTTTTTATCCTTTTCCAAAGAATCATTTTTGAAACTGGCTCCAATAAATACAAACTTCAATTGCGGGTTCTTTTCATAATAAGATACATATTGTGCAATATAACCTCCCTGAGAAGTTCCTACCACTGTTATTTTTCCAGCTGGAATTCCTTTTTTCAGGAGACTATCAATCTGCTTCTTTACCTTCTCAGCATACACCGATGGATCTGTATCTGCTTTTCTTTTCTCAGAAATAACAATTGTATTTTGACCTCTGAGTTTGTTGAGTATTGTTTCATATTCTGCAACACCATATTTGGGATGTTTTTCCTCAAAAGAATGATCTTCCAGAAATTTATTGTGTAAAAAGAAAATATATTGTTTTTGTTGTGACTTTTGCCCAAACAATATGATCGAAAAAAATGAAAGTATGACAATAAAAACATTTCTAAACCTCATCATATCCTGAAATAGCTTTTAATTAGAAAGAAACAAATATAGTATTAAAAAGCCTTTGCTGGGACTATTTTATATAAAAATTCCGGCGCGGGAAGCAAAGCTTCCCGCGCCGGAATTAAACAATTTCAATTTAGTCCTATATGGATTATGCTTCACACATATTATCCTTCTTGCAGCATCTTGAATGGAATTCTTTTTTGAATTTCCCTTTCAGTTCCTGATAGTCCTCCTCATTCATTTCTCTGATCTTATCTGCCAGTCCGAAAGGTGACTTTTCTTTAATTCCGTACTCATCAAAAATACCTTTGATAAATCTTTTTCTTTGTATTGCTTTTTTAGCAATTAAGGCTACACCTACAACGGCTAATGCTCCAAGAGCTCCTTTTAATGCTGAATTTTTCATTTTTTCAAAATTTTAAATTTTACTACTTCTTGTTTTTTATAGAGACGAATGAATTCTTATTTTACTTTACTACTTCTTTAAAAATTTCAAATTATTCGTTATTTCTGTTGAAGAATCCTCCCGAGCATTTATTTCTCCAAACCTCCTTGAATTTCTCTCTTTCCTCCGGGGATAAACCTTCCATTTTCTCTCTCATTTTTCTTTCCTTGAAATCTCTCATTCCTTTCCCGAAATGGAAACCACCGAAAAGAATTTTGCTTAGGATCAGTATTCCCATGGCCTGCCAGAAAGTAATGGTTTTAGCTCCTAAAATCTCCGGAAGAAGGCAGTTCCAAAGCATCATGACAATCCATGTAACGGCAACTAAAATTAATGGCGGGCATAGCAATAAAAAAAACCAACCCTTTTTGTGTTTATGATTCATAATTTCTTTTTCTAACTTTTTAAATCTTCGTATAACTTTCTCAATCTGTTTCTCAAGTGCTTCACAGCATAGTTTTTTCTACTGATGATGGTTTTGATGTTTTCTCCCTGTTCATCGGCGATCTCCTGGAGGGTTTTGTCGTTCAGTTCGTTTTCTACGTAGACCAGCCTTTGTTTTTCGGGAAGTTCATCAAGCGCTTCAAATAGTTTTTTCCAGATCTCATCCTGAAACATCTTCACTTCAGGACCGGCACTTTCATCCATCAAAAGGATATCCTTGATAGAAAAACTGCCGTCTTCATCTTCATATACGAAATCTTCAAGATTTTCTGTTTTCTTTTTTCGGTAACGGTCTGTGATTTTATTTGCCGTCACCCTGTACAGCCAGCCCCCAACGTTTACGATCTCCGAGAGATTCGTAAGGCTACTGAACTGATACCACACTTCCTGCAGAATATCTTCCGCATCCTCCGTGTTTTTCACTTTCGGACGAATATAAGACATCAGCTTCCCTCCGTAGTTGGAAACGGTCTGTGAGATGATGTTTTCTTTCTCCTTCTGTGGCATTGTTATTTTTTCGACAACCTCCATATGGTTATGACGGTTGAACTTTTGGTTTTACTTTAATAAATTTAAAATATTTTTCTTAGAATTCAATTTTTCTTTTATTCATCGTGTTTTTATTTCATAAATTTTCAGCAACTTAGGTATAAATTATTTTTTCAGAAGCTTTTTCCCGCTATCCGCTCATACTCCTCACGCCAACTATCCCACACCGTTGCCCTCCAACTCTCCCACTCATGTTCCGGGGTAACCGCTGCTATCGGGGCTAGGAATATCAATGATGAAGACCTTTTTATCCATTCTCAATTTCTAACTTCATTTGAGATTCCTACGGAATGACATAATTGTAATGATAGTTTATCCATACAGCTTGTCATTCCGTAGGAATCTAAACACCCACTTAGTCATAATAACAAAAAAAGAAACGGAAGACCTAAGTCCTCCGTTCAAATGCTATTTAATTAATAGTTTATTTATTAAAATTTTCTGCAAAGAATCCCAGCATCGATTTATAAAGCTCAATTCTGTTCGGTTCTTTTCCAAATCCGTGTCCTTCATCATATTTTACCAGATAAGGAACTTCAAAACCTTTGGCACGCATCGCTTTTACAATCTGATCAGATTCATTGATATTTACTCTTGGGTCATTAGCTCCCTGTACCACAAATAATGGTTTCTTAATCTTATCAATCTGGAATACCGGGGAAACTTCTTTAGCAATTTTGGCTTCTTCAGGGTTATCAAGATCATACCAGATCTGTTTTACCATTTCTTTATATGGCTTCCAGTATTCCGGGAAAGAATCAAAGAAAGTAAAGATATTGGATACGCCTACATAGTCTACTCCACATGCATATAAATCAGGAGTTTTGATCAACCCCATCAATGTTGCATATCCACCATGACTTCCTCCATAGATGGCAACTTTATCTTTGTCTACCCAACCCTGCTCAATGGCGTATTTTACACCATCTTCCACATCATCCATTGCTTTTCTTCCGATCTGCTTGTAACCCGCTTTCTGAAATGATTTTCCATACCCACCTGAAATTCTGAAGTTCACCTGAAGCGTAGCATATCCACGGCTTGCAAACAACTGTGTTTCCGGATTGAATCCCCAGCTGTCTCTGATTCCCTGAGGGCCACCGTGAGGGTTGACAATCAAAGGAACTTTTTTACCTTCCAAAGCAGCTTTAGGCAGGGTAATATATCCATGAATGGTCAGTCCGTCTCTGCTTTTGAATTCGATAGGTCTCATTTCAGCCATATCTTCTTCCTTCAGCTGAGGCATCAGGTTGTAAAGAAGTTTGGTCTGTTTAGTTTTGGTATCGTATTCATAATAAGTCCCATACAGCTTATCGCTTCCTACAACAACCAGAAGCTTATCATTATTATCATCAGAAGAAGCAATTCCAAATTCCTTATCTCCGAACTGAGATTTTAATCGATCATGGATTTCTTTATAAAATTTACTTACCGGAACGGTTTCTCCTTTAGTTCCTTCATAGCTGATATAGTCAAGTTCATAGTTTCTGTTTTTACCGGCAGTGCTTATTGAGCTTACATCATATACCGGATTAGAATAGATTTCTTTAATCACAGCATTTTTCTTCAGATCATACAGCACGATTCTCGCTTTATCGCTATCCAGATTCGTTACCACATACGCTTCGTCTTTATTTTTAGAATTTTCATTAAATTCTATAATACTGAAAGTATCAGACCAGTCTGCAGATTTAATCAGATTGAATTTTCCGGTCTGCAGATCTTTATAATAGGTTTTTGTGGTTAACCCGTTTTCAAGAACACTATAACCTCTCAGATTTCCATCTTTATCAAAAAGATAGTCGTCAATAGGGCTGTTGACATCTTTATTTTCATACAACTGGGTCATTTCCCCTGTAACGAAATTGATTTTAAACGGTTCAAAGATTTGTTTATTATTCTTATTCATCGTTACCACTACAAAATCAGTATCTTTTATAGGAATAATAGACTGTACTTTCACCCCGTCAAATGGTGTCAAATCTTTCTGATTTCCCCCATCAATATCCGTCGCATACAAATGAATATTTTCATTTCCGCCTCTATCCTGAGTATAGAAAAGACGTTTTTTGTTCAGCCATCCATATCCTCTTACCAGATCATCTTTTTCTACAATGGCTTTCGTAATTTTCCCTGTACTCAGGTCTTTTACATAGACATGATTTTTTTTCTCCTGATCTTTTTCTTTATAGGAAAGATATTTCCCGTCAGGAGAGATTTTAAATGCTGAAGCTTTAGGTCTCGCAAAATAGTCCTCTACTTTGTATTTAAAGTTTCCTTTGTCGTAAGAAATCAGTTTCTCAAGATTAGCCTTGGAAGATGGCAAAGTAGGGTCTCCCGGCAGTTTGGCAGTAGAGCTCTGTGCGTTGGTCATAATGGTAGATAGTACAATAAGGGCTGTACCGAAAATGTTGTGATTTAGGTTCATAACTTCTGTTTTAAAGGTTAAAGTTATAGAAAGCACTCATTTTTAAAACAATAGAAAACAAATGCATTTTATACAATAAGACACATTCAGGTTACAAAATGTTACAATTTTATATCATTTAATTAAAAAAAATCTCAATTATATAAAAAAGACAGCCTTAGTGACTGTCTTTTTATCTAGTGTAAATAAATTCCGAAATACCAGGTCCAGACGATCAGAATAATCTGCATGGGAATTCTTTGAGTGTAAAGATATTTCATTCCCGGACCGGTATAATCGGCTTTAAAAATATTAATCTTTTTCCTGGAAGAATTGATATTGGCTATAAAAACCAATACATAGAAAATGATCAGTAAAATTGCTGTCATCTCACGAATTGACGGAATCATCAATCCGATTCCTGCTGCAATTTCCAGAACTCCGGTAAAGTATACCCAAAACATTCTGGCAGGGATAAAATCAGGAATCATCATCGCCATTCCCTTTTGAAATTTAAAATGGGAGAAACCTGTAAATAGGATGAAAACAGCCATTCCCAAATTTCCTGAAAATATAAAATCCGGCTTCCCCAGAAACAAAAAAGTCCCCAGCAAAGCCAGAATAAAAGTTGCGAAAAGTATTACTAGTAATTTCATTTTTAGGTGGTAGACAGGTGGTAGATATTAGGTGGCAGATATTAGTACTTAGGGTAAAATAGCAACATTAAACCTTGAACTTTAAACTTTAAACATTAAATTTTAAACATCCTCAAACTGAGCCAAGGCTCACTCCTTCTGCAAGGCTTTTCACAACCATTAATCCTTTTGTAAAGCCTGTGTTCATATGATCCTGCCATTGTTTTTCTACCTGAACTTCAGCGTGAAGTTTTGTTTTTCCGTCAAAGTCTATCAAAAAGTATTTCTCAAAACTTCCGTTCCATTCCATGACTTCTTTACTCTGGGTGTCTTCATTTCCCTCTTTATCCACCATTCCCAGATGTTTGAATACAATCTGGTTAGGCTCATCCAGGCTGTCTATGGTTGAAACCATTCCTTCTCCGTGGGCATTAAGGAAATAGGTTTTCCCGCCTACCTTCCAGTCTGATTTCATAACAGATCCCGCCCCGAAATACTTAGTCCATTCACTGTACGTTTCAGGATTCCAGAGGATGTCCCATACTTTTTGCAGAGGAGCATCAATTACTGTTTCGTATGATAAGGTTTCCATTTGTTTCATTTTTTTTAAGTGGTCATTATGAGCAAAGTGAAGCAATCTCAAAGCTCAAATGATTTTTTCTTTTTAGTTCAAACCGAATTGTTTATAACTGATTTTCTGAGAGATGTTTCACAATTGACATTGCCTTTGGAAATTTCTCTTCAAAAAATTCTTTAAATTCTGCCGGAGTCTGAATTTCCGTTTTCAGTAAAGTTCCTTCTTCGTTCTCTTCAAGAAAGTAAGCTTCTGTAGCTTCTCCCCAATCCTGAGGTACTTCAATACCGTCATAAATTTCACCCAGATGCAGAAATTTTATTTCTTCATTAGGAATCACTTTTTCTACTCTGCTGTACATCCCATTGTTTTTGGGATCAAGAAATTTGACAATATTATTCTCTTCTAGCGTTCCCTCATAAAAAGAGCCATCAGTAAAAGCTGTTGTCCATTGTCTGTAGGTAATGTCTCCCCAAAGTACGCTCCATACTTTTTCAGCTTCTGCATTGATTTCTATTTCGTATGATAATTTTTCCATATATTTTTTTTAAGGTATTAGGTGGTCGATAATGGGTTGCAGGTGATTGTGTGGGAGGATGAGTGAGTTTGAGAGTTTGAGGGTGAGAGAGTAAGAGCGTTATTTTGTGACCGCTTCTAACTTCTAACTTCTAATTTCTCTTTCTATCCTCCGACAAAATCACCTCCGTTAATGTGAATTATTTCTCCAGTGATATAACTTGCATCTTTTGAAGCAAGAAAAACATAGGCAGGTGCTACTTCAGAAGGCTGTCCCGCTCGTTTCAGCGGAGTATCTTTTCCAAACGTAGAAAGATCATCAAAGGCTTCTTTTACAAGCGGCGTCCATATTGGGCCGGGAGCAATCCCGTTCACCAGAATTTTCTTTTCTGCAAGGTTATCTGCCAAAGACCGGATAAAAGATAAAACAGCACCTTTTGTTGCCGCATAATCTATTAAGCGATCACTTCCTCTGTAAGCTGTAACAGAAGTTGTACAGATGATTCTCCCTCCTTTTGCAATCATCGGAAGAAAATTTCTGGTAAATGAAATCATCGACATGATATTGGTATCAAATGTTTCCTGAATCTGTTCATCAGAAATTTTTTCCAGACTGCTTTTTGAGGTATGAATTCCTGCATTATTAACAAGAATATCAAGATTCTTCCATTCTGTTTTAATCTTGTCTGCACATCTGGTTCTGAATACTTTCCGGGTAAGATCTCCTTTAACCAGAAGACATTTCTGTCCTTCTTTTTCAACCAGTTTTTGGGTTTCTCTGGCATCATGGTCACTTTCTTTATAGATAATGGCGACATCTGCTCCTTCTCTCGCAAAATGAACCGCTACCGCCTGTCCTATCCCGCTGTCTCCTCCGGAAATAACCGCTTTCTTGCCCTGCAGCTTCCGGCTTCCCCGATAATCATTCCGGATAATCTCCGGAAAAATCCCTTCTTTAGGGACTTTTGACTTAGATTTTGATTTGTTCTGTGTTTTCATAAGCAAATCTTTTCTCTAAATTACATCAAACAATACGCCGAAAAGTTTAAGAATTATAAGCATCTTCCAGATCCTGGATGATAATTTTCTGCATTTTCATCATTGCCTGAACTACTTTATAAGCTTTTTCACGATCAGCATCATTCATTAACTGGATAAGTCTTTTAGGAACAATCTGCCAGCTTAGTCCATATTTATCTTTCAGCCAGCCGCACATGCTTTCTCTTCCTCCGTCTGCTGTAAAAGTATTCCAGTATTTGTCGGTTTGCTCCTGGTCATCTGTCATTACCACCAATGAAATTCCTTCATTAAAATCAAACTGATGGTCGTAGGAATTATCCATACAGAATAAGCTGTAATTATCGATTGTAAAATGAGCATGCTGAACATTTTCTGCCGGTTCCGGGAGGTCATGGCCTTCACTGCCTGCTCCATAGGTTAATATATTCCCGATACTTGAATTAGGAAAAGTTCCGGTATAAAGCTCCATTGCCTCTTTTGCTTTTCCATTATTCTGATGGATAAACATTAAAGTCGGAATTATTTTCTGATCACTAGCCTTTTCTCCTAAAAACAATTGCCATGTTACTCCATATTTATCCTGAACCCATCCATATTTCGGGCTCCATGAGTAAGATCCCAGTTCCATCAAAGCTATTCCGCCATCCAGTAACTGATCCCAGTATTTTTGAACTTCATCTTCTGTCTCACAGATTACCATAAAAGAGATAGAAGCATTTTTTTTGAATTGAGGGCCTCCATTCAGAAGCATGATCCTTTGTCCAAACAAATCAATGTTCATTACAACAGGAGTATCTGCTGTGATTTCGCCTCCAAAAACTTTACAGTAGAATTCAGCAGACTGCTTGGCGTCTCCATCATACCAGAGACATGGGAAAATATCGTTATTCATAATTTTAAATTTTAACAGGGAAAATGTATTTATACTTTTAAATTCTCTATACTACAGCAAAACAGATCTTATGCCTTTGCATTGAAACGATACAATTACGTTTTACTGCAATGACACTGCAAATTTTTCAGTCGTATATTTATTATGCTTCTTTAAAGCAGACCTGATTTTCTTTCATGTAATTCTTCAGTTTCATCATGGTATTTTTACCGAAACCATGCAGCTGCATGATTTCTTTTTCGGAATAATCTGAAAGTTTTTCCAAAGAATTTATTTTTTCTTTTTCTAAGGCTCTTCTTGCAGGTATTGCAATAACTCCGTGAAGGAATTGCTCTGCAGAGTCATAATTAAAAGCATAAATAGAGTTTAAACTCTTTGACATGATAACTAGATTGATCATGGCTACAAAAAAATATTGTTAATGATTCTCAACATATTTGTGGAAGTTGTTGAGAATAGCATACCAGCCATCTCGCTGCATTTCCACAGAATTTTGTTTTTCCGGATCGAAAATTTCAATCACTTTCGTTGTATTCTCATCTATTTTATCGAAAACAACTTCTACTTTTCGTCCGTCCTCCATGTGATATTTGATGACCTCATGAGGAACAATTTCATCATATACGCCTTCAAAATCGAATCCGAAACTTTTGTCTTTCGCTTCCATTCTGTTTTTGAATTTGCCTCCTACCGTAAGATTATTTTCAGAACTAGGACACTGCCAGGTTTCATGGGCGAAATTCCATTTCGTGATGTGTTTGGGTTCATTGAAATAATTCCAAACCTTTTCCACCGGTGCTAAAATTGTAATATCGATTTTAATTGGATCCATAGTTCTAAATTTTTAAAAGTTAAATAAAGAGTTGCCCAAAAATGAGCATCTCTTTATTATCATTAGTTAAATATAAGATTATTTTGCATATTCTTCATTATAGTTCACCATCCAATGAACACCGTACTTATCCTGGAAACACCCAAAATAGTCTCCCCAAAACTGATCTTCGATTGGCATTTCTACATTTCCGCCATCAGAAAGTTCTTTAAAAATCCTGTCTGCTTCACTTTTGGAATCAGGAAAAATAGAAACATAATTGTTGTTTCCTACCGTAAGAGTCTGCCCAAATCCGGGTACAATATCTGATGCCATTAAAAGATCACCTCCGATAGGCAAAGCAATGTGCATTACTCTGTTTTTTTCTTCTTCCGAAAGGTTTTCTGTTCCGGGAGCATTTCCCATTTTATGAATTCCTCCAACGAATTCACCACCGAAAACCGTTTTGTAAAAATTGAACGCTTCTTCTGCTGTTCCATCAAAATTTAGGTATGGATTTAATTTAGCCATGATTTTTAATTTTA
Organism: Chryseobacterium sp. T20; assembly: GCF_047345655.1. NCBI lineage: Bacteria > Pseudomonadati > Bacteroidota > Flavobacteriia > Flavobacteriales > Weeksellaceae > Chryseobacterium > Chryseobacterium sp. T20. The sequence continues at coordinate 180,769 of NZ_JBLFDU010000008.1, forward strand.
AAGTTATTATTATAAGATATAGTTTCTACTGTTGGTCCATTAAGGATTAATTAATTTACTATGAATAAAAAAATGCTTAATGGTTTAAAAATTTCGCCACTTCTCTGACCGTAAAGTCTATTAGATTGGTATCCATACTTCCGTCAAAGTCCGGCATCATATAAGTGCCATGAGTGGCAGGAAGGATCATTAATCGTGAGCCTTTTACCAAACGCCACATCGCTGAAACATGTTCAGGTTTCATCACATCCTGATCACCACTGATGAATAAGGTGGGAGATTTGATAGACGCCAGCACCTCATCATCCCAATCTTCAAAAGTCTTCATCCTTGTGCAGTCTTTCTCAAAAAGGTTTTCCAGTTTTGAAAAATCCGGATTGAGATTTAAAAAATTAATTTTAAAAGGTTCCGGCATTGATTCGAGAGTAGCTTCCTGCATGCCTTCAAAAAAGCCATCTATCATTCCACTTCGTTTATAAAAAGCTGAAGCCACGACCAATTTTTCAACTATTCCCGGATGACGATGACCAATCTGCATTACGGTACTTCCTCCGTTACTGAATCCCCAGAATGAAGCTTTTTCAATGTCAAGTTCTGCTAAAAATCCGGCTACATCATCTGCATCCTGTTCAAATGTTTCAGGAATATCGCGGTGTTCACTTCTGCCATGATTTTGTAAATCTATTCCTATCAACTGAAATTGGTCAGCCAGTCTTGCAATGACTTCTTTAAAATCATAAAGCATGGAAGAACCACCGCCATGGATCAATACCACAGGCTTTCCTGATCCATAGATTTCATAATACAATTGGATTCCGTTGACTTTTTTATAGCCTTTTTCTACTGGATCCATTGTTAGTACTTAAGATTTTCGTCCACGTCATACTTCATGCCCGGATAGTCTAAAATTCTTCGCATTAAGCCTATCTGTCCGCATAAATAGTCTTCACGACCGATACACATTCCGACAAAATTGAGTTTTGTTTCTTTAATGAAAGGTATATTCATTCCTATTTCAAATATTTCATCCAGCTCTTCATCGGTTACTTCATAAAGCTTTTCATATACTTTAGCTGAAATTGCATGAAAATTTTCTTTCAATTCGGCCAGCGTTGGATATTTAAAGCTTTCATCCAGTGCTTTTCCCTGGAAAAATAAATCGCTGTACGGATCTTCGTCACGAAGTCCAAGCACCCAGCCTAAGCCATAGCGCATGTTGACAAAGTTTCCTGCCATCCACACGATGTGATTGGTTTTATTTTCAATTCTTTTCAAGGCGTCTTCTTCCGAAATGCCATCCAATACATTCATAAAGCTTTGGGAATGCATTCTGTAAGCCGGAATGACGAGTTCCATTTTTTTTGATTTTGGTGTGTTCATTTTTAATTAGAGATTAGAAGTTAGAAATTAGAGGTTAGAATTTTGGAGAAACGCTAAGGCGCTAAGGGTTTTACATACATACGTTTTTAAGGCGCGAGGATTTTATCTTCGATAAAATTGTACTCTTCTAAAAAGAGTATGGAAAACTTAAATTGTTCATTTGTCATTCCGAGCAAAGCAGGGAATCTAAATTTAAGATGCTCTCGCAGATCTTGGAGATTTTGCAGATGATTGCAGGTATTATTTTGCTTAATCTGTTTTTCTCATTTCTGACAAGGTTAGAGATCTAAAAATAGCATGCTATTTTATAGCACCCGGTTTTCCTAAAATTCTTCGGAGATAGCCCAGCTGTCCGCTGTGATAGATTTCATGAAGGCTGAGAGTGGATATATCTTTAACCATTTCAGCTTGAAAGCTTTCAAGAGTGCTGAGTTTTGCTTCCAGCTTATCCTGAGATTGTTTCAGATAGGATTTTAAATCTTCAAAATTAACCAATTCATCTTTTCGATCCAAAGGTATTTCCCCTCTGTTGTAACAAGAAAATTTTTCGCTGTCCCAGACAGATTCTTCTCCTAAAATATTCAGTAAAGGATTTCTGATTTGGATCAAATGCCCAAGAATCCAGTTCATACAATTGGCTTCACCATTAGGAAAAATCATTGATTCTTCATGGGTAATGCCGTCAATATTCATCGTAATCACATAGTAGTTACTGGCTACCTGATTTTTGATGATTTCTATCTCGTTTGATTGTGTTTCCATTGGATGTATATTTTTTTGATATAAGCAGACTATTCAGCAGGGACCTGAGAAACATCTCCATGCATTACTTCCCACTGATGGCCATTGATATCTGCAAAACTGCTTTGATACATCCATCCGTAATCTACGGGTTCACTGTATTTTGAACCTCCGTTTTCAATGGCTGTTTTTACCATACCATCTACTTCTTCCCGGCTGTTTGCCCCGATGGCAAGAAGTACCTGAGTAGTATCTCCCTTCGCAAAAGGTCTATTGGTAAAGGTTTGGAAAAACTCTTCTTTAAGAAACATGGTATAGATGTGATTTTCTTTCATAACTACACATATTGCCTTCTCATCTGAAAACTGTTCATTAATAGAAAAGCCAAGCTTCGTCCAGAATTCTCTGGTTTTTTGAACGTCTTTTACGGGTAAATTGACGTAAATATCGGTAATATTCATTTTGTAAATTTTAGTGGTGATTGTTATCCAAAATTACCAGGATATGGTAAGAATGTGCTTGCCATAGGACAAGATTTATTTTTTATTTGGATTTAAATTATTCTGTTGGCATTTGAGACATATCGGCAAAAGTGATATTCCAGCCGTGCCCATCCAGATCCCAGAAAGAATTCTGGTACATCCATCCATAATCCTGAGGTTCTTCATGCTGCCACGCACCATTCTCTACAGCAGTATTCACTATTTTATCCACTTCTTCACGGCTGTTTAATCCTACCGCTACAAGAACCTGACTGGTATTTTCTTTGGCAACAGGTTTATTGGTGAAGGTCATAAAATAATCTTCCTGCAGAAACATCACATAGATGGTATCATTCAAAACAACACAGGTTGCTTTATCATCAGAGAATTGTTCATTGATAGAAAAACCTACCTTAGTCCAGAATTCTTTTGTTTTCTGTACATCTTTTACCGGAAGGTTCACATAAATTTGGTTGATTTTCATTTTTCGTAATTTTAGTGTTAAACTGTAATCCAAAATTACCGAGGTGCAATGAAAATCTACTTGTCATAGGGCAAGATTTAAATTTTCTTAGGATGGGAGACGATTTCCTTACGGATACGACTTAGCGAAGTGTCTGTAACTCCCAGATAGGAAGCAATTTGTTTTAAGGGGGCAAATTGTATGACTTTAGATTTTTGCTCCAGCAGATTCAGATATCTTCTGGTGGCAGAAAGGGTAAACATCTCTACAGATCTTTGTTTGTAGGCAAAAAGCTCCTGAGACATCCAAGATCTACCCCATTCCCTGAGGTTTGGGATTTTATGGAACAGCTCCTGGAAGGTGTCATAATCTAATCTCCAGCATTCGCAGTCTGTAATACAAACGATATTCTCCTGAGACGGAACTCGTTGAAACATTGACAAGACCTCAATAATGACTTCATTTTCTACAAAGAAATGAGTGGTTACTTCATTTCCATTGAAATCATTCACATAGGAACGCGCCAATCCGCTTTCAAGAATATAATATTCATTGGCCGTTTTTCCTTCTTCAAGAATGAAATCACCTTTCTGGAAAGATGTTTTTTCATGAGCCTGAAATATTTCAGCAAGCTCTTCAGGGAAAAAGAAGGGGAAATCATAACAAATTTCTAAAGCTTTATTGGTCATTGGTGTCATTTTTTTTAAGTCTTTAAAAGTAAAATTTTTAATTGAATTAAAAACAAGAAACATTAAACAAAGAATACAATACCTTTATAAAAAGCCATGTATTACACTCTAATCAATACTATTTTAAAATCTATAATATTAAACAGTCATTTAAACCACCCCGTCAAAAATTCTTTGAATTTTCGCCACCCCTCCGGAGGATGGGAATGGTAAAACATTTATTTGACGGTAATAGAATTATAAGACTTTTGCTTTAAAATAAAGAAAGTTGTATTGGTTTGGGAGGATTGGGTTTCTGGGCATCTCCAAATACAGTTTTTCCACCAAAACGCCAGGAATTTTGTCTTTCTTCTTCAATGACCTGCTGAATATCAAAATCCGGTGTAAAGTCTTTTTCTGCTTCAGTGACAATCTGGTGAAGTTTGTTTAAAGAATTCAGTTTATCAGAATTCCCCAATTTGGACTTTTCAATTCCTTTTCTGAGAATGCTGATACTTTCGTCATACGTATTGATCGGAACAGGGAAAGGATGTCCGTCTTTACCACCATGAGCAAAGGAAAACCTTGCCGGATCAGCAAATCTTGACGGAGCTCCGTGAATCACTTCACTTACCAAAGCCAATGACTGCATGGTTCTTGGTCCTACTCCTTCCAGCATCAGTAAGTCTTCAAAATTCTGAGGCTGCTGTTCTCTGGTAACATACAAAAGTGCTCCAAGCCGTTTCAGGTCAACATCAGAAGCCTGAACATCATGATGGGCAGGAAGAATCAGTCTTGCAAAATCCTTCATCACTTCTGCTGAATCGGTATGGGAAATATCCAGAATTCCTTTTCTGTTCTCTGAAGCTTCAGTATCTGTAAGATTAAGAATTCGTCCTCTGGAAACTCCGTTGATTCCTGTGTGAGGTTTTTCTACAAATGAGGTAATATTTTCAGAATGCCAGTGGTAACGTCTTGCTGTTCCATCGGATTCATGCATTCCCTGTTGAATAACGCTCCAGTTTCCGTTGTCTGAAAGAATAAAATTGTGCAAATAAAGCTGGTACCCATCCTGAACAGCCGTATTATCTACTTTTGCAGAAAGTTTGCTGGCTCTTACCAGATCTGTTCCGTTCAGTCCGGTTTTATCTGCAATTCTGATAAGTTCTGACGGAGTTTCACGGGAAAATTTCCCTTTTCCGCCACAAATATAAAGTCCCAGCGATTGAGAATTAGGATTAATAGAACGTTTCAAAGCACCCATAACGGAAGTGGTAATTCCTGAAGAATGCCAGTCCATTCCCATCACCGCCCCAAAACTTTGAAACCAGAACGGATCTGCTAATCGGCGCAGTACTTCATCTTTACCGTAATCCATCAGAATGACTTCAACAATGGACAATCCGAGAACAGACATACGTTCATACAGCCATGGCGGTACTTTGCCATAGTGAAGGGGTAAATCTGCTGTTCCTGAACGTTTCATTCTGTTTTTAAAATGTAAAGGTAAGTTTTATTCCCCTTATTTTTTAATGATCCGGATCATTAATTATTGGATAAGGCTTGTAAAAGAGAAGTTGACATCCCGCATTTCCAGTTCGTTTTTGCTGGATTCAAACTGTGCTTCTTTGGCATAAAGAAACATCTCTTTTTCATAAGCGTTAATGGCTTCAAAGAGGGTTAGGTATCTTCCTTCTGTCAGATTTTCTGATAAAATGAATGCATCCAACAATCCGGTATTCACGCCCTGTCCTGCAAAAGGTGGCATCACATGAGCAGCATCGCCAATCAATGTTACAGGCAACAAACGGTTATTTCTCCAGGGTTTTTCTAATGGAATTCTTCTTGTTGGCAACCCTACAAAAAAGGAAGTTGAGTTAAATAGCTGTTGATAAAGCTCGCTCCAGGAAGAGAATCTTTCAGAAAGAAATTGACGAACCTGTTCTGTATCTTTAAAGTTTAAGGTACAGCCATCTTCCCATTCTTCAGGCTTTTTAAATATAACTCCATAAGTCAGAGCACCATTATTAAAAGGATTGGCTACCAACAAATTGCCTTCAAAAGCTGCCATTGGTCTTTTCCCTTCACACCAATTGAAAAATTCGGGACAAGTTTTTTCAGGCTGTGGAACATCTCCCTGAATGATAAACGTTCCCGTTTCTTCCACTTCTGCTTCCGTGACGTATTTTCTTACTTTGGACATTCCACCATTGGCACCAATAACAAGATTGGCTATTACATCAGGTTTGTCTTTAAAATGGAGCAGCCATTGGCCATCATTTTCTTCCATTCCGGTAAAATTCATATCCCAGATTACGGTATCATCGGCCAGACTGCCAAGCAGCATTGCTCTCAAATGATTTCTGTTAATTTCTGGATTGTCATATTGATTTTCGGAAGTAATTTCTTTTGTAAACAGAATATTTCCCTGTTCATCGGCAATTTTGATTCCCATGGGTAAAGCTGTAGCGTAATATTGATCCAACAGACCCGCTTTTTTCATTGCTTTTTGTCCTGATTCTTTATGAAGATCCAAGGTTCCGCCCCAGGCTCTTGTCTGTGCATTCAGATCTCTTTCATAAACATTTACTTCAACGCCTTTTTGCTGTAACAGAACAGCCATTGTCAAACCAACTGGACCAGCGCCAATGATGGCGACTTTTTTATGATTCAGTACCATAATTTTACTGTATTTATTAGGGTACAAAATTCAGGAATGCAGTTGTATTATGCTTGTACAAATGCGACAAAATCATTGCTTAAAGCCTGCTTTCTTTTTTTGGCTTCCCGTGCAAAAACAGCAGGAGTTGTGCCACTGTAGCGTTTAAAATCTCTGCTTAAATGAGATTGGTCTGTATATCCAAATTCCTGCGCAAGTTCAGCAATAGAAGATTCAGGAGTATTCCACAAATGGTTTCTTATCTGCTCAAAACGCATAATTCCGGAGACATCTTTTACGGTGTGACCGGAAGATTGTTTAAACTTTCTTTCTAACGTCCGAACTGTTGTATGGGCTGAATCGGCCACTTGATTGACAGGAATCGCTCCTTTATTTTTTCTCATAGCAGCTCCGGCTTTAGAAAGGAGGCTGTCTGATTTGATATTTTGATGTAATTTCAGAAAATATTGTTCTACCTGGGCAATAGCTTCTTCTATTTTTCCTTGGGTAATCAGATCATTCAATACAGTTTGAAGCTCTGCCAGAGGATGTTCAAATGTATGAACTCCGTTTTCCGTTTTTTCTGACGAAAGCCCTAGTAAGTCGAAAACAGCCCAGGGAAAACATCTGATACCGATAATTTCCAGTTGATTTTGAGCATGAAAAATAGCAGGCTGATTGAGCAGTCCCATGATAAACGGAGAAGGTAAAGTCTGTAAAATTCCCTGATGAGCAATACTGCATCCGCTTCCAAAATGAAAAATAATTTCTGCATAACCATCCGGAAGTACTGTAAATTCGGACAGTTCTTCTCCATAATCTCTTCTGTTATACCAAAAGCATTTGATGGTATCCTTTACTTCTTCCGGGACTCCAAATTCCTGATGTATATTTGACAACATAGCTTTATCAATCGTGAGAATACAGTTTCAAGTCTTTATGTTTGGCTTCGTCATATTCTTCTTCGAAGGTAATTTTATTTCCAAAAGGATCAATTACAGTAAACGATACGGCTCCGTAAAACGTTTTTTCAAGTCCGGGACGGTTGTATTTGTATTTTTTATCGATCAGTTCTTTGTGATATTCAGGGACGCCTTCACCCCAGACAGCAACTCTTGTTCCCGGTGTTCCGTCTCCATGATGTTCACTTAAATGGAAAATGATATTTTCTCTTTTCACTTCCATATAAACGGGGGTATTTTCATCAAAATAATGTTCCCAGACGATCTCAAATCCCAGCCAGTCTACATAAAATTCTTTTGTTTTCTGATAATCGAAGATTCTTAATACAGGAATAATTCTATCCGCTTTCATTGTACAATGTATTTATTGGTGAGACAGTATATTGATCAGTTTCTGAAAAGGATCTTTAACGAAAAATCTTCGGACACCCCAGTCTTCGTTGGTAAGCTCGTAAGTGATTTCAAAACCGGCCCTTTTCATCTTGTCATACACTTCATCCACATTATCTACTTCAATGGAAAGATCGGGAACTTCTGTATCGTTTCCTCCCTGTTCGGCAAAGCTGATCTGAATTTTAGCTTCTTCTTCGTTACCCAGCGTTTTAATCCAGCCATGATCCATCAAAACATCCAGTTCTAAAATATCCTGATAAAACTGATGGGCTCTGGAAAGATCATTGGTTTTAATATTGGCTACGATTCTTTTTACCATTTCTAAAGTATTTTTTCATTAAAAAAAGCCTTGTGAAATTACGTAAAATTTCACAAGGCTTAACCAATTATTGTATTTAAACAGCTGCCGCTGCTTCTAAAATCAGTTGAGTAACTTCTTCCGGATGTGATGCCAATGAAGCATGTCCTGCATCTAAAGAAATTATTTTCTTCGGCTCAAGACGTTCTGCCATCTCTTTTTCTGTTTCTGCGGGAATCATGCGGTCCTGCAACGAAATCTGATACCAACTTGGTCGAGTTTTCCATGCTGGTTCACCCGCTACGTCACCAAAACACTGTCCGTGAATAGGCTTTTGTGACAATGACATTACCAGTGCTTTTTCATCGTCTAAGTCCTGACAGAAAGCCGATTTGAATTCATCATATTTAATCCATAAAAAGCCTTTGCTATCCGGATAAATACTTGCTCCACCCGGAGATTCTCTTCTTCCTAACAGAGATCCGAGACTGTCTCCTGCATCTGGCGCGAAAGCCGCAATATAAACCAGTCCTGCAACTTTATCATGATGTCCGGCTCCTGAAATAACAGCACCACCATAAGAGTGTCCTACTAAAAGTACTTTGCCATCTTGGGCATCGATAAGATCTTTTGTCTTATTAATATCGTCCTGCAACGATGTTAATGGATTCTGAACACTTCTTACTTTATACCCTGCTTTTGTCAGTGAAGGGATAATGTACTGCCAGTGTGATCCGTCTCCCCATGCTCCGTGTACCAAAATAATGGTTAAATCTTTTTGTTCCATAATGATTGTGTTAAAATTTGATGATGTTTGATGATGATAAAGCTACGGTTTAAAACATCAGTGAACGTTAACTTAAGTTAATTAACGATTCGGCTTCTGATACGGCTGAGTGATTGTTCTGTTACGCCAAGGTAACTGGCAATGTGTTTCTGGGCAATTTTCTGAAAGAGTGCAGGTTGTTTTTTGACTAAATTAAGATATCTGTTTTCAGGGGAAAAGCACAAAAGATCATCAATTCGTTTTTTGGCATCCAGATAAATCTTTTCACTCATTACTCTTCCGAACTGCTGCCAGTACGCTTCTTTTTTGTATAAATCCTGTAAATGTTCTTTGCTCAGCAGTAGAATTTCACAGTTTTCAAGGGCTTGAATATTCATATTGGATACAGTATCACAAAGGATGCTTTCATAATCGGTAAAAAATTCATTTTCAAAATAAAATCCGAAATTGATTTCGCGTCCCTGATCGTTGATGTAAAAAGATCTGATGGTTCCTTTTTTAATAAAGCCCAGATATTTACATTTTTCTCCCTGTTTGAGAAAAAAATCTGATTTTAAAAGTCTCGTATCCTGCAGTAAAGCATAGAATTCTTCAAAATGATCGGAGTCTACCTGAAAAAGTTCTCCATATTTCTGATAATTATTTGACGTCATTTGGTGTGATTTGATTAGGTGTTATATTCAAAAAAAGCCTCGCAAAATTTACATTCACAAGGCTTTTCTACAAAAATAATTTTATTATTTCAATGCGGCAAGAGCAGCATCGTAATTAGGTTCATTGGCAATTTCCGGAACCTGCTCTGTATAAACTACTTTATTGTTTTCGTCAGTAACAATTACCGCACGGCTCAATAATCCTTTCAAAGGAGAGTCTGCAATCGTCACTTCATAATCATCTCCGAAGCTGCTTCTGAAATCTGAAAGCGTTTCCACATTATTCAATCCTTCAGCAGCACAGAATCTTCCTAATGCAAATGGAAGGTCTTTAGAAACGTTGATCACCACTGTATTATCAAGTTTTGAAGCCTCTTCATTGAATTTTCTGGAAGAAGCAGCACAAGTAGGTGTGTCAATACTTGGGAAAATATTGAATACTTTTTTCTTTCCTGCAAAAGTGTCAAGAGTTTTTACAGCCAACCCTGAATCTACCAGTGTAAAGTCTTTTACAGTGGTTCCTACTGATGGCAATGTTCCTATTGTGTGTACTTCGTTTCCTTTTAAAGTGATTGTCGTCGACATAATATTTATTTTTAAAGTTTTTCAAATTTAATCAAAAAAGAAAATTTTATCCGTTTTATTATGATTAAATTAATCTTAAAGTGAAAATAAAATTCATCCATTTGATAATCAAGTTTCCAAACAAAAAATTCACAATTTCTATAGTCAGGAAAAAGAAGATTTTATGAACAAAAAGTTCAGCTTATGAAAATTGTAAAATTGTTTTTAAAATAATTATGAAAGGAAGTGAAGCATAAATTATACAGATATAAAATTAAAGAGTCAAAAGCTTCTTTTTTTTATGGAAATATCTTAAATAAAACAATGATATTTACTAAATTTGTGGGACTTAAAATTTCAAATAAAAAATTACAGTATAATGTCAGAAAAATCAAAAATCTATTACACACTTACTGATGAAGCTCCAATGCTGGCTACTCACTCGTTTTTACCTATCGTAAAAGCTTTCACAAAATCAGCAGATATCGAAATTGCAGTTCCGGATATTTCTCTGGCAGGAAGAATTTTAGCTAACTTCCCTGAGTTTTTAAAAGACGATCAGAAAATTGGTGATGCTTTGGCAGAACTGGGAGAATTGGCAACACAACCTGATGCGAACATCATTAAGCTACCTAACATTTCTGCTTCTGTACCTCAATTGGATGCAGCTATTGCTGAATTACAAGGTAAAGGTTTCGCAGTTCCAAACTATCCTGCAGAGCCTAAAAATGACGAAGAAAAAGCAATCAAAGCTAAATATGCTAAAGTATTAGGAAGTGCTGTAAACCCTGTATTAAGAGAAGGAAACTCTGACAGACGTGCTCCAAAAGCTGTTAAAAACTATGCAAAAGCAAACCCTCACAGAATGGGTAACTGGGCATCTGACAGCAAAACTGATGTAGCTCACATGAATAATGGTGATTTCTACGGTACAGAAACTTCTACAACATTAGAAAATGCTACCAAATACAGAATCGTATTCAAAGGTAATGATGGTTCTGAATCTGTATTAAAAGACTTCGCAGGTCTTCAGGCTGGTGAAGTAATTGATTCTTCTGTAATGAACTTAAATGCATTAAGAGCATTCGTTCAGGAAGCTATCGAGGAAGCTAAGAAAAGAAATGTACTTCTTTCTGCTCACCTTAAAGCAACGATGATGAAAATCTCTGACCCAATCATTTTCGGGGCTATCGTTGAGACTTTCTTCAAAGAAGTATTTATTAAATATGCTGAGACTTTCAAGTCTTTAGACATCAATCCAAATAATGGTCTTGCTGATCTTTTCGATAAAATCAAAGGAAATGCTCAGGAAGCTGATATCAAAGCTGATATTGAAAAAGCTCTTGCTGAAGGACCTAGAGTGGCAATGGTAAATTCTGATAAAGGAATCACTAACTTCCACGTACCTTCTGACATTATCGTTGATGCCTCTATGGCTGCTCTTGTAAGAGGTGGAGGTAAAATGTGGAACAAAGACGGAAACGAAGAAGATACTGTTTGTATCATTCCAGACCGTTCTTACGCAGGTTTCTATCAGTCGGTAATTGACGATATGAAAGCGCACGGAAAATTAGACCCTACAACAATGGGATCTGTTCCAAACGTAGGTTTAATGGCTCAAAAAGCTGAAGAATACGGATCTCACGATAAAACTTTCCAATTAGCTGCTGACGGAACTGTAGAGGTTCAGGACGAAGCTGGAAACGTTCTTCTTTCTCAGAAAGTAGAAAAAGATGACATCTTCAGAATGTGTCAGACTAAAGATGCACCTATCCAGGACTGGGTAAAATTGGCAGTAAACAGATCAAGATTATCTGATACTCCTGCTATCTTCTGGTTAGACAAAGGAAGAGCTCACGACAGAGAAATCATCAAAAAAGTAGAAAAATATCTTGCTGATCACGATACAACAGGTCTTGACATCAGAATCCTTGATGTAAAAGATGCAATGACTGAAACGTTGAAAAGAGCTAGAGAAGGTAAAGATACGATCTCTGTTTCCGGAAACGTATTGAGAGATTATTTAACAGACCTTTTGCCAATCCTTGAGCTTGGTACTTCTGCAAAAATGCTTTCTATTGTTCCATTGATGAACGGTGGTGGTTTATTTGAAACAGGTGCCGGAGGTTCTGCTCCAAAACACGTTGAGCAGTTCTTAGAAGAAGGATATTTAAGATGGGATTCTCTTGGTGAATTCTTAGCACTTCAGGCTTCTTTAGAGCACCTTGCACAAACTCAGGGGAACACGAAATCTCAGGTTCTAGCTGACGCATTGGATGAAGCTAATGCTAAATTCTTAGCGACAGACAAATCTCCTGCAAGAAAAGTAGGTCAGATTGATAACAGAGGTTCTCACTTCTATTTAGCAATGTACTGGGCGGAAGCGTTAGCTAACCAGACTGCAGATGCTGAATTGGCAGCTCAATTTGCTCCTGTTGCTCAGGCAATGCAGGAAAACGAAGAGGTAATCAATGCTGAATTAATTGGTGCTCAGGGTAAACCTCAGAACATTGAAGGATACTACAAAACTGATACGTATAAAACGTATGCAGCAATGAGACCTAGTACTGTTTTAAATGAAATCATTGACGGAATTTAATTGTTCGTTTTGATATAAATGAAAGCTCCTTTTTTAAGGGGCTTTTTTTGTGGATACAATCTGCATAGTAAACCACCCCGCCAAAAGTATACCGTTAAAACCACCCCGTCAAAAATTCAAAGAACTTTTGCCACCCCTCCAGAGGAGGGGAATATTGAGTACCTATTTACTCATCGAGGTCGGCGAATCCCTAATCCCTGCAACCTAACATCTGCAACCTGCCACCTCTCACCTATCTATCCTCAACGATCACTCTCCTATGCTCTCTGCCCCAGTTGATCATTTCCATAATGATGTTTCCAAAAGTCCGGCAGTATTCTGTGGGCTCATATTCTATTAAAACAGGAGTTTCCGGGTAAACGGTACGTTTTAGCAGTTTATTCAGCTCCATATCTTTCAGTTCTTTGGAAAGCATTCTGGTGGTAATTCCGGGAATACTTCGCTCAATTTCCCTGAAGCGTCTGTTTCCGTTACACAATGAATTGATCACAGGAATCCGCCATTTCCCTCCGATAAAATAAAGGGTATCCTGCAAGGCTCTAAGTTCTTCTGTCTGATCTCTTTCCATAGTTGCAAAGTTAAGTGATATCACGAATGATACTGGTATACTCTGTGATACTGGTTACAAAAGTATACCATTTTGAAATAACTTTGTCAAAAAATTTTACAATGAAAAAATTAACCCATAAATTGGCTGTCGTAACAGGAGGAAATAGCGGAATAGGATTCGCTGCAGCCAAAGAACTTATTTCAGAAGGAGCAACCGTGATCATTACCGGAAGACGAAAAGAAGCTGTAGAAAAAGCAGCTCAGGAGCTTGGAGCAATCCCGTTCATTGCAGACCAGTCTAATCTTGATGATATTGATCTGTTGAAGAAAGAAGTAGAGAAAAAGTTCGGTAAAGCAGATATTCTGTTTATCAATGCAGGAATTACCGGAACTCTGACTCCTATTGAAAATATGGATGCAGAAAATTTTGATCAGGTGATGAATATTAATTTCAGGGGAGCTTATTTTACATTAAGCAAATTCATTCCATTGTTAAATGATGGTGCTTCTGTTATCTTTTTATCTTCTATTGTTGCTTCTACTTATAAACCTAACAGTTCGGCTTATCAGGCAAGCAAAGCTGCGTTGAATTCTATCGCCAAAACGGCAGCTGCAGAATTAGCACCAAGGAAAATCAGAGTGAACATGATAAGTCCGGGGCCTATAAAAACAGAAATAATGAATAAGGCTGGTCTGGATGAAGAAACTTTGAAAAATATTAAAAATCATCTTATAGACCAGATTCCATTGAAGAAAATGGGAACTGCTGAAGAAGTTGCGAAACTGGTTACTTATTTATCAGATAATGATTCTTCCGGATATGTGACAGGAACTGAGATTGTGATAGACGGAGGTCTTACTTTATAAACAATAGTTTTTATTAAATCCCGGTAGCCCAACTATCGGGATTTTTCTTTTGTATTTTCAGGGTTAAAATTTCCGGATTCACCTTTTGATTTGTCCGGATCGGACTGTTTTCCGTTTCACAATTTGCCTTGCCCACCTACTTTTGATCCAGAAAATAAAACAATACTCATTATGGATACCGTAAAGAAAAAAAGAAATCCCATTGCCATTGTATTTCTGGCTATACTAGGAGTTTTCGGAGGGTTGCAGTTATTCAGCAAACCTTTGGAAGGAAAACCGGTTACAGGAAAAATTGAGGCACCAAAGGAAGTGATCAGTATTCTTGAAAACTCATGTTTCAACTGCCATTCCAATCAGCAGAATTTGAGCTGGTATGATCAAATAGCTCCTGTTTCCTGGGCTGTGAATAAAGACATCCAAAGAGCCAGAGAAGTTTTGAATTTTTCTGAATGGGAAAAGTACTCTCCGGCTGATCATCAGGGAAAAATGTACGCCATTCTGAACATGATGCAAAGCGGAAAAATGCCTCTTCATGAATACACGTTACTGCATCCTTCGGCTAAGATTACGGCAAAAGATATTGAAACGATTAAAAAATATACGCTTTCATTATCCTCAGTACAACCTTCTGTACAAAATAAAACTGTGCCCAATTCACCTTCTGCAGTTAAAACTGATATAACTCCAGCTCAATTTCCGGTTTCTCCCAATGGAGTTCAATATACTCCTGATTTTAAAAACTGGAAAGTGATCAGCATGAGTACTCTTTTTGACAATTCCATCCGTGTAATCTATGGAAATGACATCGCTGTAAAAGCGGTAGAAACTGAAGATTTTCATCCTTGGCCGGACGGAAGTATTGTGGTAAAATCCGTGTGGAAACAACAGGAATTTCCTAACGGAGAAATCAGACCCGGGAAATTTATCAATGCGCAGTTTATGGTCAAAGATTCCAAGCAATATCAAGATACTGAGGGTTGGGGATTTGCGAAATTCTCAGGAGATGATCTCCATCCAACAGGAAAAACGGCTTCTTTCGCCAAAGAATCCTGCATTGCCTGTCACAGACAATTAGCTGAAAAAACAGGGTATCTGTTTGATGTCCCGATGAAAGTCAATACCCAAAGATTAATCCAAAATTTACAGAAAAAATGAAAAATACCATCCTCATCTTACTGGTAAGTCTTATAGCTTTTACCGCTTGCAGCAAAGAAAATCATGATACAAATAATGGACTTTCAAGGGTTGTTTTTAACCCTGGTCATCTGAAATTCATCTCCAATTCTTTAAACCCTAAGAAGAAAACGATGTCTGCACTGTATGGAAATGAAAAAGCTTTGGAATCTTTATCCAAAGAAAATCAGGCACCAGAAGCTGGTTCTGTGATGAAACTGGTAACTTGGAAATATCATGATAATCCTCAATACACGGGCGGAACGATCACCGGAGAATTGGTAAGTATTGAAACTGTTCAGGCTGACAATGCAGGAAACGTTTCTTATGATCTTAAAAATGATCTGCCACAAAACAGCTCTCCCAATAAAGAAGAAAGAGTACAGTATTTTATGAGTTACCACCCTGTAAGCAGACCTTAATAAAAAACTACAGTTTCACTATTTATCATAATATTTTAAATAAAAAAGATTAATTTAACCTTTTCAAATCAGCAGATTTCATGCAACAGCAAAAAATAAAAATTTCCCAAGCCATTATTTGGATAAGCTCCATTTTCCTGGGTATTTTATCATCCGTACCTCAGCTGGCATCCCATCAATTCAACTGGAAAGAAGCTTTGGTAAACTCAGCCATTACGGCAGCATTTTCGGTGATCATGTGGTACATCAATATTTATATGCTGAACCGCACGAAAAAACGAAGGCAGCATATCTCCTATTCAAGATTGATGGTGGTCCTCGCTTTTGGGATGGTGATTATGTTTGGCCTGGCATGGATTCAACAGCTGATTCTCTCCCATATTAATTTTGGTCCGGTGATGCTGATGATCGAGGTAAGAGGAATCCTGATCAATCTGGTGTGCTATATGTTCCTGAACCTTCTTCAGAATAATTACACAGGACAACAGGTACAGCTTGAACTGGAAAAGGTAAAAAGTGACAATTTAGGAGCTCAATATGAATTATTAAAGCAACAGATCAATCCTCATTTTCTTTTCAACAGTCTGAACACGTTAAAACTGATGGCAGAAACCCGTGATGAAGAAACTGTTGATTTCATTATAAAACTGTCTGATTTTTACCGATTTACTCTTGAAAGCAGAAAACTGGACCTCATCAGCGTTCAGGAAGAAATGAAAATAGTAGATTCTTATTTATTCCTTCAGAAAGCCCGTTTTGGAGAAGGAATTAAGTTCACCAACGAACTTGGAAAAGAAACTGCTCAAACCCTTATTCCTCCTTTTACGCTTCAGCTTTTGGTGGAGAACTGTATCAAACATAATATTGTTTCGCAGAGCAAACCTTTACATATTAAAATTTATACTGCTGATGATCATATTGTGATTGAAAATCCTATACAGCGAAAAGTGAATCCCGAAGATTCTTTGGGAGTTGGGCTGGACAATATTAAAATGCGTTACAAACATTTGCTGGAAAAGGACATTACTATTAATTCAGACGAAAAAACGTTTCAGATAAAATTACCATTAATCCATGAATATAATCATTATTGAAGATGAATTCCGGGCTGCGAAATCTCTTCAGAATTTAATTTCAGATTTAAAACCGGACTCAAAGATACTGGGTGTTTACGACAGTATTGAAACAAGTATTGAAGGCTTAAAGGAAATCAAGCCAGATCTTATTTTTATGGATATCCATCTTTCGGACGGACTTTCCTTTGAAATTTTCAAATCGGTGGAGATCACCTGTCCTGTGGTTTTTTGTACTGCTTTTGATCAATATATGCTGGATGCTTTTAAAAGTAAAGGTGTTGATTATGTTTTAAAACCATTTTCAAAAGAAGATATTGCTGAAGCCCTGAGAAAGGTTGATGAATTGAAAAAATTCTTTCAGAAAAACGATCTTCCGGATCTGGAATCTATCATACAGAAAATGAATCAGCCTGCGGGTAAAAGTAACTTCCTGGTCTTTAAAAATCAGAAATATACTACGATTCCTACTGAAGACATTGCGTATTTTTATATCCACAATGAGATCACCCATCTGGTTACATTTGCCAAAGAGCAGTTTTCTCTTACCCAGCCTTTGGGACAGGTAGCGGAACAGGTTTCTGATAAACAGTTCTTCAGAGTCAACCGACAGTACCTTGTTAATTTTAAAGCCATTAAGGAAATGGAACATTATTTCCAGCGTAAAATACTGGTAAAGCTTACCATTGAAACCCCTGAAAAACTTTTGATTAATAAAGAAAAGACCCATAGTTTTTTTACATGGCTGGAGGATAGGTAAAGGAGAAAGGAAGCTGGAGGTTGGGTGCTGGAAGTACTTGAAGACATTATAATCTATAAAAGTCTTATTTAAATTATAACCCTGATTGATATGATCAGGGTTTTCTATTGCTTTAATTTTTTAAGCTTCATTGCTTATATTTTTACTATCAAAAAATATAAACATCAATTCCTTTTTGCACTCCAAAAACTTTCTTCCTCTCTCTTCCTGCATCCAGCCTTAAAATACTTCCCTTCACAATTTCCTGATTCACCTCTTAATTTGTCCGGTTTACCCTTTTTTGCATTCTTTTGCCTTTGCAGAGTATCTACTTTTGAATCAAATTAAAAGACATGATACTAAAAAACTTAATCACAGTAAGTGCTTTCACCACATTACTATTTGCTACCTCAGCATTTATTCATCAAAATAAAGAACAAAAGACATCACAATCTCAAACTTCTGAGCATAATGGATTTGCTGTTTTGGAACTTTTTACTTCAGAAGGGTGTTCCAGTTGCCCTCCGGCAGATGAGCTGATGGGAAAAATTGAAAAAGAATATAAGGGTGAACCTGTGTATCTACTCTCCTACCATGTGGATTACTGGAACCGCCTTGGATGGAAAGACCGATTCAGTAATTCTGAAAACTCTCAACGGCAACAGCAGTACAGCCGTATATTGAATTCGCAGGTTTATACTCCGCAGCTGGTAGTAAACGGAAAAACAGAATTCGTAGGCTCCGATGAAAACAATATCAAAAATGCCATTCAAAAAGCCTTGTTTACTTCTAAAAAAACAAATGTAGAATTATCTGCAACCGTTTCTCAGAATGCAGTTACTATCCAGTATAAAGCACCTTCCATCGATCCTCAGAATATACTTCTCGTTAATCTGGTGGAAAAACATTCTTCTACTCAGGTAGGAAAAGGTGAAAATGAAGGACGTCATCTGCATCACTGGCAGATTGTTCACAAGCAAAACACAATCTCATTGAATAAGCAACAGGAAGGGAAAACAACATTCAAACTTCCGGAAGGTTTCTCTCCTGAAAACTGGGAAGTCATCGCTTTTATTCAGAATATGAAAACCGGAGAAATTTCAGGATCAGCAAAAACTGCTTTTAAATAAAATAATATACAATTTAATCAATACTAAAAATTACGATAATGAAAACAAAAACAACAAAAATCATCTATTGGGCAGGCGCTATTTATATGTCATTATGGTTTGGAGCCAGCGGTTTCTTTGAACTGACAAAGAATCCGGTGGTATGGGACATTACTCAACAGCTAGGTTATCCGCCTCATTTCATTTATATATTGGGAGTTTTTAAAATTGCAGGAGTTCTGGTTTTGCTGCTTCCCAATAGATTATTAAGATTGAAAGAATGGGTATTTGCAGGAATGTTTTTTGACATCCTTTTCGCTTTCTTTTCGAAAATTGCTGTGCTTGGTTTTCCTTCTACAGTAGATGCAATAATCGCTTTTTCTGTGCTAACAGTAACTTATATAATGTTCAGAAAGCTGTATTCTCCTGAAATGGTATTTAGAGAGGCTTGATAGGCATACAATTCTAATTTTTTCTTATGTTTGAAACAGATCCTTCCGTTGCCTGGAAGGATCTGTTGTTTTATAAGTTTGGGCTGAAGCCCAATGAATGAGCGTTGTTTGTGAGAGCGGACTAAAGTCCGGTGCTATTGATTAACCACCCCGTCAAAAATTCTTTGAATTTTTGCCACCCCTCCGGAGGAGGGGAATGCTGAGTACATATTTATTAATCAAGGTTAATGTATTTCTTATTCCTAATCCTCTTTACCTCTCACCTACGACCTGCTACCTTCTACCTATTACCTAATTCATAAAACTTTCCGGGAACCATTCAAATGCTATTGCTTTTTTCTTTGTGTATCCCAAACCTGGCCATGGTAAATGATAAGCAAATACTCTGATTTTGGTATCTGCCAGTTGCTGAAGGAGTTTTTTTCTTGATGCCGTTGCGATATCCAGATCAGTGTCACCAAAATAGCCCCATTCAGGATGTGGGAAAAGAACTACATCAGAATGAATCAAATCTGCGATATAGATTAACTTTTCATTTCCTGAAGAAATGGTTGTCACCGTTAAACCTGGGGTATGACCGGGAGCTAACTGGAAACTAAAATAATCATACAGTGGATGATTAAGGTCATAAAATTTCAGTTTAGGCTGGATGGTTTTCAGAATATTCTGTACTGCCGGGATAACCTGATTAAGAAATTCAGGTTGTGTTTTCAGAGCACTGTTACTGAAATCTTTGATAGAAGCTTTCATCCAGAAATCATGTTCTATCTTAGAAATAAAAATATTGGCATTGGGAAAAATAAATTGATTCTGTTTATCTATGACTCCTCCGATATGGTCCGGATGGGCATGAGAGATAAAAACATCGGTAATATCTTTCGCAGAAAATCCTGCTTTTTGGAGACTTTTTAATAGAAATCCTGTTCTTTCATCAGCAAAAATCCCCATTCCCGTATCGAATAAGATGAGTTTATTTTTTGTTTTAACCAATAGAATATTCATCGCCATATCGATATAATTCTCCGGTCTGAAATTGTTTTTAAGGATTGATTTCAATTCTGAAACAGTTCCTCTCGGAGCAAATGAGTTCAGGTTTTCTTCATGAATATATCCGTCTGTCAGGACAAAAAGTTCCAGTTCTCCAAGCTTTAATTTTTTAAAACCGGAAAGGTCGTCTCCAGTTTTTTCAACAGTTGTTTTAGACTGTGCCATTAAGCTGGAAAAAGGAACCATGCTCAATGTTCCTGCCAATAATCCGTTCTTTAATAATTCCCTTCTGTTCATAGCCGAATGCTTTTCATTTTAAAATTTAAAACAAAAAAACTGAGTTCCTTCATTATCAGGAACTCAGTTTTTATATGAATTGTCTTTAGTTGTTCACAAGTTTCATGGAACCTTCTGTATATCTTTCCCCTACGTTCGGGTACTTTTTCAGGATTGCATCAATGGTATCCAGATCTGATTGGGAAAGTTCAATATTGACTGCAGCAATATTTTCTTCAAGATATTTAATTCTTTTTGTTCCAGGAATCGGGATAATATCGTCTCCCTGATTCAATACCCATGCTAGTGCCAGCTGAGTTCCTTTTACTCCTTTGGAAGCTGCCAACTCGTTGATCTCGTTTGCCAGTTTAGTATTATTTTCAAGATATTCCTGCTGGTAACGAGGTAGTGATTTTCTGAAGTCATCATCACCCAAATTCTGCACTTCATAAATATTGGTAAAAAGTCCTCTAGCCAATGGAGAATAAGGCACTAAGGAAATTCCAAGCTCTCTGATGGTCGGTAAAATCTCTTTTTCAACATCTTTGGTAAGGATAGAATATTCTGACTGTAATGCTGCAATAGGGTGAATTTTGTTAGCTTTTCTAATCGATTCTGCAGAAGCTTCAGATAATCCGATATATTTCACTTTTCCTGCTTTCACCAACTCTGCCATAGCTCCTACTGTTTCTTCTACAGGCACATTGGGATCTACTCTGTGGGCATAATACAAATCAATAGTATCAATCTTTAATCTTTGAAGACTTAGATCTACTGCCTGTCTGATCCATTCCGGAGAACCGTCAAAATATGTTCCGGGAGCTCCACTGTGACTTGCTTTACCATCTTTAAACCTGAATCCGAA
This sequence comes from Chryseobacterium sp. T20, assembly GCF_047345655.1. Lineage (NCBI taxonomy): Bacteria > Pseudomonadati > Bacteroidota > Flavobacteriia > Flavobacteriales > Weeksellaceae > Chryseobacterium > Chryseobacterium sp. T20. Next base: position 201,930 of record NZ_JBLFDU010000008.1, read on the forward strand.
TTTGGTGGCAATAAAAATCTTATCTCTGTTCGGTACTAAAACTTTTGAGATCAGTTTTTCATTTTCTCCATTGGCATACATATCTGCAGTATCCCAAAAGTTGACGCCTAAATCCAGTGCTCTGTGCAGGGTGTTGATACTTTCCTGCTCGTCTGTAGGACCATAAGCAAAGCTCATTCCCATACATCCTAAACCGATTGCTGATAACTGTTCTTCTGTGTTTCCTAATTTTTTAAATTTCATGATAGGTATGATTTAATTTTATATGACAAAATTAGAACATCCGGAAACCAACCACGATATAGAATTCAAACTAAGAATTATAAAATTCAAACAACATCCATTCTTAGTGCATTGGGAGTAATTCCGGTTTGTTTTTTAAAGTAATTGGTGAAATAAGCAGGTTCTTCAAAGCCTAATCCATAGGCAATCTCAGAAATATTCCAATCTGTATGTTTCAATAAGGCATTGGCTTCCTGGATAATTCTTCCGGTAATCTGCTGACTGGTTGTTTTCCCTGTAATCTCTTTTACCGAACGGTTCAAAGAATTCACATGAATGGAAAGACTCTGCGCATAATCATTCGGAGTTTTTAATTTCAAAAAGGCCTCTGGGCTGTCGATAGGAAACTGTCTTTCCAATAGTTCCATAAATAAGGAAGCCACTCTTTGTGAAGCATTCTGATAAGGTTCAAAACTTTCCGCCGGCTGCATTCTCATCGTTTCATGAATCATCAGATGAAGGTATGCTCTCAACATATCATATTTGTGAATATAATCCGACTGAATCTCCGTCATCATTTTGGTATACATCTCAGAAAGTATCGTCTGCTGTTCTTCATCGACAAAGAAAACCGGAGTTCCCCCAATTTTGAACAGCGGAGAATCCTGAAGGTTTCCCATACGGCTTCCATTGTGCAGAAACTGATCGGTAAAGAGGCAGAACCAGCCTTTCTGATCTTCATCATCCGCTTCCCAGGAATAAGGAATAATGGGATTGGAAAACAATAAGGCGGGACGATCTACTTTGATCCATTTATCAGCATAATGAAGCTTTCCTTTTCCTATGATCAAAGATATTTTATAATAATCTCTCCTGCTGTAAGGAGTGTGCGGAGAGCAATACTCTCGTGAAAAGACATTGAAGTGCCCCATTTTATTCACCCCAATACATTGAGATGCCAGATTAGAAGCATTCCTTTCATAAAAACCATTCAGTGATTCGTGTGATTCCATAGATCAAAGTTATAAAAATCAAACAAATTAAATCACAATAATTATGGGATTAAAAAATTAAATGGCTGACAATCCTGCCAGCCATTTAAAAGTGAATATTGAGTTGATAATATTTTAGTCCCAATCATCATCATGTCCGTGACCATGATGTTTATTTTGTTTTTTGTAGTATTTCTCCTGATTTTTATAATACTTCTCCTGTTGTTTACGGTATTTTTTATAATCGTTTTTGTTTCTTCCATAAACGATTACAGGGTTTTGTCCTCTGTAGTATTTCTTTTTAAAGATGATATACTTTTCTCTACCCAGAATTCTTTCCAACTCTGAATAACGGTCGTTTCTCCATCTTCCCGGTTCTACAACATACACTCTGTTCCAGGTATCATAATCATGGTATCTGTCATTCAGTACATAGATTTGATTGGCCTGCGTTGTTGAAAGCACAAGGTCAGTAATGACTCTTTGCCAGTTGATATCCGAAATACTCCTTCTGTAGTCATTATAATAATCTGATTGGGCATAACTTAAACTGAATGTCCCGACCAATAATGCTGTTAATATTAACTTTTTCATTTCATTCCACTTTAAAAATAGTTATCAAGTGATAGTCAATTAAAGTGCCAATTCTTAATTACAAATACTAATATTTGTTAAGAAAAACGACAAACAACTGATTATCTTTGAAATATTTTCTTTTATTTCATCAAATTATTGAATGTTGATGAGTTTAAAATAGAATTAAAAAGTGATGAGTTTTATTAGACAATAAAAGTAAAAAAAACATTAATAATCAATGGATTGAATATTTAAATTTGGAGGCTTAAAATCTATATTTTTAAGTTTTGGCTAAAGCCAATGGATCGATATTTTATTGTTAGGCGGGTTAAAACCTACCTCTATTGAATTTTAACAACATCTTTTATCTTTTATCTTTTATCTTTTATCTTTTATCTTTTATCTAATTACCATTTATGTTATAAAATTCGTTAAGATCTCCAAAAACTATTATTTCATATGATTTAATTTCGTAATTTTAATGGAGAGAATGTTTTTAAAGAAATCTTCTCAAATTATTTTTAATCAACCAAATCTTCATTGTTATGGAAAATATAAAGTTTCAGGTATCTCAATATCAGGATGAATTGCAGCTACTTATAGACGGGAAAAAGGCAGGTTATATGTCCATAGAGGTTGACGGAAGACTGCTTATTGTATATTATACGAAACTTGACGAAGAGCGTGAGGGAAAAGGATATGCTAAACTATTACTGGATGAGCTGGTACGCTACGCGGAAGAGAAAGATTTGCTTGTAGACCCGGAATGTGATTTTGTAAGACAGCAGTTTGAAAATCATCCCGCAAGATATAAAGAAATCTGGCATGCCTGATCAGCTTTCCCACCAGGCTGTAAATTGTTGTTCTGACTGATTCAGATCTACTACCTCGCCGATCTTCGGAGTGAGGATATTTAGTTTTTTTTCTTTTCCAAGAGCCGTTATCTTTTGTAAAGGTTCATTCCATGGATGAAGTGCTAATGCAAATTTTGCAGCATGAACAGGAAGAATATGCTCTGTTTTCAGATCAATGCCAGCCTGAATAACATCTTCCGGTAATGTATGGATATACCTCCATGCTTCTCCATATTGTCCATTTTCAAGAATAGCATAATCGAAAGGTCCATATTGCTCGCCAATCGTTTTAAAATGGGAATCATAGCCACTATCTCCTCCTAAGAATATTCTCTTTGTAGGCGTTATCAGAACATACGAAGTCCAAAGGGTATCATTCTGTCTTACCCTTCTGCCGGAAAAATGCCTGGCAGGAGTAAAAGCAATTTTCATATCATTTTTCAGGGCAACTTCTGTTCCCCATTCTTCTTCAATAAGCTTATTTTCAGCATACCCCCATCTTTCCAGATGTGCACCTACTCCCAAAGGTACAATAGCCATTCCTGTTCTTTGTTCGATAGATTTTACGGTTGGGTAATCCAGATGGTCAAAATGATCATGGGTAATGACCAGATAATCTATACCGGGGATATCTTCAGGTTTAAAAATATCTGAGCCTTTAAAAGCTTTATTAAAGTATTTGAAAGGTGAGCCATACAGACTCAGCACAGGATCTATTAAAAAGGAAACTCCATCGGTCTGCAGATAATAAGACGAATGCCCCAGCCAGATAAATACATCCTGATTTCTATCAATATTTTTCAAATCAGTATGAATAGAAGGTATTTCTTTCAATGGCTTCAGCAACGGATCTTTTTTACCTAAAAAGAAATCATATGTCACTTTTGACATCTTGTAACCTTCTGTAATGGAAGGTGTATGGCTTATATTCTGAAACTGTCTCTTTTTATAGAGTTTTGACTGTCTGATACGCTTCAACCTCTTCCCTTTTGGCACTCCACCAAACGCCTTCATATTGATCACTATAAAAAAGGTAACGGTCAAAACAGCCACGCTCGTAATAATCCAGTAAATCATCTGTACAAAATAAATATCAAATGTATTGACTTTTGTTTTTAAATGAAAATTTATTCCATTTTACTACATTTTTTAACTAAATTTATCATGTATTTTAAAAAATTTATTACTCATTTAAGTCATGATTAATTTTAAACTTTTTATTTTAGCACCTTAAAAAAACTCAGATACATTGAAAAATTATTCGGTAATATTTCTTCTCGCTATTTTTTCGTCATGTGCCTCTATAAAAAAACACAACGAACAGCGGGCTTCATGTATTCCACCGGAGCAACTTAAGGAGGATGTAGATTTTGCCTATTCCAAATTACAGCAAATGCACCCTCAATTATACTGGTATATTTCCAAGAAGGAATTGGAATATAAATTTGACAGTCTTAAGCAGACCATCACCGAACCTCTTACTCCTCTTCAGTTTTATTTTAAACTTCAGCCTGTTATTGCAGGTATTCGGGAAGGACATCTTTCATTGAGAATTCCCAGAAAGAAGTTTACTAAAAAGGAAATCAAAAGGCTGGAACATCAGAAAGGAATGTTCAGCCGCTTTGAATATTATATTTCTGGAGACCGTATGTATATCATTCAAAACAGAGATTCTATTGAACACATACAGCCCGGAACTGAAATTTTATCTATCAATAATATTCCTGTATCCGATTATATTAAGAAATACCGAAGCCTGATCAGCAGTGATGGGGATAATACCACTTTCCATCCGTACTTTTTAAAAGATCTGTTCTTTAATTTTTATACGGCAGAAAATGGTTTTGACAGCAAAGCTACTCTTGAAACCCTATACCAAGGAGAAAAAAAGACGTACACCTTAACCAGAGAAACGAAATCCGATTCTGATCTTGAAAAGGATAAGGAAATGCAGAAGAAAACTCCGGAAAAGAAACTGAATGACTATGTGGCTTCCAGTGATTCTTATAACAGAAGCTTCAAATTTCTGGATAAGGACAGCACTATTGCGTATATTAAAGTGAAAAGCTTTTCAAGGGATTATTCGGATGAGTTTTATAAAAAAACTTTTGCCAAGATCAACGATGCAAAGGCCCCTTACCTCATCATCGATGTCCGAAATAATTATGGCGGTTCATTGTATGAAATCAATAATCTGTATTCTTATTTGGCTGAAGCTCCATTTACCCTGATCAAACCTTCTCAGCTCACTTCTAGAGATGCTCCTTTACGCACCAATTATTTCAGAAAAAGCACTCCTTTAGAATATGCTCTTAAAAGTATTGCCTACCCAAGTTATTTTTTTGCACAAACTTTCAGCACCTATAAAAAGGATGGAAAGGTATTCTACAAAATGAAGGCTGACAAACCTACAAAACCCAAAAAGGATGCTTTCCACGGAAAAGTTTTTGTACTGATTAACGGAGGAAGTTTCTCGGCATCTTCTATTATTACCGCCAAACTTAAAAATGATAAAAGAGCAACGCTTGTGGGAGAAGAAACAGGCGGTGCCAATGACGGAACGGTTGCCGGTTTTTATTCCTACCAAAAGCTTCCCAATTCTGAAATCAGATTTCCAATAGGCCTACTTTTGGTACAGCCTAATATCAGTTTTTCAGACTCACGGAAAGGCGTTGTTCCGGATGTGACTGTTACTGAAAACATGCAGGATATTATTGATCATAAAGATCCTCAACTGGATTGGATAAAGGACGAAATTGCAAAAGAAAAAGAACATAAAGGACAGTAATGAATATAGGTTCGGCGGGCTTTCAGCCCGCCGAACTCTTTTTTATCTTTTTAATTCTTCTAAAAGATCTTCAATATATTGGATATATCTTCCATAGTAGCGTTGATACCAGAATCTTCCAACAAAATAAAGTAAAAATAATCCTACGGTTACTGTACTAATTAAGATCACTGCAATCTTCAATTCACTCAGAGGCTTTGGCCAAGGAATAAATTCCAGGACAATAAGGATCTCACATACAAGAAACGGAGCGAAACTGATGTAATACGAGAGATAATATTGTTTATTAAGATTGAGCTGCATCACGAGATCTTTCAAAGAATCATAAGTCTTTGGTGCAGGATTACTGATTTCATTATACAGTTTAAAGAACTTACTGAAAAAGAAAACAGTGACAATAAGCATGGAGGCAATTAATACGGTTATGTACAATTGAAGTTTAAAGGGTCTGCATACAGAGCACACCAGAAAAGCGAAGACAAAGATTCCTATCATCCACCAGAATTCCACGCGCATATTTTTGCGTATTTTTTCAAGGGGAAGATTCAGTTTATTGCTCTGTTCTATGCTTATTTCGGGAGTTTCCTCCACAATATCTTCGTTCCAGGTATTTTTCAATTCATCGATATTCATTGGATTACTGATTTTAATGTTGGTTGGTTTTTATTTGGCTTAAGATATCTTTAAGTTTATTTTTGGCCCGGTTCATTTTCACTCTTGCATTGCCTTCAGAAATTCCCATCTGTTCGGCAATCTGCTTTCCTGAAAAATCTTCCAGATAATAGAAGATAAAAGCCTTGTCAATAGAATTAAGCTGATGGATAGCTTTATACATTTCAGTCAGGCGCTCTTCTTTACGATCATCATAGTCTTCCTGAACAATGATCTGATTAGAAAAATCCTCATGGGTAATAAAACTTCTTCTCTTTTCTGTTTTAAGGAAAATAATTGCTGTATTCAAAGAGATTCTGTACAGCCATGTAGAGAATTCACTTTCACCTCTGAAACCAGGAAATGCTTTCCAGAGCTGATAGGTAATCTCCTGAAAAAGATCATCACGGTCATCCTTTTCAGTCATGTACATCTTAGCAATCTTAAACAGGATTCCTTTATGCTGTTCAATTTTACTGATAAACTCTTGTTCTAGTGAGGTCATAGCTTGTTACTCTATAGAGTTAGTTTTCGTTTAAAAAAATTGTTACAGATTTTTACAAAAGAAATAAAAAAACCCAACAGAAAATTACTGTCAGGCCTCATTATGTGTTTTTTAATGATTACTATTTTCTCATAATAGTATTGCTCTCGAAATAATTTGTGTTGGATGTTATTTTTATACCCTTTCTACAGGCAGTTGTTATTTTTAACTTGAACAGTTAGTAGAAAAAACGTAAAAATGTTACATAAAAAAACAATAACCTGATATTTTTTCACATCAGGTTATTCATTTAAAGTATTTAATTCTTTTATTATTTAAAATCTAAGAAATCATCTTTTTCAAGATAATGATTCAGGGCAGTAATAAGCTGAGAAGAAGTAATATCCGTATGCTGGTTAAAAGCAAGATCTACCACGTCCTGAATATTTTCATCCGAACACATATAATGAAGCTTGTTATGAAAAACGAAATCAGGTAGGATTTCATTATCATTTTCACCAATATCCAAAGGATCTCCGATAAAAATTTTCATTTCAGGCTTAAACTCATCTGTTGAAGAATAAACTGCATAATTATATTCCGGATCAAAGGATGCTTTCCTATCCTGTTTTGTCTTTACAAGCTCCAGAAATTCTTCTATAGAATACACTTGATTTTTAAAATCATCCATGTGATATTTTTTTACAACTCAATGTTCTAAAGATTAGAAATTTTACAGAAGATAGCGTAATTTCTAATTCAGTTTATTTAAAGCCCTCTGCAATGATCCGATATCCAGAAAATCAAGTTTTGCTCCTACGATGATAATGATCAAAAGAACAATTGTCAGAAATAAAATGATAATAAAGTACATGGATACAAACCATATGATGGTATTCAGGACGTTCCCTTTAATCCCCATTTTATTCATAAAAAATTTCTGTGAACGCTCAAACCATGCCATTCTTTTCTCACGTTTTGGTTTTACTTCAATTCCATTAAGTTCATCTACCAAACGCACCACATCATCAATGTATCTTCCATACATATAATAGATCCAGTATTTGATAATAAAAGCAATCAACAGAAGGGTAATGAGAAGACTGATCCCGAAAATGGCCAGGTTATATTCTCTATCAAAATGAAAATTAATTTGAATCAGAGATAAAAGAAACCCAAGAGGGATATAAGCAATATAATAGGAAATATAAATTTGTTTCGAGATGAGAAGCTGCGTTTTGAGATTAAACAGATCATAATTTGTATTGGTACTGTTTTTTCTGAGCAGCTTATACAATTTCAGGAAGCGGGAATAAAAATAAACAATAATAGCAACGGTCAGAATCGTGACAAACACTGAAATCGTTTTAATATTAGAATCCTTAGATGCAAAAGGAAAACCTGTTAACAGCAAAGGTAATGTAACAATCATCAGCCAGAATTCAGTTTCCATATTCACCTTCAGCATCTGCAGTGGAGAATGTATTTCCTTCTGTTTTTCCAGAGAAATTTCAGGGGATTCCTGTCCTGTATCTTTATTCCAAAGTTCTTTAAAGTTTTCTAATTCCATAGTGTTATTTTTAATAGGAACCTGTACCCTGTCTGGTAATGATCTCTTTCAGCTTTTCTTTTGCTCTCTTCAGCTTTACCCGTGTATTCACTTCAGTAATTCCCAACTGTACAGCAATCTCTTTTCCGGAAAAACCCTCTAAAAAGAAGAATATAAGGGCTTTATCAATGGGGCTTAGCTGGTGGATAGCTTCATACATCCGCTTCATATTCATATCATCCGTATCATTATAAGGTTCCTGGCGGGCACTCAGCCCATCTACATTCTGATTCTGTATAAAACTACGTTTTTTTTCACTTCGCAAAAAAACAATTGCTGTGTTGAGCGCAGTTCTGTACAGCCATGTGGAGAAATCACTCCTCTTTTGAAAATCACCATATGATTTCCAGGCCTGGTAAATGATCTCCTGATAGAGGTCATTCTGATCGTCCTTATTATCCATATACATTTTAGAGATCTTGAAAACCACTCCTTTGTGTTTTTCAATTTTCTCTAAAAATTCTTTTTCGGGTGAAGACATGATTTACACACTGATCCTTAGATGATATTTCTAAAAAACACCATCTTATTATAACACAAAACTCTAATTTCCGGCATTAAGTTAAAAAAATCCTCAACAAACTAAGGTGTTTATTGAGGATTTTTATTTTATGTTAAATACAATATCAGCCAGAATCAGAAAATATAATCTGTGCTTAAAAAGTTGGAATCATGTTCTCTGACAATAGTATTCAGCAACTCTTTGTTGGAATCTGTTAGTTTTGCAGCCACCAGAGACCGGATGGAGAATGAACGGAGCGCATCAAAAACGGAAAGTGTTCCTTCTGCACTGTCTTTTCTTCCGGTAAATGGAAAGACATCGGGACCTCTCTGTGCCTGGCAGTTGATATTGACACGACTTACAAGATTCACAAAAGGATCAATCAATCTTGCTACTTCATGCGGATCTTCGCTGAAAATACTGACCTGCATTCCATGTGAAGCATTCACCTGATATTCTATAGGCTCTTCTATATCTTCGAAGGGAACAACAGGAATCACCGGACCAAACTGTTCCTCATGATAAAGTTTCATATCATTGTTTACAGGATATACTACTGCCGGGAAAACAAAAGATTCATCTGTATAGCCTCCATCTTTATTAAGTACTGCAGCTCCTTTCTGTAAAGCATCATCAATACATTCTTTCAGATAAGCTGGTTTATTGACCTCCGGAAGTGGAGTTACTTTCACATCTTTTTCCCATGGCAGCCCAGCCTTCAAAGCAGAGACAGCAGCACTTAATTTCTCTGTAAACTCCAATGCTACTTCTTTCTGAACGAATATCAGTTTCAGTGCCGTACAACGCTGTCCGTTGAATGAAAGTGCACCCAAAATACATTCACTCACCGCAACATCAAGATTTGCATTTTTGGTAACAATGGCTGCGTTTTTAGCATCCAGACTTAGGATAGCTCTTAAACGATTTACTTTCGGGTGTAGTTTTTTCAGTCCGTTCGCCACTTTACTGGATCCGATAAAGGCAAGTACATTCACTTTTCCACTTTCCATAATGGGAGTGATAATTTCTGATCCCTTTCCGTATAACGTATTCACTGTTCCTTTCGGGAAGGCTTCTTTGAAAGCATTTAATAAAGGATAATGGGCAAGGACACCATGTTTCGGCAGTTTAAAAAGGATGGTATTTCCCATGATCAGAGCAGGAATCAATGTGGTAAAAATTTCATTCAGAGGATAATTGAAAGGTCCCATACTTAACACTACGCCAAGCGGTGCCCTTCTGATCTGTGCAATCGTTCCTTCCGCCTGTTGAAAACGGGAAGATTCTCTGTCAAGATCTTTCAATGCATCAATGGTCTGATTGATATAATCTACAGTACGGTCAAATTCTTTAGTAGAATCAGCCAGTGTTTTTCCGATTTCCCACATCAGTAACTTAATGATCAGGTCTCTTTGCTGGATCATCAGGTACACGAATTTCTGCATGCATTTGATTCGTCCCTCCACAGACATTGTCGGCCACTCACCCAGCCCATTATCATAGGCTTTTACGCAAGCTTCGAGAACTTCCATCGCCTCATTCGGGCCAATATTCGGAATACTTCCCAGAAGTTTTCTTTCCAATCCGTTTTCTGTTGGGATGCACACTGGAGAATAAATTTCCGTGACATCTCCTTTCCATTCTACCAGTTCGCCATTCAAAAGATAAGTTCTCTGATGGATGACCGGAACTTTATATTCTTCCGGAATTTCGTTTTCTCTTTTAAAAATGTGATGAAATGATGCTGTATTTTCTGAACTCATAAATCTTTCTATTTTTTTATGTGATAAGATTGAGATTGTCTCAAAATTTAAATTATTTGACTTTTGTCATTCTGGCGAAGGAAGAATCGTTATTGATTTTTATATGAGATTCTTAATTATATTTTATTTCATTCAGAATGACACCTTTGAAACTACTACATTTTATAACATAAAGGTAGAGGTAAAATATTTTGAAAGAAACAATCTGACAATAGATTCGATCTATTTGAATTAAAATTAATCTTAGCTCCTAAAAAAAGAATAATTTAGCTTAAAAATAAATTTCATGTTTTCAAAATTAGTTTGCGGCACACTGCTATTCTTCTCTGCGGTGGGCTTTGCTCAAAAATCTAAAGCTACAAATACTGTTTTAATGGGCGGAAAAGAAGTTCATACTTATGCCAAATTACCGGCTCTGAATAAACCGGCTCCGAAATTTACCCTTACAGATGTCAATATGAATGACCAGACCCTGGATTCCTTCAAAGGAAGATACGTTATTCTGAATATCTTCCCGAGTGTAGACACTGGTGTTTGCTCTGCTTCTGTACATCATTTCAATGAAGAGGCGGGAAATCTTCCCAATACCGTAGTTCTTTGTATTTCCAAAGACCTGCCTTTTGCCCAGAAAAGATTCTGTGGTGCAGAAGGAATTAAAAATGTAGTAATGCTTTCTGATTTCCGTTCAGATTTCGGATGGAACTATGGGGTGGAACTGGTAGATTCTGCCATGAAAGGTCTTCTGAGCAGAGCGGTTGTGGTGATAGATCCTTCAGGAACTATTATTTATGAAGAGCAGGTAGCAGATATTGCTCAAGAACCGAATTATGAAGCAGCTATTGCGGCTGTAAAATAATAAATTACATTAAACCATTAAGAAAATTTTAGTTGTTAAGAAGATTAATATTCTTAATGGTTCAAAAAAAATAAACTCAGCAAGTCGCTGAGTTTTTTCTGTATCATAGTTGGATCAACGCTAAGGCGCAAAATGATATTTAAAAAGACTGTTTTAAGGCGCAAAGATTTTATCTACGATAAAATTTCACACCACCACTGTCATTGCGAACCGAAGGTGAAGCAATCTCAATGTTCTCTCGCAGATTAAGCAGATAAATATGAAAAAGATCTGTGATTTGTGAGAAAATAAAGAGTCTTAATTTGTTTTATATTTTTTTCTTTTTGTAGTAATTACGATTACCCCATCTTTGGCTTTTTCGCCATACTTTGCAGATGCAGAAGCTCCCTTCAGAACATTCATCGTTTTTATCCAATTAGAATCCAGAGCTTTTACTTTTTCATAATCACTGATCTTTCCATCTACAACATACAGTGGATTATAAGGTTTCGCTTTGCTTGAAGGTACCCCGCCCATACGTACTGCGCTTATACTTTGAACAACATCGGGTGACACCTGTGTAGTCAATGGTTGGGCTAAATTGGGAGCAGATATTTTACTTTTCTTCTCTTTGCAGGCTATAGCATCAGCAGGTACTACAGAAACTGATCCGAGTAATTTCCTGTCTTTATGAGTCCCAAATTCAGTAACGGTAATTTCCCGGATGTCTTCAGTTTTTAAAGTATAATTGGCTGTCTTTTGCTGTGCATTCACACTTATGATTCCTCCCGTTGTCAAAATAAAACCTACTGCAAACTTCACAAAAAGAGAATTAATATGAGAATAATGCAGATCTCTGTTGAGTTGTGATGGATTAAAATTCCCACAGATTTTCTGCGAAGCATTAGTAAAAGCTTCTATAATCTCATCATCCGGAGCTCTTCTGAAATCTCTCACCGTTTTGGAACAGACCGCACAAAATCTTCCTTTTTCATCAGGTGTCATAGCGTTCCAGTTTTCATGACAGGGTTTAGGTATGGTTATTTTCATAGGATTCTTTTCTTATAAAGATGCCGTGACACAAGAAAAGGTTGGAATTGCTATTAATTTTTTTGGTTAAAATAATGATGTTGTAATTGTTTTGTTGGAAAACCATTTAATCATTGTTGAGATTCTTCATTCCACTGCATTTCACTCAGAATGACAATTTTCCTTACAAATATCAGTTTAAGATTCTGCCAATAATTCTCCATCCTTCAAAATCACAAATTCCTGTCGTACTTCCTCAGAAATATTTTTCAAATCCTGATCATCAAACACCTGAGGAATATAGCATTTCTCATGCGCAAACAATCCGTAATGAATGGGCACCAGCTTTTTAGCATGCAGAAGATGGGCTGCTGCAAAGGCTTCTTTCAGGTTGAGGGAAGCTGGAACAGGGCTGTATTCTAATCCAATGATCTCAAAGTTCACTACGACTCCGTTTACGGGTAAGAAAGCGTAATCTATATTGGGGGTTTCTTTTCTTGGCTTCCAGAATTGGTTGTGCCAGATGGTATCTCCTCCATGAAATATCTTGGTAGTTCCATCATCTACAATCCATGAAGACTGTATTTCTCCCACGCCATCCATCGCAAATACCGGTTTGAAGGTGATATTGTTTTCTGTAAAGGTTTCATCAAGATTTAGTACAATTAGTTCTACATCTTCTACCAATTTTTTCACCACAGCTTCCAGTCCGGCATAGACGATCAGCTTTCCACCTTTCTTTAAACATTTTCGGATCACTCCTTTATCAAAATGATCGAGATGCATATGCGTAAACAGGATATAATCTGCCTGCACATCATCTGAAAATTCTATGATATTCTCCACAGCATCTCCCAAAACGGGTTTGTAATAAGAGAAATCTTCTACTGCATCTATTAAGATCGTTTTGTTGTGAGAAGTGATGCGAATGCCTGCCCAGTTTAATTTTTGTATTTCCATATTCTTTTTTAGCAAAGGAAGAGACTTACGGAAGGCCAGACAATAAACAAAAGATAATAAATGAGAATGTTTTGAGATTGGGAGTTTGAGGATGGATGATGGAAGTTATTGAGGTAATAGAACAACTATTTCTCTTTCTATTTAAAATGATTTTCCAAATTAATTATTAAAGCCTACAGAAAATCTGAAGACTGACAGTAACTCCCAGCTCCCTTCACCCAGCTTCCTGCTTACAAAATCCTTTTCCTGATTCGGCTTAAAGAGATAGGTGTAATCCCAATATAAGAGGCCAGGTATTTCAAAGGAATATTTTGAATATAATGAGGCTTGTTCTTTAGCAGATATTCATAGAGATCCTGCGGAGTGTTTTTCAACAGGAGCATTTCTCTTTTCATTGCAGCATTGAGCTTTCTGCTCAGATAATAATTCTGTACGAAACGGCAGTGTGGATTTACAGCGAACAGGTTTTTTACCTCATCCAGAGTGATTTCCCATGCCAGTCCTCTGTTGATGGACTCGTAAACGGCATCGGAACTTTTTTCTTCAACAGTAAAAATATCACCGGGAAAATAGAATTCTGCACAGATCTCGGTATCAATATCCGAGGTATTGTTAATGTAGTATTTACGGACAAGCCCATCTTCTACAAGATAGGCTTTGTTGTCAGTAAATATGTTTTTCTTTGAAAACTCAACCTCAGCAAACTTCTCCCATACAGGATCACTATCCTCTACGTTCAGGTGTGAAAACAATTTTTTGTTGATCGTTGCCAATGTTGAATTTTATATTACAATAAGTTTTCGTCTACAAGATTCGGAAGTGTAACTTTCAGATTCGGTTCTACTTCCATGGCTCTTTTAATGGCGAAAATAGCACCTTCATTTCTGGCCCAGCTTCTTCTTGAGATTCCGTTGTTCACATCCCAGAAAAGCATAGACTTCAGTCTTCTGTCGGCATCATCGCTTCCGTCAAGAAGCATTCCGAAACCTCCGTTGATTACTTCTCCCCAGCCTACTCCACCACCATTGTGAATGGAAACCCAGGTCGCTCCACGGAAACTGTCCCCAATCACATTGTGAATAGCCATATCCGCAGTAAATCTTGATCCGTCATAAATATTGGAAGTCTCTCGGTAAGGAGAATCTGTTCCTGAAACATCGTGATGGTCTCTACCCAATACAACGGGTCCTATTTCCCCATTTTTAATGGCTTTGTTGAAGGCTTCAGCAATTTTCATTCTTCCTTCTGCATCTGCATAAAGGATTCTTGCCTGAGAACCCACTACCAGTTTATTTTCCTGTGCTCCTTTAATCCATTGAATATTGTCTTTCATCTGCTGCTGGATCTCTTCCGGAGAGTTTTTAACCATTTCCTCCAATACTGCACATGCAATATCATCCGTTTTCTGCAGATCTTCCGGATTTCCACTGGAACATACCCAACGGAACGGTCCGAAACCATAATCAAAACACATAGGTCCCATGATATCCTGTACATAACTCGGATATTTGAATTCTCTTCCCAATGTCGGATTTTCTGCCATTACATCAGCTCCCGCTCTGGAAGCTTCCAATAAAAAGGCGTTTCCGTAATCGAAGAAATACGTTCCTTTTGCGGTATGTTTGTTGATGGCTGCTGCATGTCTTCTCAACGTTTCCTGAACTTTTTCTTTGAATAACTCAGGATTTTCAGCCATCATAATATTAGATTCTTCAAAACTCTGTCCTGCAGGATAATAACCTCCCGCCCAAGGATTGTGAAGGGAAGTCTGATCCGATCCGATATCAATTCTTACATCTTCCTGATCAAATTTCTCCCAAACTTCAACAATATTTCCAAGGTAAGCCAAAGACACGGTTTCTTTGTTAGCCTGTGCTTCTCTTACTCTTTTTACCAATGCATCAAGATCTTCATGAATTTCATTCACCCATTTCTGATCGTGACGGATTTTCGTGATTTTTGGATTCACTTCTGCACATACGGTAACGCAACCAGCAATATTTCCTGCTTTTGGCTGAGCTCCACTCATTCCTCCTAATCCTGAAGTAACAAAAAGTCCTCCTTTCGGTTCTTTTTTTATTTTTCTGAAAGCATTTAACACCGTAATCGTTGTTCCATGAACAATCCCCTGTGGCCCGATATACATATAACTTCCTGCCGTCATTTGCCCATATTGAGTAACGCCCAATGCATTGAATTTCTCCCAATCATCCGGTTTTGAATAATTCGGGATCATCATACCATTCGTTACAACCACTCTTGGCGCATCTTTATGAGAAGGGAACAATCCCATCGGATGTCCTGAATACATCACCAATGTCTGATCATTATTCATTTCCGAAAGATATTTCATCGTTAGCAGATACTGTGCCCAGTTTGAGAAAACCGCTCCATTTCCACCATAGGTAATCAGTTCGTGAGGGTGCTGTGCCACCGCATAATCCAGATTATTCTGAATCATCAGCATAATGGCTTTTGCCTGCTCAGATTTTCCGGGATAGTCTGTGATAGGTCTCGCCTTCATTTCATAATCCGGACGGAAACGGTACATATAAATCCTTCCGTAATCTTCCAGTTCCTGCTTGAATTCAGGAATCAGTTCTGCGTGAAACTGCGGTTCAAAATAACGTAAAGCATTCTTCAATGCCAGTTTTTTCTCTTCTTCTCCTAAAATTTCTTTACGCTTCGGAGCATGGTTGATATTGGTCTCGTATGGTTTTGGTTGCGGCAGTTGATTAGGAATCCCCTGCTGTATCTGTTCTTGAAATGTCATATTGCTATTTAAAGATCTATGTTTTAAACAATGTTTGAAGTTTTAAAGATATTCAAAATAGGAAATATAGGCAAGGGAAGAATGGTTTAAAGTTTAAAGTTTAAGGTTTAAGGTTTAAGGTTTAAGGTTTAAGGTTTAAGGTTTAAGGTTTAAGGTTTAAGGTTTAAGCAAAGTTATAAAAGTTGTAAACCGGCCACCATTTGATATTAAATACTATATTTGAATAAATACGCCTCAATTCCCCTCCTATATTAGTTATTATTTCACATAAAAAAACCTTACTGAAATTCAATAAGGCTGGTTTTTGTATCGTTAAAGTTTAGGTTAAAACATCATCGTTTTCTTCTTCATGGTCATCTTCATTATCGCTGAGACTCCAGTAGTTGTTTTCCTCATCTTCCTCTCCTATTTCTTCCATCTCATCATCATCCTCAGCGCCTGGAATATCTAAGCCTTTATCAATTTTATCATCGTCAAAATCTTCATCCAGAATAGGATTTCCGTCTCCATCAAGCGAAATATGTCTTTCTCTCTTAAATATATCTTCGTTGGGGTTATAATCCATCTGTTCTAACCTCTTGTTTTGCTCATTAATATTTTTCTCTGGTGCCATAGTATTTAAGATTTTAGGTTTATGTAATCAGAACAAAAATAATTCCAAGTTATGATGATTGATGAGAATAAACGTCAGGATTTGCACAATTTGGCATTTTCTCATTTTTTGAAAAAGCAATAATATTTCCTGCAGCTAATCTTGCCATCCCATTTCGGGCTTCCACAGTCGCAGAACCGATATGTGGCAGAATACAGACACTTGAAAGTCCCAGAATAGGATCATCTGCAGACATCGGTTCCGGATTGGTAACATCCAGACCGGCTCCCCAGATTTTCTTGTCAACGAGTGCCTGATACAGATCTTTTTGGTTGTGAAACCCTCCTCTGGCTGTATTAATGAAAATAGCATTCGGTTTCATCTGCTCAAATATAGACTCATTGAATAACTCTTTCTGCTCCGGAGTGAAATTAGCATGTACACTCAATACATCTGATCTCTGAATCAGTTCTTCGAATGAAACATACGTTGCTCCCAACTCGTTTTCTGCTTCTTCATTTTGACGACGGTTGTGGTAAATGATATTCATTCCAAAAGCCTTTTTTGATTTCTCAGCCATTTCATAGCCGATACGTCCCAATCCAAAAACTCCCAGTGTTTTTCCGTACAGCTCCTGTCCCAAAGCATGTAAAGGATCAAATGCACCCCAGTTATCTTCTTTTACTTTCTGAAAATTATAGCTCGCTCTTCTGGCAACAGACTGCATCAATAAAAACGCAACATCTGAAGTGGCTCTGCTCAAGACATCCGGAGTATTTCCTACCGGAATATTTCTTTGGGTAGCTTCATGAATATCTACATGATCAAACCCTACAGAGTATAAAGCAATGGCTTTGACATTCGGGCAGGTATCAAAAAAATTCTTATCATATTTGAAATCCCCGCCTACATTGAGTATGGTGTCAGTGTTTTTACAATAATGAATCCATTCTTCGTAAGAAAGGTTTTCGTTTTCCGGAAATATAAGTTCCAGACCAGCCTCATTCAGCATTTCAATTCCTGTTTCGGGAATTCTTTTATTGATAAAAACTTTCATTGTACTGTTGTTTAATGATTTTAAATAAAAAAACCTCACTCGCAAAAAGTAAGGTTATTGAACTTTAATATTAAAAAAATTATTTCTTTTCATCTGAATGTTTGATTCAAGATCTATTTATTTTCTGTGATGGTGATTGTATACTGAGGGTTTTAATTCCATCAATTTTCATTCCGAAATAGAGTTAAAAGATTTTAAATTTTGATTAAATCAGATGAATTTTATCTATGAAAAATAGGTTCTCTAAAAGCCAAACTAGCTGGCTTTTGCCGTTCTGATTGAGAAAGAATCTTATTGACTAAGCTGTATGAGATTCTTCATTACATTTCATTTCATTCAGAATGACGCACTCTTTGGAAATCTCTTACTATTGATTCGTATTCCCGAGCATCGGAACAAATTTATAGGCTCCAAATTCTTCTTTTTCGAATTCTGTAGGACCTACTTTTGTAAATCGGTATAAAACCTGCTCATTTGTTGGCCCCAATGGGATTACCATTATTCCTCCGACATTCAGTTGTTTTAAAAGTTCTGTAGGGAGTGTGGAAGCACCACAGGTTACGATTATTTTGTCGAAAGGAGCGAAAGTAGGAAGCCCTGCAAAACCATCTCCAAAACTTTGAAATTTTGGGAACAGATGAAGTTCTCTGAGTTTCTTTTTAGAAAAATCAAACAGATCTTTCTGTCTTTCCACCGTATAGACATGGGCTTTCATCGCCATTAAAACTGCAGTCTGGTATCCGCATCCTGTTCCAATTTCCAACACTTTTTCACCTGGTTTTACCTTCAATAGTTCAGACTGTTCCGCTACCGTGGAAGGATGGGAAATGGTCTGATGAGCCAGAATAGGAAATGCTCTGTCTTCATAGGCAAAATCTTCAAAAATACTTTCGATAAAAAGGTGTCTTGGAACTTCACTCATCGCCGAAAGTACATTTTCATCCGAAATACCAATTCTGTTTCGAAGGTAATCTACTAAAATCTTTCTTTTTCCTTTATGTACAAACGAATCCTGCATTTGACAAAAGTAAGAAATTAGAAATTAGATTTCCGAAATTGAAGCAAAGAATTATCCACAAAAATAAAGCAATCAAAAAATGATTGCTTGGTTTTTATTTCTTAATTCCACTTTATCTGATAAGGTCCGTAAAAATCGCTGAAGGTATTATCAGCACATTTTTTTCTCACAAAAAAGTTATAATTCACTGTTTTACTTAACCCTACATAAATAGCTTTTTGACCAGCATACACCAAATCTCCACTTGCAGGAGGTACAGAACTTGTTGTCAAAACCGTTTCATAGGCAGAGACACCATCATTTTCCCAGGACACTGTAGCATCAAAAATAGAAGAATTCGCAGAAGAGGTTGTTTTTGAATAGGTTGCATACTCTGGCTTTACACAGGTGGTTGTATTAGTGGCCAAAACAGTAACAGGTCCTGCCCAATGGCTCCGCCCATTAGCCGTTCCACAATTTTTTCTCACATAAAGGTCGTATTTATGATCTTTATAGAGAGGAAGGTTATAAAAATAATTGTTGGTGGCCACTGTAGTTCCGTTTCCCAAAGAGAACCCCTGTTCCCCATACTGTACTTCAAAATATCCTTCGCCCTGACTTATAAAGCTCCAGGAAAGCTTGTTATTTCCTTTTTCAAATATCAGATTTGTTGGAGTTCCACATTGAGCCTGCGGGTCATATGGACTTTCTCCTATACATCCTGCAGTACATAATCCCAGGATGAATACAATCGAAATTATTCTTTTCATAGTTATTTTTCAGACCGTGAATTTACTGTAATTTCTTTAATGAATACATGGGTTCCATCTTGAATATCTCCAAGTGAAAAGTCATGTATTTTATAAATGTACATTCACTATATTTACAAAAATTTAATACAGCTATGTTAAAAGCAGGTTTGGTAGGTGCCGGACACTTGGGAAAAATACATTTAAAACTTCTTAATCAGTCAGATAGATATGAATTTGTAGGTTTCCATGATAAAGATATTGAAAACGGAAAGAAATTAGAAGCCGAATTCGGATATAAATATTTTGAAAATTTTGATGAATTGCTTGAGCAGATTGACATGCTTGACATTGTCACTCCTACAGTTTATCACTATGATTATGCTTTAAAAGCTATTGAAAAAGGTCTTCATTTCTTTATTGAAAAACCGGTAACCCAGACTCTTGAACAGGCGGAAGAAATTCTTCGTTTGTGCCAGGAAAAAGGAATCAAAGCACAGGTAGGACACGTTGAGCGATACAACCCTGCATTTATTGCGACTAAAGAATACATCAGCACTCCGATGTTTATTGAAATCCACAGACTGGCAGAGTTTAACCCGCGTGGTACAGATGTTTCTGTAGTATTGGATCTTATGATTCACGATCTTGATATCTTATTAAGTATTGCGAAATCTAAAGTGAAAAACATCCATGCAAGCGGTGTCTGTGTAGTCAGCAAAACGCCGGATATTGCCAATGCAAGAATTGAATTTGAAAACGGATGTGTGGCCAACCTTACCACTTCCAGAATTTCTATGAAAGCGATGAGAAAAAGCAGATTCTTCCAGAAAGATGCTTACATTTCCGTTGATTTCCTTGAGAAAAAGGCTGAAGTAATCAGAATGAAGGATGCTCCTGAAAACCCTACTCCATTTGATATGATTATTGAAAATGCAGAGGGAGAAAAGAACCAGATTCTGTTTGAATATCCGAATATCCAGCCTAACAATGCTATTCTGGATGAATTAAATTCTTTCGCTGATGCGATTACGGGCGACAAAAATGTAGAAGTTTCTCTTGAAGATGGAACTGAAGCGTTGAAGGTGGCTTTAGAGATTATGAAACTGATCAGTTAAAAAGATACGCTGTTTTCATGAACAGCAATAGATACAATGCTATCTTATAATCAGAATAATGGGTTATGAGGTAGCATTTTTAGTTTCTGATATTATATGCAAAGTTTTCATTTTCAACTATGCATGATATTGAGTGAGCAAAGGCTGAATCGATTAAAAATCGATTTGATGAAGCGATATTATTTATTCTGTTAATTTCTGCTTTACATCCTTTACTACTTATAATGAAATAAAAACTTTCCATTAATAATTACTTATTTATCAATAAAAAATCCATTTCAAAACAAAAAAACAATATATTTGAAGAATAATTCAATAAAGCATTGAAAGATTTTGTTTTACATATATGGATATCCGACACCACAAATGGTCTGAATACAGATTCACCTTGTCCTGTCATCATTCATTATAATTTCTAATATTTCCCTATTATTTTAAACCATTGAAACTACTATGAAAAGAGCCATTCTATTATCCGCACTTTTATTGTCTCAATTTGGGACATCACAATTACTGAAGACTTCAGGACAGAAAATCATTAATGATAAAGGTGAAAATATTCAATTGAAAGGCCTTGGTCTTGGTGGTTGGATGCTTCAGGAAGGATATATGCTGAAAACTGCTGATTTTGCAGGCCCTCAGTATAAGATTAAGGAGAAAATTGCAGAATTAATTGGCGAAGACGGAATGAATGAGTTCTACAAGGCTTACCTGAAAAACGGAATCACTAAACAGGATATCGACTTTCTAGCCAAAGCCGGATTTAATTCTATAAGACTTCCGATGCATTACAAACTTTATACACTACCGATTGAAAAGGAGACTGCTAAAGGAAAAGATACGTGGCTGGAGGAAGGTTTTAAAATGACTGATGATCTTCTTCAATGGTGTACAGATAACAAAATATACCTGATTCTGGATCTTCATGCTGCACCGGGAGGACAGGGAAATGATGCCAACATCTCTGACAATGATAAGTCTAAACCTTCACTATGGGCTAATGAAGAAAATCAGAGAAAAACGATTGCGCTTTGGAAAAAACTAGCCGAGAGGTATAAAGACAATCCATGGATTGGAGGTTACGACCTGATTAACGAACCCAACATCAATTTTACAGGTAAAAATCCGAATGGTACAGATGAAATGTCTAATGCTCCACTTTGGAAGCTTCAGAAAGACATTACGGCAGCCATTAGAGAGGTTGATAAAAAACATATTATTTTCATTGAAGGAAACGGCTGGGGAAATAATTATAACGGATTACCAGCTATCTGGGATAACAATATGGCTTTCAGCTTTCATAAATACTGGAATTACAATGATGATCAAACGTTGAAATTTGCACTGGATCTTAGAGAGAAGCACAATATGCCGATCTGGCTTGGGGAAACGGGTGAGAATTCCAATGTATGGTTTACTGAGTTGATTCAGCTTTTAGGCAAGCATAATATCGGATATGCCTTCTGGCCAATGAAAAAGATTGATAATATTGCAGGAATTACCAACGTAAAAATCACGCCTGAATATGAAAAGCTATTGGACTACTGGAAAAACGGAGGTGAAAAGCCTTCTAAAGAGTATGCAAAAAAAGCTTTACTACAGATTGCCGATAATTATAAACTGAACAACACGGAAATTAAAAGAGATGTGATTGATGCGATGTTCAGACAGATTACAGATGCTTCAACAAAACCTTTTAGAAATCATCAGGCTCCGGGAAGAATATTCGCTTCAGAATATGATTTGGGAAGAATGGGTGCTGCCTATCTGGATCAGGATTTCATTAATCTTTGGGTAAGTGATCCGGCAAAAAGATCAGAATGGAACTCCGGACAGCAGATGAGAAATGATGGGGTGGATATCTATAAATGTAATGATAAGGTTACGAATCAGTATTATGTAGGAAAAACAGAAACCGGAGAATGGCTTCAGTACACGGTTCAGTCCAAAGGAGATAAAAATTATACATTTGACATCAGATATTCTGCTACCAACGATTCTAAAATAAGAATTGAAACAGCTTCCGGAAAAGTTTTAGCTACAGTATCATTGGCATCAACGGGTGGAAATGAAAACTGGAAAACGGTTTCAGCAAAAAACATCAGCCTTCAGAAAGGAGAAAACAAAATCAGAATCGTCTTTGAAAATGATGGTGTCAATCTGAATTATTTTGAATTAAAATAGTAATAATTGTCTTAAATTGCAGCTCTCTTCCGGTCTTCGGAAGAGGGCTTTTTTAATGATCATATTATGAAAAAAACAGCATTCTTTTTTCTTCTGATTTCAGCATTCACCTTTGCTCAGAACTCTCTATTAATACAAAAAATAAACTCAATTCTTAAGAACAAAAAAGCCACCGTGGGCGTTTCGGTCTTAGGTTTTGAAAATGGTTTTACATACGATAAAAATGCAGATAAAAAACTGCCGATGCAGAGTGTATTCAAGTTTCACATTGCAGCAGCAGCGCTGAACAGTGTAGATCAGGGAAAGCTTTCTCTGGATCAGAAAATTGCCCTAAATAAATCAAATTTATTGGAGAACACATGGTCGCCACTTCGGGATCAATATGCAGGAAAAGATGTTGAAGTTCCGCTAAGTGAAGTGATTGAATATACGGTTGCCAAAAGTGATAACAACGGCTGTGATATTCTTCTAAAGCTATTGGGAGGAACCCAGATTGTTCAAAGATTCATGGATTCCAAAGGGGTAAAAGGTTTTCAGATCAAATATAATGAAGAGGACATGCATAAAGACTGGAATGTTCAATATGAAAACTACAGCACTACAAAATCAGCAGTTGATGTCCTTAAAAAATTCTATGACGGAAAATTACTTTCCAAAAAATCTACAGATTATCTGATGAAAGTTCTATGGTCTACTTCCACAGGATTGAATAAAATGGTAGAACAACTTCCCAAAAACACTCCCGTGGCAAGAAAAACGGGATCTTCCGGGAAGAATAAAGCAGGTTTGACAGGTGCAGAAAATGAAATAGGAATCATTACTTTACCTAACGGCAAACACTATGCATTAGCTGTATTTGTCAGTAATTCAACGGAAACGGATGCTGTCAACTGCAGGATGATTTCGGATATTTCCCGAGAGGTTTGGGAATATTTTAATAAGTAAAATTTTAAGCTTATTTTTAAAGCGATTTAACATGAAAAAAATAATAATAACAACGGCTCTATTCGCTTTCACATTCTTTTACGCTCAGAAGAATCAGAATTATTTAGAGATCAGCTACGGAAGTGTATGCTGTGGTCCTGCTTCTGATAAACCTGTGATGAGTTTTCTGAAAGAATTTAAGAACAAAAGCCAGATAAAAAGCCTGGAAGTCCTGATCCAAAAAGGGATGGGAAGAGAAGGCGAATATACGTTATACGTGGGCACAGATTTTCTCACAAAGAATCAGAAAAAACGATTGATAAGAGGATTAACGGCTACTGTTTCCAACCAGAACAATAATAAGAAAAGTCAAAGTACAGGAAATGTTTCCTTTGACTCTACAGCTGTTGTCACACAATCGGATCTTACAGACGTAAAAAATTTAACTATCTATAAAAAATAAAGGAAAAATGATCAAAAACATTGTAGTTATCGGAGCGGGAACCATGGGGAATGGTATTGCACATACTTTCGCACAAAGCGGTTTTAAAGTAAATCTTGTAGATGTATCCCAGGAAGCTTTGGACAGAGGTTTAAAAACCATTACTACCAATCTTGACAGAATCATTGCAAAAGGAAACCTTACAGAGGAGCAAAAAGCTGAAACTTTAGGTAACATCACTACTTTTACAGCATTGAATGATGCTGCAGGTTCTGCAGATCTTATTGTAGAAGCAGCAACAGAAAACCTGGATCTTAAATTAAAGATCTTTGGTCAAATGGATGAACTGGCTCCAGCCAACTGTATTCTTGCAACCAATACTTCTTCTATTTCTATCACAAAAATTGCTGCAGCTACCAAAAGAGCTGATAAAGTAATCGGAATGCACTTCATGAACCCGGTTCCAATCATGAAACTGGTAGAAATCATCAAAGGATATTCTACTTCCAAAGAAACTTTTGATTCAATTTATGAAATGAGTAAAACTTTGGGTAAAGTTCCTGTAGAGGTGAATGACTATCCAGGTTTTGTGGCGAACAGAATTCTAATGCCAATGATTAATGAGTCTATCGAAACACTTTATAACGGAGTGGCGGGTGTAGAAGAAATTGATACGGTAATGAAATTGGGAATGGCTCATCCGATGGGCCCACTTCAGCTGGCAGACTTTATTGGTCTTGATGTATGCCTTGCCATTCTGAACGTAATGTATGACGGTTTCAAAAATCCTAAGTACGCTCCAAACCCATTGCTTGTAAATATGGTGACAGCCGGAAAACTGGGTGTAAAATCAGGAGAAGGGTTCTACGATTATTCTGAAAGCAAAAAAGCTGAAAAAGTTTCAAAAATGTTTTTGAAGTAATCTTAAATCAATAATTTTATTTATCTTTGAGAAAGTTAAAACATTAAAAAAATGAAATTACCAAAGTTTTTATTAGCAGATAATTCGGAGTTTCCAGAGGATCTATTCGTAGTTCATACAGAATATCCAAGATTTATCCTAAACGTTGAGGAAGAAGAAGTTGAGTGGTTAGATGATCTTGAAGGTGATGATGAAGAAACGATGGCAGACGAGGCTACTAAAGTAGTAGAAGCAGCGTTCAAATGGTGCGACGAAGAGTTGGCTAAGTACGACGAAGAAGAGGAAGATTAATAACACTCTAAACATAAAAAAGGAACTCAATTGAGTTCCTTTTGTTTTTTTATTCTGATTTTGTGAATTTCAATAGTAAAAGATTGTCTTTGTACAATTCTAAAGTATTTCCGGAAACCACATATTTGTTAGCTTTTCCCATCATATCCATAAAGTTCTGCTCTACTCCGATGTTGCTACACATCATTTTCGTAGATCCCATCTGTCCAGCTGTAAAACTACCTGTAGACGGATCTATTGTAGCTGTTCCGAAATAGTTATTACATCCTGCATTTCCAGTGATCTTTTCTCCTTCAATATTCAATGTTGGAACTTTCCCTTTTACCGTTTCAGCCAAAGTCCATTTTGTGCTGGCAAGAGCAGGCTGAGCTTTTCCTACTTTAGATGCAGAAGGGCTTGTCATAGATCCACATGAAGCCAATACTGCCGCTGTACATATACTTAAAAAAAGATTTTTCATTTTTTTCTTTTTGAATTAACCCAAATTTACGGAAATTATATTATTTAAACGGGTTGCCGTGAATTTTATTATTCTTTAACAGTTGATATTTTGAATATTTTTCCGAGTAAAAGATCTTATTATACGGTCATAAGTTGGAAAACGCAAAGGCGCAAATTTCTTAATATGCAAAGAGTTTAAGGCGCTAGAATTTTATCTTCGATAAAATTTTCTGGTGTCTGTCTTTGTCATTCCGAGCAAAGCAAGGAATCTATACTACAATTGGGTTATAAAATATATTGAGATACCTACGGAATACAAAGGCTGTGGATAGATTGTTTTTATACAAGATTTCCATTTTAACACTAATGACACTAATATTTTCACTAATATCACTAATGCGATTCAATAGGAACGGGCTATCATCCTGAGCGGAGCATGCTTGTTTAAAACATAAACATACCAATGGCTTTAGCCCAAGCCTAATAACAACGCAATAAAAACAAAAAAACGGACTTAAAAAAGTCCGTTTCTATTTATTAATGAAATATATTTTCAAATATTAAGATCTCAACTCAGCGTTGAATTCTTTCTGGAAAGCTTTGATTAAAGAATCCATTACTTCTGTAATCTCCTTTTCTTCCAGTGTTTTTTCTTCGTTTAACAGCTCGAAGCTCATGGCATAAGACTTCTTACCTTCAGGAAGATTTTTACCTTCATATACATCGAATAGGTTAATATTCTTAATGAATGGAGATTTGTTCTTCTTAGCCGTCTGATATAAATCCTGATAATTTACCGTTTTATCAATCAGTAAAGCCAAGTCTCTTCTGATTTTGTTGAATTTAGGAATATCTTTGAATTTCAATTCATTTTTAGAACGCAATTCCTGAGCATATTCCAGTTCAATTTCTGCATAGAAACATTCCTGATCGATATCAAAGTCTTTTAACAACACAGGTGCTACTTTTCCGATTCTTACCAAAGTTTTACCTTCTGCCTCGTATGCCAATGCATCAGAGAATCTATCATCAGAAAGAGCAACTTCTTTGTAATCTACCGCAAGTCTTTCCAATAAAACTTTTACGTAAGCTTTAAGGTTATAGAAACTTACAGCAGATTTTGGCTGAAGCCAGTTTTCTGCAACATCTCTTCCTGAAACCAATAATGCCAATTGTTTTCTTTCTTCGTATTTATCTTTTTTGTGATAGATTTTTCCTAATTCGAAGAATTTGATATCCTGATTCTTTCTGTTGATATTATATACTGTATTCTGAAGAAGTCCTTCTAATAAAGACTTTCTCATGAATGCCAAATCACCGCTTAAAGGGTTCAATAGTTTTACAGCATCTGTTTCGTCTTTCACAGAAGTCAATGAGTTGTTCATTACTTCATTGAAACCAAGACCCTGTAAAGTTCTTGCCCAGCTGTTTTCCAGTTCGTCCTGATCGTTCGCACTTAGCTTAACAGGAGTAAACGAAATCTTCTGAGGAGCATCAATTTTATTATATCCGTAGATTCTTAAAATCTCTTCAATCACATCAATTTCTCTCGTTACATCAGCTCTGTATGCAGGAACTGAGATTTCGAAACCGTTAGGAATTTCATTTAAAACCTGAATTTCCAGGGCTTTTAAGATTTCTTTTACTTTTTCTCTGTGAATTTTTGTTCCTAAAATCTGTTCAATTTTAGAGAATCTGATAATCACATAGTTGTCTTCTATTTTCTTAGGGTATTCTTCCAGTAACTCTCCTACTAATTTTCCTTCAGCAATTTCCTGAATCATTTTAATAGCGTGAGTGATGGCTGTTCTGGTAAGGTTCGGGTCTACTCCTCTCTCAAATCTGAAAGAAGCATCTGTATTCAAGCTATGCGCTTTAGCTCCTTTTCTTACAGCAATCGGATTGAAGTAAGCACTTTCAAGGAATATTGTTTTGGTTGTTTCAGATACTCCTGAGTTCTCACCACCGAATACTCCGGCAATACACATTGGTTTATCTTTACCGTCTTTGATCATGATTTCAGAACCATTCAATGTTCTTTCAACACCATCTAAAGTCGTAAATTTTGTTCCCGGTTTTACCACACCTACTTTCACTTTCTTATCTGCAATTTTATCTGCATCAAATGCGTGAAGCGGCTGTCCGTAACCGTGAAGAATATAGTTGGTAATATCTACAACGTTGTTAATCGGGCTTAATCCGATCGCTTTCAGTCTGTCTTTCAACCAGGATGGTGATTCTGCAACTTTTACATCTTCAATAACTGCTCCGATATATCTTGGACACAATTCTGCATCTTCAATTTCCAGTTTGAAATCATGAGTTCCTTCATTATTCAAAACTTCAGAAGCTACTTTATTAAATTGAGACTTCAATTGGTTTGTAGAAAGATATGCGTGTAAATCTCTGGCAACACCATAGTGAGACATAGCATCTGTTCTGTTCGGCGTTAAACCGATTTCAAATACCTCATCATTAGTCAGTTCAAAATAGTCTGCAAAGTTTTTCCCTACTTCATATTTGGTTTCATCCAACACCATGATTCCTCCATGATCTTCGCTAAGACCTAGTTCGTCTTCTGCACAGATCATTCCCTGAGAAACCTCTCCTCTGATTTTTGCTTCTTTAATTTCAAAAAAGTTTCCTGTTTTATCGTAGATTTTTGTTCCGACAACGGCTACAGGAACAGTCTGCCCTGCTTCAACATTCGGAGCTCCGCAAACAATGTTCAACACTTTTCCGTTTCCTACATCTACTGTTGTCTTCTTCAGTTTGTCAGCATTCGGATGTTTTTCGCAGGTAAGTACTTTACCTACAACAATTCCTTCCAGGCTGCCTCTTACACTTTCAAATTTATCTATCCCTTCAACCTCAAGACCTATATCTGTAAGGAATTCACCGATTCTTTCAGTTTTTGATTCCGTTTTTACAAAGTCCTTCAGCCAGTTGTTTGATATTTTCATTTGTTAATCTATCTACTTATTTAATTCGTCAGATGTGCTCTAAGGTTTCATCTGCTCTATTTTGAAACTTTTATTTGAAATCCCACCCCTTTTCCGGTATGATTTTTCGAGCTACAAATGTCGTGTTTTTTTGAGAAATAGAGAAATTTAGAAGCGATTTTAAGATAATAAATTTTCGTTAATCCTTCTGCTACTGATTCGGGAAACTATTGGTCCAACGGTCTCACCAGCTTCTTCAGACTATCAGAAAATAATACCAACCCTCCGGCCATCATGATAATATCCTTCAATACAAGACGTCCTGCTCCCGACAGATAGGGAAAACCATACTGAGGAGTTGCATAATCTCCACCCAGATTAGGGACATATACTTCAGGGGTCGTTATCAGAAATGACAGGGTAACAAGAGACATTAAAAACGTTAAAGCACCACCAATAGTTCCTATTTTAGGGAACCAGATTCCTAAAAGCACCAGAAACCCTATTAAAACTATCATTGTTCCAAGACCATAGGAAAAGGCATATGTTCTGTTTTCCTGATGCCAGTTGATATTTTTCTGAACTACTTTTCCTTCCGGATTTTTATATAAAGTATATTCTTTAACGAGCTTTTTATCATCATGAAGAACTTTATGGTCTGCATTTTTGTAGAAGAAGCTCATCAAAGGGCTGTTGGCTACGAAAGGTACAATTCCATCCGCTTCATAATGAAAAGCTTTCAAGCCTCCAATCCATGCCATAACGATGAAAATTGAAATTCTGAGAAAATTGAAAAAGTAAGTATCCCATTGTAATAATTGGTGATAAAGTCTGCTATTTTTCATGTGATTTATTTTTTACCAAAGGTATTCACATGCATTCAGCACCAACATAGACATTTCGGGACATTACATGGATATTTTCGCCACCACGGAGATCCCCACTTTTTCTCTGTAATTTTTAGGAGAACATCCTACCGATTTTTTGAAATACCTGCTGAAATAAAATTCGTCTTCAAATCCCAGCTCAGAAGCAATTTCCTTTACAGATCTGTAGGTTAAATGCAATAATTTTTTGGCTTCCAGAATAATTCTCTCATTGATAAGCTGAGTGGGTGTTTTGGAAAATTCTTTCTTTACTGCCTTACTTAAGGTATTATTGGTAATGTTTAGTTTATCGCTGTAAAATGACAGTTCTTTTTCCACTTTAAAATGTGTTTCCAAAAGTTTCTGAAATTCTGCAGCATTTTTATTGGGAAGTTTTTCATGAGAAACCACATTGTTTTCAATACTGCTTTTCTGTTTGCTTCCAATGGCAAGAATAAGCTGGATATAGGTCTTGATAATAGATTCAGAAAACGGATGTTTCTCGGATTCCTCTTTTTGAATATAGTTATAAAGCTCAAGAATATAATGATAACTCTCTTCCGACAGCTCAACTCCTGGATTCAGATAAATATTATTGAAAAGAAGCCCGTTGCACGCCACTTCCTCTTTGTGATATTCTATACAGTAATAATCCCCGTGAAAGAAAAGCACATGGATATTTTCCTCCGATTCCGAAGCCAGTTTTATCTTCTGATAAGGGGAAAGAAACAGAATATTGTGTCCGTTGTAAGAATAATTAATATCATCCACAGAGAAAACACCTGAACCTTTCCATAGAATCACGCTGTAATTTTCAGTTGTGAACTCTGCGGGAAAATCTGAAGTTTGGTAAGACTGTATTTTTATTTCCATGAGGAGTTAATTTAAACACTAATGACGCTAATGATTCACAAATAACACTATTTATAATGTCTTACTTGTGATATTCGTGACAAAATTTGTGTAATTTGTGTTTCATTACATCAAAAATATTTTTCTACAATTTTGTATTCTGAAGCACTAAGATAAGAGCTTTTTCTATTTTTTCGTAATAATTTACACTGCAACAAAAAAAACAAAAGCCGGAATTTTCCGGCTTTTTATATTTGTATATATTAAATTATTACAATCCGATAACCGGCATTGATAACATTAATATATTTTCGTTTTCTTCAAGACCGTCAAGAGGTTCAATAATTCCTGGTCTGTTAGGCTGAGACATTTTCATGGTGATATCATCTGATCCCAGGATTGTCAACATTTCTGTTAAGAATTTTGAACTGAATCCGATATTGATATCTTCTCCGTTGTAATCACAAGGAATCTGCATGTCAGCTTTGTTGGCATATTCAGTATCTTCTGCATGAAGGTGAAGAATATTTCCGGAAAGCTTGAATCTTACCTGGTTGGTAGATTTGTTAGACATGATAGATGCTCTTTTGATTGCTCCTAACAACAGGTTTCTGTTGATTGTCAATACATTTGGGTTTTCTTTTGGAATTACCGCTGTATAGTTTGGATATTTTCCGTCAATCAGTCTACAGATCCAGATGTGCTTACCAAAAGTAAATTTAGCCATATTCTCATTGAAGTCAATCGTAACGTCTTCATTGGAACTTGCCAGGATATTTTTAAAAATGTTCAGAGGT
Source organism: Chryseobacterium sp. T20 (assembly GCF_047345655.1). NCBI lineage: Bacteria > Pseudomonadati > Bacteroidota > Flavobacteriia > Flavobacteriales > Weeksellaceae > Chryseobacterium > Chryseobacterium sp. T20. The sequence goes on from NZ_JBLFDU010000008.1 coordinate 233,142, forward strand.
TTCTTAGGCATGATAAACTCCATCGGCTCAGCATTCATCAGGTCTGCTCTTTTGTACACCACCAATCTGTGGGAGTCTGTAGAAACGAAATTGGTTTCGTTTTCTCCAAACTGGAAAAGAACTCCTGTCATTACCGGACGAAGGGAGTCGTTACTTGTAGCGAATAGTGTGTTTGTCAAAGCTTCAGACAAAACTCCTGCCGGCATCGTTACACTTTGGGAAGCGTCGAATTCCGGTAATTCAGGATAGTCATCAGCATTGTCTAATGCTACTGCGAAATTATCTTTTTCATCTAAAATCTCAAGCTGGCTTCCAGTACCTTCAGCATTGTCTTTTACAACAAATGTCAGAGGCTGTTCACCATATGTCTTGATAAAATCCTGAAAAATTTTAGCAGGAACAGCAAATTTACCTGTATCATCAGACTTTACTTCCAGAGAAGTAACAAGAGTTGTCTCGCCGTCAGATGCTGTAATGGTAACATTATTTCCGTCTAATTCAAAAAGATAGTTTTCTAAAATCGGTCTCGATTGAGAGCTTGATATTACGCCACTTACAGTTTGCAAAGCCTTCTGCAGTTCACCACTTGAAATAATAAATTTCATAGATTTATAAAATAAGTTTCTACAAATATAATAAATACATACAACAAAGAAAAGAATAATATGGAGGAGTTTTTAACAAAGATCCTTAATTTGTTTTGAGCCTTGACATTATGCGTATATTTCTTAGGAGAATCATTTTTTATCAAAATACAAAGGCTATCTTTGTCTGAAAAGTTCAGAATTATGCAAAAACCTCCTATTCATAAAAGTTTTCTCAATGCTTTCAGGGGTGTTTTGATGATGATAAAAACGGAAAGAAATTTCCAGATTGAGCTTCTGGCATTCTTTGTCAATCTCTTCCTTATTTTTTATTTTAGACTGAACAGCACAGACGCAGCTTTGGTTATTATCGCCTCATTCGCTGTTTTAAGTGCTGAAATTTTCAATACTGCTATTGAAAAGATCTGTGATGTCATTCAACCTGACTTTGACAAAAGAATCGGCTTTATTAAAGATATTGCAGCGGGAGCTGTAGTGCTGACAGCTATTGCAGCAGTGATTGTTGGGATTCTGGTGTATGGGAAATATATTTTCAGCTGAGATGGAAGAGAGAAGCTGGGAGATGGAAGTTTAAACCACCCCGTCAAAAATTCAAAGAATTTTTGACACCCCTCCAGAGGAGGGGAATATCACTTCTTCAGTTCTAAATTTGTGAAGGTTAAAAATATTTTATTTTTCAATCTTTTATTTCACAGCAATGAAGATATCAACTTCTGCATCTGATGGATTTTGCGCTTTTTCTCCGTACACTTCAAAATCAGCAGTAAATTCCCTTCCTAAATCCATATTCCAGATTTTTAACCATTCATTGATCACTAAACCTTTTGAAAGGTCACCTTTTGTGCTAAATTTCAGATAGTCTCCGCCATCAAAAGAATAACCTGTCATTCCTTCAGGAATATTGTCAAGATTTTCTACTTTGCATCCAAGAACAGTCGTATAAGGCTTTGTGTGGTCTTTTTCGTAATCTGTGTAGATGGAATAGATGGTATTGTCTATTTTATTAGGAATTGAATTGAGAATATCTTCATTGATCATTTTCTCCCATAATACCGGAATATCTTTTCCTGCCTGTCCATTTTCATTGGTTGTTCTTACTGCAATACCGATTACCTTAAAAGGTTCTATTTTTACGTTCTTCATTATTAATTCTTTGTTATAGAGCAAAGATAAGGACAGGTTGTGACAATAGTCTGTCAGGAGTTTTTTTAAATTAATTGAATAGGATATGGCTTTTAAGTTTTGGCTAAAGCCCATTCCTATTGAATATTCATTGGTGGAATTAGTGAAATCATTAGTGTTATTTGTGTTTAGATTCCTTGCTTTGCTCGGAATGACAAAGTTCCCGTTGAAATTTTATAGGAGATAGTGAGATTGCTTCGCTTTGCTCGCAATGACTATTTCCCGACATAGATAAACCCTTTTTTTCCGGATTTAAAAACGGTTTCGATTCTTTTGTAATCATCTACTTCGTATTCGTCTGCCTGAAGAATTTCTTCTTCTGTCACCTCAAAAAGCACTCCTTCTACCTGATCATTATCATCTCCTGAAAATTCAAGTACAGGATGGTATTTCTGGCTCCTTTTCCGCAGTACTTCAGGATCTGTAATTTCAAGCATATTTAATTTATACCCTGACAAAGTATCTTTTTCACCATGTAAGCGTCTTCCGAAGGTTTCCATTTGAACCTGCTCTTTCTGTAAAGTTCCGTAAGAAAATAAATTGGGCATTATAAATATTTTTCAATGATTGGGATTGCAATTTCAGCCATCATTCCATAGCCTTTTTCATTGGGATGTACACCGTCTGCAGAAAGCAGGATTTCTTTGTCATCCAGGAAAGCAGAATAGAAATCAATATAGGTCAGTGAGTCTTCAGCAGCAATATCTTTCAAAATCTGATTGTAAACAACCACATCTTCGTTAATCCTCATTTTCCCGGAGCTTACCACTACTCCATCTATTTTTTGAGAGAAAGGAAGAATACTTACGATATAAATGATATCGGAAAACCGTCTCGCATGTATGATAGCTTCTTTAATATTGCTCCTAAATTTTTCAGAATCTACGATCTGGACTCCATCTTTGACTGCAAGATCATTGGCTCCATAACTTAGAAAAACAATATTTCCATCAGCGGAATTTCTTGCGCTTAATTCATGAGGAAGCCTTTTCAGCAATCCCTCTGTCGTTTCTCCTCCTATTCCGAGATTGAAAAGAATCAGTTCATCTCCATTTCCTTCATGAAATTTCTGCAGGGCATATCTTTTCAGAATATCTACCCAACCACCAAAAACTCCGTCATATTCTCCATAGGTAATGCTGTCACCGAAGAACAGCCCGTAAATAATTTTCTTCATTCAACTTTATTGTTTCCTGTTTTGTTGAAGTAAAAATAGTAAGAAAAACTATTAGTATCTTTCAATTCGCGTAGTTTTTAACGTTCTATGTTAACTTGCAAATAAATATGCTAAAAAATTAAGTGCCTACTTGTAAATAGTTTTTCTGATAAGGTA
>NZ_JBLFDU010000009.1:0-225985 GCF_047345655.1 Chryseobacterium sp. T20
GAAACCTCAAAAATTAAAAGACATGAAAAAGGCGCAAATAGTAATAGGACTTGGTTTTGGTGATGAAGGAAAAGGGATTACCACAGATTTTCTGGCTTCTCAGAATCCGGAGGCTGTTGTGATTAGATTTTCAGGAGGACAGCAGGCGGCCCATACCGTAATGATGGATGAAAGAAAGCATGTGCATTCCAGTTTTGCAAGTGGTGCACTTCGTGGTCTGCCTTCTTACTTTACCGAGCATTGTACCATTCATCCGGTTTTTTTACTCAATGAGAGAGAAGAATTAAAAGCAAAGAACGGAAACATTGAGCTTCATATTCATCCATTGGCAAAAGTTACCACTCCTTTTGATGTATGGCAGAACAGAACAAATGCCCGTAATCTGGAACACGGAACCTGCGGAAAAGGAGTAGGAGCTACGATGAAAAGAAACGAAAGTCCTTATAAGCTATTTGCCATAGACCTCATAGCACCTAAAGAAATGTTGATGGAAAAACTGAAAGGAATTGCCTATTACTATGGTTTTATAGATGAAAATGAGATCACAGAACTTTTGCAGCCTTTCTTAGATGCTATTGAAATGATTAATTGGAAAATAAATGATTATAACTACCTGGCTTCGTTTGATCACCTTATTTTCGAAGGAAGTCAGGGTATTTTACTCGATATGGATCATGGCATTTTTCCTAATGTGACCTATGCACATACGACTTCAAAAAATGCCTACGAAATCTGTAAGCTTTTAAAAATTGAAGATATTGAAATGTATTATGTAACCAGAAGTTACGCAACTCGCCACGGAAATGGGTGGATGAGCAATGAAAAGGAAATGAATCTGAAAAATAATGAAGAAGAAACCTGTACATTTAATGAATATCAGCAAGAATTAAGGGTTGGAGAAATAAATTATAAACTACTGAATTATGCTTTAAAGCTGGATGGAGCCTATGTATTCCCAACTAAAAAGAACCTTGTCATTACCTGTTTAGATCAGATTGATGAGCAATTTAAATTAGAAAATCTGGACGTTGAATTGAATACCGTTTATGGATCCTATTCTCCTTATTCAAAAGATTTTAAGCCAATTTTTAAATTTCAAAAAGAAGAAGAAAGGATAAGATAAAAGCATTAATTTTATATTTAATGATAGAATAGAAGAATGATAAATGATTGAAAATTAAGAACCATGAAAACGATACAATATTTGAAAGGAGATGCAACAGCGCCACAAGCCAAAGGAACAAAAATCATCGCCCATATCTGTAATGATATCGGAGGCTGGGGAAAAGGATTTGTACTGGCTGTTTCCAAAAGATGGGAAGAACCTGAAAAGAAATACAGAGACTGGCATCGCTTCAGAAGTAAAAATGATTTTGCATTAGGAAAAATTCAGTTGGTCCAGGTTGAAAAATACATATATGTAGCTAATATAATCGGACAAAAAGGAATAAAAACAGGAAGTCATGGAGTTCCTGTTCGATATGATGCTATTGAAAAAGCTCTCGAAAAACTTTCCAATGAAGCGTTGCTGCTGAATGCAAGCGTTCACATGCCGAGAATTGGATGTGGGCTGGCAGGAGGAAAATGGAAAGAAATAGAACCTATTATTGAAAGAACATTGCTTGCAAAAGAGGTGCAAGTATATGTATATGATTTTGAATAAAAAAGATTAGTAAAAAGCAAAGTTAAGCAAAACGATTAAATCCGTTGCTATACAATGTTTTATAAAGAAGTAGTCTTTATTTGGAACTCGGTGTCTGATAGGTTTTGGGCTTGAAATGACAAAGTTAAGTTACTAATTCGTTACCGATTAATAGAGGTTCCTTATTAGTTTAAACGGTTATATTTCAGTGTTTTGCACTTATTTTTATATTTCCTTGTAACTCAATGTAAATTAATTTTAAACATTAAACATTTGAGTTATGACGCAGACAAAAAAATCAACGTTCAAACTGCTTTTCTACTTGAAAAAGAACGAACTGAAAAAAAATGGTAATGCTCCGATTATGGCACGTATTACCATTGACGGAACACCTAAAACTTTCGGGACAAAGTTAGAAATTGACCCAAGCAATTGGGATCTAAAATATGGAAGAGTTGAGGGCAAAAGCGCAACAGCTTTAAATATTAATAAAAAGTTGGATAACATACGTGGGCGTATTGACAAAATTTATGAAGATATGCTGAAACACGAGGGCTTTGCTACTTCCCAAAAAGTAAAGCTCTCATTCTTGGGTGTTGGTGTAATGGATGATGCAATTCTAAAAGTCTTTAACGATAAAAATGAGGATTTTAAAAAATTAGTTGACAAGGAAGAACGTTCACAAAGCACCTACAACAAGTACATCACGGTTTATAATCATCTTACCGCTTTTATCAAAGAACGCTATCATCGTGATGATATGGCCTTTCGGGAATTGACTGGAGATTTTATTAGGGAATTTGATTTTTATCTTCGGTACGATTTACAGTCTACACATAATACGGTTTGGGTTTACACGATGCCTGTGCTAAGTCTGGTGGAATTGGCTATTAAAAAAAGTTTGATACGTGATAATCCGTTTCAATATTATGAAATTAATATGGAAGAAACCGACAGGGGTTATATTCTTAAAGAAGATGTAGAAAAACTGATGATGTGTGTACCGCCCCACCCACGGTATGAGCTTGTGAAAGATCTTTTTATTTTCAGTTGTTTTACCGGACTTGCTTATGCGGATATTAAAAAACTAACAAGGAACAATATTCAGTCTTTCTTCGATGGCCATCAATGGATCATCAGCAGAAGAAAAAAATCAGACATTGCTTCTAATGTTCGGTTAATGGAAATCCCAAAACGTATCATAGAAAAATACCTCGGTAGCACTCGTAACGAGTTTATCTTTCCAGTTCCAACTAATGTAACCTGCAATACTCACATTGGCAAATTAATTGAAAAAGCTGAAATTATTACAGAACAAAAAGTAACTTTTCACACCGCAAGACACACATTTGGAACGATGTTTTTGACCGAAGGCGTACCTCTTGAAAGCCTTAGCAAAATGATGGGACATAAAAACATTTCAACTACACAGATTTATGCTAAAATTACCAGCCAAAAGATTAGTAAGGATATGGATTTGGTAGCTCCTAAATTTAAGGAGATTGAAGAAGCGTTTTTACAGGTTATATAGTTAATCACAATTTGATAATTACTAGCAGAACTTAACGGTTCTGCTTTTTTTATGCCCATATTTTATAGCCAAAGCACATTTACTTCGCTCTGCTATTCCCTTTCTGTAAAAGAGCTTTTCGGCTACTTCTGGAACAGAAGATTAAAAAATGTTGCCATCTATGCCTCCCACACAAATACATTTTTCTAATCCTCTGTTAGTGTGGCTTTGATAGCCCCACCGCTTTAAAAAAGTGTTTTAAAAATTCAGCGAATTGGAAGTGTTATTTCAATTCACTTTAAACCATTTCTCAATGCCATCTTCTTGGCTTCCACATTCATTTTTATCCAAAGACCCGTATGCTTTTTTGTCCCATTTCAAGAGCAAAGGTATTTCCGTGTTCTTCACGCATCACAAAGGTCAAGCAAGTTTGGAAAATAATCTCCACCCGTTGGGTAGTATTTTTTTCCAAAACCTTGGTGATGCTAAACACGAACCTTTTATGCTCGTGAAACGAAACATAGCATACTCCGGCTCTTTAAACGAATAAAAAAAAATGTCAGATACGAAAATTAAAAACATTGGAAATGGTAATGAAACGAAACAGCACCTCCTCTCATTGCCGAATAAATCTAAAAAAAATCAAAATCAATAACTAAAAATTAAAGAATATGAACATCACAGGAAGACTGACAAGGGATGCGGAAGTACGCACAACGTCACAGGACAAACAAGTAGTAAATTTTTCAGTAGCGACCAACGACAGCTACCGTAACAAGCAAGGCGAACGCATAGAGCAAACAACCTATTTCGACTGCTCCTATTGGATAACCCCGAATGTAGCCAAGCTACTCACAAAAGGCACTTTGGTAGAACTATCGGGACGAGTAAGTACAAGAGCGTGGACAGGTAATGATGGAGAGCCAAGAGCAGGTCTGAATTTCCATACCTCACAAATCAAATTGCACGGAGGTAGTAAGAGAACCGAAAGCGTACAAGCTACTGCACAAACAGGAAACAACAGTACAGCAGGAAAAGGTACAGAAGACGACCTTCCATTTTAATCAAGAACATTCAATCCATTTTTTAATATCAAAATTTTAAGCATTATGGCACATAATATCAATTTCAACGAGAGAACAGGACGATATTCATTTTTCAGCGTTCAGCAAAAAGCGTGGCACGGTTTAGGGCAAATCGTGGAGCAATATCCAACAAGTGAGGAAGCTATCAAACACGCAGGATTAGATTACGAAGTCGTAAAATCCCCACTATTTACCAAAGGTTCGGGCATTATCGAAACCACCAACGGTATAGAGATAGGCAGTAGCGAATTGGAAGTACCTAACTATTTCGCCAACATTCGCACCGATAACAATAAAGTATTGGGAGTAGTCGGCAAGGATTACCACATCGTACAAAATCGAGAAGCCTTTAATTTCTTTGATGCCATTGTAGGCGGTGGCGAAGGCATTCTTTACGAAACCGCAGGAGCATTAGGCAACGGAGAACGCATTTTCATCACAGCCAAACTGCCTGACTATATTCGTGTGGGTAATGGCGATGATGTTACGGAAAAATACATTTTCTTAACCACATCGCACGATGGTAGCGGAAGTATCACAGCCGCATTTACACCAATCCGTATTGTTTGCCAAAATACCTTAAACGCTTCATTACGCAATATGACCAATGTTGTCCGTATCAAACACACTTCGGGAGCAAAAGGACGTATCGAGAATGCTCACAAGATTATGGGACTTGCCAACACATTGAGCAACCAATTAGAGGGAATTTTCAATGAATGGGCAAAAGTAAAGGTAACAGACCGAGAGGTTAAAAAGCTAATTCAATTGGCACTTTGCCCGAATAAGGAAACCTTTGATTTAATCAAAAAAGGTGCGGAAGATGAAATTTCAACCGTGTTCAAAAACACCGTTGAAGATGCTTTTGCATACGCAATGATAAGCGACACCCAACAAATGGATACGACAAAAGGAACATTGTTCGGAGCTTATAATGCGGTTACAGGTTACTATCAGAACGTAAGAAATTACAAGAATGATGAAGCCAAGTTGCAGAGCATTGTATTGGGTGGCACTGCTCAACTCAAATCACAGAAAGCATTTGAATTGTGTAATGGTTTTGCTTTAGATGGTGCAGAAACCCTAAACCTTAATTAAATAACAACAGGCTACCGCTTTAATCGGTGGTAGCCTACTAAAAACAAAAGTTATGGCAAATTGGTGCAGTAATACAGTTGTATTCGAGGGGAAACCCGAAACAATCACAGCAATACAGGAACTTTTTCAATCAATGAAGGAAAAGGAAGAAAAAACCGAAGAAGGGCAACTACCCGAATTTATTTCTAAAGATAATGGCGGTTATTTCTTCAATATCTATTGGAATGAAGGCGATGAAGGACAATTTCAGTATGAAACAAAGTGGTCGCCCAATATAGAAATCATTCAAAAGATAGCGGAACATTACGAAGTGAACTTTACACACGATTATGAAGAAATGGGCAATCTTGTATATGGCAGGGCAACATTTTATGATAAGCTACTCACAGATATTTATTTGGAAGACGTGGATTTTGAGCAATGCGAGTTTGATGAAGAAACCGATACCTACCATTTTGAGGGTAATGCTTACGAAAGCGATTACGAGATATTAGAAAACTTGTTGGAGCGAAAAATCAAAAATCAGCAACCTTAAAATCTACCGCAATGGAAATAGTAACAATAATAGCCACAAAGTTTGTACGCCACGATGTACCCGAATTGGCAACCCTGCAAAATGCAAAGGTTTACTTATTAAGGGAAAAACTGAACAAAGGCGAAAAATTGAACCGAGCCGAAAAAAAATGGCTTGCAGAAGCAGTAAACCGAAACGCCTATTTCAAAAGAGCTGTACCGCTTATGGGTTATCGCTTTGGATTTGAGGATGTTTTAAAATCCTATATCGTAAAGCAGTACGGTAGTTGGGCAGAATACAACGCTCCCGACAAAACAAGTCTTCGAAGTATCATCTATGGTAGGATTGACCAAATAGCAGAAATCAGTAAATAACACTTAAAGCCAAGTACGATGAAAATCATAGATAAAAAAGGGAATTGGGTTGAAATTACCGACCTCATAAAAGCTATCCAGCAAACTGGTTGGTATAAAGAATATCTGCACGCCCCACCAACAGAAACAGACAAGGAAAGACAGGAGTATTGGGCAGATATGCACGAGAAACTTAAAAAAGAAAAAAGTATTAACAATTAAAATTTTAGAACGATGAACACCAATTTTTTCAATCAGATACAGCAGTTAGACTTTACAGGAGTATTACAACTGAACATTTCAAAAGGAATAGAAAGCAACCTAATTGTAACAGTATTGCTCAATAACGAACAATGCGGAGATAGTGCAAAAAATCTAATTCCACCATTGACCTTTAACGCCACACCCCAGGAGTTTGACGAGGGATTTTTTGAGCAGATAACCACACCTATACAAAAGGTATCGGGCTTAATGGTGGATATGGAGAAATTTCAAAAGCAACTTGATGAAGCCAAAGCACAATCGGCAATCGAGAAAGCAAAAACCGAAAAAGAGAAAAAAGAAAAAGAAGTCAAAGACAAGAAGTTTAAAGATGCAATGGCAAAGGCGGACGAGTTGGAGAAAGAGGGCAAATTCCGTGAAGCGTGGATAAAAGTTCCCGATATAACGGAGTTTCCCGAAAAAGCAGACGAGATACGCAAACGCAAAACAGCATTATCCGACAAATTCGCAACACCGAGCCTTTTCGGAGCAATGGACGAAGCAAAACCCGAACCACCAATAGAGCAAGAAATTACTGCCGATTATCCTATTGATGAAACAGACGAAGATGAAAAGAATAGTAATCATTAAAACAGAACATTATGTTATTAGCAACGCAATTAGAAAGAGTTTTTATACTCAAAGATAAAGGACAGGACATAAGACTGACCGACCCCGAACCACGTTGGAGCGTGGAAGCCGTAATGAATTTTTACGCCAATATGTACCCGATTTTGACTACGGCAAAAGCATCTGCACCGCAGATAAAAGACGATGCAGTCGAGTACAAATTTGAGAGCGTAATGGGAACGAAAGGTTAAACCAAAATTTTAAAACAATGAATTATGCAACGCAACATCATATCGGGAACTATCAGCATACCCGAACAGAAACGACAAAGGCAATTGCACCGACAGTTGGGCGAGTTCGCCAATTGGCTACAAAGACCAAAGGACGCAAACCAAGTGCAGAAAGACAAGCAGAAATCCGTACCGATAGCAATGCTACCAATGGTATTCTAAAGTGTACGTTTCTGCCTAAACTGAAAGCGGAACAATCCGTACAGGCTTGTAAGAAAACAGCAAAAATGGAGAGGGATTTTTATAAGTCCCTTTCCACACTTGCCGAGCATTACAACATTGAGCCGATGCAAACCACAGAATTTGGTTTCCCTTACAATATCGTATTGGGTATGTGGGATATGGAAACCAAACTAAAACGCAACCATATCAATTGGGATGGTTTCAAATTGATACAGGATAGCGGTAAAACCTATTTTTTGAGCGAGGAACGATACCGCACAGGAACAACTTTGTATTATATTCCTATTGCTCCACTCTTTAAAATGCTCAAAGACCCGAAGCATAAAATGACTGCACAGCTTCTACTATCGGTGTATAGTTATCTGTACCACATTGCCCAAATTCCATATTACAGACAGGAAGAAAGCTATTTGTATTGGCTCTACGAAATGATGAACGATTGGGTGGAACAGGACGAGGAAACGGAAGAAACTGAAAGCTATAAAAGTGAATTGAAAAATGCCGAATACATTGGCGATAGAATAGAACAAAAGCTATTTAATCGAACTAATCTAAAGGTATTTGAACAGCGTTTGAACCGATTTAAAAGTGTTGATATGTTCGACAAGGAATGTTGGCAAGTGGCTCACAATGCGTTTGCTCTTTTTACGGAATATCCAAACGTAACCATTTTCAGAAACGCCACATTGCCCGAAAAAGACCCTTACAATGATGATTACGAGAATGAAATAATCGGAATGGAAAAATACATTTCATTTATCGCAGATACTAAAGGCTGGTTGTACGAAAGTCTTTCAGATACCATCAACAATGAATTTAACGAGTACGGAGCAATGGAAGAACCTACTATTTCCAAGCGATTTAACGGAAGTGAAATATCAACAGTCAATCTTGATTTTGAGAAGCGTTTGTTTGGTTTATTGAATGATTTGAGTGGAATATTATACGAATACAAAACGATAGAAAAATGAATACAACAAAAGATATAACAGACCATTTTGGAACCTTGTACTATGCAAAATCCGCTTTGGTTTTCTATGAAACCAAAGGAACAGAAAACGATATGTACGTGGAGCATTTTGATATGGACAGCAACGGAATGCCTATCAATGCCCATCCATTAACCGTAAAGGAAGCCAATATTTTAGCAAAGTCCTTACAGACCGATGAAGAAAAGAACCAAGCCTTTTTAAAACCAAAGGGAATTTTGCCTACCAATATTCTGCATATCAATCCAAATGCGGAAAAAGGTACGGTACTTTGGTACACCAAAACACAGCAACGGAAACTGTATTTTGTGGATAGTTTGGGCATATCCAATGGAAAAGCACAAGTACCACCAATGCTTTGGTTAGCGAGCAAAAGCAATCTTACGGTATTTGTTTTGGCAAGCGACAGAAGACCAACCGAGAAAGCACCTTTGCACTATGCACCTTTTTTCAATATTTATGAAAACGGCAATGTATGTATGGGTACGGTAAGCATAGACATTAAAAATTCGGCTTCGGTTGAGGAATTTATTCGCGCGTGGGAGCATTATTTTTTCAATTCCTATTTCAGCCATTCATTATGCGAAAACTTAACCAAAACAAACATTGTAAACCTTTGGAAAGACCTTGTTGGTACTAATAAACCCTTTCCTAAAGAGGTATTGAAAAAGAATAATAAAACCCTTAAAAATCTATTGTGATGAATACACAAAAAAAAGTAGTTCATTTTACGGATAATTACCTGCTCAGTCCGACAAACCCTATTTCGGTAAACCTTATCGGAGCAGGTGGCACAGGCTCAAAAGTATTGACCGCCTTAATGGAAATAAACGAAAGTTTGATAGCATTAGGACACGCAGGGTTCCAAGTCCACCTTTGGGATGATGATGTTATCACGAGTGCTAATTTAGGCAGACAGCGATTTGCAGAAAGTGAAACAGGATTGTACAAATCCGTTGCTTTAATCAACCGTTGCAACCGTTGGGCAGGAACAAATTGGAAAGCCGAAACGGTAAAGTTTGAAAAGGACAATTTTGGCAGATTGCCCGAAAAAGCAAGGGCAACAATTACCATTACATGTGTGGACAATGTACAGGCGAGATTTGGTGTTGCTGAAATTCTAAAAGAAATAAGCTACCGCAGACACTACCAAGATGAGCCAAAATATTGGCTGGATTTTGGCAACAGCCAAGATACAGGACAAGTGTTACTATCTACCATCGGAGAGATAAAGCAACCCAATTCAGAGAAATACCAAACGGAGGCAAGCCTGCCATTTGTTACCGATGAATTTGGCGAACTATTGAAGCAATCCGAACAAGAGGACAGCACGCCAAGTTGCTCACTTGCCGAAGCGTTGGAACACCAAGATTTGTTTATCAATTCATCGCTTACACAAATGGGTTGTTCTTTGTTATGGAACTTGTTTCGCAGGGGAATGACTGAATACAAAGGATTTTTTCACAATCTGAAAGATTTCCGCACCCACCCGATAAAAGTTGCCTAAAAGCCGAAATCGGCGGGCAAAAATGCAATTCCTTCCTACGGTCGGAAACGCATTTTTGCGGTTTAAAGCGGATGCAATCACTTTGCAAAAATGCACCGGCCCACAATTCCCTTTCCTTACATTTTACCAAACAGGTTGCGAGTTTTTTGCGTGGGATATTCAGTATCCCATTTTTTGTATTTGGTAATGACTTCTTTTCTTTTCACACAGCGACCAAAGAAAAGAAGCAAAAGAACGTCGCCTGATTAATGATGGTTTATAATAGAATATTTGCCATAACCCTAGCATCTAATTCATTAAATTTGTCCTTAAAACAAATAGACTAATTCCTATACAAAATACCCAAATTTTCTAAATTATGGGGTTAGCGGTAAAGCTATAATACAGGTCATAAAAGATGAAATACTTAGTAAAGGACGAGGAACTCGAATTGAAATATGAAGCAGGTAAAGGTGCTTGGACATATCACATCCAAGTACCTAACACTAAACATATCGTAGGAAAATGGGGTTCATTGAAAGTATCTGGTACAATTGACAACTACACAATTGACAGTATTAATTTGTTTACGATTGGAGGACAAGACAAGCTAATTTCAATTAATGACAAAATCAGGAAAGCAATCAGCAAAAGTGGTGGCGACACTGTAACTGTGACACTTTACTTATTGACTTCAAAGGAGCCGATTACAGAAAAAGAAATATTAGATACTTTTAGAAATTCGGGTGTTTTAAAATCGTTCAATAAATTACCAAAAGAAGATAGGATCAAAATTATTGAAAAAATATCCTCTACAAAATCCGAGGACAAACAAGTAAATCTAATTTTGAAATACATTGACCAATTGGGTGACGACAATGATTAAGCAGTCTTCACTTGATTTCCTTTCTACTCTCAAGCACAATGGTTTGAACAAAAAAATGGCATTACTTTAAAACTGTCAGTAAAAATAAATTTCAAAATGATTGAAACTGAAATCTCAATAACCGTAAACAGGAAATCCGATATTACCTTATTAGAGCAAACAATCGTCGGGAACAAGTTCCAATTTCCGGTTTACATTCGGGAATATGAATTTAGCTATCAAATAAATTTTACAAGTGATTATGAGGAATGGGAATTAGACACGGCTATTCTCAATTCTTTTCCTGGATATGAATTTACCACCGACCTCGAAAAAGGACGGAAGGAAATACGGATACAAATATCCCGATACCAATCTGAATTATCGACTGATGGCTGGGGAAGACGGATTGAAAATCCTTTGGATGAAACGAAATATCTTGTGAAAGCATCGGCAAATAAGTCTGAAAAATTCAACTCTAAAATCAAAGTTTTGTTCGAAGATAAAGAGCAGTTCTACTTTGTAAACATTGTGGATGGTGTTAACAGTACAACCGAAGAAAAAGGTTTTTTGCTTCTGGATCATTTTAAAGCCAATGAAACGGATGAAGCAACTTTTTTTAAAGATAGATTATACAAATCTCCATTAGAAGCTTTTCATTCAGGATACTATAAGTTATCTGAATTGGTTGACAAGGATTTTAGCACTTATCTTGAAAACAAAAAGAAAGAAATCAGAGAAATTCAAAAACAACCACGAAAAATCATCAGAGATTTTATAAACGCCTGTAACAGTTCCGATGAAAGTAGTATCCTGAAAAATCTTGACGAAAATATCATTTTTGAAGTTCGTAAAAACTGGAAAACATTATTTGAAATCGAAGGGCTTTCAAAATTCAAAGAGTATCTGAACTCATCCGATCAACAATTGTGTGGTAAGAATTTTAAAATCAGGTCATCTTGGAGTTTTAGTTTACCCAACGTGACTATTGGAATAAAATATTTTCCGCCAGCTACAGAACAGGATATGCACCCTATTCAAAAATATGAGCAGATAAGGTTTGTACTAAATGATAAAAAAATCGCTAGTATTTTGTATGAGAATTAGTGAATTTTATCCTAATTGATAACGGCTTCTATTACTTTTCTAAAATATTCCGCATCATTACCAATCAGCAAGTAACTTGAAAAACCAATATCTAAAAGATATTTACCCACTTTCGCATCATCAATATCACTATGTGCAATAAGTTTTATTGTTGGATATTTTGTTCTTAATTCTTGAAGTTCAACCAAAACATTCTTGTTGTAAAAATCAAGGTCGATAATACAAATTTTAGGGAGTTCATTTAATGAAGATAATTTTGATAGTCCATCTTCAATGCTTTCTGAACGAAATAAGACTTCAGTTCCTGAAGCAATGAGGTCTTTGCAAATTAAATCTAAAATTGGGCTTTTATCATTGATAAAGGCGAGTGTAATTTTTTGTTGGGATGTACCAGTTTTCATATCATCATACTTTTTTAAAGTTGATGTAGCCCTGCACAAAAAGAAAGCGCAGGCCACTACACTTACCGCACATTGAGGCACTGGTATACCCGACAACGAATAAGCGAGCGCCCACGCCTATGGCATGAGCGTTCTTCCTTATCGTCCCGTTGTCTAAAAATTACCAGTTTTCAATGTGGGACTTAAAGCAAAAACACTTTAAGTATTTCTATATTTTACATAGCAAAGATACTAAACTCTTGCTATTAGATGTATTAATGCAATAAAAAAGCTTAGTCTGAATTAGTTTTGTGATTGATATAATTCTGCTCCAATATTGTCATCAAATCTGTTTCCTTATAAATAATTTTGCCACCAATCTGAATATACGGCAGGATATTATCATCACGATATTGCTGTAAAGTGCGTTTGCTAATGTGTAACAGTTTGCATACATCTTCGCCCGACAAATAAATTTCTCCATTCATTACGGGACGATAGTTTTTTAATATGCTTTCAATACGGTCTCTCAATATCAAAATCATTTCTTGATGGGAAATGATTTCTTCATTATCATTCGTCAGTAAATCCATTATCATTGGTATTGTACGGCTGTCCAGCTTCGAGCAAAGCCCGTACGTCCGAGAGTTTATAATAATTCTTGCGGTTCAGTTTGGAATAAGGTAACAGCCCTTTATCCTTGTAGGTCTGCAAAGTCCGTTTGGTAATGTTCATCATCAAACACACTTCCTGGTTATCGAGCCATTTTTCTTCTTTGAAAATTGAAGTGTATTTCATTGTGGCATTTTCGGTCAATTCCAAAAGTGCTTTCAGTTCATTTGTCATTCCATCCAATGCGGATTTTTGTATTGCGATAACTTCCATTATTTGCTCAATTTTGCTGTGGAAGTCGAATTTATCAAGGATTTGTAAAGGCTTGGAAAATGTGGTATTGATTGTCGTTGAAAGGTAGTATTTGGCACTGGAACAACAATTTAGAAACGATTTATTTTGTAGATTTGGAGAAAATAATTTTGCCGTTAAACATACAAATTTTACATTTTGTATGTTTGAGAATTTAATAGCAAGTATAACCAAAAAATACCTAGCAAGAAACTATGAATAGAAAACTTACGACAAACTCAAGGTTAGTCAATGAATTATTTGCTAATTACATCAGCACATTCACTGCTTTTTGCGAACTATTAAACAACTCAATTCAAGCAAAGAGTAAAAACATTTGGATCGACATAGATTACACTTTAGAAACTGAAATACATCCTCTTTTAATCAAAAAAATATCAGTAAAAGATGATGGTAACGGAGTTCATATGTCTGATATCGAAAAAAAATTATTGGATATTGGAACAGCAAATAAAGATGGCGGAAAAGGAATTGGAAGATTTGCCAGTTTTCAAATTGGACAAGAAATCGAAATTGAAACTATTGGATATTCACAAGAAGAAAATACTTTTACTGAAACATACATTCCGTTATCATTTAATAGTTTTGGTAAAAACATCAATGTTTCTGAAATTGAGTTAGCGACAAAAGAAAATATTCTAAAAGGAAATAATCATAATACTTACTACAAAGTAACTATTTCAAATTTGTATCCACATACGACAACAGAAAATGAACCAAAAAAGAAAATAATTGATAAATTTCTTAAAGATAATATTTCAGATGCTATTTTTGAGAGATACCCTTTAAAAATTTTCAACAAAGAAGTTACATTTCACATTAATGGTAAAGCTTTAAACCCTAATGATTTCGTAATTGACAAACCTATAAAACTAGCCAAGACTTATACTGACACTAAAGGCAAAGAACACAAAGTTCTTTTTGACTTTATGCAGATTAAGAAAATGGATAAAATAAAAGTTTTTTTAACTGCACAAAATGCTGGTCTAAATACAATAGCAGGAAGTCTGGAGTATGATGCCAGTTGGTTGAGCCCAAAAATAGGAGGATGGTTTATTTATGTATCTTCATCTACGCTCTCATCTGATATTTATAGAAACATAGATTTAGATGATTTAGACCCAGATTGGAGAAAAGTAAGAGAATTTATTAAAGACAAATTAAACACATTCTTCAAGGACAGAAACTTTGAGTTTGACAATTTTTCTGACAACCTTAAAAATGACGATTATTATCCATATAAAGAACGGGCAAGCTCAAAATCAAAAGTTATACTCTTTGATAAGTTAGCATATTTAGTGGAAGATAAATACCATATTTTAAAAGATAATAATCAATTAAGAGAAATCATTTATCCGCTTATAGATAGAACAATTTCCAATGGAGAATTGAATAATATTTTAAGAAGCGTTCTAAAATTAAACAACAAAATGATTTCTAAATTCTCGGATTTATTGGAAAAAACCGATTTAGATAATATTGTTGAATTTTCTGATAAAGTTGCTTCGAAAATTGAAGATATTGAATTTCTTGAAAAACTTGTTTATAGCGAAATATCTAAAAATGTGAAAGAACGAAAAGAACTTCATAAGTTTTTAGAAAGGATGTTATGGGTTTTTGGAGAAGAATATTCCGAAAGTACCAAACTATTGTCAGATAAAAATTTAGAAAAAAATCTAACTCAATTAAGAGACGATTGCTTAATATTTAAACCATCAAAAGATGGAGATAACATAAATGTCATTGATGAAAAACCGGTAAAATCTATTACTGACCTATTTATGTATAATGAACGGGTTTTAGACGCTAAAAGAAGAGAAGTTTTAGTTGTTGAATTAAAAGCCCCAAAAGTAAAAATTAGCCCAAAAGAAATTGAGCAAGTAATGAAGTATGCCAGAGAAATCGAAAAACTTGATGCTTCAAGTTCAAATATTCATTACAAAATTTTATTGATTAGCTCAAAGATTAATTCTGATGCAGAATTTCAAATAAAAGGTAATCAAAGAAACGAAGACAATCCTTACTTCTATTTTAGGAATGAAAATAAAAATATTGAAATATGGATAATGAAATGGTCGGATTTATTGGAAAATGTAAAAAGAAAGCTAAAATATATGTCTGCTATCTTAAATACCAAAGATATTGATGTTCAAGAAAAAGCAGAAAAAGATTTTGCAGATATTGAGTTCAGTAAAGTGAGCTCCTCTCTAAAAAGAGTGGCGATGTCTTAAATTATAAAAAAAGTAGTAAATAGAAAATGTTATCATACAGTACAAACGAAAAAGCTAGTACTTAAAGTAAAACAAGAAAATTTGTATCAGCGTTGTGCAGGCTGTTCCGTTTTTACTTCAGTCTGTTGTTTTTCTTTCATCTCACGAGAATAAACCCATAATGATAAAAGTCCAAATATAATCAATCCATAAGCTATCCATTTACCAACCTTTTCAATAAATTTAATGAAAACCGAACTTTCATAAGATGAAAAACCTTCGGCTCCCATCGGACCACGCCTGTAAAACTTTCGTCGGTTAAGCCAATAGCGAAGTCCTAAACCTGCAACTAAAAATATTATCCCTATAACCAATGATGCAACCATAACAATAAGCTATTATATTCTACTCTTTGAATTTACGAAAAATATTTGTTCCTCTATTCAATTTCAAACTCTTTTGGGTACTGAACGATACCACTGATATTTAGTAAAGCATTTTCATTTAGCTCTATTGCCATACAGTTGGCATCAGGAACATCAAAAGGCAACTTAATTCCAAATTCTTTTGTCAGTTTATAACCGAACTTTGGATAATAATTTTCGTGCCCTAACAATACCACAGAACCAAAACCAAATTCTTTCGCTTTATGATGTGCAGCTTCAATCAGTTTTGCACCGATACCGTTGCCTTGAAATTCCGGTAACACAGCAACCGGAACCATAGCAAGTGAGGTATTTATGTTCCTGTATGCATCTACGATATTGATTTTGGTAAGCAATATATAACCGACAATCTGATTGTTCACTTCTGCAATGAGCGACAATTCAGGAACGAACGCATCGGAACTTCTTAACCGTTCGACTAAATATTGCTCTTTGTGGTCGCTATATTCCTCGTTCTCAAAAGCGTTTTTTATCAGCTCAAAAACAGTTCCGAAATCTTCCTTTACTTCTTTTCTTATCTCCACTTTCATAAGCGTAAAGGTATAAAAAAACCTGCCCGATTGGCAGGTTTTAACTCCTTATTCACTACTGTTAAACTGAAAACTTATTTGCTTTTCATTCCCGAAGCTGTCCGAAATCCAAACCTCAAAGGATTGTGATACTGCAGACGTTGACGTATAGTACAATCGAAACTGATCTGTCGGTAATGGGTATAAATCGTTCGGTAAATATGGTTGCTCATCGTAATACCGCAATGTGCCTTGTCCGTCAAATTGGAAATAGCGGAGAAAATACTGCGTGTCGCTGTAATTGCCTTTACGCTGTATACTAATGCGTATTTCTACGGTCTGCCCGTTGGCAACATCTTTAGGTACTGGCATTATATTGACCTCGAAAGGAAAATCGTTCTGTATTTCGAGTTCATCATCTTTGTTGCAAGATACCAAAGAAACCGAAGCTGTGAGGATTGCCAGCATTACATATATAGGCAGTAATGCTATTCTGAATTTATTGAAGATTGCTATCATTGTTTTTACGTTTTAAAAATTAAACCTTAATCCCACACCCGCTGACGGTCGGAACTGTTGTAAATCTGTACCCCAAAGCACTTTTGTACGTCCTTGCAGAACCAATACAAAACGGTCGGACAGGTACGTTTCAAAAGTGAGGCGACCGCCCGCTCCGTAGATAAAATTATCCTCGCTCAATATTTTTGCTCCGTCATACAACATCGTTTCGCCCCGGTTGATGGTTTCGTAACCGACTACACCTGTTATTCCAAAGTTCAGCGTAATGTTTTTACGGGCATCGCCCAAAAGGAAAAAACTGTAACCGCCTTCAGCAGTGTAGGTTTCCTGCGGTATGCGGAGGTCTTTGTAGTCGTGGTATTGGTGTGTATATTCCAACGCCCAAAGCTGGTAGTTGCCATTTTTGCCGTTCACGGTCATTGCTGCACTGATGTAATAATCATTACCGATTTTATCATTGGATAATATACCTGCACTTATTTCCAATCCTTTCTGTTTTGGGAGCATCCTTTGTGCCTGTGTAACCGTGATGGCCATCAAGATGAGCATCACGGTATAGATATACTTTTTCATATAGTTACTTTAAAGGGTTATTAAAATTTCAGGTGCATATCATTAACCAAACGAGCCTTGATTAAATCGTAATTTTCTATCTGGAGTGTTTGATGCCTGCCCCCGTTTTTCTCGAAAATCTCAATCAACAGTACCTTGTCATCGGCAATGGTAAATTGGTCTAACAGGAACACATTTTGTTCGGTCGATTTACCGCCAATCTCGTCCAGTGGCTTGTAAGTGCGTAATGGTATCATCGGGCGTTCCTGTACAACTGTACGTTTGGCTACCTTTTTATCCACTACTTTGAAATTGATAAAATCAATCTGAAACGGCACATTGGTACGGTTTCTCAATTCCGTATGGAAATAGTATTTGCCGTTGTGGATGTAAATGCCTTTAAGAATAAACTGAATGCCGAAACTCTTTGCCCCAATGTGCTTTACAATACGCTTATCATTTTTGTAAATCGTTTCCAAAAGCAATCCTGCCAGTGAAGGCGAATTATTGCCCAACTCTTCAAAAAGCACATCGTTACCGTTAGCTTTGTCTACTGCCTTTTGCATTGTGAGCAGGTCATAACTCAATGCCTCGGGATAGGAACTGTAATATACATTGAAACTGTAAAAACGTCCATCATTGGTAATGACCGAAAAATTGGTTTCAGGTTCGAAATCCCTTACAGATGCTTTTACACGCAAAACATTTTCCGCATCTTCTGCTTTTCCTGCAATCAGATATTCGCTTCCCAAATCCACATAACGGATAGCGGTCGGAAAAATCAAGTGCGAAGTTTTATCGTAATTAACTTCCATTTTATACGGTTCTATCTTGCCTAATGCAAGCGGAGTTCTGATGCTGTCTTGTGCAAAAGATTGTACGGCAAAGCCGAGTATGAGGGCAATTGCCCAAAAGGTTTTTAAAATATTTTTCATTGTTTTATTTGTTTGAATTCAACATTATTGTTTATATACAAGGAAGACCTGATGTCCTGCTTTCAGCGTAACTTTTGGGGTTCTTACCTTTTTAGCAAAATAGCCCGAAATTCCCTGTACCACACCACGACTAAGGTCTGCGGCAACCTGCTGTCCAGCATTTTGCGTGAGCATTACGCTTGTCCCGCCTGTCTGGCTCATATTGCCTGCCATTTCGGTAAGGGCATTCATTTCCGGCGAATACGGAACGTACAAGCCTTGCTGTCCGTCCAAATCGTAAATGGTTATATCTACCGGGATGATATTGCCCTCCAGTTCTATCGAGGTAACTTTTAGTTGTAAACGCCCTCCCTGAAATTTCGCATTAGCCGTTAAAATCGTTCCTTTTGGAATGGTACGGCTCGGTGTTTTTGCAGGCTCTAATAATCGTAAACGCACACCTGTTTCGCCAACTACTGTTTGGGCATCGTGTACACAGGCTTTGATACTGTTTTTGGGTTGTGCCATTTGTTCCAAAGAACCAGCGGTATAAAACCCACGGTTCTTTGTTTCGCTCCAATCCGCTAAAAAAGCACTGTCCAATGGTTCACGGTAAAGGGCTGATACTGTATTTTTTCTTGCTGATGTGAACGATACAAAATGCTCTTTTTGGTTAGTAGCCATAGCACTAACATCATCCGGAACAGCACCATTAGCAGGTGTTGAATTTTCGGTATTCGCATTTTTTGGCAGATACTTTGCTGCCATTTCATAGGATTTCTCCATTAGCTTCAATTGGTCATCAACTGTGGCCACAGGTGGCACATCCTTTTCTGATAATTTTTCTTTCAATTCGTCCACCTGCTTACGCAGTTCCATTGTTTCAGCGTTATCATCTTGATAAAAGGAACTCAATGCGCTTTGGCTATTTCGATAGCTGTTCAAAGCAGGATTACTGCTTCTTGCCGAATTTCTCCCACTACCGCCAAAGCTGTTGTTTTCCTCTTCTTCATTAAACGGTTCGTCGGTTGGCTCTTCTTTGTCTTCTGTATTCCAGTAGTCTGAAAGTGTAGCCAATGCATTGCGTTTTTCCTGCTCTTTGCGTTCGAGCATTTCCTGTTCATACGCCTTGCCTTTGTCGGCAGGCATTCCAGTTCCAGTAGCCTCAGGTACCGCATCGTTCAGCCCTACATTTTCAATTGTCTTTTTGTCTTCGGATGGTTTAAATATGAGGTACATACAACCCACGAAAACAATCGCCATTAAGCCGAAAATTAAGGGCTTTTTGAGCTTCTCCTTATTATTCTGTGTGCTGTCTTGTAACACATCAGCAGTTGCAGGTGGATTACCTTCTGTTATCCGAACAACTGATTTTTTGTTCTCATTTTCTTTCATAAATTTGATTTTTTAAAATTCTTGATACACTATCCTGCAATCTTGCAGGACTTCCATTTTTTTTGAGGACAGGGTTTTCGATATGCTCTATGATCATATCGTTTCCGGACTTTGAGGTATCGTACCAGACTTTGAAAATTACACCTGCGGTAAGCAGTAGATATCCCACAAAAAAGTACAGGGTATATTGGTGCTGCTTGCGCACTGGCAATGCCTGCCAACGTTCGTCGAGCTTATCAAAATACCTATCCATATTTGCTCTTAGTTTTTTCATACTCTTAATTTTTTATGATGATGTTAGAGCTTGAACCGCTTGGAGATTTTACCCACATTTTGCTTTTGTTCATCATTAACCAAAGCAATTACCTCAACTGCATTGGGTACGACTATTAAAGAGAGGTTTGTCAGTTCCGATTTTTTCAGCAATTGCCCAAATTGGTCTTTTCTTGCTACCTCCATTCTGTTGAGTGAGAATTTGCCGTTCAGATAATTTACCCACATACTGCATTCTACACTTGGCTTGTCTTCTCCCGACCATTGTAGGTAGCCTGTCAACAACAAGTCTTTTTTAGGCAAAGTATCTGCACCTTTTTGGCAGCTTTCAAGGTAATCGCTGATACTTTCTTTCAGCTTTCCAGCATACGCACCCTGCGTATGGAAATAGCCGTTATATCCTTTTTCTGTAAGGATTTTTGCGAACGTGTTTAAATCTGATAATACTTCCATAAGATTATTTTTTAGCGTTCGATGACTTCTATATCCCTGTTTTCCACGACTGCAAATTTTTCGATATTGAAGCCTTGTGGGTTGTTGTCAGAGCGAACGGAGTTGACTAGGTAGCAGGAAGTAATCAGGTTACGCCTGGTTACATTGCTTGACCGGATAATAAATTGTTTGGCATAGGTGCGCACCGCATAAGGATGGGTGTCGAAATTGCAGACCACGCTATCGACCTCGATACGTTGCTGAACATTCCCTGAAATAATTCTGTTGTAATAACCCTTTTCAGATAAGTCTTTGTAATAGTCAAAAGCACTTTTATCCGCAAGGTTAAATGCCCTGCTCATATTGCTTTCGATAGCATTTTTATCAGGTGCCAGTGTAAAAAAAAGCTCGTGAAAACGTCTGACGTGTTCCCTTGCTTCCACAGGTCGGTTGATACTCGCATCTTGCGATAAGGCAAGCATCAAAGATTTGCCGTTATCAAGTACATAGATCTTCTGGCGTTGTTCTGCTGCAAAGCGGTAGGACTGCCATACGGCATATCCTACCACGCCAATGCAGAGAACCGCAAACACAATGGCATATAATCTTATTTGCCTAAAGCTGCTTTCGATATTTCTTAGCGTTTTAAATTCCATTTTTTTAATGATTTATTGTTATTTATTCATCAGTTTACCGCCGATGTTACCTACTGTAGATCCTGTACCTGCTCCAGCAAGATTTCCGGCTTTCATTGCTGTTTGGTTTACATTTCGGGTAAAATTCCCTGCACCTCCGGCTTGGATTACCCAACCTGTTACTGTTGGAATTGTGAAGTACCCGATAATGCCGATAATCATAAAGATGATGTACACCGTATTGCTCGTATCAGGTATATAGGTCGGGTCGGCAAGCATTGCTATATCCCTTTCCAAAATGAGGGATTGTATTCTTGCCAACATTGAGCTGAACAAATCCGAAACAGGAAGCCAGAGATATACGCTGACATACCTCGTGATCCACTGTGTGAGCGTGGACTGAAATCCGTCCCAAACGGAAATAGCAAAAGCTATTGGTCCGAGTATGGAAAGGACTATCAGGAAAAATGTTCGTATGGTATCAATAACCAAAGCCGCCGCCTGAAAGAGTATTTCCAATAGATTGCGAAACCAATCCTTTATGGCTTTCTCTATCTTGTATGCTTGCCTGTCCATATACATACCCGCCATTGTACCAACATCTGATGGCGACCATCCTAATTCGTCCAGCTTTTTATCAAACTCTTCGTCTGATACCATATAGGCGGTTTCGGGATTTCGTACCATTGCTTCGTATTCCAATTGGTCTTTCTGTTGTTGGAGCTGGTTAAGATCAAGCACCTGGTCTTCAAGTATAGTGTGGGTTCCTGTAACCACGGGACTTAGTACCGCATTGATGGTTCCCAAAACAATAGTTGGGAAGAACATAATACAAAGCCCCAAAGCGAACGGACGCAACAACGGGAACACATCAATAGGTTCAGCACGGCTTAAAGCCTGCCAAACCTTTAATGCCACATAGAACAATGCACCCAATCCCGCCAATCCCTTAGCCACCGCTGCCATATCGCCTGCAAGTGGCATCATATCGTCATAAAGCGAACGCAGGAGTTCGTGAAGATTATCCCATTCCATTTTTACCAGTATTTTTGATTAGAGGTTCCGTATAGTTCAAGCACTCTTTTGGCATCGTTTTTCTTTTTCGCTCTTAGGTAGCTTACAGAAATGTTCTTATTGGTGTAATAGCGTACAAGGCTGTGGTAATCCTTTACCTCTTTGTACACACGATCAATAATATCCATACGCTCTTTGTCGTTTAGCGAAAGGCTTGAAGAGGTTATAATCTGCTTCAATTCTTTTAGCAGTTCGGTACTTTCATTGAGCAGTGACGAATAGCCATTGCCGATGGCAACCAATTCCTGCGGTGTAAAATTTGGGTCGTTCATCATCTTGCCAAAATTCTGCACGTATATTTCGGAGACGTCGCCTACTAATAGCACGGTTTGTTGCACTTTTCGAGCATCTTTCACAAGGTTGTTGATAGCTTTTAGCTTGTCGTAATATTCCTTGCCCTGGTCGTACACTTTTTTCACTTCGTTGAAGTTTTTTACGACATTGCTCACGGTGGAAGAAGTCTGTATGATTTCGTTCGCACTGTTGATAATCCCTGATGCCAAATTTGCAGGGTCAGTTACTACAAATTGAGCTTTCGCTGATGGTGCTATGGCGAGCATTAATGCCGTACACACCAAATACATTAATTTTTTCATTTTCTTGAATTTTAAAATGTTATTGATTATTGATTTATTTTATCACGTCGCTGTATTGCGATGTGCTTGATGGCGAGTTCTACGTTACCGTCGAGTTCAGCAGCAAGCTGCATCACTTCCATTTTTTCGGTTTCTTCAGTGGTGTATGCGAGGTATTCCTCCAAACTAACTTCGGTGGCATAGACTGCCGAGTGCGTACCACCTAATCCAATCCAAACCTCTTTGTAAAGTCGGCTTGCATCGTTGTTCATATTGATGGAAAGTACTTGTCCTTTTTCCTTGTCGGTAAGCCCCAACATTGCCTGTATATCATCAAACTTGTTCATATACTTTCGTTGATCTAAAAGGATTTTACAGTCGGAATTATTGATGATACTTTCTTTCACGATGGGCGATTGGATAATGTCATCAACTTCCTGTGTTACGACTATTGCTTCTCCAAAAAATTTACGGACAGTTTTAAACAAATATTTGATGTATTCTGCCATTCCTTCTTTGGCAATCGCTTTCCAAGCTTCTTCAATTAAGATGAGTTTTCGAATACCTTTAAGTCTTCTCATTTTATTAATGAAAACTTCCATAATGATGATGGTTACAATCGGAAAGAGGATTTTATGGTCTTTAATAGCATCAATTTCAAACACAATAAAGCGTTTGGAAAGCAGGTCTAATTGTTTATCGGAGTTCAGCAAATAATCATACTCGCCACCTTTGTAGTAAGGTTCGAGTACGTTGAGAAAATTGGCAATGTCAAAGTCCTTTTCCCTTACCTGCTTTTCCTCCAATACCTTACGGTAGTCGCCTTTTACATACTCATAGAAACCGTTGAAAGATGAGTAAACATCTTCCTGTTTGATGCGTTCGATATAACCGCTTACAGCATTGGAAAGGGCAACTTCTTCTGAACGGGTTGGCGGTTCATCGTCCCGTTTCCAAAGCGTAAGTATCAAAGTCTTGATACTTTCACGCTTTTCAATATCGAACACGCCATCATCGGTATAGAAAGGATTAAAAGCAATCGGGTTATCTTCGGTATAAGTGAAGTAAACACCGTCTTCGCCTTTGGTTTTCCCTTTAATGAGTTCGCATAAACCCTGATAGGAATTACCCGTATCTACGAGCAGGACGTGAGCACCCTGTTCGTAATACTGTCTTACCATATGGTTTGTAAAGAACGATTTACCCGAACCCGATGGACCAAGTATAAACTTGTTCCGGTTCGTGATAACCCCACGCTTCATCGGTAAATCCGATATATCCAAATGGATAGGTTTTCCGGTCAGGCGGTCAGCCATTTTGATACCAAACGGAGAGGGCGAATTGTGGTAGTTGGTTTCTTCTGTGAAGAAACACAACGCAGGCTCAATGAACGTATAAAAACTTTCCTCACTCGGAAAATCGCCTGCATTGCCCGGCATTCCTGCCCAATACAGAGTAGCCACGTCCGTAGTGTTGTGGCGAGGCTTACACTCCATTAGTGCCAACGCACTACCGCAATCGTTCTTTAGCTGTTTGAGTTCCGCAGGGTCTTCCGACCACGCCATAATGTTGAAGTGTGCCCTTACAGAAGAAAGACCGAACGAATGTGCTTCGTTCAGATACTTTTCTATCCACTCTTTGTTGATTTGGTTGGCACGGCTGTAACGAGCCAGTGAGTGCATATTCCTTGCGGATTTCTCAAACTTTTGCAGGTTGTCTTCGCTGTTATCCAAAAACAGATATTGATTGTAGATATGGTTACAGCTTAACAGCAAGCCCACAGGTGCAGCGAATGACAGACGGCAGTCGCTACGGTCGGTAGATAGCTTTTCAAAACGGGTATCTGCCGATACCGTTCCGGGTAGGTCGTCCGTGTCCGAAAGCGTGTGCAGGCTTAACCTTTTGTTCCCGATACGGACTTCTTCTGTTCCGAGTGCGATGTCCTGCATAGGTGTTCCAGCATCCCTCGATAGCGTAAGGTATTGTTCCAGTAATCCCTGCTTTTCGTCCGTTCCGATAATATCATCTTCGGTAAGGCGTTGCAGGGTTATAAAACCGCTATCGTTTACGATACGCTCAAACTGTGCCACCGCTTCCATAAAGCGGTGTATCGTTTCCTTGTTCCTTATTTCCTTTGGTATCAGCGAACCTTTGCAAAGCGATGAAAAATTACTTTGCATACGCATACGCTCTTTGGTTGTCTTGGTTAAAAAGAGGTAGCAGTAATGGTTTAGGAACGGTCGCTCATTAAAATGGCGTTGGTAGGATTTTGCCAAAAAACTTTGGTTGTCTTCTGCCAAATCGGGCGCATAGCTTTCTTTGATATACCAATCCTGTTTGTGAATGACCGTAAAATCCGGCAAGGTCTTAATAGCCTTATGCCAGGCGGAGTGAATGGCTTCATATTCCGCAGAAGCTACGGTAAACAGTTCCGGCAAACGCACTTCAAAACAGGCGGTAATGTCTGCATCTTTGGAAAGGATGCAGTTGTTTTCTACTGCCAACAACGGAAATTTGTTTTCCAGCGTTGTCGTTTTTGCAACGTTTCTCATAGGGCATTCGATTTAGGAGTGAATTTTAAATAGCGGTGTACTGGCTTGCGACAAATGATATGGCGGGGATGCCTTTTACTAGCCGCTATCTTCATTAATCCGTGTTCGCCGTACTTCCTGTTCAGCGAAAAGGTTTGCCACACAATCAGCGAAGCACCGCCTGCTCCGAGAAACAGGCAGATGTAAGAGTTTACGCCTGCCATATACAGTATCATCACGAAGATGAGTGTACCGAGTAGTCCGCCAGCGAAGATGAAAAGGTATTGCGCTTTCAAACCTTTAAATTCCACCGTTCTTCCGATGCCTTTGTTTATGTTGTAATTGTTCATAAAGCAAAGGATTAAAGGAAGAATGAACGCAGGATAGTAGCAGCCACGATTAAGAAGATACACGCACCGAACCAGCTCGCCGCAGTTTTCGATGTATCGGGGTCGCCCGAACTGAATTTGTTGTACACCTTAACACCTCCGATTAGCCCGACCACCGCACCGATGGCGTAGATTAATTGGGTTGCGGGGTCGAAATAAGACGTCACCATTTGGGTTGCCTCGTTGATACCTGCCGAACCGTTTCCCTGTGCGAACGCACCAATTCCTGACAGCATAGCCACGGCTGCCAGCAAAACTTTTTTTCTCTGTTTTTTCATAATTGAAACACATTAATTTGTTACTGTTATCCCGCACCTTGCGGTCTTTCGGGACAAAGGTGTTTCAGAAATGAAGGCGTTATAACAAAGTGGCAGTCAGAGGAAGTGTTTGGCGGTGAGTGGCTTTATTGGTTTAATTCGAATTACTTCGTAATAAAGTTTTTCCACAATTTGGATTGCTATGAAATATTTGCATAAATTTGACACAATATGTCAACGGAAGTTATGTCAACAGAAACAATAGGAGAAAAATTAAGACACATCCGAGAGGAAAGGGAACTACCTCTGCGGAAAGTTGCAGCCTTACTGGATATCGATGTTGCTATTTTAAGTAAAATGGAACGAGGGGAACGGAAAATAACAAAGGAGATAATACTGAAACTTGCAGATATATATCACTGTAACTCAGATGAACTAATGGTTTCATTCCTAAGCGACAAAATCCTATATGAAATTCAAGATGAAGATTTGGGTATGAAAGCACTGAAGGTGGCAGAGGAAAGAGCAAAATATATAAAACAGAATAAGAAGAAATGACAATAAACCAACTCATAGAAAAATATTCTGCTGACAGAAAATATTACTTAACAAACAAGTATAACGAAACACTGCTTCGGAGTGATTTCTTAGACCCATTTTTCGAGTTGTTGGGCTGGGATATTAAAAATAATGCAGGAAAATCAACTAACGAAAGAGAAGTAATTTTAGAAGAAGCATTAAAAGCAAATGCTTCCGAGCATTCAAAAAAACCAGATTATACTTTCCGCTTGTTTTCTGAAAGGAAATTCTTTTTGGAAGCAAAAAAACCTTGCGTAGCAATTGAAGCAAGTAACGAAACAGCTAAACAAGTAAGGCGGTACGGCTTTACTGCCAAATTGAAAATTTCCGTTCTTTCAAACTTTGAATACTTAATCATTTACGACACTTCGGTAAAAGTCGATGAAACCGACAATTACAATAAGGCATTAATCAAAAAATATCATTATACCGAATATGAAAGTAAATTTGAAGAAATCAAAAAC
The DNA here is from genome assembly GCF_047345655.1 of Chryseobacterium sp. T20. Lineage (NCBI taxonomy): Bacteria > Pseudomonadati > Bacteroidota > Flavobacteriia > Flavobacteriales > Weeksellaceae > Chryseobacterium > Chryseobacterium sp. T20. Next base: position 27,012 of record NZ_JBLFDU010000009.1, read on the forward strand.
CTATTGGGTAAGGACGCAGTGTATTCAGGTGCGTTCGATACCGAATGGCAAACTATTGAAAACAAACTAAATCAATATTCAATTGATACACTTTTTCTACAACAATTTAACGAATGGAGAAAGTTATTAGGAAGTGAGATATATAAACACGACCCTAAAATAAAAGAGCAGGAATTAAACGATATTGTTCAAAGCTATTTGAATAGGATTTTGTTCTTGCGTGTTTGTGAAGACAGAAATTTAGAAGATTATCAAACGCTTTTAGCCTTTGCCAACAAAAGTGATTTTAAAGCATTAATCAAAAAATTTGAACAAGCTGACAAACGCTATAATTCAGGATTATTTGACCAGTTACTTAAAGATAAAATTGTAGAAAATATTAGCTCTGCATTTTGGACAATTATCAAACAATTGTATTATCCAGAAAGCCCGTACTCATTTAGCGTATTTTCGTCCGACATCTTAGGTAGTATTTATGAGATTTTCTTATCTGAAAAACTGACTGTACAAAACGGAATAGTTGAATTGGTAAAGAAGCCTGAAAATGTGGATAGAGATATTGTAACTACGCCAACATTTATCATCAATGATATTTTGCGGAATACGGTTTTATCAAAATGTAAGGACAAGACCGACAAAGAAATTCTGAAACTGAAATTTGCAGACATCGCTTGCGGTTCAGGTGCATTTTTATTGGAACTTTTTCAATTGTTGAATGATATTTTAATTGACTACTATTTAAAAGCAGACAAAACAAAACTTATTCAAACAAATATCAACACTTACAAACTTCCTTTCAAAATAAAGAGAGAACTATTATTGAATTGTGTTTATGGAGTTGATAAGGATTACAATGCAGTAGAAGCTGCAAAATTTGGCTTATTGCTCAAATTATTGGAAGATGAAAATACATCATCTACCAACACAAGCAAACCAGTTTTACCTGATTTATCAATCAATATTTTCTTTGGAAATAGTTTATTAAATCCAACACAAGTTGAAAAGAAAAACCAAACAATCATCAATCCGTTTGATTTTTCAAAGCTTCGTTTTGATGTAATTATTGGTAATCCGCCTTATATGAAGTCGGAGGATATGAAAAATATTACACCGCTTGAATTACCGCTTTACAAAGCAAATTATACGTCTGCTTACAAGCAGTTTGACAAATACTTTTTGTTCCTTGAACAAGGTATAAACTTGTTAAATAATGATGGTGTTTTAGGTTATATTGTTCCAAGTAAGTTTACTAAAGTTGGTGCAGGTAAAAAATTGAGAGAAGAGCTTTCAACAAAAGGTTATTTGCATTCAATCGTTTCGTTTGGTGCTAATCAGGTTTTTGCAGACAAAACAACTTATACTTGTTTGCTGATTTTAAACAAAACATCGCAAAAAACTTTTCAATATGCAGAAGTAAAAAGCCTGAAAAGCTGGAAAGTTCGTGAACCAGAAGCTGTAAAATATGCTTCTAAGAAAACTGAAGAATTAGACAATGAAGTCTGGGTTTTAGTTCCACCCGAATTAACCAATGCTTACAACAACATCATTGCCCAAAGTTCCAAACTGATTGCTTTAGTTGGTAGCGAAAATATTTTTAATGGTATCCAAACAAGTGCTAATGACATTTACATCTTCATTCCAACGAAAGAAGATGCGAAGCATTATTATTTTTCCAAAAAGGGAGTTGATTACAAAATTGAAAAGGCGATTACCAAACCTTATTTTCAAACATCATCAGGAGAAGACAACCTATATACCTACAGAACTTTCAAGCCAAATGCGAGAGTTGTTTATCCTTACCAAAACACGAAAAAAGGTATTGATATAATTCCACTAACAGAAATTCAAATGAAATACCCGCTTGCTTTTGGCTATTTACAGAAACATAAAGCAAATCTGAACAATCCGAAAAGAGATATTAAACCAGAACCTGCAACAGCAAACGAATGGCACCGTTTCGGAAGACAACAAGGACTAAGCATTTCGGATAAAAAAGAAAAGATAATACTTGGTGTATTGTCGAGTGGCGACAAATATGCAATAGATAATTACGGAACGCTTTTTACATCGGGCGGAACAGCAGGCTACTGTGCAATTACAATGCCTGATAATTTCGATTATTCCACATATTACATTCAGGCAATACTAAACTCAAAATATGTTGAGTGGTTTGTAATCTTAACAGGCGAAGTATTTAGAGGAAGTTATTTTGCAAGAGGCACTAAAGTCCTCAACAATTTGCCTATTCGCACCATTGACTTTGCGAATGCGACAGAAAAAGCACTTCACGACAAAATTGTTGAAACACAAAAAGAAATTATCCGCATACAAGACCAAATAGACGTGAATGTAGGAAACAAAAGGACTTTGACACCACTACAGGGACAATTTACAAGAGAAAAAGCAAATTTAGAAAAGCTGTTAGCCAAATTATATGATTTAGGCGATGACGATTTATTAATCCCTTTAATCAAAGATTTGTATGAAACTAATTGAGAACGCAACAGCCGAAAAATTAAGGGGTGGATTTTATACACCTGAACCCATTGCGGAGTTTATTTTGCGTTGGGGTACTAATGGTAGTAACAATTTTGACATACTTGAACCGAGTTGTGGCGATGGTGTATTCTTGGAACAATTAAAGAATTTAAAATCAAAATACAATTCCATTACAGCCATTGAGTTTGACGAAGTAGAAGCAAAAAAAGCCGATAAAATTGAACTTAAAAACAAGCAGGTAATCAATGATGATTTTCATACCTACTGCAATAACACAGAAAAGCGTTTTGATTTAGTGGTGGGTAATCCACCTTATATCCGCTTTCAGTTTTTCGACAGAAATCAGCAAGCAGAAGCAGAAAATATTTTTGTTAGAGCAGAATTAAAATATTCCAAATTGACCAACGCTTGGGTTTCATTCGTGGTTGGTTCATCCCTTTTGTTGAAAGACAAAGGTGGAAAAATCGGCTTTGTTTTACCAGCAGAAATCTTACAGGTTTCCTTTGCTTTGCAATTGCGAAAATTCCTTGCTCATTTCTACAACAAAATCAATATCATTTCTTTTGAAAAATTAGTTTTCCCTGATATTCAGCAAGAAGTTGTTTTATTGCTTTGCGAAAAGAACGGAACACAGGAACACAACATTGAACACATCGAATTAAAAGATGCAAACGAATTAAAAACGCTTGACACAGCAAGATTAAAAAGTCCTCAAAAGAAAATTGATTTCAAATCCAACAAATGGACTTTCTATTTTTTAGAACAGGAAGAAATTGACTTTTTAGAAACCATTGCGAAGAAAAGAAACATTGCAACACTTGGAAAGTACGCAAACGTTGAAGTCGGTATTACTACAGGAGCAAACAATTATTTTACAGTTCCGCTTACTACCGTTGAAGAATATAATCTTTACGACTATGCCAAACCGATGGTGGGGAGAAGCGTGCAAGTAAATAGTGTTATTTTCACAAAAGAAGATTGGGAAAAGAATAAATTTTCCAAAGCCAAAGCACATTTGTTAGCGTTTCCTGACAGGCAAAACCTTGACCAAAACAACGGAGCAGTGAAATATATTGCTCACGGAGAAAGTTTGAATATCCATAAAGGTTATAAAACAGGGATTAGAAATAATTGGTTTGTAGTGCCGTCCTTAAAAATTTCCGATGCTTTGTTTATCAGGCGAAACAACCTTTATCCAAGGTTAATCATAAATGAAGCAGAAGCCTACACAACTGATACTATGCATCGTGTTTTTGTAAAGCCTGACACCGATATTAAGGCATTGACTGCAAGTTATTACAATTCGCTTTCATTAGCATTTACAGAAGTTTCAGGACGAAGCCACGGAGGAGGCGTATTAGAATTAATGCCCAATGAAGCAGAGAAAATATTACTTCCATATCATAAAGACAATGCAGAAATGTTGTCAAGAATTGATGAATTAATCCGAGACAAAACAGACATTGAAGAGGTATTAAAAATAACTAATGAAGTAATCTTAAAACAGCATTACGGCTTGACGCAAAAGGAAATTGATTTGGCTCATAGTATTTGGAAAAAATTGTCTAAACGTAGGTTAAATAGAGGAAAAAAAATATAATAAAGGGCAAGCATCAGAGTAAGGAGATGAGAATATAAACTAATCAAATACTATAACCACTATTATGAAGATAAAAAAAATAGAAGTTGAAAATTTTCGATTACTGAAGACTTTCTCAATGGATCTTGAAAATGAACTTTCTCTTGTTATCGGGAAAAACAATACAGGAAAGACTTCTATTCTGTCAGTTCTTGATAAATTTATAAATGAGAAAAGCAAATTTTCTTATGATGACTTTAATATTGATTTTAAAAACGAATTTGAAGATTTAATTAAGTCGGCTGATGTTCCCGACGAATTCCTACCCAAAGGCATTAAACTGAAAATTTATATTGAATATAACGATACAGATGACTTATCTAATGTTAGCAGAGTATTAATGGATTTAGACCCTGATAATAATAATATTGTTTTAGGTTTTGAGTACACTGTAATCTATGATGATTTTTTAAAAATTAAAGCTGACTATGCAGTCTTCGCAGCCAGTGAAAATGCCAAAAATGTTAAGAAGAAAGAATACAAGCCAAGGGAACTAAAAGATTTTTTAAAGCAAAACTTAGAAGCTTATTTTAAAATTCATAAATTCTCTTTCGAATATGATACAGCTACAAGCGACATTACCGAAACTAAACCTATTGACCTTATTAGTGAAAATATTAATTTAAAAGATATCATCAGCTTCAAGTACATAAGTGCAAGAAGGGATGTGACAAATAAGGAAAAGGAAAATACGCTCTCAAAACAAACTTCAAGCCTTTATAAAAAGAAAGAAGATAGTAGCGATAAGACCCAAGCTACAGAAGATTTTAAAGACCAGCTTTCAGAAACCGACAGTACATTAAGCGACATCTATAAAGACTTATTTAAAGATGTAATAAAAAAAGTACAGGATTTTGGTGGCGTTAAGCTGAATGACACTGATATAGCAATTATTTCAACACTGCAACACCGAGAATTGCTTGAAGGGAATACTACAGTGGTGTACACTCACGATGACCACAAGTTACCAGAGCATTATAACGGTTTGGGTTATATGAACCTAATAAGTATGATTTTTGAAATTGAAATTTTGGTACAGGATTTCAAAAAAGATAAAGATAAAAAGCCCGCAGATATTAATTTGCTTATTATAGAAGAACCGGAAGCTCATACCCATCCCCAAATGCAATATGTCTTTATAAAAAATATAAAGAAACTGCTTGGAGAAGGCATCAAAAGAGATGATGGTATAAACAGACCATTACAGTACATAATCACAACGCATTCATCACACATTGTCGCAGATAGCGATTTCGATGATATTAAATATTTGAAAGCAATAGCAAAGAATAACGTAACTGCGAAAAATCTGAAAGATTTAAGAACTCAATATGATGCTGACCCAAAACAGTATCAATTCTTAAAACAATATCTAACGATTAGTAGAGCTGAAATCTTTTTTGCTGATAAAGCAGTTCTTATTGAAGGAGATACAGAAAGAATTTTGATACCAACTTTTATGCGAAAAGTTGATTTGGAAGAGGCTTCACGTTTAGAAGCTGAAGGAAATGAAGATACCTTCTTACCGCTTCTATCACAAAATATATCAATTATCGAAGTTGGGGCATATTCTCAAATCTTTGAGAAATTTATTGACTTCTTGGGTATTAAATCAGTGATATTAACAGATATAGATGCTATAAAGGTAACAGGTCAAAATGCAAAAGGGCAAGACGAATGGGGAGCGTGTCCTGTAAATGAAGGCACTAAAACAAGTAACTCAGCAATTAATCATTTCTTGAATGCTGTAACTTGGGACGATTTAAAATCCTTACCTCTTGCTAATAGAACAATTATTGTCGGGAGTTCCACAGTTTGTATATGTTACCAACAGGAAGAAAGCACCTATCACGCAAGAAGTTTTGAAGATGCCTTTATACACCTAAATAGAGCATTCGTAAAAGAAAATAGAGATACTTTCCAAGGGATAAAAAATGCTACTGATTTTGATGATGATGCGAAAAGTCCTTACGTTTTAGCAGCGAATTGTGTTAAGAAGAAAACTCATTTTGCCTTGGATATCTTATACCACAGTAATGAAAAGTTTAGTAATTGGAATATTCCGGCTTACATTAAAAATGGTTTGTTATGGTTGAAGGAAGATTAAATTTAGAACCAGAAGTACGGGAAATTTTTCAATCTATTGATAATGGCAGAAACTTTTTATTAAGCGGGGGTGCAGGCAGTGGAAAGACTTACTCCTTGGTAAACGTAATTAGGCAGGCAATAGCTGAAAATCCAACGGCTAAGGTTGCTTGTATGACTTATACTAATGCAGCAGTAAAAGAAATTGAAGAAAGGGTAAACCATAAAAATCTTAATGTATCTACGATACACGATTTCTTATGGGATAGTATTAAACATTTTCAAAAAGAGCTTAAAGAAGCACTTATTGCCTTAGCAAACAATGAGGAGGTAACCAGAATTTCCATTGAAGAAGTCAATCCTGTACCGGAAAATTATTATGCTGTTTTACCTGATGGTGTACAGTACAAAGAGTTTGTTAGAATACGTGAAGGAATTATATCTCACGATGAATTACTCATAGTAGCCAACTATCTTTTTGAAAAATATCCCAAGCTTAGCAGCATCGTAAAAGATAAATATAAATTCATATTCATTGATGAATACCAGGATACAAGTAAAGCTGTTGTAGAAACATTTCTTACACATTTTAAGAAAAGTAAAAGAACGAATATCATAGGCTTTTTTGGAGATGCTATGCAATCAATTTATGAAGATGGCATTGGCAACTTAGACGATTATAAAGGAGATGATGCAGAAAAAGTAAACGAAATTCCAAAGAAACAAAATAGAAGAAATCCACAACTTGTAATTGACTTGGCGAACAAACTTCGTACTGATGGCATAATTCAAGAGCCATCTGCCGACCCGAAAGCCCCTAATATGGTTGGTGGTGTAATAAAGCAAGGAACTGTTTTGTTTCTACATTCCACTGATGGATACATCAATAAGGTTGAGGCATTTTTAGAAGCTAATTATGCTTGGGATTTTAATAATTCAAAGGAAACTAAAGAACTTAATCTTACTCATAATTTAATAGCAGGTAAAGCGGGTTTTAGAAATTTGATGGATATTTATGATAAAGACCACATATTAAGTTTTAGAGATAGAATTAAGAAGTATATTAAAGATAACAATGTTGCTGCTGACTTTTCAGAAAATACATTTGGAGAAGTAATTGAAGCATTACAGCAAGGAAAAGGTGGTAGAGAGTTAAACGCAGTTCGTCCTACAAATACAATGCAGGTTTTTATTGATGGTAATGCTGAATTGTATAATTATGCGAAATCATTAAAATACTCTGAATTTTCCAAAATGTATGTTGACAAAGACCAATTACTTGATGATAAAAAGCAAGACAAAGATGATGAAAACAAGAAAGGTTCAAAAAGAGATAATCTTGTAAAACACTTATTTAAAATTCAGAATAATATTTCTCTGTATCAAAATAAAAAGTACAATGAGTTTTTAAGAGCCACAGATTATCATTTTAAAATAACAAGTATCGCAAGCAAAAAAGCCTTAAAAGAAAATATTGAAAGCCTTGTGAATGTTGGAGATAATACAATTGAACAAGTCGTTAATGATGCTAACGAAAAGAGAATTTGTTTGATTGATGATAAGCTAATTGCCTTTAAAGAGAACAAAGAGTATTTGTATAATCGAGTGAAGGATGTTAAGTTTAGTGAATTTCAAAAACTATATGAATACCTTGAAGGACAAACACCATTTTCAACACAGCACAAAACCAAAGGAACAGAATTTGATAATGTTTTGGTTATACTTGATAATGGTGGTTGGAACAATTATAACTTTGGAAATCTATTCTTAGGTACAGGTTCTGCAAGTGTATTGGATAGAACTCAAAAAATATTTTACGTTTGTTGTACAAGGGCAAAAGAGAACTTAACAGTTTTTTTTCACAATCCTGATGCAGACGTAATAGCGAAAGCCAAAGTATGGTTTGGAGAGGACAATGTAATTGATATTAGTTAACCTTATTCTTAAAAAAACAATAGGGAGTTTGCTCATACAAACTCCCCAATGTCAAAATCACTCAAATCATTTTTCCGCAAAGTGGAAGAACTGTCTTCCGTTTCAGATGAAAGGGTGCTATCCAAAAGCTCGGCTATTCTTCGGGAAGCATCTTCCATAGAATTTTCCAATAGGCTGAATAATTCGGTTCCCTGTATTTTTTGAACTATGGCTATCGCTGTTTCCTTTTGGGCTGGTTCCAATTCTTCTTTTTGGAGCAACATCCCCACGGAGCTTAGTTCTTCAAAGGTAACCCCTTGGGCAAAACCGTCATCGCCACCGGATATTCCGTACCTGTTCCAATCTTCTTCCTCTTCCTCCAAATCAGGCATATTACTGAAAACTTCGTCCAGCTCTTCCTGCGGAATTTGAGCACTTACGTTTTCATTTTCGTCGTATTCAATGTCTAAATTAGCAGGGTTTATCTCCGGTTCCTCAATTTGGCGTTCATTGGCAGTGTTTGGCACTGAAAGGCGTTCTACAGGTTTGGGTTGCCCCATAATATCGGGCAGGTTCGGATTGACTTTCTTCTGCGGAGGTTCTTGTTTTGACCTTTTATGAATGACAATCTTATCTTGTAAAAGCAGGACAATGACTATCAGCAGGCATATCACAATTACTATTTCCATAGCTACAAAATGGGTTTAAAATGGTCGTTGAAATAATCTGTAATATCTTCCCCGAACTCCTTGAAGTGGTGGTCAAGAATATTGTCAATGTATGAGTAGAGCGTTGTTCTTTCCTCCCTTGTTAATTGTACAATACGCAGCAATCTTTCGTGGTATTCAGGGCGTATGTAAACGACCTTGCCGTTACGACCGGACGGAAACCGATTGACCAAAAACGTTTCCTCATAGTCCGCTTTCTTTGATAAACTGTTACGGGCTTTTTCCCTGGGCTTGTTTTCTTTTGGTACGTCCTGCTTTTTGTTAATGGTCGGTGGAGCAACAGGCTCATCGCCGCTTATGACGTTCATAAGGTATTCCTCATCAACATTGGGCTTTTCAAAATCGTTGTTTTTGTTATCTGAACTCATAGTTTAATGCTTTTATAGATGAGTGATTTTTAAAAATTCCTCGACAAACAAATCCATTTTGGTTGCTTTCATTAACTGTGGTTCGGCAGGCAGCAAACTTGATCGGAACACATAACTGCCTGTGTCGTCTGTTTCCTTTCGGAAACGTTTGCTGTCCATTATTCTTGTTTCCATTATGGGCAGGTTGAGTTCTTTGATAACATTTTGATAAGCATCATACAATCCTGTTCTTTCCCTCCCGTCCACTTGGTTCCAAAATAGCCACATCTCTTGTTCGGGATTTCCCTCGTCCGTTTGGGGAAGTCCGAGAAAGGCCTTGGTAAAGCCCAATGTACTTTCCACTACCAAACGATCGGCAGTAATGGGCGAAAAGATAAAGTCCATTTTTTTCAAGGTAGTCAGTACGCCTTTGGTATTGGCTGTTCCGGGCAGATCGAAGAAAACCACATCCGGTTCAACCGCCGACTGGCTTGTATATTCCGATGCTTTATCCAAAGCCGTTTCAGCCTTGCATTTAATAATCGGGTACGCTTTTTTGTTGATGGTTTGAAACTGCTTCATTGCTGCCTTTTTATGGTAGTCGTTCTGCATTATGGTTCTCTTATCCCTTTCACGCATATTGGTCAGGCTGTGTTGTGGAAAGTCGCAGTCCATCACCAGTACATTAAAACCTAAACGGTAATGAAGCACACTTGCCAGCAAGGTGGTCATCGTGGATTTTCCCACACCGCCCTTTTGGGTGGAGAAGCTGATTTTTAAAGTTTTCTTTGTTGTTTCCATTATTTAAAAATTTATTGTTACACACTTTATCTGTTTTGTAGGATTGAATATTGGTTTATCTGATTATTACCTCATTCCTATATTCCTGCATTCCCTTTTGGGTACTTTCCTGCACAGGTATCTGCTTTCATTTTTGCCTTGTAAGGCACATTCTTTGGCAAGTGGCAAACCTTGCAACAGGTAAATTGCTTTACCGCTTTTATGCTTTTACATTTTTATTGTTTTATGCTTTTAAAACCTTATGCTTTTATTCCAAACTGCCTGTTTGCAAACCTGATTTTCTTCTTTGTTTAGATACATTTTTTACTACCTGCACTAAAATTATACGGCAAATAAAGCGATTGATTTGCTTGCTGATTGCGGTGTGGCAGTGTTTGGCGTTCAAAGGCAGTGTTTGGCACTGCTACGCAGTACAATGCTTTCGTAAACAGGGCTTTACTTTGTACAATGATTTTTATTAATGGATTTATGCAAAATTCTTTTGACAAATCGAAGGGTAACGGGAACGGCATCGAGCCGTTTTTCCCTGTTACATTTAATCCGTCCCGCAGGGCGGATTTTTGTGTTCAACAGAACACGGCAAGTTGTGTTTTAAGGCACTCGAAACCGAGTTAGTGCCTCAAAACAACTTGCCCTGCTTGGAGCTTAAAAAACGTCTTTCCGAAGTCAGCGTTTTTGTGTGAATTTAAAATGAATTAGTGATGAACGAGAACAATAACAAAAAACAGAATAAGGGCGGACGGAGAGCTAAGACCGACCCAAGCATCCACCGCCACGTTTTCCGCCTTACGGACGAAGAAAACGCCAAACTTTTATCGCTTTTTGAAGCATCGGGAATGCCCAATAAAGCAAAGTTTATTATTTACCTGCTGTTTAGTAAGGAAATGAAATCGGTTAAAATTGACAAGGGAACGGTTGATTTTTATATGCGACTGACTTCTTTTCACAGCCAGTTTCGTTCCGTAGGTATAAACTATAACCAGATTTTAAAGCTGCTGTACAAGAATTTTTCCGAGAAAAAAGCCGCGGCATTCCTGTACAAATTGGAAAAACAGACGGCTGAAATGGCGATGCTATGCCAAAAAATCATTCAGCTAACCGAAGAATTTGATGCGAAGTATATGAAAAAATAGCCTTAGAAATGATAGCGAAAATCGGAAAAAGCGGAAATTTACACGGGGCTTTGGCGTACAATCATCTTAAAGTGGTAAATGAAAACGGAAAAATTTTGTTTACCAATAAAATGATAGAAACACCTCACGGCCTCTATTCCGTTGCCCAATTAGCACAATCTTTTGCACCTTACCTGATATCCAACCGCAATACCGAGAAACATACGTTGCATATTTCACTCAATCCCGACCCAAAAGACAAGGTAAGTGATGACAAGTTCAGGGAAATGGCAGAGAAGTATATGCGTGAAATGGGTTACGGTGAACAACCTTTTATAGTCTTTAAACATACTGATATTGACCGCAGTCATATCCATATTGTATCAGTTTGTGTGGACGCGGAGGGCAAAAAGATTTCGGACAAGTTCGAAAAAATGCGGTCTATGAAAGTGTGCCGTGAACTCGAAAGGAAACAAGATTTGATACCCGCAACGGAAAAGGAGCATCGGCAGAACGACAAGGTTTTCCGGCAGGTAGATTATAAAGCAGGCGATGTGAAAAGTCAGATAGCTTCAGTAGTCCGACACCTGCCGAACTATTATCAATGCCAAACTTTGGGAGAATACAATGCTCTGCTTTCCCTGTTCAATGTTACCACCGAAAAAGTAGAGGGTGAATTGCAGGGGCAGTTACGGCAAGGTTTACTGTACATTCCCTTAAATGCAAAAGGGGATAGAGCCGGGCATCCGTTTAAGGCTTCGCTTTTCGGAAAGAACGCAGGGTTACCGACTTTGGAATTACATTTTGCAAAAAATAAAGAGGCTTTAAAAGCTCACCCGACAAAGCCAACCATTAAAGCTGCCGTTACCATTGCCCTAAAGTCAACAAGTGATGAGCAGGCTTTTAAAAAATGGTTAAGCGAACAGGGCATTAATGTAGTGGTTCGTAGAAATGACACAGGACGTATTTACGGAATAACTTTTATAGACCATAATTCTAAAACGGTTTGGAACGGCTCACGATTGGGAAAGGAACTTTCTGCCAATACATTTAATGATTGTTGGAACAATAATATCAAACTGGAAATTAAAGAGCCTGTTGAACCACAATCGAAAATATCAGGACCTCATGAAGCAGAACTACCTACTGAAGAACCACATCATTTGTTCGACTTCCTGAATACTTCTGAAAAACACGAAGACGGCTTGATTGAGGCGTTAGGTGGATTGTTGCCCGAAGACCGGGGCGAAGATTACGAGGAACAGGATTTTGCCAACAAAATGAAGAAGAAAAGAAAACGTCAAAGATAGAAATAAGCCAAACACGGCCACGCACTGCCATTAACTGCCACATTCTTATAGTAACTATTTAGAGCCATTAAATTCACGCCCGAACATTAAAACTAATAAATAATGCAGGGAGAAGACGATTTAAGAGGTTTAGCCAAAATAATGGCTTTTATGCGGGCAGTAAGTATCCTTTTGGTACTGATGCACCTTTATTGGTTCTGCTATGGTTTCTTTATAGAACGTCACTGGACTTTAGAAGTAATCAACAAAATATTAGGTAATTTTCAGCGTACGGCTGGACTATTTTCGCACACCTTATATACCAAACTGTTTGCCTTGGTAATGTTGGCATTAAGCTGTTTAGGTACAAAAGGCGTAAAGAATGATAAAATAACCTGGTCTAAAATTTATGTGGCTTTGGGGATTGGCTTTATCCTGTTTTTTCTGAATGCACCTTTATTAAGGCTATCAATAAACACCGCCACAATCCTTTATATCCTTACCACAAGTTTAGGTTATATCTTTTTAATGGTAGCCGGAGTTTGGATGGGCCGATTGCTCCGTACCAATCTGATGGATGATGTTTTCAATAATGAGAACGAGAGTTTTCATCAGGAAACTAAATTGATGGAAAACGAATACTCCGTCAATCTTCCCACAAAGTTTTATTACAAAGGAAAATGGAACAATGGCTGGATTAACATAGTCAATCCTTTTCGAGCCTCGATTGTGTTGGGAACTCCAGGTTCAGGAAAATCGTACGCAATCGTAAACAACTATATCAAGCAACAGATTGAGAAAGGGTTCTCAATGTACATCTACGATTTCAAATTTGACGACCTTTCTACCATTGCCTACAATCATCTATTGAAGCATCGGGATAAGTACAAAGTTCAGCCCAAATTCTACGTGATAAATTTTGATGACCCACGCAAGAGCCACCGTTGCAATCCACTCAATCCCGACTTTATGACAGACATTTCTGATGCTTATGAAGCAGCATATACCATTATGCTGAACCTTAATCGAAGCTGGATACAGAAGCAAGGGGATTTTTTCGTGGAAAGCCCAATTATCCTATTGGCAGCAATAATTTGGTATCTGAAAATATACCAGAACGGTAAGTATTGCACTTTCCCACACGCTATCGAATTGCTAAATAAAAAGTATTCGGATGTATTTACTATTTTAACTTCATATCCTGATTTGGAGAATTATCTGTCTCCCTTTATGGATGCGTGGCAAGGAGGGGCACAAGATCAGTTACAAGGACAAATAGCATCGGCAAAAATTCCTTTATCAAGAATGATTTCGCCGCAACTCTATTGGGTAATGACAGGCGATGATTTTTCGTTGGACATCAACAATCCAAAAGAGCCGAAGATTTTATGTGTAGGTAATAATCCTGACCGCCAGAATATTTATTCGGCTGCATTGGGTTTGTACAATTCAAGAATTGTAAAGCTCATCAACAAAAAAGGGCAATTAAAGAGTTCCGTTATTATAGATGAGCTACCCACGATTTACTTTAGAGGGCTGGATAACCTTATCGCAACGGCAAGAAGTAATAAGGTGGCAGTTTGTTTGGGCTTTCAGGATTTTTCGCAATTAACAAGGGATTACGGCGACAAAGAGAGCAAAGTTATTCAGAATACAGTAGGTAATATTTTCAGTGGTCAGGTGGTTGGCGAAACGGCAAAGAGCCTTTCGGAAAGGTTCGGAAAAGTGTTGCAGAAACGCCAAAGTCTGACTATTAACCGTAACGATAAATCAACTTCTATATCCACACAGTTAGACAGCCTTATTCCGGCTTCCAAAATTTCAACGCTTACTCAGGGTATGTTTGTTGGATCTGTATCAGATAACTTCGATGAACGTATCGAACAAAAAATATTTCACGCTGAAATCGTGGTGAATAATGAAAAGGTAGCTTCCGAAGCAAAAGCCTATCAAAAGATACCGCATATTTTATCCTTTGTAGATGAGCAGGGCGATGATAAAATGAAACAACAGATTGAAAGCAATTACCGTCAAATAAAACAAGACATTGTACAGATTATCGAAACCGAATTGGAGCGTATCAAAAACGACCCAAATTTGCAGCATTTGGTACAAAAAGAATAGCCAATGGAAGTATATGAAAAAAGCTGGTCATTATTTGCCAGCTTTTTTATTTTGCAAATACAGTACAAGTCACAATACACCCCTGGGTAATTGAATACCTTTTGTCTGTACAATACTTTCAGAAACCTTTGGGGCTTCTTTCTGTTTTTCGGTTTGTTCCAGTGGTTCTTCTTTAGTTTCAGGCGAGATAGACAATTGTATCTTCCGCTCAACGGCAGCCAGTTCTGTTTTGAGTTCACTCAATCGGTTTTCCTTAGACCACGTACCGTTTACCACTTCATGAAGAACAGGCAGGTCTTTTTGTGTTTCAGTAATTTTCTTTTGTTCCTGTTCGATATAAGCAGGTAGTTTTTCCAACGCATTAAGGAAATTCAAGGACGCTAATTTTTCATCTTTGGCAATGATACCATTATTGTAAGTATATTTTATGTTTCCTTCGCCTTCAACCAAGAAACGGTTTATCCGAATATCCAAGCCTTCTTTTTCAGACATTTCGGTTTTGACCAACAAAGTAAATCCGTACAAGCTGCCAATTTCTACATACTGACCTCCTGTACGGGCTTTGTCCGCAAGCTGATTGAGTTTTGCACCGATTTGTTTGATATCCGCATTGGGCGGCAAACCATCCAACTGTACAGGATTTGCCATTGTACCGTCCGAACGTTTTTTGATTCGCCCTTGCAGATTATTCCAATCAAGGCTCATTCGGTCAAAGCGGGATTGGGCTTTATCAAGTTCAGCCTTATAGTCTTCCAATTTGTACTTCGCACTATACTTTGAACGGTTGAACGCCTGTTTTTCGCTTTCCAATCCGGCAATCTGTTTTTCTAATTTGGCTTTATCCAACAGGTCGGTATTTCCAGAAAGGATAGCCACATATTCCGAAAAATTCATTCCTGATTTTTCGTCCATACTGCCCTCGTCAATAGTCCGTTTGCCAAGATTATTGTTTTTTAATTGGTCAATGAATAGCTGTTTATTGTACAGCAGGTTAAACTTATAGCTATCCAATGATTTTTCTACAGCATAGATAATCACATCTACTTTATTGTCTGCAAAGAATTTGGCAATCTCATTGCCTTTACGAACAGCTCTGCCATCCCTTTGGGCAAGGTCGCTTGGTCGCCACGGCGTATCCAGATGATGAACGGCAACGGCTCTTTTCTGTGCATTGACACCTGTGCCCAACATACTTGTAGAACCGAACAGCACACGGATTTTTCCCTCGTTCATTCCTTTGATAAGCTCCTTACGCTGTTTATCATTTTTGGCTTCCTGTATAAAACGGACTTCGTGCATAGGCAAGCCGTGGTCTTCCACGAGCTTGCGTTTGATTTCGGAGTACACATTCCATTCGCTGGGCTTATATGTTCCCAAATCAGAGAAAACGAACTGCGTCCCTTTTTGTGCGTTGTATTGGTTGTAGTACTTGGCAATGTTTGCCGCACAATGCGAAGCCTTGTTGTCGGGGTGGTCATCATACGCACCGCTTACCATACGCATATCAAGCGACATTTTACGGGCATAATCCGTAGCGATGAGCATCTTTGCTTTTTCTTCACTTTGTGATAAAGGTTCTCTTCCTAATAAGGTCGCATCGCCTGTTTTGGCAAACTGCATCAGGTTTTGGATAAATTCTTCCTGGTCAGGTGTAGGCGGTATATTGTAAAGTACCTCGTTCTTGTTGGGGCGGTCAATACCTATATCCTTTGCTGTTCGGTAATCCGTAATTTCAGAATAGAATTGGGCAAGCTCTGGTACTTTGATAAAGTATCTGAAACGCTCTTTGGCTACGATATTGTTCGCTACCGAAAATTCATAATCGGTCGTTTTTCTTGCGTAGATAGCTGCCCACGCATCAAAAGAGTGAATACCCTGTTTTTCCAATGCTCTTGGTCGCAGGTATTTGAATAATAAGTACAGTTCCGTCAACGAATTACTGATAGTTGTGCCAGAAAGGAAAGTTGCCCCCATATCCGCATTGATGCGTTCCTGAATGGTACGGATAGCAAAGAGCAAGTTCATCGCCTTTTGGCTTCCGTCCACATTGCCCAATCCGGCAACCCTCGTATGCCGTGTGTTGAACATCAGGTTTTTGAATTGATGACTTTCATCTACGAACAAATGGTCAATGCCCATCATTTTAAAATCTACCACATCATCTTTGCGGTTTTCAATATCGTGTTGCAGGGTTTTGAGTTTGACTTCAAGGTTTTCTTTCCGCTTGATTACTCCGGCAAGCATTCCTCTGGTCACTTCTTTGCCTTGCGATTGTAACGCATCGAGGTTTCGTTCCACGCTGCCCAGTTCTATTTCGAGGATTTCCTTTTGAATTTCGGGCGATTGCGGTATCATCCCGAATTGGTCGTGTGTCAGTATCACACAATCCCAATCGTTATTTTTAATATCGCCAAATATCCGCTGACGTTTTTGTGGTGTAAAATCTTCTTTGCCCGGAAACAGGATCTTGGCGTGTGGGTAAGCAGTGCGGTAGGCTTCGGCAATTTCGTGAACATTGCTTTTCAGCCCTATAATCATCGGCTTGTGAGCCAATCCCAAACGCTTCATTTCCTGTGCGGCGGTACACATTACCAACGTTTTTCCTGCACCTACTTCGTGGTCGCAGATAGCACCATTGTTCAGCTTTATAATCCAAACGGTATCCTTTTGGCTTGAATACAGGTCTTCGATGCCCAATGCTTTGCGGTCCAGTCCCGGAAAATCCTGATGGCTTCCGTCATAGTTTGGTCGGACGAAACAATTAAAAGTGTCGTTGTATTGGCCCGTCAGCCTGTTTTTAAACCCATCGTTTTGGGCGTGGAGCCATTCGGTAAAGGCGGTACGGATTTCGTCAATCTTTGTGTTCGCCATTTGTATGGCTTCCATATCCCGTACTTTGACCTCTTGGTCGCCAACCGTGATTTTTTTGGTAATATCGGGGGTGGTATTGACAAGGGCGTGTTTGAGCAAGGCAATCCCGTCAAACGTCCGGCTTTCAGCTTTGACAGCGTATTTTTCCCATATATGCAAATTCTTACGGTCGCACTTTACTGAAAAGTCATCCGAACTTTCAGAATAATGAACCAGTACGTCCGTATCAAAAAGATGTGAAGCAAAGCGGGCATAAATACCAGTGGGTATCCAGCGTTCGCCTAAATTAAAATCGAGTTCCTCAAACTCAATTCGTCTTGGTCGGGCTTCTTCCAAAACGGTAAGGCTTGTTTTGGCTTCGGTATCATTGGGATTGTTTTCAATGTAGTTCTGTACCTCTTGAGCTTTCTCTACTACGTTTCCTGCAACCCAGCGTTCGGCTATTTCATATTCCTTTTGCAAAGGATTGTAGTAAATACGACTGTGTAATGCTTCTTTCAAAGCATCATCGGTCATACCGCTGATTTCGGACATATAGTCCAAATCCACATTTCCATATTTGTTCAGCGAAGCCGCTAACGCTTCTTCGGGATTGTCCGTTGTTATTGTTAAGGTGGAGAAACTTACCGGACGGCTGAATATATCCGCTTTGTGTACCACGCCACCAACGACACGCTCCAAATAAGGGATTTCCTTGCCGGAACTATCCATTTTAATGAGCTTGATATTATTGGCACTATTGAGGTTTCCATACCTTTTGACAAAGGCATCATAAAGGAGGTTAAGGTTTTCCCTTTCTTCTTTTTGTTCAGTCTGCAACGTTGCCTCTTTATTGTAAAGCTCTTGGTAAACATCACGTACAGCTATGTACGCTTCGGCTCTTGCTCTTTGTAAAGGTGGTAGCTGCAAAGGGTGGAAAACTGCCATACCGTCTGATGTATCTACATCTTGCAGATGACCGACCCAACCATTATCCACAACAAGGCAATCGTTACGGTGGTACGATTCCAGTTCGCCACTATAAGTAGCAGATTCGGGAATGGTATCGGGAACGGCTGGCTTATCAGCTTGGCCATTCCCGTTTATTTGTGAAAACAGGTCGCCGATAGCTTCCTGTTTTTTACCATTGATAGATGTATTTCCATTGGTGGCTCTATTAGTAACAGGCGGCGTAAAAGGTTGCTGCATCGCACTACTGAACAGGTCAGGTTGGCGACCTACTGCACCTCTTCTCTTGTTGGTGCTTTGTCTTTTAACTTGTGGTGTTCTTTTGGGCGTAGCAAGAACCATTACAGGTTCGTCCATATTTTGAAACAAGTCAAAAATGCTTAGTTGCTTTAATTCCTGCGGACTTTCCCGATTTATTATCGGAACTGATATAGGTTGTATTTCCTGCCGAATGGTTACAGGTTCGACAATTGGAGGTCTAACTTTGGGAGTAGCGGGAATTTGTGTTATTGACTCATCGTTCAGTTCGCCTTTATATAAACTCAAATTCAGATGTTTTCCAAAATCATCCGAAAGCATTCGTTTGAGGTCTTTGGCAATTCCGGCAACCCCGCCTTTATGCATATAGATGAGTGCAGGCTGTCCGTAAGGGTCGGTATCTAATTTCCGGTCGGTATGTACAATTCTTGTATTGTCCTGAAAGAGTGCATTGCCCGGAGTATTATATTCTGTTTGCCTGCTTTGGCAAAACAGATCTTCCCTTTCGGTCAGATTTTGTTTTGCCGTATTCTTTTGCAGGATAATCAGGTCGCTTCCGACTTCCGTACCTGCATATTCCGTAAACAGGCTGTTGGGTAAGCGGACAACCGAAACTAAATTATTATCCTGCATCAACGCCCTGCGTATCGGCTCGTTCTTTGGGCTATTCAGAATGCCCTGCGAAGTAATGTAAGCCAACAAACCACCCTCACGGAGCATATCAGCACCTTTCAGGAAAAAGTAATTGTGTATGCTTCGGGCAGCCAGTACTTTTGCACTGTCCTTGCTTCGGGAATAGGAAAGGTCAAAAACGGAAGTGTCTCCAAACGGTATGTTGCTGGCGATTACATCATAGCTGTTTTGTTCCTTGTCGGGGATTTCTTCAAAACCACTTACACGGATATTGCTTTCGGGATAAAGCCGTTTTAAAATCTTGCCTGTCAGCAAGTCTTTTTCATAAGCGGTAACACTTTGTTGGTTTTCCAAAAAGGATTGTATGAATGAGCCGATACCTGCGGAGGGTTCGAGGAATTTATCGATGTTCAGACCGCTTTCACGCAATACGGAGGAAACCGCATCTATGACCTGTGGCGGTGTATAAAAAGCTGTCAGTACAGAGCTTTTCATACTATCCACATACCTGCGGTATTGCTTTTCGTCTTCGGAATTTTCTTTGAGTAGCTGGTGTAGTTCCTGCGTAATCGGGAAAAGGTCGTGTTCTGTTTTTCTCCAATTATTGATGTCTATTTCGTTCGCTATGGGGTTCAACACGAATTTAAGACCGCCAAATCCGCTGTATTGCATCATTAGCAGTCTTTCGCCTACGGTGGCTTGTCGTTTCTCCTTTTCCAGTTTAAAAGCAATTCGCAGGGCATTAATATTCTGTTGGAGATGTTGCTTTTTACTGAAGCCCATTTTCGGTTATCCATATAGCGATGGTTCCTGTTATTTCGGTATAGAGCAGGTCAAACTCATAACCGTATGCGAAGTCATCGGTTAGTTTATAGTTGGAGAAAACAGGCTCGCAAACTGGGAACATTTTAAGGGCAAACGGTCGCAGTTCCTCGTCTGCCATTATAGAGTCGAACTCATTGCATACCACCTGAAACACGGTATCGAATTTGGAGAAATGCAGTTTTTCAAACAGGATATAATTGGCTATTTCGTTGCATTGCTCAATAGTATTTCCAGAACGAAAAGCACCCTCGTAGGCATTGGCGGCCCACGAGGAACGCTGGTCTATAAACTTTTGGTCGTATGCTTTTTCGGGAAAGCTGGTGTTTAATAACCCTTGCAGTCGTAACCTGAAATACGATAGGTCTTTTTGTTGTGTATCCATACTATAATTTTGTTTAGAATTTTAAAATTATAGCAGTTTAGAAGAGCCTTTGTTAAAGTGGTAGGGTTTGGCTTTGAGAGGAAGAGTTTGGCGTAAGTTCGTAAATGAAGGAGGAATTAATTCGTATTTTTGTGGTTGACAAATGAGCTTTTTAAGTTTGCATATAAAATATACGCATTGCTTATATTTAAAGATTACATGTAATAAAAAAAACTCGAACTCGAAAAAATTAATTCAGAATCTCTATCTTTGTAGTCTGATTTACTAATTAACATATTATCTGTGTCTTTCTCAAAAAGACAAGCTCGACAAAACGAGCAATTAATGCATAAAATCTTCTGATTTTTTAATGCGCAGATAATCATATCCAGTTATTTCATCCAATCTTAAACAAAAACAATTGATTACAAATCGATTGCTTTATCACTTTGCAATGTGTTCAATATTTCAATAAGTGATGATAATACAATGATTAAAAATGAACAGTAAACAGTTAATAAGCAGAAATATAGAAGTATTTTATAATAATGCATCAGAAGAAAACAGACTTGATAAAGGAATGGGCATATTTGAATTTGAAAGAATTAAATCACTTATAGAAAAATATATCCCATCTACATCGTCAAAAATAATTGATATTGGAGGCGGTACAGGAAAATATTCAGAATGGCTTGCAAAAAAAGGACATCAAGTTCATTTAATAGAACCAGTTCCTAAACATATTAAGTTAGCCCAAAATAGAGCGAATAAATTAAAAAACAAATTTTCTGTTCAATTGGGTGAATCTCGGAAATTAGAATTTAAAAATAATTTTGCCGACTTAATAATACTTCACGGACCACTTTATCATCTTCAAAAAAAAGAAGACAGAGCTTTAACCATTAGTGAAGCTAAACGAGTTCTGAAAAATGACGGAATTATATTAGCTTTTGCCATTAATTATACCGCATCAACTTTGGTCGGTCTTTTAAATGGACTAATTCATAAAAATTCATTTTTTGAAATGTGCAAAGAAGAATTGACATCAGGAATACATAATCCACCAAATGATTTCCCTTGGCTTTTAGCAGAAGCATATTATCATAAACCTGAACAACTAAAAGACGAGTTTATAAATCATGAATTAACCCATATTAATACTTATGCTGTTGAAGGAATGGCTTGGTTGGATAAAGAATACTTTGCAAGTATGTTGAATAACAAAAAGAAAAAAACATTATTAGAACTTATTAAAATCACAGAAAATGACAGTTATCTTTTACCTTTTAGCCCACATATGATGATAGCTGTTCAAAAAAAATAACTTATGGAAATTAAAGAAGTATATTACAAAGCACTAATCGAAAATGATGGTCAACTAAATGAAATTGACCTTGGCGAAAAAATTGGACTTGGTGAAGATAAAACAAGAGAAATAATTGTACAGCTTCTATCTGAACATAAAATCGAATATGTCGAATATAGGTCTTGCAATTACAGATTGAACAAACTCAAGAAAAGGAAAAAATAACTGCAGCTAACACCTTAATAATTGCTTGTTTTAGTGTTAAACAAAGGTAGTTGCTATTTTGCTACATCTGATTTTTCTGTAGAAAACACTCGTACAACTTATTAATAAGGATCAATTCAAAACGAAACCCTCTTAATTATCAGAGGGTTTATTGTTTATACAAAATTTGTAACATCCTTCCAACCTCAATATCCATTCTCGAAAAGGCAAACCATTTTTTGCCCAAATCTTTCAGTGATGCTCCAATATGGTAAAGTTCCGTATCGTCAATTATCAAAAAACGATCGTGAGTATCAGAGAAAATTTCAATTTCAATCTGGGGATATTGGCTGTTGTACCTTTGCAAATCCAGCCGTAACTGATTGTTGATATTTTTGGTATAGATGGTGGCAGTTATATTGGCATTCCGTTTGCCCAATAAAGTCAGTACTGTATCATCCACATAATTATCCAAAAGGATAATGGAGGTTTTGGCACTTCTGATAATATCGGAAACAAAGGTATAGGCATCAAAAATTTGTCCGTTGTAGAAAATTCCCTTTTCGTTATGGAGTTTATCGCTTTCCAAAGCCTTAAAGATTTCTTCAAATTTCTGGTCGGCTTCCAGTTGTTTAATTTCAATCTTATCCAAACGATGAAACAAAGAAGCGTTGCTAATAAGCATTCTTCGCATTTCTACAAAAGCTTCCATAATTTCAATACTGACTTTGACCGCTATATCTGAACGGAGTATAGCAGAAGCCATTGCAATGCCTTGTTCGGTGAAAACATAAGGCAAATAACGTCTTCCTCCATAGCTCAAACTTGAGGTTCCAAATTGGAACCTCAAGTTTTCAACTTCCTCTTCGGTCAGTTGAAAGCAAAAAGAAGCAGGAAACCTTTCAATATTTCTTTTTACGGCTTTGTTGAGGTTCTTGGTTTCCACCTGATATAATGAAGCTAGGTCGCTATCCAGCATCACTTGCTTGCCACGTATGGTATATATTAGGTTCTTGATTTCCATCTGGCTAATGGTAGGCTTATTTTCCATTACTTTTTGTAGCTTTTATTTTTGGCAAATTCAAAGGAAGTTTTGTAATCCTCATTCAACACGATGTATGCATCGAATTTCTTTCCGGCTTTGCTTGTCATTCCTTTGATGAGTGAAGTTTTCCCTTTGCTGACAAGGCTTTCAATATCGGCTATACCGATTTGTATGGCACACACATTGCGGAACTGTATCCAATTACAATCCTCATCAGAACATTTGACAATCTTATCACGGATAATGAGTTGTTGACTTCTGCATTTCGGGCAAACCAATTTAGGCAGGTTGTTTTGAGCAATGGAAGTTTGCAACAATTCATTTGTAATGGATGAAGCATAGTTTTCCATTTCCTTTTGAAAAGCCTCTGCATCCGCTTCGTTGTTTTCGATTTTTTGCAATGCGAGTTCCCATTCGGCAGTCATTGCAACGTCTGCAATTTTACGTTCTTTGACCAACTCATAAACCTGCAATCCCTTTTCAGTCGGGATTAAAGATTTCTTATCCCGTTGGATATAATTGCGGGTAAACAGGGTTTCGATTATTGCGGCTCTTGTAGCCGGAGTGCCAATACCTATATTTTGCAATACTTTCCGTTCGTCTTCATTTTCCATTTCCTTTCCGGCAGTTTCCATAGCCGACAAAAGCCCTGCTTCGGTATAAAGTACGGGTGGTTTGGTTTTCTTTTCTAAAACAGAGGCTTCTTTGATTTTAAGTTCATCACCTTTTTTTAGTTCTGGCAAATCCTGTACAGGTTCGGTATCATCATCGGAGAAACTGCCTTTGATGGAACGCCAGCCTGCTTCTAAAACCTTACAACCCTTTGCTGTAAAATCATAATGCAATGCCTGTAAACCTACATCGGTTATCGCTTTGATGCAGGCTTGTGAAAGGGCTTCGAGCAATCGAAAGGCAATCATATCATAAATGGAATTTTCCTTTGCGTTCAGGGCAGACGGGATTTTATCAGTAATCAATAATCCGTGGTGGTCGGTAACACGCAGGTCATTTACAATACGTTTATTGAACCGTCCCCATTTCATTTTAGATACGGCTTGCTTGTAGGTTTCCCTATCCTGCAAAGCCCTTACGAGGTTGGGTATTTCAGCCCAAACATCTTCGGGAATATATTTGCTTCCAGTGCGTGGGTATGTGATAAACTTCTTTTCGTAGAGGCTTTGGGCAATATTGAGCGTTTCTTCGGCAGAAAGGTTCAGCTTTTTGTTGGCTTCCTTTTGTAATCCGGTAAGGTCGAACAATAAAGGAGGTTGCTCTGTAACACTTTTGGTTTCTACGGACGTAACCGTTGCTGTTTCGTTTCGCTGAATGGCTTTAAGCGTATCATCGGCAAGTTTTTGGTCTTCCCATTTGGTTTTGGAAATGCTTTTAAAATCTATCAGCTCTTTGTTGTGCGATAACTGTATATGCCAATATTTCGTTACCGAGAAATTTTTGTTTTCCAGATAGCGTTTGCATATCAATGCCAGCGTAGGTGTTTGTACTCTTCCGAGCGAATAAATTCCATTTCCTGCGGCTATGCTCAATGCTTGTGTAGCATTGATGCCCACGAGCCAATCGGCACGGCTTCTGCCTTGCGCCGCCTGATACAGTCCGTCAAATGCTGCACCGTCTTTTAGATTGTCAAACCCTTGTTTTATAGCTTTTTCAGTTAGTGAGCTTATCCAAAGACGTTCAAAAGGCTTGTTGCATTTCAGGTATTCATAAATATACCTGAAAATGAGTTCGCCCTCACGACCTGCATCGGTGGCTACAATGATACTGCTGCTACGGTTAAAAAGCTGTTCGATGACTTTCAGTTGCTTTAACGCTCCTGTATCGGCTGTATAACCTTTGTCTTTTTTCACTTTCCGGACGGTCAGCAAAAAAGTATTTGGGAGTATTGGTAATGATGCCTTATCAAACCCCGAAATGCCGTACTCTTCGGGCATTCCCAATCCTATTAAATGACCGAATGCCCACGTAACAAAATAGCCGTTCCCTGTCAGGTAGCCGTCCTTTTTATCGGATGCTCCCACAAGTCCGGCTATTTCTCGGGCTACGCTTGGTTTTTCTGCGATTATTGTTTTCATACTTTACTACATTTTTCTGCCTTTGGACTTTGCAGGTGTTTCGGGTTTTTCCTGTTGCTCCTGCTGCTGTTTGTTTTTCGGTCTTTGCTGTCCCGACTTCAAAGGCTCATTGATATTTTTGGTTGCTTCATTAGTCTTGCCCTCCGAATTGACGGCAATTTGCGTTTTGTGGGCTTCGATGGGCTGCATTCTTTCTTTATATTGATTAGGAAACTCAAAGCCTGTTTTTCCGGTATCTTTGTCGAAAGTGATATAGCCGTTGTAGGTTTGTCCTTTCTTATCAACCAGCCCTGCCATATAAACGGTTTGTCCGGCTTTGAAATCCTTATGTTGCTCATCGGTCAGTTCTTTACCTCTGAACGTTTTTGGAGCTTCCTGCGGCTGGCTTTGTTGATTACTTTGTCCGTTGCTTTGGGTTTGCCTGTTGGAATTATTGCGGTCAAACAGGAACTCTACATAACGCTTGTCTGCATTGAACTGTACCGTTGCCGAGAACTCCGTTCCTTTAGTGGAAATCATACCGTCTAACTTTAGCGGTTTACCCTCCATTAAAGTTTGCTTCTGCTCATCGTTCAGCTTTACACCTTTAATTTCATCGGGAATTTTTATGAAATCCGTCCTCAATGCAATTACGTCATTGGTTAGCCTATCTATACTGATAATGGACGGCATCAGTTCGCCAGTTTTAGAATTGGTCAAGTTAACCACACGCCCCATATTACCCATTTCGAGCAGGTTCTTTTTGTCTTCATCGGTAAACTTGTGTCCGAAAAACTCAAAATGCAGGTTTGGTTCTTTTTTGATACCGTGTATTGCTACGATAACATTTCCATCTTCGGCTTGCTGTAAAGACAATCGGGCATCTGTGCGAAGAACAGAACCTCCGAAATTAATGCCTATCGGCAAGAGTTCATTGGTTTTGTAACCTCGTAACAAAGGGTCAAGCAGGTTTCTTTTTTCAAGGTATTCCTTGCTTAATCCGAGGTTTTTCATTGTGTCCCAATCAATCTGCTCGGGCTTGTAGCGGTACTCGCTGGTTTCCGGTGTTGTTTGTGTTGTTGCCATATTATTTTGATTTTCTTGTTTCTTATCTTGTTGCAGTTCTGTTTTTACTTCGTGTTCCTTCATCACTTTTTCGCCTTCGGGAGTTGGCTTATCTACCTGCTTTTGCATTTCCTGTGCTTTTTCAACTGCGACGGGTGCAGGCACTTTGAAGAATGAAAAATTGGTAGGGTTCTTTAACTGGCTGAAAAAATTAGAGAAGAAGTTGGAAAAAACGTCACCATTTTTATCCACACGCATAAACTGGTTTTGGTTTTTCTTCGTGGGGTCAACGGTTTCCATTTTCCCATTCTCGTCAATACTCTTTACGGCTTGGATTTTCATTTTTTCTTTATCCAGCACTAATAGTATGTCCGATAATTGTTCGGGCATTTCCGGGTTGTTTGTGATTTCTTTGCTCATATTTTTGAAAATTTAAAAGTTCACTGCCGAATGTAAATTAAGCGTTGGCTGTATTGCCCAATGTGGCACTCAAAGGCAGTCTTTGTCTTTCATTGTCGTTCATTTTGAGAGTGGGTTAAAGCTCTCTCTAATGAACTGATGTACATCAGATAGCTTGTAATACAATTTTCCGCTTATGGTATAATAGGGCAGCCTCCCAATAGAGCGATACCGTTGCAGGGAACGGTTACTGATTTTAAGCATTTGAAGTAAATCCTGGTTATCGAGCAATTCCTCGCCGTCAATACTATTGCGTTTCTTTTGCAACTCATTTATATTGTCGCCCAGCATATCAAGACGACCCATCAGGCGTTCCATCCACGCTAAAAATTCCATTCTGTCAATATTCATAGGGATATACTTTTAGGGGTTCATACCTATTTTTTGTCTGTCTTTAGCTTTCTGCCTTTTTCGATATAGCTTTTGCCTTTTGCCATAAGCTCCTGCACAAACTGATCACTGCTCTGTATGGCATTGGCATTGAGCATATCCTTAATTGCTCCAATAGTGTAGAAATATTGACCGTAGATTTTTGAATAAGCAATCTCGCCTTTGGTGCGCATACGCCACAAGGTCTTTTCGCTGATGTGCAGGTATTGGCATACCTCGTGGTTATTGAGCCACAGGTCATCATACCCCGTATCATCCAATCTTTTCAGATAGTCGGCAATGGCATTAATACGGCTGTTGAGCTGTTGCCACGCTTCTTCTTCAATGGTTATTATTTTCATTGCACAGCTTTTTAAAGTTCACTATGCAAAATTGTTTAGAGTGGCAGTGTTTGTCTGCCAAGCCTTGCCAATTGGTTTGGCGGTTTTTTGAAATTTTTTACAATTAGGAAAAACCCTTGTTTAATAAGGAATTCAGGCATTTTGAGTATTTTGTAACAGGGAATTGCCGACATTTGCTAATTGGCAGATATGGGCAAAAAAAAAAGCAGTACATTTTGTGTACTGCTTTGAAATTACTGTATTAAAACAGCTAAAGGTCTTTATCCATATATTCTTCGAGGGATATTTTGAGCTGGTCTAAAAATGCCGTTCTTGAACCAGTACGGGTTTTCATCCGGTGAAACGCATGATGCAAATCGCTAAGCGGAATACGGAAAAGCACCTGAAACATCAGACTGATTTTTCGGATTCCAATTTTACCGTGAGAGATCACACCCGAAGCATATAGGGCATAAATCAATTCGACGAGTGCATTTTTGCTATCTGTCCAAAATATATCTTTTGAACTTTCGGTTTTTTGTAAATTCGTATCTAGACTTTCATCAGGATTGATTTTGGTAAGCAGGTAAGTGTAGAGCAGTTCATTAGCGATAATCCTTGAAACTTTGTAATCGAAGAAGGTTGAGAATGCTGGATCTATTTCAAATACAATGCTGTTTAGTCCATCATGATAATTGATATTGCCACGTTTGAAATAAATGTCATCTCGATCAGTTCGTCCCGAACGATAATACCTGTAAAAATCGGCATTGCAGATATGTTCAATATACTCCCGTTTAAGATTTGCCAATTGGCTAGAAAAATAACTATAATACATTTTACCATTACTGACCGGACAAGTAGTCTCTATACGATAAACCTTATTGTAATAAATTAGTTTGCCAAGTATTTGAGGTTTTATGGTACGGAAGAAATTGATTTCTTCAGCTTCATCATTAAATCCCTTTTGGGTAATTGACTTTTTGACTGAAAATAAAATATCTTGGAGATACAGGATCATTTCGTAAGCTTCATCAAGCAGGCTCTTGCTCTGAGATGAAATCTTATCCTCTTTGTTGTGTATCTCTAAAAGAATGTTTTGTAGAGAATTTTTCATAGCTCATGATTTTTTAGAACAGTTTGACTTTCCAGAAAGTGTTCTTCAATTAAATCACAAACCTTATGAATTCTAGCGATAAATTCCCCACAGTTGGGGGTAACTTGGGTGATATTTTTTTATTTTCCTTCTTGTTCGTCCATTTTTTTTATTAAGGAATCTTTCAAAAGATCTAAAAATTTTGTTCGATTATTCTTTCTATTTCTTAGCTCCAAATATGTATGATAGAAATCGCCTAAATCAATTCCAAAGGTATTTTCAAATATTCTTACAATAACCTTTATTTCGGAACTACCGTCATCAAAAGCTTTGAAAGCATGCAACGCATAGATTAATTCTATTAGGGATGTTTTGCTTGCAGTCCATTTTAATAATGAACTACGTATTTCTTTGGATTTTGCTCTAGAAAATTTATTCATGTTTAATATCTGATCTTCTAGATATACTTCTATTAAATCATTTGCAATAACTTTAGCTACCTTATAATCATGAGAAGTTGAAAAACTATGATCTGATTTGAAATAAAATGTGTCTAAACTCAATTTAATATCAAATTTTCCTCTCACAAAATACTTCTCATCGAGATACGTGCTATTAGTTCGATAGTATTTATAAAACTCTAGATTATTATCGAAAAACCGCTTTAATTTCGCCAATTCATTATTCAGATATTTTTTAATTATTCGTTGGCCTCCATGAGGCTTTTTCATCTCTATTTTGTAGATCGCATTGTAATAAATAAGTTTTGAAACAATCTTGGGTTTCAATTCTTTAAAAAAGATAATTTCATCCTCGATTGTCTTGAACTCATTTTCGTTAATAAATCGCTTTAGTTTCGTCAATTTTTGTAAGGTAATTTCAATCATAGACTCGCATAAACTTATTTGGTCACCATTATCAATATAGCGTATACCAATTTCCTCTTCAAGTTCTCGAATAATTTTACAATAAAAGTCTCTCACAGAATTTTTTTATTTTTTCAATTAGGCTTGATTTAATTTGATTGTTTTTTATTTTATTTTTTGCTGGTTTTATAATACTGTATCCCGCATTCTAGAAAATTTTTAAAATCATCTTTTGACATATAGCCTGAAACAGGGGAGTTAATAACTTTTCCATCTGGTGTTACCATAACATAATGTGGTTGCGAATTATTGTTAAAGTTTATTTGTTGAAACATAGACCATTGGTCTCCAACTGTTTTAATTTTTTTCTTCTGTCCATTCCCCATATCAATTGATCTTTGTTGTTCTTTTGGTAACTCTTCGCGATCATCTACATATAAGGAAGCCAATACAACCTCGTTTTGAATTAGAGGTAAAACATCTGGTTCACTCCAAACAAATTCCTCCATTTTACGACAATTCTCGCACCCGTATCCGGTAAAATCTATAAGAACAGGTTTATTTTTTTCTTTTGCTACTTTAATAGCTTCATAATAATCATGTTCTGGATGTATTCCAAAAATGCCGTCCTCTGGGGAAGTATAGAAGCTTACATTTAAAGGAGGCAGAATGCCACTTAGTAAAGATAAACGTGGTTTCTCTGAGTGTAATAAGCCCGGTATCAAATACAATACAAACAAAATACCTGCGATCCCAAAACTTTTTCTAACAGTTGTTATCTTTTCATTTTTATCATCATGTGGGAATCGGATTTTACCAAACAGGTACAAAACTAGACCCACTGTTACTATAATCCACAGTACAATAAATACCTCTCTCTTTAGCAAAAAAGTCTTGGAAACTAAATCCGCTTTTGATAAAAATTTTAATGCTAATGCTATTTCTATAAAGCCCAGACATACTTTTAATGTATTCATCCAGCTTCCTGATTTTGGAAGTGATAATAATACTTGCGGAAATAAAGCTAAAAATCCAAATACAAATGCCCAGGCAAGTCCAAATCCTCCAAGAGCAAATGACAGTAACGTTGGGACATCTTTAGAACTAGAAGCAACTCCGCCTAAAAGACTACCTAAGATAGGGCCGGTACACGAAAAGGAAACAATTACTAGTGTTAATGCCATGAAAAATATCCCTACAATTCCCCCAGCTTCTTCTGCTTGGGAGGATCTATTGACAATCCAAGTCGGTAACGTTATATTATAATATCCAAAAAAACTTAATGCAAAGAATAAGAATACAACAAAGAACACTAAGTTCAACCATATATTTGTTGCTATCTCATTGAAAACATTTCCACTGATACCATCTAAAATATGGAAAGGAATACTTAGTACTAAAAAGATGACTAAAATAAACCCGCCATAAATCAGTGCATTCCGTTTTCCTTTAGATCTATCAGTAGCATTTTTTGTAAAGAAAGAAACTGTCAGTGGAATCATAGGGAAGACGCATGGTGTCAACAACGCTATTAATCCTCCTAGGAATCCTAATAGCAATACCAGCCAATTACCAGATTCTTCTGTGACTTGCTCATTACCACAATCTACCAGGGGATTTTTAAAATCTAATGTATTGACCTTAATGTCACTTTGCAGATGAGCTAAATCAGAATCTTGCATTTCACTTACTATGATTTTGGACTTTGTTTCCAAATCATTTTTTGCATTTACTATTTCCTCAAATTCTATCGTATTTGGAGCTAAACAAATTTTATCGTTGCATACCTGAAAAATAATCTCAGTAGCTATCTTGGGATTGATTCCGTTACTTTTTAATCTGAATTTTTGAATAAATCTTACAGAATCGGCAAAATATACTATTTGAACACCAAATGCTTCACTGAACTCTTCTGTTTTTTTTCCCAGCTCTTTTACGTCTCCTATTAATTCAACGTTATTACTAACAATTTTCATTTTTGTTGGTATACCGCTATCCTTTGGTAAATCCTTAGAGTAAAGATGCCAACCTTCGTCTATCTGTGCTTTCAACACAGCCTCATATTCATTGTCTGCGATTTTATTAATTTTATAATCCCACTTAACAACTTCCTTTATCTGAGCCTGTAAGTTTGTTATTTGGAACAATAGCAAGACCCATAACCATTTTTTCATGATAATTTTTGTAAGTTTATTAAAATAATGTTGGGCTGTTTTCGGCCCATGTTAGAGGAAGCTTATCTGTCTTATTTAAGCGTATCAGGCTCAAAATCCATTGAAATGGAATTCATACAGTAACGCTTATATGTAGGGGCGGGGCCATCATCAAAGATATGTCCGAGATGCGAATTACAACGATTGCATTCAACCTCTGTTCTATGCATGCCATGTGAATTATCTTCTTTATAGACGACACTGTTTTTAACGGGTTCGAAAAAACTAGGCCACCCACAACTGCTTGAAAATTTAGCATCTGAACGGAAAAGTTTATTTCCACACACCGCACAATAGTAGGTGCCTTTCGTTTCACTATCCCAATATTTACCAGTAAATGCCTGTTCAGTAGCCTGTAATCTTGCAACTTGATACAACTGTGGATTTAAGACTTTTTTCCATTCTGCATTACTGATATTTAATTTTTTTTTATCGGTTCTGGAATAATAGGGATTTTCCATATGTTCCTGACTTATACCTTTATTCGTTTCCTGCGCATAACAACTACCTAAGAAAAACATGCATCCAATTAATATCAATATCCTTTTCATTTATATTTCGGTTTAACTTTATTCTTAAACACTTTTTTAAACTTGTCTAGCTTAGGTTTAATCACTCTCTGACAATACGCGGCCTCTGGATTATTCTCAAAATAATTTTGATGATAATCTTCTGCTTTGTAAAACTCTCCATAAGTTGTTACTTCGGTTATTATATTCTTTGGATAAACCTGTTCAATATTCAATTCAGCAATGATAGCTTCAGCCAATTTCTTTTGACTTTCATCATGGTAAAAAATAGCGGACCTGTATTGTGTTCCAATATCGTCTCCCTGTTTATTTAATTGGGTCGGATCATGCGCGACAAAAAAACCTCCTAATAATTCTTTATATGATATTCTTTCAGCATCATAGACTATATTACAAGCTTCTGCATGCCCGGTCATACCAGTACTTACTTCTTTATAGCTAGGATTTTTCTGATGACCACCAGTGTATCCAGAGGTTACAGATTCCACCCCTTCTAGTAGTTTGAATTGTTCTTCTACACACCAAAAACATCCGGCAGCAAACGTGGCAATTTCACAATTTTTACTATCTATTTCCATGACTCCCTTTCTTTCGACTTCTTTTTTTCCTATTTTTTTATTGATTTTCTGTTGACCACAGGAAACCAAGGGTATTTCGACCAATGCCAATAACCAAGTTTTTAAGTATTGCCCTATTTCCTAGTGTTCTTTTAATTCTTTAGCTAAAGGAAAATCTATTGGCACATTTAAAACTTTGCTTGTGAAGTTTGTGATGAAACTATCACCTACGACATGCAACGCATCAATCAGATTTTCATGATTATAGCCCATTTTAAAACATTGTTGAAGCAGTTGCACACTAATCCTATTTTTTTCTTCAACTACATTTTTAATGAATTTTACCAGCGCATCTAATTTTTTATCAAATTCAGCATTCCCCCGACGAAGCTGTAATATTTGATCTTCATCAAAACCATTTAGCTTTCCGATCATAGTATGGACACTTAGACAATATAAAGAATTGTTTTTTTGAGAAACCACTAACATAATCGCTTCGCATTCTTGCTTTGACAAAGAAACCTTTCTAGTATGAAATTGATAGTAATTACTTAATGCATTTTCTGAATGCATCATCGACGCATAAAGATTAGGGACACTCCCTAAACGCTCTTTGAAGTATTTCAAGAACTCCTTGTTTTTTTTACTAACTTCCTTATTATCGGGTATTTCTATTGTTAACATTGTTATATCTTCATTTTTTTAACTAAGACTCTTATTCTCTAAATTTGGAGATGTTTGTACCGGTATACATTTTAAAAAATCTGCTAAAATGTGCCGGACTTTCAAAACCTAATTCGTATGCAATTTCCTTTGCCGTTTTGTCGGTATAATGCAGATATCTTTTTGCTTCCAGGATAATCCTATTTTGTATTATTTTTGATGGAGCAGGTTGCCTCAAAATCGCGAAAATATTACTCAAAGTTTTTGGTGATTTATTTAACGCATCTGCATAAAATTTCACTCCATGTTCCTTTTTAAAATCTTCTTCCAGTAATAAGGCAAACTTTCTGATCATATCAAGTTTTTCATCTGAAAATTTTGAATAGCATTCACTTTGCTGTTTTGCAGTACGGGTCGTTTTAATTATTAGATGTTTCAGCAAAGTCCTAAGCATTTCTCCTTGAAAATTATCTTGCGATAACCATTCATCAGAAAACATTTTTTCTAAGTATCGCATTTCTTCTTTCTCATCCTCATTTAATTTAATAAACATAGGATGTTCAATACCATAAAATAGAAAACCAACGCAACCTACTTCAGCATCATGATCTACTATGCAATAAAACTCTCTGTTAAACTGCCAGGCAATTAATTGATCTGGTTTTTCAAATGTGAAATTTTGATTGGATACTAATGGTAATAAAGACCTTTCGGGCATTTCATAGTCAATTTCATCAATTTTTACTTTTTGCTTAGAACCTTTATTATAAACAAAAGTGTTGATAGGTGCTGTTGGCTTACGAAGTCCTGCTCCTTTTAACTGATCACTGTTCACATGCATGACGAATCTTGCTGAAGTTATTTTATCTTCGTATTCCCTTACCATATTGATTTGCCTTTATTTTATCGTTTTTAAGTGGATACTAATTTAATTTTTCTCCCTCTTTATTCCCTTATAATATCCATCACGTTTCCCCAATTATCTCATACTTACACTACATCATAAGACACCCTCTCATTTCACATTTATATGTTCTTATATATCTTACAAAATTGCTGCTGTCGCACCTCCGTCCACTACAATATTTTGACCGCTCACATACGATGCCTTATCCATTGCTAAAAAAGCAACTACCGCTGCTATTTCTACATCTTGGGCCACGCGTCGCAATGGGGTTCTGTTTGTTATTGCACTTAATTTTTGTTCATCTGCCAATACATTTTTTGTTGCTGGTGTTTCGGTAAACCATGGCGATACCGTATTTACTCTAATTTTATCTTCTGCCCATTCATTCGCTAGGTTTCTTCCCAATTGAATTAGCCCTGCCTTTGACATTCCGTAAGGAGCACCAGTTCTAGCATCCAATATTCCCGCTACAGACGCAATATTGACCACCGCACTTCCTGCCCCGTCCAAAAGGCTTGAATATAAAATTCTACTTAATTCAAATGGGGCTAACACATTTACTTCAAATACAGATCTGTATTCTCTTTCTTCATATTCGTTACTTGGTTTACGAATATTAATTCCAGCATTATTGACCAGCACATCTAATTTACCCCATTTTTTATCTACCCACATTTTAATTCTCAAACGATGATCTGTACTAGTTACGTCAGCTGACATACCATATACATTTAATCCTCGCTCTCTCAAAGCACTCTCTACTTTAATGACCTCCTCATTATCGCGTGCAGTAAACAATACTTCGGCTCCTAATTCCGCAAACTCTGTGACTATTGCTTTCCCAATCCCTTTGGAACCTCCCGTTATTACTACTTTTTTCCCTTCTAAATTCCAATTTTTCATGTCTTTATATTTTCAGTTATTTTTTCTTTGAAGCCTGTTCACCAAATTCTATCAACTGCTTTCCATTGACAAATCCTATTTTTGTCATCACTAATTTACCTTGTGGAGTGAAGAATAATAATGTTGGATATGCTGTCACTTTCCATTTCTCTGCTAATGCAATACCTTCACCACTCTCCATATCAATGGTCACATTAATGAAATTTTTATTAAAATACACTGCTGCTTCTTTCTCTTTGAATGTTTTAGATTTCAGTAATTTACAAGGCGCGCACCAAGTTGTATAAGCATCCACAAAAATATATTTATTACTTTTTTTTGCTTTTGCAGCAATTTCGCTCCATTTCCCATTAGTAAAGTCAATTTCCTGACTTTCCTTTTTCATACCGGCTTTTGGATTATTTTGGGCAAATGACATACTTACTAAAGACACCAATGCAAAAATTAGCATCGTATAAGTCATTACTCTTTTCTTAGTTTTTAACATCGTTTCTGTTTTATAAGTCTTTAAATATTGTTTGTGCTACTACCTTTAATAATTCAGGCTTTAACCTTTTTGTAATATCTGGATTGATGTATTCAAAATTTATTTCACCATTTTTGCTTAATATAAATACCGATGGAACAGGTATCAACAAATCAATGTCTTTTCCGCCAGTAGACTTAGGGAGAAAATCCCAATAACCTTTAGGGGCTTTATACGCGATGCCGAATTGCTTAGAAACTGCCAGATCTGCATCTGACAACAATGTGTATTCTAAGCTTGCTTTATCCATTGAAGCGTTTAAACCTTCAGGCTTATCGGTGCTTATTGCAATTAACTGATATCCCATTCTTTCCAGATCGCCTGATATTTCTTGTAATCCAGATAATTGTTTAGAACAGTATGGACACCATCCACCCCGATAAAAAACTAAGATAGTAGGTTTCTCAGCTACCATTTTATTTAAATCGACAATTTTCCCTTGCTGATTCATCAACGTTACCATAGGTATTTTCTCTCCTGCCAAAAGTGGGCTGATATCCTCAGCTTTTTGAGGATACATATTCTCTCCCATAGCCATCCTCCCCATTTCCATCTGGCTTTTTTCTTTATGGTCCATCATGTTCTTTTGTTGTCCTTGGGCATTGGCCTGACTAACCATTATAAGCAGACCAAGTATGCTCATAATGTGTTTTATTTTTTGTGTTATACTTTCCATTTTTAGTTAATGAAGTGTGATTAAATGTTTTTTGCTAAAGGAAAATCTATCGGTACTTGTGTTACGGCATGTAATAAGTTGCTTATTGTACGATCACCTATAATGACAATTATATCAACAAGGTTTCCCTTAGTATAACCAGCCTTAAAAAAAGCATCTAATGTTCCTACATCCACATGTCCTCTTTTTTCTGTAATCTGATTGGTAATTTTTACAAGCGCATCCAACTTTTCGTTAGCATGATACCCCCCCTTGCGGATCTCAATCGCTTCCTCATCATTTATACCTATCGATTTTGCAACTATGGTATGCGCACTTAAACAGTATACACAACTATTTACTTGGCTTACCACTAAATTTATAGCTCCGACCTCTTTTATAGTTAGGGAATTAGGAGTTTCTTCTAATTTCATATA
This sequence comes from Chryseobacterium sp. T20, assembly GCF_047345655.1. NCBI lineage: Bacteria > Pseudomonadati > Bacteroidota > Flavobacteriia > Flavobacteriales > Weeksellaceae > Chryseobacterium > Chryseobacterium sp. T20. Next base: position 63,657 of record NZ_JBLFDU010000009.1, read on the forward strand.
GGCTCCTAACGCATTCTCAGAATATGCTATTATGTTATATAGATTTGGTACTTTACCAAAACTCTTCTCCATCTTATCAAAAATTTCTCTATTCGTTGATGAAATTTCTTCTTTGCTTAATAAACTGAATTTATTTTTCATTTATCCGCGATTTATAATGAGAGTCTAAGATTAAAAATGCCCAGCCTTGTTATTGGATTATTCTATTGTTACTTTGATGATGTTTGGTATAGTCGGTAACATCGTAAATGCGTTGGGATTTGGCACTTCTTCTATATTTTTATCTTCTGGCAGTGGTACTCCTGCTAAATTAAATTGGGTAATACTCGCTCCAGGAAATTGATTTATCGCTGTCCCATTGTCAAACAGACCAATTGTTGTTGAAATATCACCCTTTTGCAGTGCATCCACACCATTGCCTTTTGAAGCGAAGTACCAATCATTTGATAAGCCATACATGGTTGCAATTGCCAATCTATCACCGGATTTAACATTTAATTCTTGTGATACTTTGTTACCTGCTTGCCCACCAATTTTTGGCAACAATACCGTCGAATTGCTAGCAGGCAATACATATACATCTTTTACTCCATTCACAGTTTTGAGATACGCTGCTAATTCAGTAGCATCACCCATTTGTGCTAATTTTTTTAATCCTTTACCTTGATCTTTTTCACCTACTTTATAAATTGGATTCTCAATACCGTTGTAAATGACTACTAAAACTGGGGACAGTGGTGTAAAGATTCCTGTTTGCGACTTAATATAATCTGCAAACATTGTATTATCACCCATTTCGGCAATGTTGGTTAGGCCATTTGCGGTAGGTTTGCCTGATTCATATAGTGGGTTCGGATTTAATAAATCTCCCCCTGCAATATATGATACTGTCCATACACCCGGACTAAACGGCGTAGGATTAGCAGTATTTCCTGATGTATTTTCAATTGTCAGTGTAAACTGTGAGTTACCTTCATAATGTAGACTGGCTTTTAGTAAACTAGAAGCAGGCGCATATGTGTTTCCTTGTTCATCTGCACTGTTTACCTCAGTGATATCTTTCACACTAGATTCCGGAGTACCTGGATGCATTACAGTAGCTCCCGGCATTTGGTTAATCCTTGTACCATTATCCCATAACTTAATTTGGTTTGATACGTCACCTTCGATTGGAGTTCCGTCGTCTTTATATAATTTGATACCAGGATTAGCAGGAGCAAAAAATAAATCGTTTGACCATCCATACATTGTTGCAAATGATACAGCCTGTCCTTTACCTGCATATAATTGAATTGAAATTGATTCTCCTGGCATAATTAGAGGAGAACCGCCATTATTTTTAAATGTTCCTGATTCAACTAAAGGTCTGGAGTCCAATACATTTTCAATTGTAATCGTTGACGATGATGACATTTCCATCATGCCATCATCGTCCTTACTACATGATGCTAAAACTAATGATAGTCCCAAAAGTGATAACCACCCAAATTGTTTGTGTCTCATAAATTATTCTGTTAAAATTTTATAAAACAAAGGTATTTGATGATATTAGTTATACTGATGTCCAAATTTCCCTATCATATGACTGAATTTCCCGATTTACGGTATCTATCTGTTTAACTCGAAAAAATTATTGATTTGGGAGATTCAAATTGACAAAATTAGCTAACTTAAAATGTCAACCACCTATTCAAAGGAAAATTTGAAACAGTAAATCGAAGACAGAATCAAAAAAAGAGAATTAATACCATGTTAACATACAATCCAGCCATGTATTCATCAATCATATTCTATTCCTTCACAGGATAGAGGTCTTAGCGGGTTCTATGTAAAAATGGTATCATGACTTACTTGCACAAATTGCTTGGGTAAGTGGTTTTTTATATTCAAAAAAATACGCAGATTCCAAAACATCATTAACGGCAGTGTGTCTAAAAACCTAAACCTAACTGCTGAGAATCGAATATACGCGAATTTTGTAAGATAGGTGCCCGTGTATGAAATTGTGATTTGAGGTTATTACACAGTTTGACGGTCAGCACCTCATGGCAAATGCGAATTGGTGGAGTGGTCTTTATTACATTTAGTCTGCTAAATTCCGAATATAAAATTTCAACATAAGGACCGTTGACATAGGATCACGGCTCTCACTATATTACCTGATAATATTTGCTTCCCTTATATCTTTTAGTGGTATGTACGAGTATCTACACAAGTAAGTATATATGCTTATGTAATCCTGTAGTGGCTATATTGCTTAGTTTATTCTTCACAAAAGATAAAATCACTTTAATTCTATGATAGGCCTTTTTATTATTTTAGAAAGCATCTTATTCATGAATATAAAAAATACGGAACAGCTTTAAATTAGAATTAGAAAGAAAGCTATTCCAATTTAGTCGATAAAAGGAAATTTCGTCATGTATTAGGGAAATATGGACTATTAACCGCGCTGTTTTATAAATATCTTTGTTTTATCAAATAAAAAAATGGAAAAATCAAGCAACATAAAAACGCCAAGTATCGGGCTATTAATCATGGTTCTAGGTACAGCAGTTGTTCTACTCTGGATCGGTGCTTTTAAGTTTACATTAACGGAAGCTAAAGGAATTAAATCTCTCGTAGAAAATCATCCTTTAATGGGATGGAGTTATGAAATATGGTCAATTAGAACCGTTTCAAATATAATCGGCATAATTGAAATTATCACGGGATTAATGCTGTTGATAGGAATAAAAATAAAAAATAGCCTAAAATGGGCTGGATTGCTAATGATTTTGACTTTTGGATTTACAATTAGTTTTTTATTTACTACTCCTGGAGTATGGAAGACAGTAGATGGAGTACCTGTTACGGACTTTTTTATTTTGAAAGATTTAGTCTTTTTGGGATTTGGTGTGGCCTTATGGAAAGATAGTATTAAATGAAGCCTCGGTAGCTGAAGAATCAATCGAATCAACGATAAAATTGTATTGTGAATAAATAATTAATGAAAACAAGATTAGAAATAATGGGAGGCGTTAGTATGAGGTTACTTTTAAGTAGCCTTGTATTGATTTTGTTGAGCTTCAATCGTATGGATATACGATTGAAGCTCAACAGGCTTCCCATATGGAAATCTCTTATTGCAATCCTTTAAAAAGTGATTCTAAATCACATCAATCCGGTAAGACAAAAAATAATAAATGTAAAGGGGAATGTGCAAGTAAATGTTGCGGGAAAGCATGTAATAGTGGCTCTATTGTAGTCGCAGTAATTGAAAAATCTACGAAAAGAATATAATGTTGATCAATGTAAACGAAAACATGATCAATATATTTTATTAAAAGTATTCTGCCTTGATCCAAGATATATAACAACTGAAAAATCATCTATTTAATCCTAAGATGGCGCACAGTACTACAATACAATGTAGAAATAACTACTTCTTAATAAGCAAAGTGAAGGGAGAATAAACTGCCCGATGCATCTGGGAAATATCAAATAAAGTTTTTTAAAAGAGAATTTTAGGGAAAATCAAAAAAACAAATTTGAAATTATTGGAAGGGAATACTCGTGCGTTTTAAGAAACATACATAAGCAGATCTTACATACAGATAAACTATTTCACCCACAATTTCTTTTTCGGTGATGGCTAACGTGTAAGTACTCTAATATAGCTAGTCAATTTGTACATCGTCAATATTTATTAAAACTTATCCGGAAGTGAAATTTTCCATATCGGGAAGTATAGACAACTTAAAGGGAAGTACGGACATTTGTGAAAGCTTTCCCTCGGCTTACCTTTGTACTATACAAACGAATAAATTTATAACATAACAATTTAATAAAAATGGAAAATACATTCAACGTCCTAAAAAGAGAAGAGGTTTCAGCAAAAAATCAACAGATATTCGATGGTCTGAAAAAAGCATTCGGTGCTGTGCCTAATTTGTACTCTACGTTAGCTTATTCCGAAAATGCGCTAGAAGCTTATATTAATCTTGAAAATAGCAAAACCTCGTTAACAAAAAAAGAAATTGAGGCGGTAACGCTAGTAGTTAGTGAGGTGAATAGTTGTTTATATTGCTTAAGTGCACATACTATGGTTGCCAAGATGAATGGTTTCACAGAAGAACAGACGCTTGAAATCAGAGGCGGAAGCGCAGGGTTTGATAAAAAATTGAATGCTTTGGTAAAACTCGCCAAACAGCTTTCAGAAAAAAGAAATGCAGGTGATGGAACATTGGTAGCAGCCTTTTTTGATGCCGGTTATTCGAAAGAGAACCTTATTGATATGATCGTGCACATAGGCGACAGAACTATCAGTAACATATTACATGCTGTAACCCAAGTGCCTAATGAATTTCCATTAGCAAAATCTATTAGCTAGTAATAACTATTCAGTTAACGTCAAAATAACTTTAAATCTATAGACTATGATGCCAAGAACACAAGCTCTAAAGCCGGAACAGGTGCCGGCTGACTCTAAACCAACTCTTGATACGTTCACCAGGATGCTCGGGTTCACGCCAAATATGCTTGCGACATTTGCGCAGAGTCCAATTGCGTTCAATGCATGGGCTACTTTCCGCAGTTCCCTGAACAAGGTGCTTGACGTGAAGACGCGAGAAATCATCAGCCTCGCCGTCTCTGAGGTGAATGGCTGCAACTACTGCCTGGCGGTTCACAGCTATGCGGCCAGTATGGCTAAGTTGCCGGCCGATGAAATTATTCTCGCTCGGAAAGGCCATGCTATCGATCCGAAGAAGGACGCCGCCGTCCAGTTTGCGCGCAAAATCATCGAGACCCGCGGTCAGGTCGGTGAGTCTGATCTGGAAACTGTTCGTCAAGCTGGATATACAGATGCGAATATCATGGAGATTGTCGCTCTGGTGGCTATGTATTCGCTGACGAACTTTTTCAATAACGTGTTCGATCCGGAGAAGGACTATCCCGCTGTTCCGCTGGCTGGTTCGATCTAACTTTTATTTGGTTGGATAAATGATCTTCCAAGAGACATGAACATGCTGAAAACAAGATTGCAAGATTATAAGCGACAGTAATATAAGTTAAAAACAAGAATGGACATCGGAAAAGCAGAACCTAAATTATACAGAGCGAGGGGGACTTCGGACAAATATTTACCAACTTTAGATCTGGAACCAAACCCCCAGGAACTTATCCGGACTTGGATTTCACTAATCAACGTTTGCGGTTACTATATAATCAGTCATACCCAAGCGGCATTGGAATTAGGGTAAACTCCGTAGCGCCTGTTTGTCCTGGCCGCATGGTGGGAAACACCTTTTTTACAGAAACAGAACAAGCTGTACTTAAACTGGCAGAAGAAATTGCCTAACTTGATAAAGCTGGGGTTTCTGATGAAACTTACGAGCGAGCACTAGCGCTGCTTGGTGAACAGAAATTAGCTCAAGTAATTTTTGTTACAGTTACCATCGGTAGCAGGAACCGAATCGCTATTGCCATGCATATGGTAACCGGAGAATAGCTCAATAGTGCAATTGATGTTATTTTTTTACATGTATTATATGAAAAAAAACGAAATCTGAACGGGAATGATCAAAGAATATAACGAAAATGCAACATTGGCGCGGTTTGTTATGCACAGCGATAATCAACTGTTTTCAGGATTAGGACTTAGCAATTCAAGTCCTAATCCCGTAAATACTTTTGTTTACAATAAGGGTGAATCGCAAGAAGTACTCATCGATGCGATAGCCTACACAATGCCACCACGGAGCATTCTTCCGCTCGTTTCCAATCAGCATTTTACCTTTCAGCATCCTGAGACCCTAACTGCCTGGCAATTTAACCGTGAATTTTACTGTATCATCGATCACGATTCTGAAGTTGGATGCGTCGGTTTTCTCTTCTACGGAATCCAGCATCCAATGTTTATCACACTAAATGCCGATGAAGCAGAAGAATTGTCCGACCTTGAAAAAGTGTTTTCTACTGAACTGATGGTGAGGGATAATTTTCAGGGAGAAATGCTTCGTACCTTATTAAAAAGGGTAATTATAAAAACTACACGAATAGCAAAGCTTCAAAGTGAAAGCTATTCAAAATTCCCTGACGAAAAAATGGATATTGTGAGAAAATTTGCATTGCTTCTCGAAAAAAATTTCAAAGAACAACATCAGGTTAATTTTTATGCAGGTGCCCTCCATAAATCTCCTAAGACATTGAGCAATGTTTTTGCACGATTAAAACAACCGGCACCTTCGGTACTCATTCGTGAAAAGCTTCTGTTGGAAGCCAAACGTTATTTACATTATACTGAAAAATCGGCTAAGGAAATAGCCTATGAACTTGGTTTTGAAAGTCCGGCACATTTCAGCAAGTTTTTTAAGCTCTATACGGGAACAAATATTTCGAAGTTCAGAAGTATCTGATAGAAGCATTTTAATATAATAGAGATGTCAACGATAGATAACAACATGTACCTTCTTAATGCAATGAGTGAGCAGAATAGTAAGTATTTAACCTATTTCAATAGAAAGTTGGGGCGTACACCAAATCTGTTTTTGACGATGATGTATTCTGACAATACGTCGATAATGGAAATGCAGATATCAAGCTCATCATTAAAACATTTGAAAGCATTTTTAATGTTAGTTTGAGAGATTTTTATCATACATTTATGTAGCTTAAGTCCCGAAAAAAGGGAGGGTTACAAAGTTTCTTGACAGCCTGCGTAATGCTTTGATTAAGAAAATGTATGAACATGCCCAAGTCGGATAACATTCATTTGATTTTAATCCTGTTCTATTTAGGCTAGGATATTTATGTGTTGTAGGAGAATTGCGGGATAAAGTCAATTTAGATTCTATTCGACTAGACCTTTAAGCCAGTTCGTTCAAACCAATTATTTTTCAACTCGATCTTTTTTTCGAACAGCTCGCGAATAGTATGCTCATTTTTTTTATCGATGATTATTACTTCTGGCCTCGTTCCACTTTTCATATTTAATGCGTTTAGGATATCGTTGATGACACGCTGACGTTTCTCCTCTGTAGGTTCTAATTTAGAAACTGATTGTTTTAGTTTGTGTATTAAATCTTTGGATTCAATTCTATAGGCCTCTTCAATTTCCGGCCGGTCAGCATCTAATAACTTATTATCGTCCGAATTGGGCAAACAACTATCAACCAAAACAGAAATACAATCGATTCCCTCATTTTTCAGTTCAGCTTTTAATCCTTCCGATAATGCGATGATACTTATTTTTGATAATGTTTGCGGTATTAAGAATGGTAAGGAAAAAAGGGAGGGTCCACAACAGATATTTAAAATGATCCCGGATTTGTTTTTTCGCATGTCTGGCAACACAGCCTGTATCATACTTATCACGTTAAATAAGCTAATATCAAGTATATGTTTTATTTGAGTGATAGAAGTTGCTTCAAGCAACCCTATGCTGATTACCTCGGTACTATTGATTAAAATGTCGATTGCTCCATATTTACGAAGGATATGATCTACATTATCCTTTATAGATTTTTCGTTATTCAAATCTATATCTACCACTTGAATGTTGGGACATGAACCAAGTTCTTCAGCTGTTTCCCTACTCTTGTCATCAGTGATTACCATGGTTGCAATTACTCCATGTCCTTCTTCAGATAGCGCTTTGGCAATTAATTTACCAAACCCTGTACCACTCCCTGTTACTAAAATTGTCTTTGACATAAAATTAAACTTAAGTTATCAGTTTAGTTGCTGAATAAGTGCCTGTTATTATTGTTTGAGGATCATCACAGTTCACGGTTTTCTTGACAGGCACAAGCCTAAAGTTTTATTGTAAAAATTGTAATTACGTTGTGCATTCCCTGCAATTGCCCTCATATGATGCAATCTCAATATTCTACATGAATTATAAATTTAATAATGTAGTCGCCTTCATCAGTTGCTGTCATATTTAGATGATTTCCTTTAAATGTTGGTAATTTGATTTTAATGTTTGCATCGCCTCATCCATGCGACCACCTAGGATCATTTTTCCTACTGATAAGGTAAAGCCTTTTAGTTGTTCCCATTCAATTTTGGGGGGCATTGCCAGTGCATGTGGATTGGTTTTAATATCTACTATAACAGGCCCGTTATGTGCCAATGCCTCTGAAAGCCCTTCATACACCATTTGAGGCTCATCAATAGTTATAGATTTAAAGCCCATAGCGGTTCCAATTAGCGAAAAATCCGGATTAACAAGATCTGTTTCATTATCAATAAGGCCTTGAACTTCCATTTCAAGTTTTACCATTCCTAATGAACGATTGTTAAATACCAGAATCTTGACCGGTAAATTATATTGTTTAATAGTTACCAGGTCACCGAGTAACATGGTCAGTCCACCATCACCACAGAGCGCAATAATTTGCTTTTCCGGATGCGCCAAAGCTGCACCAATAGCCATCGGCATCGCATTTGCCATAGAACCGTGATTGAACGATCCCAGAAATTTGCGCCCTTTGGTAGCGGCAATATAACGAGCAGCCCATACACAGCACATGCCCGTATCCATAGTGAATATAGCATTGTCGGATACGAGTTCATTGACTGCATGGGCTACAAATTCAGGTTGGATAAGATCCTTTGCACCCGAATCTTTTACATAAATATTTAGATGCTTTTTTACATGGTCATATAAAGTCAATTGGGCGTTGAGAAAGCTATCGTCCGTTTTACTATCTATTAATGGTAGTAATGCTGTTAAAGTATCCTTAATATCTCCAGCCAATCCAAGTTCCAATTTTGCCCTTCTTCCCAATTTTTCCGGTTTGTCATCTATTTGGATTAACTTGTTATCAGTTGGCATGAAAGGTATGTAAGGAAAATCTGTACCCAAGAGCAAAACAATATCCGATTCATGCATCGCATGAAAGGCTGAAGGAAGGCCTAAAAGACCGGTCATTCCAACATCATAAGGATTGTCATATTGTATGCCCATCTTTCCACGAAAGGTATAGCCCACGGGTGCCTTTAATGCTTCTGCAAGACGTATTATTTCATCATGTGCATGGATAGCTCCAAATCCGCAAAAGATGGAAACTTTAGGATACTTATTCAATAAGGCCGCTGCTCTATGTAAATCTTGATCAACTGGACGGTGAATCGAAACAGGTCTATAGTTATGCATGGCGGCAACACTTTCCTGGGCAGGGAGGGCAGAGATATCACCGGGCAGACCAATAACTGCTACGCCCCGCTGGTGAATGGCATGCTGAATGGCAGTCTGCATCATGCGGGGAGCTTGTGCAGGCGTTTGGATTATTTGGTTGTAACAGCTGCAGTCATCGAATAGTTTTATCGTATTTGTTTCCTGATGGTAGTTTGTACCAAATTCACTGGTACGTATAGTCGAAGCAATTGCGATCACCGGCACACCTGAACGTTGCGCATCGTAAAGACCATTAACAAGGTGCACATGTCCTGGGCCGGAACTTCCTGCGCAGCATCCTATTCCGTTGAGTTCGGCCTCTGCCGCCGCCGCGTAGGCGCCGACTTCTTCATGGCGTACATGAATCCATTTTATTTTTCCATTACGTCGAACAGCATCATTTAGCTCGTTTAGGCTATCTCCGGCAACAGCATAGATCCTTTTTACGCCATTTTCCACTAGCATTTCAATTAGTTGTTCAGCTACTTTTTTACCCATGCGTTTAGTTTTTGAAATATAATGATTGATTTTTCACCAACGGTTATGGCATATATATAATAATAAACGTCATAAGACTACTTACTTACTTTTACGCCATTCCAAAATGCGATACGTCCTTTTATACCCTCGGCCAGTGGTCGTGGATTAGGATAGTACCATGCAGCGTCGGCGGCTTGTTCCCCGTTAACAATTACATTGTAGTAAGATGCCATACCTTTCCAAGGGCACGTCGTGTGTGTATTTGATTCCGTTAAGAATTCTTTTTTCACGGAATTTTCAGGAAAATAATGGTTACCTTCGACAACAACAGTGTTTTCACTTTCTGCGATCACTTGATCATTATAAATTGCTCTCATTGATATTGATTTTTGTTTAAATGTTATTGCTTTTTAATGACTAATTCCTATTCAAATTATTTAAGCAGTATGGCAAAACTGAATTGAGAATCAAACACTTAACTCAATGCCTCACGTTATACATACGTTTAACGAATGCAAGTATCTTAATTGACTACTAAAGTATAAACTTTGATTAAAGCGTACATTGACAAATGTCACATACATTGAAGTGGTGCCAAAGTCGAAGCTACTCCATCAGAAATGTAGTTTTTGGAGTTTGTTTCTTTTGAAAAGATTTCTGAAGCATTTTAACCTATGCACCTCATTTATATTCGGGGACTTTCAGACGGAGGCAGGACATAGGTGAAAATATCCATACTAAATGCACAGACACACCTATATGATACAGCTTTAACGCAATATAATATGGGTAATAAATAACATTTTTTTTCGCACTAGATAACTTAAAGATTTGCTTTTGACAACATGTTTTTTATTTTATCACTTACTTTAAACCGAGCTGACTAAGAGCCTGTTTCCAGAGATCAATGGCACTCACCATTTCGATTTCATCTAAAGAACAATATCCAATACGTATGAAGTTGTCTGGCTTAGAAGTATTGGGCTGAAAAAAGTAATTAGTGCCGTCGCTTATCTTTAATCCCAACTTTGCCGCATTTAGCGAGACTTCCCTGGCACTAATATCTTTTCTATAAGTTGCCCAGATTGCAAGTCCTCCGTTCGGCCGCTCAAAGGCTAAATATTCCCCCAACTGCTCGTTAAGCAAGCGGCAAGTGTTTGTCAACCGCCCCTCATAAACCTTATGTGACTTTTTGAGGTGCCGCGAGATATCACCAGTAGACAAAAGTTCGGCAATTGCTTCTTCCAGTAACTGTTCTCCTTGCCGATCTATCAATTTACGAATCGCTGCGGCTTGGTTTATTACTGCCTCCGGAGCCACCATAAAACCAATCCGGATGCCAGGGGCAAGGCTTTTGCAAAAGGAACCTACATAAATAATATTTCCTCCGTTATCCAGACTTGCCAAAGGCAAAAGCGAATTGCTTGAAAAATGATAATCGAAATCATAATCGTCTTCGAGCAATGCAAATTTATATTTACGGGCAAGATTCATCAGTCGCATACGTCTTTCCGCACACAGTGTAACCGTCGTAGGCCGATGGTGGTGGGGAATAATATAGATCATTTTAGGAATCACCTTAGTCTTACACAACTGTTCAATCATATCTATATCCATACCATCTTTATCTACAGGAATAAACGTTAGTTTTGCTCCAGTAAGCATAAATGCTTGATTTGCATCCTTATAACCTGGTTCTGGTACGAACACGTGATCTCCCGGACGAATGAGTAACTGTGTCGTTAAATAGATGGCCATCTGTGTTCCTTTGGTTATCAGTATTTCTTTTTCAGTAATCTGCATACCTCTTGTCCTGTTTAAGAAATTGGAAAGCTCAACCCTTAGCCTATGGGAACCATGTTCCGGACCATACATGAGAAATTGCCCTGCCGAGCGGCTTTTCCCAAATCTTCTGTATTCCCGCACTAACTGCTCAATAGGTGCAATCCTCGGATCAGGAAAACCGTCATCGAGTTTATATAGCGGTGCTGGCAATTCCTTGGCATTTGATTCTATACCCGGATCTATACTTGTTGATACATCAATAGATCTATTTATCAATGGATAAATGGGGTGCGAACTCCGTGTCAATTTTTTGTTGTTTTGGTTATTAATACGGACCGACGTCTCAGGGAGGTTACCTGAAACATAGACACCACTTCGGTCTCTGGTTTCCACCCAGCCCTGTAAGCTCAATTCTTCGTAGGTCTTAACGACTGTTTTTCGGTTAATTTTTAGCATTTGAGCAAGTTCACGCGAAGGTGGGAGCAGCTGGCCTGGCTTCAGGGTGCCTCGACAAATTAACTGGATAATTTCAGATTCCAACTGTAAGTATAAAGGACTATGCTGCCTATCTTTTCTAAATGCAATTTGAAGAAGTTTTATGATCATATTTGGACCCTTGTATATTTTGAAATTGGCCCACCAAGGTAACCAAAAAAAAGATTAATTTTATAGCTTGACCAAAGAATCATTTTAACAATAATAAATATTGAACTCTTTATGAAAGCAATAATTGTAACAAACCAGGCGGCTGGAATAGCTGGGATGAAACTGGTAGAGTTGCCAGAGCCAGTGGCGGCTATAAACGATGTCATTGTTCAGGTTTATGCAGCCAGTATTACCGGGGACGAGTTGTCATGGCCGTCGACCTGGACAGATCGTGCTGATCATGACCGAACGCCCTCGATTCCAGGACACGAACTGGCTGGAGTGGTTACGGCGCTTGGGTATGGCACAACGGGATTATCAGTAGGACAACGCGTCTTCGGCCTTCAGGATTGGTATAGAAACGGCACACTGGCCGAATACGTGGCGATAGAGGCACGTAACCTTGCACCATTACCAGACAATGTTGACTTCAATGATGGTAATGCACTAGTGATGCCGGGCTTAACTGCGTGGCAGGCACTTTTCGATCATGGCCAACTTCAGGCAGGACAAAGAATCCTCGTGCATGGAGCAGCTGGTATAGTAGGATCAATGGCCGTGCAGCTTGCACGTGATGCCGACGCGTACGTCATCGGTACTGGACGTACTTCTCATCGCGAAGCGGCGCTCAACTTTGGCGCAAATGAGTTTGTCGATCTGGATAATGATGAGTTAGAAAGCATTGACAAAGTAGACCTGGTTTTTGATGTCCTCGGGGGTGATATTGCGAAGCGTTCTTTGGGCGTGATTCGCTCCGGAGGGAAATTTGTGACCATCACGGGACCAATCGAAGAACAGATCAACGGAGTTAAGAATATTGACTTTGTTGTCGAAGCCAATCGGTCTCAATTGATTGAGATTGTGAAGAGGTTTGGTGAGGGAGGTCTAAAGACGAATAGCGGTATCGTTGTTACGCTCGATGACGCGGTTAAGACATACAATTCTACTGATCAGATTAAGGGTAAGACAATTGTTCGCATAGTTTCTTAAAAGCAAGTAAATAGGGGGATAATCTGCGTCGATTTTCGTTAGCCCCCTTTGAGCTAACTGATGAAACCATGGAGTATGTATTATCCTTCAGCATTGAGGACGAACATACTCCATTTTCTTTCAGTATTGGTCCTTGTGTTTTAACTAGGTAAATGAACATGAAATAAATTTGTTAAAGTATGAATGAACGACTACAGATAGAATTAGTAAATCCACAAACCAACGTATTAGCGTTTAGGTTAGTACAGCTTAATGATGACAACTATTTTAAAAATCTGAAAGGCTTCAACTGTTATAAAATAATACTGATCAGAAAAGGAAAAGGTCACTTAACCTTTGATAAGGTTAAGTATAAGTTCTCTGAAAATTGCTTAATAAGATTTCCTATTTATCAACCTTTTCAAATTGAGGCCGATGGTCCACTTGAGGGTATATTATTACAATTTCACCCGGATTTCTTTTGGAATCATAAATATGAATTGGAATTAACCAGTAAGCAGGTGCTATTTAAGAATGTTGGCGAAGTCCCCTCAATCAAAATCAGTAAAGGGGAAATGAATCAACTCCTGCATCCATTGGATAATCTTATTTCGGAACTCCATAATGACCGTTTAGGTCGTTATGATATAACGATTTCCTGGGTAAAAATATTTATGATCTATGCATCTCGGATAAAGATGGAAAGAGGAAGTGATCAATCAGAAAAACTTTCAGCAGCGCATTACATGACCCGGAATTTGATCGATGCAATAGAGCAGCATTTTCACAGTAAGCACAGGCCAGCAGATTACGCCAAATTATTAAATGTCACCGTCAAAACACTGAATCGTAGTGCTAAGCAAAACTTTTATAAAACTGTTAGTGATATGATTGCAGAACGCCTCATAACGCAGGCTAAACATGAATTGTATTTAAGTGATAAGCCAATAAAGCAAATTGCAATTGAGCTGGGGTTTCATGATATGGCTTATTTCAGCCGTTTCTTTAAAGTGAGAACGAGTATGGCACCTGACGTTTATCGTAAATCATTCCGAGATACGTCTGATTAGGCTGTCAATAATCAGATATGGATGTCATCATTGATGCCTACCATTTGTCTAGTAACCATTAACAATTATACAACAAGTTTAGATTTAAAGATTTGTTGGTATATCCGACAAAAAGGATGATTATCACAACAGATTGTCCTTTCCGTCCATTTATCTGCTTTGCTTTATACCTTAATTTTACCAGTCATAATAAGGTTTTTATGAGGACGAATAGTGCTAAAAACATGCATTGTGGCTTTGCTGCTGTAAGAGACAATAAAAGTGAAATTTTTTTTTACTTAAAGCAATCAGTTATTTCTATTGATGCCTGAGTCTATATTTGATTTTTTTGAAAGTTATATCAGAACTTATGACCTATTCTCTGACGAGGAGATTGCAACTATTAAGTCTCTTGCAATACCCAAGCGACTTAAAAAGAGACAATTTTTACTACGTCAAGGAAGCATATGTAGATATCACACCTTTGTATGTAGTGGCTGTTTCAGGTCATATCGAATCGATGGTGAGGGCTATGAGCACATCATAAGTCTCTCTCCGGCCACGGTTTGGTTAAGTGATCCGGTTAGTCTTCTAAGCAGTTCGCCTTCAAACGAATTTATTGATGCGCTGGAAGACAGTACCATCATACAACTTTCAATACATAGTTTTAAAACCCTTTTGGAAGATATACCTAATTTTAATATACTAGTTACCAAAATCATTAGGGATGACTACTATATCAGCCGTGATAGGATATACATGATGCTCAGCCTTCAAGCAGAAGAAAGATACCGGGAGTTCATCCGGAATTTCCCTAAATTACATCAACGTATCCCGATATATATGATAGCTTCTTATCTTGGGGTATCAAGGGAGACATTAACAAGGGTACGGAGCAATATGTTGGAGCCTTGACGTTTTGGGAGGCATGAAGTAAATTAAGATGGTTGGGAGGATGGTTTTCTTATAGAAAATAAGGTTACACAAGGCCGAAATATTGATAATCAAAATTAAAGATTGAAAGTGCATGCAATGATAATCATTATATACTTTTATGATAATGAACATCTTTCTTCCGATCGAATATCGACCACCTCATTTTGCTCTAGCCAGGTTTTAAAATTATTCATGTCTTCAGGAAAATGATGAATAATCTTGCCGTTTTTGAGCATAATAGTAAAGAAGCATGATGTACTAGCATATTTTTTTAATTCTTCCGCTAAATATTCAAAATTAGGATATCGATTTTTCAAGACCACTATCTCTCACTGTTAATATCTTTCATCAAACCGGTTATACCCAGTATAATACTAATTCGGGTATAACCGTAGAATTAAATCCCTTGAAATATGCTGCCTTATATTGCAGTCGGACTTTATATTTCAATTAGAAAATGTTTATTGTTTATCGATCAATACTACTACCCTCACTTGCAGTAACTGCTACAACAAGATATACAACGACGGCATTGATATAATAATACGCTGCATCAAGCCCCTCAAAACCAAAAAGAAACGGCACGAGCATAAATATTGTCGCAACTAGGAGGTCAAGTACAAGATGCCCGCCGAATGGAATTATTTTAAATACTCCATAACGATACCTGGTAGCTAGGCTAACAAAAATAACAACAATACCTGTAATTACAGATATCCAGGATGCCATAGGATTGTTGTTGCCCAATTGTAAAATGAATGGTGCAACAATTAATGTAACAGCGGCAAGGTAGTCTACAATGCCGTGATTAGTTGGAGAAAGAAACCTTAATTTCATGTTATTTAAATTATGTTGAAAGATTATTAGTTCAAAAGACCAAAATTTCTAATGATTAGTTGTTAGTAATACTGCTCAGATAATGCCCACTTTTGTACACCTCACTATCACTGCAACACAGCGGTTCCTTTGTTATTGTCGATAAGGAATCTCCAAAATCCATCAACCTTGTACCGGATGGTATCGCAGGCCGTGCCTGCGAGCTGAATAGAATCGCCATCTTGCCCTGTGCCATCAATCGATCAGTCTACCGCGATCTGGGCAATATCTTCAGCAATGAAAATATGGCGAACATTGGCCATTAATGGAATGCCCGGCTTTAGATCTGTTTCAAGTCTGCCTGTAAGCGCTGCCTGATCAGTAATATAACCATCATCCATGACAAACACCGCCTCTGGCTCATATAATTCCATCTGGATAATAATGCTACACGAGTTAAAGTGTTTCACTAACGAAGGCATAAAATCTTCGAGTTTAATAGGAAGCGGGAATGATTTCATGTATTCTAATTAGTTTTCAGGATCATAAAGTGTAGTCCACTAACTATATCAAATGCGAACGAAGCATCCAGGCAAGTTTTTCGTGAAATTCAGTCAGACCAGTCAAATAATCACTGGTACCAGCGTCCTTTAATTGTTCTGCCAAACGGTTAATTTGCGTTCGAATATTGATAACAATACTTTCGTGATCTCCCAACAACTCCTTTATAAAACCTTTGCTGTCGTTTTTCTCCCTTGTCTGTTCAGTAAGATGGGTTAATTGTAACATTTGTTTTAGGGTAGCAGGAGCATAATGCCCCAATGTCCTTATCCGCTCTGCGACATTATCAATAATTTCGGACAGCTCGTTATATTGAGACTCGAACATCATATGCATGGCATGGAAATCTGGTCCTTCAATATTCCAATGTGCATTACGCGTTTTAGTATATAATACAAATTCATCAGCAAGGATATGTGAAAGTACTTGGCTGATCTCGGCGAGGTGTTCCTCGCTTATTCCAATATTTGGTTTCATAATAAAAATTAAAGTTATTTATTTTCTGTAAAACTATGTTCTTGACTTATATCCATCACTCAATGTCACCCTGGTGGATGCCTTTAAGGTCTTGTAACATTGTGATAATTTTATCCAATTTTTCAGTTTCAATCCTGCTAAGTTTGACCTCTATTTCTTCGATTTCCATTTTTGCTTCAAGGTTGGTTCTATAGTCATCATATGCCTGGATTCTGTCCCGCTCACCCTGACGATTTTGAGCCATCATAATTATAGGTGCTGCGTAGGCTGATTGCACCGAAAAAAATAGATTAAGAAGGATGAAAGGATAAGGGTCCCATTTAGAAAAATACGCAAGTAAATTGATGCCAACCCAGGTTAGAATCACCGCAGTTTGAATGATAATGAACTTCCATGAGCCCATGACATTCGTTACTTTATCGGCAAGACGATCACCAGGAGTGCAATCAGACTTATGTTGTTCATGCCACGTTTTACTACTTTTCATTAATGATATTGCGTGTTTTAGTATTTAATACAAATTGATCTCCAAAGACATGAGAAAGCACTTCATTGATTCCGTCGCGATACTCCTCGCTTATTCCAATGTTTGGTTTCATAATATAAGTTTTCGATTTAATTAATTCAGATAAAATTATGTTTGTATTAGGAACTGCACAATGACATTTGTCACAATACATACTTGTTCTTCAATATCATTCTGCTGATTATTGCTTGGAAACTCCAAGTGATTCAATCTTTTTCTGTAACACATATACTAGGTCCTCCTTAAACCACTCGTTTTTCCTTTGCCAAATGTTGTTCCGGGGTGACGGATGTGGTAGTGGGATAAAATTTGGGAGATACTCTTCGTAATTTTTCACTGTTTCTGTTAAGGTATCTTTAGCGCTGTTTTTTAAGTAGTATTTCTGGGCATATTGTCCAATCAAAAGTGTTAATTGTACTTCTGGCATTAATTTTAAAATCTGTTGATGCCATAAGGGTGCACATTCTGGTCTTGGAGGCAAGTCGCCTGATTTTCCGCTGCCAGGAAAACAAAAGCCCATGGGGATGAGTGCGAAGACCTTTTCATTATAAAATGTTTGTCTGTCGACTCCCAACCATTCTCTCAAATTGTTACCGCTGGCATCATCCCAAGGAATACCACTATTTTGAACTTTTTGACCTGGGGCCTGACCTATTATTACAATTTTTGATATCATGCTCGCTTGAATAATCGGTCTTGGAATGTTAGGCAAAAAATCTTTGCAAACAGTACAATTTCTAATTTCTGAAAGTATTTTGTCCATTTTATATAAGCGTAAAACACTTGAAGCATCGACTTCAAGCGTTTTTTTTAAAATTTATCGAAATAATTAGAAACAGCCTACTCCGGCTTATGCAAGCTTACTACTGTTAAAACCGCACCTCCGTTTATCCAGTAGTAGTAGGCATCCACTCCTTCAAATGAAAATGCGAACGGAGCTATCACAAACACAATTCCCACAAGTGCATCTATCGCTAAATGCCCTTTGTAAGGGATAATTCGGTATGCACCCAATTGGTGGTCTGTCAGTAGTGTGAGAATAAAGGCTGCAATGCCTGTTCCGACCGATAGTTGTAAAGCAAGTGGGTTAGAATTTCCCAATCCTAATACAAACGGTAATGCTATTAGTGCCACAGCTACCGGATAATCTAAATATGCGTGTATTTTTTTGGTTACGAATCTCATGTCTTGTTAGTTTAAGCGTTAAAATATTGTTCTTCTACAATTTGTCCGTTTTGCCAAATGGTTCGAAGTATTTCGTGCCATAAGACTTTACTTCCATCTTTCATATCGAAGTCAAAAGTGAATTCAGCGAAAGAAACATCTCCATTCAATGAAGCATTATGCAGGGTGATACCATTTACCTTGGCAATAGCGCCTGCAAAACCTTGCATTTTGGCTATCATTTCTGATTTTCCCTTTGTTACCGTACCATCAAAATCAATAGTTTTGGCATCCGGAGCGAAAAACTTTTCTGTTGCTTCTACGATTTGTCCTTTTTTAACCATCTCGTTTTTAGCCGAGAAGATTTCATTTAATGAATGTTCCATTTTTTTATCTGTTTTGAATTAGCTGTCAACATTGACAAAACAAAACTCCGATAATTCAAAAACAATAAAAATGAAGTAGGTCAAGAAAAAAGGTTGATGTAGTTCAACTTTTTTTCCGAGCTTTCTTATTTCTGATTCTTGATAGGAATTCAGTTGACATTCCGAGGTAGGAAGCTAAAGCGTATTGAGGTACACGTTGAACGAAATTTGGATAGTTTAATAAAAAGTTCTCGTAGCGTGCTTCAGCACCATGTTTTAGGTTAAAAAGGATTCTTCGGTGTTCGAAAGCAAGTCCTTTCTCAGCCATTATCCTAAAAAAGGTTTCGAATTTATGGTTCGCTTTTTTTAGTTCCTGCTCTTTATCATAGTCAATTTGTAAAACGGTACTATCTTCTAATGCGATGATGAAAAGCGTAGCGGGATGCTGATAGATATAGCTATTAAAATCAGATACCCACCAATTTTCTATAGCAAATTGAAAGGTGTGGTCTTGTCCCTCATCTGTAACGGCATAAGTTCTGAAAGCCCCTTTAACCACAAATGCTCTATGTTTATTGGTAAAATTAGGCTGCACAATGAATTGTCTTTTTTTTACTTTGACTTCTTTAAAGCCAGACACAAATTGTTCAGCCTCATCATCATCATCTAATGAAACAAAGTTTCGTACATAATCTAAAAGTTGCTTCTTGCTCATTTTTCAATTTGTGTATGCTGTTGGCGTTCCAGCATTAAAGGTAACTTCTGTCTTCTGACAAACAGTTAAAGTCCTGAAAATAATAGTCTGTCTAGTTCGTTGCAATATTTAAATCTGCTATTTTAACCCGCAGTACATCCAACTGTTCTCCCAACCGAATCCGAACATCGAATCGGGATTTGGTTGATAGTTCTGTAAAGAATGTTTTTATTACTAGATCTGGTTTTTCATTGATTAATTTTAAAAATTAAATCAAAATCGAGTAATATCATAAAGAAACTATACTACATGGATCGATGATTTTTCGTCCTCTCTTTTAAGGCTTCAAAATTGTTGGCTGCAATTTGGTCGAATTTTCTCGGCTCCAAAAAATTCACTTTTACTTGTTCTTCCATTTCTTTGCCACCTATGATCACATTAATTTCTTTCTGAATTAGCCCTGTAATAGTGGCTTTTGCCACATCTTCAGGACTATCCATTTTCTCTACCACTGCCGTTTTCATCATACCAGTATCTGTTGCCGAAGGATAAACAGTCATGACATGAAGGGGATATTGATAAAGCTCCCTTCTCATGGCATCAGAGAATTGTCCGACCGCTGCTTTGGTAGCAGCATACACACTGTAAAAGGGCATAGCGATGTAGCCATATCCGGAGGATATATTAACAATTGCACCTTCGTTACTCTTCTGTAAAAGACTGGTTAATTTTTTGGTCAATAATACCAGACCTGTGAGGTTGATATTTATCTGGCCAATAATATCTTCGTCGCTCTGTTCGGTTAACAAACCGGCACTTACAACACCCGCACTATTTACCAGGATGTCTAGTGCTCCCCACTCTTTTGTTATCGTTGCAACCACTCTATTTAAATCTTCAACCTCAGCAACATTAGCCTGTATGATAAGAATGTTTATAGATTTCAATTCAGCTTTTAGCGCCTCTAAATGCTCTTTCTTTCTGCCCACAACAGCTATATCCTTTACACCATGCCGTACGAGCTCTTTGACAATTGCTTTGCCTATTCCGGCACTTCCACCGGTAATTAATACCTTTTTGTTTTTCAGTTCCATACGATTCTTCTAGTTTTATGTTAATATATTGTGGCCAGCCAACGACTATAGGATAACACAATAAGCGAATTTATTTTTTGTGCGACCTTTATACGTATGAGCTGGACTAACGTTTGTCAAATTTCTTTAGACGGCGCCATTAGTTAGGCCTTTCCGATTTTACGCTTCTTTATAAAGAACGGTTTTTAATCTTTCATCTTTTAGAATACTGGAAGTTAACCATACGTATTCCTTTAATTTATTATCATAGCCCAACATGGAAAAACTTTGCGCAAATGGACAAGGAGGAAAATCAGGAAAATCCTTTCTTAACACATAGCGATGAGGGTCTTCATTAAATTTTGATTTGTGAACTTTTGGCAGTAAGCCGAATTTCAAGTCCGAATTACTTTCTTCATGGGTCAACAGAATTGTCTTTGCTGACCGAATTTTATGAATGACAAAGTTATCTTCCAATGATGATAAGGCATCAAACACATCGATTAAAATTCCCTTTATCCCTTTTTTCGGAATGGAAATTCCATAAATCAACGAAGAATCTTCAGGGGCATCCGCGCTTTCAAGACGATAGGCATGATCTATTTCAAATTGATCAGCATTATATTTAACAGACTTCCCCACCCAGTATAATTTTTCACCCCTGGTCCTGAATTCTTCTGAGTATCCAAGCTTCCCCAGTTCATCTACAATTGCTACGATATTGTTCTTTCCTCTCATATTGTCTTTTGATTTTATTTTAAATAAGAAATAAAGTTGATACACCGGTAGCAAAGACCGAACAACCGGCTTTAATGTGTTTTTAATTTTTGTACCATATCGGCAGTTAACGGGTCTGAATACAGACCATAGGCGTCAACTAAGACGCCTTGATGACCGGATTTAGTCCTTAACGCATAAACAATCGACTCATCTGCCGGATCGCTATTTCCTTCAAACCGATAGAATTCCACGATTTCGAAGTCATCGGGTTTAAAAGATTCACCAAGCGCCTTACAATAAATACTATCACTTTGCATGTTAAAATCTATGGTATAACCACGTTTGTTTAATCCATTTAATGCTTCTGATAAAGTATCGTATGAACTCATGTTCTATTTCCTTTTATTTTAGTTTACAACCTCGATTGTAAATTTTTTATTATTAAATTCAAATGTGTCGCCTGCTCTTTTCCCTTCAAGGCTCTTGTAGATGGGTGCGGCTGGTGAGATACCTATAAAATGCCTACCATCAATTGTAAAAGGCGCCTTGGGAACTGCAACGATCATGCAGCGGCCATTTACGCTTACGACTGCGCCAGGCTTGACAACATCTGTAGGGTCGAATGAAATGTCATTAATTGCCTTTAAGTGGTCAATATGGACATGAGCCTGATGTTCTAATTCATCCGAGATCTCTATACTCTGCCGATGATGTGACTGATCATCTTGATCTACGATTTCTTCCCTGTCCAGCAAATTACCCATTAAGAAATCGTCATATTTCATTTCTGCTTCATCAATATGATGTCTTTCCAATTTGATTAGTGCTTGCTTAATTGCGTTTTTATCCATTTTTTTTTAATTAAGATTGTTATGATGTATGTTAAGGATGCATAGAATGAATCTGTTTGCCACGAAATTTTACTAAAATTTTAAATTGGGTTATAGAATATTGGATTGACTTTCTAGTCTTTTTTCGGATTGAAGAGAGGCTAATAGCAGGCTGGCGAAACTGACAACGAAAACGGAATAATCAAATGGGGATCGATATCCGGTAAAGATCAGCATACTGAGTGCAAACGTCAGCGTAAGCACGAAACTGCCATAAGCAGCGAGCCTGATTTTATACCCGATAATAAGCAATATGCCAAATAATGCTTCGCCAATAGTAGCTACGAGGCCAAAAAAAGAAGCCATTTTTGGTGCCAGATAAGGCATCATGGTATTTGCATAAGCGACAAAATTGTCCCAATTACCCCATGATACATTGGCACTGCCGGGGGTGCCTAGAAAACCAATACGGTCCAATACCGGCAGTAGGAAACCTGCTCCTAATGCAAAACGTAATAGTACCTGCGCTGTTGGAAAAATATTTTTCATAATGACTTTATATTAAATTAAAGAGAAAGGAATTTAAACCCTTTCAAGTTCACAAGGCCTCAAATGGTCTTTTTATCAAAGTACGGCAGTAAACTTCTTTTTATTAATGACATTTATCACAAAAAGCAAAATAGTAACTATAATGTTGTAAGGGTAAAGTCCTCATTCAAGAAATGGAATTTGTCTAAAATGATTCCGTCATTCAAAGTCATAAATTAATGGACTGATAATTCGATTTTTCCAAACCAGTGAACGATTACTTCATGGCCTTCTCCAGTTGTTTTTCTGAAGGAATCATAGTTAGCCTAGCAGCTAAAGTGTGATAAATGTCCTTGTGCTGGAATCTTGATTTCTCTTTTTTTGTATGTATTAAACAGGATAGAAGAATTTTAAAACTAAATATTGATTATGACATTAAATGAAAACGATCTTGTCGCGGTAGTTGACGAACTACGTCTTAAAGGTTACACCGATAACTTTATCATAAAAGACAATCTGATTTTCTCGACAAGCATGAACCAAGGGTTTAAAGAAGAAGATGTAATTATCGAAGGAGCATACCAATTTGACGTCACCGAAGACGCCTTTGATACACAATACCTATTCGCTGTTTCGGTACCGCAATATGAGTTAAGAGGGCTGATCGTTGATCTTTTAGGAACGTACTTCTATATGGAAGAGCAATCGATCACCAAGATACTGAGAGATGCATCTCTGGTTAGCTACATTTTTGACGATCATGACCCTTATGTAAAATATGGATTGAAAAAAATTACACCATCCAATTTTAATGCAGACAGCAATCGATATGTGTTGCGGATAGGATTTCCTGATTACCCTGAATGTCCTGTAGGAACTGATTTTACGATGCTGGGATTTGATGAACAAACACGGCAGTATGTATGGCTTTCAACAAGCATACTAAACAATAGTCGCCTTAAAAGAGTCGAGTTTAATACCCTGTAATTTTTGGTAAGAGTCAATTTTACAATTGATTTGTGTGATAAATGTCAATGTTTAAGAGATGGCAAGTTTTTAACTTGCCATCTCTATGCTTTGATAATTTTAAGTAATCGGGCGAAATATAAGTTTATCTTTTAAATCCTACTAAAACAATATGATATCAATAGAGACAGACGAGTTCAGATTTGCAACAAAGAATAAAGATTTTTATTTGGACGTTATCCAGAGTCTGACGGAAACGCCAAAAAGGCTGTCGTCAAAATACTTTTACGACAAAAAGGGTGATGGCCTCTTTGAGGCTATCATGATGTCTCCGGATTATTATCTTACCCGGTGTGAAATGGAAATTTTCACTTGTCAAGCCAAACAAATTGTTGATAGGATAACAGGTCAAAATTCAGATTTTGAATTAATTGAACTGGGACCCGGTAATTGCGCTAAATCAATTCATCTATTACGTGCCCTTGTTAATGCAAATGTGTCTTTTAATTATGTACCCATCGACATATCTGAAAACGTAATCAATGAGCTGCAATCATTTCTACCCGAGAACGCCCCAGACTTACATTTTAATGGATTGGTAGGTGACTACTTTGACGCATTAGCACTCCATTGTTTATTGCCAGGAACGCGGAAAGTTGTGATGTGTTTAGGGGGCAATATCGGCAATATGACAATAGCTGAAGCTAACCTGTTCTGTAAAAAGCTTCGTAGTTATTTAAAGCCCGGTGATCAGTGTGTCATCGGATTTGATCTTGTCAAACATCCTGCAATTATCAAGCAAGCATACGACGACAGGGATGGCCTGACCCGGGAATTTAATCTAAACCTCTTAGATAGAATTAACCGTGAATTAGATGCAGATTTTAAGATTGACCAGTTTGACCATTACTGTAGCTATGATCCTTTGACAGGGTCAGCTAAAAGCTATCTCGTCAGTTTAAGCGACATGTCAGTAAACATATCCGGCACCAGCATTCCTTTTGAAAAAGACGAATGTATATGGACTGAAATATCTCAAAAATATTCTAAAGATCAGATTCATCAAATAGCGGCAGATAATGGGTTTGTCCATGCGGCGGAGTTCGTGGACAGCAAATCATGGTTTATGGATGCGCTTTGGACGGCTGTTTAAATTAAATTAATATGGAAAGATTTGATGCGATAATTATTGGTTCCGGTCAGGCGGGCAATCCCTTAGCAAAGCGATTGACTATGGAAGGTAAACGTGTGGCTATTGTCGAATCAGTCTATATAGGAGGTACTTGTATTAACTATGGATGCACACCGACAAAAACTTTGGTTGGCCTGGCTAAAAACATTGCCCAGGCACGCAAGGCCTCAGACTATGGCATCATACTAAATAACAATGTTCCGGATTATAAACTAATCAATCAACGCAAGAACGAAGTTGTATCCTATTACCGGGAAGGACTTGAAAATAGGCTGATTAAGGACCCAAATATTACGGTTTATCATGGAAAAGGCAAGTTTTCAGGATATAAGGAAGTCAGTGTACAACTTGCAGATCTGAGCTATAAATTAATTACGGCGGACTGGGTATTTATTAACACGGGCGCTCGGCCCCGTATTCCAGATATTGATAGGTTGCAATCAGTCAACTTTTTAACGTCGGAAACCATTTTAGACCTTGAATATCTGCCGGAGCATTTGATTATTGCCGGTGGCGGCTACGTGGCACTTGAATTTGCACAGATTTTCCGTCGGATGGGCAGCCAGGTTACGATCATTGAAAAGTCTTCCAAGTTACTGTCAAAAGAAGATGAGGATGTAGGATTAGAAATCACCGGGATTCTTGAGGCTGAAGGTATGCAGATCGTTATGGATGCATCCATAAAACGTGTTGATGCCGAGACGGATGGGTCTATCGCTGTTGAAATTCTTTCCACACAAGGATCATATACGTTAACCGGTAGTGATCTGTTGATTGCTACCGGCAGAATGCCAAACACGGAAGATTTGGATTTACCAAAAACAGGCATTCAGGTTGACGGAAAGGGATTTATTCCGGTAAACGACCACTTGGAAACAACAGAAGCAGGTATTTACGCACTTGGCGATGTAAAGGGCGGGCCTGCATTCACGCATGTGTCGTATCACGATTATATTGTGTTAGCTGAGAACTTATTGGATAAAAAAATGTCCTCTATCCACAATCGGTTAATCCCTTACTGTGTTTTTATTGATCCTGAACTGGGAAGAGTTGGGCTCACGGAAAAGGAAGCCGTTGAAATGGGTCTGGACTTTTCGGTTGCAAAGATGAATACTTCTTTTATTGCCCGGGCAGTTGAGATAGGCGAAACAAGCGGATTTATAAAGGCAATAGTTGACAATAAAACAAAGAAGATTTTAGGTGTCGCTGTGATATGTCCGAACGGTGGCGAATTGATGTCTTTGCTACAGGTGGCCATAATGGGCGGTCTTACTTATGACCAGTTGCGCGATACCATGTTTGCCCATCCCACGTATGCGGAAGCTATCAATAATCTTTTCCATCCGGCACATATAAAACCAAAAGCTAAGTTATGATCAGCATTCGCCAGGTAAGTAAGTTTTTTGGAGCGCATTCAGCAATAGAAAACGTCGATTTTAATATTGCTGAGGGTGAACACGTTGTATTGCTTGGACCTAGTGGAAGCGGTAAAACAACATTACTTCGGATGATTAACGGCCTGGTAACACCTTCAGCCGGTATAATATTGATCAATGGAAAGGATATCCGGAAGCAGCCTCAGGATGAGCTGAGGCGTCGAATTGGTTATGTACTTCAACGCAATAGCCTTTTTCCACATTATACCGTGGAAGAGAATATTAGCGTGGTGCCCAATCTGTTAAAATGGAACAAGCAGACGACTGCTCAAAGAGTTAGGGAACTGATGGCAAAGTTACACTTACCTGAAAAATACTTATCACGCAGACCGGATGAATTAAGCGGTGGCGAGGCACAAAGGGTAAACATCGCGCGGGCGCTTGCTACAGATCCACCGGTATTATTGATGGATGAACCGTTGAGTGCTTTAGATGCCATTACCAGAAAGTCCATACGGGAGGAATTTATGCGACTAGATGAATTCCGGAAGAAAACGATCGTCATGGTTTCTCATGATATCCAAGAAGCATTTGCAATGGCAGATACCGTTGTTTTGCTTAATAATGGGAAACTGGTTCAGCAAGGAAGACCATCTGAATTATTATACAATCCTGCTAATGATTTCGTAAAAGATTTTCTTTCAAACGACTATTTAAAACTTTCGCTTGGCGTTACATCGATTGACGACCTGTGGAATTACCTGCGGGGAGAAAGCGGTGACGAAGAAGGTTTTTCTGCGGAGCCGGTCGGTGATACCACGTTATGGAATGCAATGGAACGATTTCAGCATAACACTGAAAATTGTCAGTTCATCACCATGCGACACAAATCTTCCGGTGAATGGAAGCGCATTACATGGAGCGATCTCATGAATGCATATCGTTTACATCAAAACAATAATCAAAGATGAACGACAATATTAATCTTTGGGAGTTTGTTACCCGCCATTGGGAGAAGTTGCTCGAACAAACCGGGCAACATATCGGGCTTACCTTTATGTCCATATCCCTTGCGATATTCGTAGGTGTCCCGGCAGGTATTCTCATCAGCAGAAAAAGAAAGTTATCATCACCGGTTCTTGGTTTCGCCGGAGTGCTGCAAACAATTCCAAGCATTGCATTGCTCGGACTGCTGATTCCTGTATTGGGTATTGGTGCCAAACCCGCTATTGCAGCACTGTTCTTATACGGCCTGCTTCCTATCGTTCGCAATACCTACACTGGTATTATAAACATTGATCCTGAAATAAAAGAGGCCGCAAGAGGACTCGGCATGAGCTATAAGCAATCATTGCTGAAAGTAGAACTGCCCCTAGCGATGCCTGTAATACTTGCTGGCGTTCGTATCGCGACGATCATCAACGTTGGAGTAGCCACGCTTGCGGCGTATATAGCTGCCGGTGGATTGGGCGAGTTTATTTTTGGCGGGATTTCGCTGAACAATACAACCATGATGCTTGCGGGTGCAATACCTGCGGCCTTGCTGGCGCTTCTTTTCGATTTTCTTCTTTCGCGTCTTCAAAAAATAAGGTTTAGGAAGATAGCGGGCCTTTTTTCCATCATGGCAGGAATTGTTTTGCTTTCGGGCTTCTATATCATTCCATCCATAGAACGGAGCAAATTATTAGCCGGGTTTACTCCTGAATTCATGGGACGTGCCGATGGTTACATCGGCCTACTGCAAACATATGGTTTAAAGATACCGACAGTGGTTATCAATGATGCCGTTATGTACAAAGCGATTTATGAAAAGAAGCTGGATATAGTGAGCGGTTATAGTACCGACGGCCGGATTGATGCTTACCGGTTGGTTAGCCTGGAAGATGACAAGAAAATATTTCCCCCATATTATGTAGCACCGATTATAAAAGAGCAGACACTCTTGCGCTTCCCCGAACTGGAGCCTGTGCTTAACCTACTTGCGGGTAGGATCAATGATTCGATCATGACTTCCCTTAACTATCAAGCGGACTACCTACACCGTGAACCGGCTACCATTGCCCGTGAGTTTCTTGAAAGCCAGCATTTATATAAACCTGCCCGTCCGGTCGGTAAAAGCTCGATCAGGATTGGCTCTAAAGTATTTGACGAGCAATATATTCTTGCAAGCATTTATACGCAGCTTATCAGGGGCTATACAGACTTGGATGTTTTACCAAAAACCGGATTGGGCGGCACTAAAATATGCTTTGACGCACTAATGAACGATCAGATTGATCTATATCCGGAATACACAGGAACGGGGCTGACGGTCATGTTGCACGCCGATACGGCAACTGTGCGCAGGCTGATAGCAAATAAAGATGCGGTGTATGATTATGTGCAACGGGAGTTTAAACAACAGTTTCAAATCAAATGGTTAAAGCCTGTGGGATTCAATAACACTTATGCCTTAATGATGCGGAAAGAAGACGTTAAACGGCTAAAAATCCGGACAATCAGCGATTTGTCCAATTATTTAAAATTCGAAAAATGATAGCTATTAAAGATAAATACAGTAAAGTCCGCAAACGAAGCGAAGACATCTGTTCGACCTTGGAGACGGAAGATTATGTGGTACAACCGATAGTAGACGTGAGTCCGCCTAAATGGCACTTAGGACATACATCCTGGTTTTTTGAAACCTTTATCTTGGTCTGCTATCTTGAAGATTATTCCAGTTTTAATCCGTCTTATCCTTTCGTGTTTAACAGTTATTATGAGAGTTTAGGCGCACGCGTGATACGGACTAACCGTGGTAATTTAAGCCGGCCAACTGTTGACGAGGTCTATGAATATCGCCGTCATGTTGATGTGGCAATGGACAAGTTGCTTAGTCAAACGATAAGTGAGGAACTACATACCCTTATTATTCTTGGACTTAATCATGAAGAGCAACATCAGGAATTATTAGCGACCGATATCAAATATATTTTAGGACACAATCCGCTCTTTCCAACCTATGAGGAAATTGCAAATCCAATAGCCGTAGATACGGCTACCAATGAGTTTATTACCGTTAATGATTCCATGCACAACATTGGATACGATGGCAACGGATTCTGCTTTGACAATGAACTTGGGCGTCATGAAGTCTTTCTCCCAGCATTTAAAATAGCAAAGAATTTGGTCACAAATGGCGAGTATCTCTCATTCATCGAGGATGACGGGTACAAGAAGCATGAATACTGGCATGCCGAGGGCCTTGATTGGGTCAAAAATAATAACATTGATGCACCACTTTACTGGCATTGGATAGCTGACCAATGGCACTCCTACGGTACGGCGGGAATCCAACCATTGAAACTGGACGAACCGGTGGCTCATGTAAGCTATTACGAAGCATCCGCCTTTGCTGCATGGAAAGGAATGCGATTGCCTACAGAATTTGAGTGGGAAGCAGCGTGTAAGCAATTTCCTTGGGGTGACCGTTGGGAATGGACCGGCAGCGCATATCTGCCTTATCCCGGATACGTCCGAGCGGCCGGGGCTATCGGAGAGTATAATGGCAAATTTATGGTTAATCAAATGGTACTCCGTGGCGCTTCAATTGTCACGCCGCCGGAACATAGCCGTCCAAGTTACCGCAATTTTTTCCATCCGCATTTAAGATGGCAATATACGGGCATCAGACTCGCAAAGGCCTTTAAATAACTGCACGCACGTTTATTGTATACATATAACTCATACTCAAAAAAACAAAAAAATGGAAAGCAAACTTAAAGAACTCGTAAAAGAATTGAATGGTTTGGTATCAAATGGTCAGCTGGTTGATGCGGCTGAAAAATTTTATGCACCTAATGTCAAGACCATTGAATATGATGGCTCAGTAACAGAGGGAAAACTCGCGACAATGAAGAAACTCATCGACTTTGTAGATTCCATTCAAAATGTCAAAAAAATTGAGCTTCTTCGATCGGCGGCTGATGGCAATGCCTCCTTTTCGGAATACATTTTAGATTTCGACATGAAGGATGGAAGCAATGTCTACCTGCATGAGATCATCCGCGCACTATGGGAAGATGGCAAAGTTGTAGAGGAGCGGTATTTCAAAGGATAACGGATTTTTTTAACCTTAAATAATTAATACTACTATGCTAAAGTGGCTTGATGTTATAAAATATGCCAATAACGGCAACCCTACTCCTGACAAAAGAGTGGAAAAGACTGAAAAGGAATGGAAAGCACAGCTTACCGAAGAGCAGTTCAATATTACGCGGCTTAAGGGGACAGAGCGTGCATTCAGTTCTGACCTGTGCTCCTATTTTGAACCGGGAAGATACGCATGCGTTTGCTGTGGCACAGAACTATTTGATGCAGACACCAAGTTTGAAAGTGGAACTGGATGGCCCTCCTTCACGCAGCCGATAGAAGAAAATGCAGTTGCCTACCATAAGGATAGCGCCTTTGGTATGGTGCGTATTGAGGCGCTCTGCAATACCTGTGATGCTCACCTGGGGCATGTTTTTCAGGATGGACCTATGCCGAGTGGACTTCGTTATTGCATGAATGCCGTTTCGTTAAAAAAGGTAGACGTTAGCGAAAAGAAGGTGGATTTGGGCGGAGGCTGCTTCTGGTGTACCGAAGCAATCTTTCAACGACTGAAAGGAGTAATAAAAGTAGAAAGTGGCTACAGCGGAGGGAAGATCACCAACCCAACCTATAGAGAGGTTTGCAGCGGTATAACCGGACATGCTGAAATGGTTGAAGTTACCTACAATCCAAACGAAATATCATTTGATGATTTACTGCGAATACATCTCAGTACCCACAACCCTACAGCCGTGGACCAACAGGGCGCAGACCAGGGTTCCCAGTATCGGAGCATCATTTTTTACAGGACTGAAGATGAAAAACAAACTGCGATGAAGGTTATTCACGAAGTGCAAAAATCATATTTAGATATGGTTGTTACTCAACTGGAAATGTTCGAACATTTTTACAAAGCGGAAGATTATCATCAGGATTACTACAACAAGAACCCCGACGGAGGATATTGCCAGGCTGTTATCGATCCTAAACTATCTAAATTCAGGGAATTGTATAACGACAATATAAAATAACGCTAACTTATTAAAACAGAGACACAATTGAATACAGAACAGTACGAACGAATAAAATGTCTGATCATCGGATCTGGACCAGCTGGTTACACCGCCGCCATTTATACGGCCCGCGCAGACCTAAAACCTGTACTATATACAGGCTTGCTTATCGGCGGCCAGCTTACTAAAACGTCTGATGTCGAAAATTATCCGGGATATCCCGATGGTATAATGGGACCCGAAATGATGGAAGGTTTTCACAAACAGGCTTCCAGAATGGGCGCAGATCTGCGGATCGGGTTTGCAAGCGAAGTCGATTTTTCTGAACGGCCTTTTAAAGTTACTATCGATGAAAATAAGGTGTTACTGGCGGATTCTGTGATTATCGCTACAGGAGCAACACCAAAGCTTTTGGGACTTGATTCGGAAAATCAGTATGCGGGTCACGGGGTTTCGGCTTGTGCCACCTGTGATGGATTCTTCTTTAAGGGTGAGGATGTTGCCATTGTAGGTGCCGGGGATACTGCGGCTGAGGAAGCACTGCACCTATCAAAACTTTGTAGAAAAGTGTACATGTTGGTTCGTAAATCCAACTTCAGGGCTTCGAAAACAATGGTTCATCGGGTAGAAAACACGCCTAACATTGAAATCATGTTTAACGTCGAGGTAAAAGAAATTCTCGGAGATGGTGTAAAAGTTAATGGTACTCGGCTATTCAATAACATTACTTCGGAGGAAACTAAACTGGACGTAACCGGTCTGTTTTTAGCCATCGGCCACCATCCAAACACCGGGTTATTCAGCCGTTGGATTGATATGGATGATGTAGGATATATTAAAACAAAAAATTGTTCCACAAAGACAAATATCCAGGGCATTTTCTGTTGTGGTGACGCTCAAGACCCAAACTACCGTCAGGCAATTACCGCTGCGGGAAGTGGTTGCATGGCGGCCCTGGATTGTGAGCGGTTTCTATCGGCTATGGAACACGGAGCTATTGAATAACGGCTGCCAAATGATTTAACAAATAAAGGAAACAACAAAGTATGGAGGAATCATTAAATTTTGTCGAAGCAATCATTGAGCAAGATATCCATAATGAGGTTTACAGTGAAGGTATCACGACGAGGTTCCCTCCAGAGCCTAATGGATATCTGCATCTCGGTCATGCCAAATCCATCTGCTTGAATTTTGGGCTTGCATCAAAATACAAAGGAAGGGTTAACCTGAGGTTTGACGATACCAATCCAGAAAGAGAAAACAGCAGCTATATAGATGCCATCAGGGAAGATATTCAGTGGTTGGGATTTGAATGGCATAATGAATTCTACGCTTCAGACTATTTTGAAATCCTCTACGGATTTGCCATAGAATTAATCAAAAGAGACCTCGCTTACGTTGACGATAGCACACCTGAAGAAATTGCCGAGCAGAAAGGAACTCCCCAGGTTCCGGGAGTACCTAATCGGTACAGAGGACGTTCGATAGATGAAAATCTACTTTTATTCGAAGCGATGAAGTTTGGCGGCTTCAAAGATGGGGAGAAAGTATTGCGCGCTAAGATTGATATGAAGGCCGCTAATATGCACATGAGAGACCCGATCATGTACCGCATCAAACACACTCCCCATCATCGTACCGGGAGTGCGTGGTGTATTTATCCCATGTATGATTTTGCTCATGGCCAGTCCGATGCTATTGAGCACATCACGCATTCCACCTGCACCCTTGAATTTGTTGCACACCGTCCGCTTTATAATTGGTTCATCGAGAAATTGGGCTTATTTCCCTCCAAACAGATTGAATTTGCTCGTTTGAATCTTGCTTATACAATCATGAGCAAACGCAAGTTGCAGCAACTGGTTGAAAAAGGCTTGGTTGACGGATGGGATGATCCACGATTGCCTACGATAGCCGGTCTCCGTCGAAGGGGTTATACCCAAAACGCTATCCAGGAGTTTTGTGAAAGGATTGGCGTTGCGAAACGGGATGCGATTACGGATTACAATTTGTTAGAATTCTGTGTACGCCAGGATCTAAACAAAACGGCCCAGCGGAGAATTGCCGTTTTAAAACCGTTGAAGGTTATTATAACGAACTACGACCAGGCATCTATTGAAAAGATAGTTTTAGAGAATTTACCAGGAGAAGAAACCAAAGGTAGTCGTGAAGTACCATTTAGCAGGGAGCTATGGATCGAGCAGGACGATTTTATGGAGCATCCGACAAAGAATTACTACAGGTTGACTTTGGGAGGAGCGGTCAGATTGAAAGGAGCATATATCATCTTATGTGAGCATGTTGTGAAAGATGAAGATGGAAACATCTTAGAACTACATTGTAAATATTTTCCGGAAAGCAAGTCTGGTGACGATCAAAGCAACATTAAAGTAAAAAGCACGATCCATTGGTTAAGTATTCCTTTTGCGATCCCGGCTGAAATCCGGCTCTACAGTAACCTTTTTAAAATAGAAGACCCTAGTCAAACGGGAGACGAATTCCTAAATCATTTTAACAAAGACAGTATTCAGGTATTGCCAAATGCATATGTAGAAAATGATCTCATCAAAGGAGATGAAGTAGGTGTAAACTTTCAATTTGTCAGAATGGGCTATTTTATAAAAGACAAGAATTCAACAGCGGACCATTTTATTTTTAACAGAACCGTCGATTTGAAAGAAAACTGGAAGAAAACCTAAAAATGCCTTTTACAATAACTCATACTTAAATAACAAGCAAATACAAATTATTAAAAAAATATAAAAAATGGAAAAGATTGAAATACACGAAGGCCAAAATGGCATCTCTTTTTTTTCGCTTCATGCAGATGGCCAGGAAGTCGGCAGAATGCTTGTCAGTGTTACTCCCGATATATTGGAAGCGGGATATACCAGTGTTGGCTTTGCCCAGCGTAAAAATGGATATGGCAAGAAACTCGTAGACGCAGTAGTTGATTATGCACGCAAAAACAACCTGAAAGTAATAGGGAAATGTGGTTTTGTGGCGATGATGTTTAACAAATATCCAGAGACTTACGGAGACATCCGTGCCCATATGTAAACGTAAGGGTAACCGCTTCGGCGTATAATAGGACCCTACGTCGCAATCCCAAAAGAGATACTTAAAAACCTGAAGTCTGCACTCATGTTACCTGTTGTTATCCAGACATTCAAGCTAGAAGTATTGGTAGAGATAAAAGTTGTCGCATAAGGAGCGCTAGTTGACAGGAAAGCTAATTGGCATTTGATGCCGAATTCAAAAGGATTTTTTAAAAGGAACCAAACACTTTGAAGATAGCGCTAAAATTTAAAAATCATGATACACAAAAAACAAATCGTTCGATTGTTCGCAAAGGATATTACAGGTGATATCATTAAAGACCGTCAGGGAGTTACTGTTAATTGGCGAGCAGGGCAACTGGTTCTCGATGAACCAACATTTAATGGTGGTAATGATATCGGTCCCGATCCGTTTACAACGGTTTTATCCGGTCTTGTAGGTTGTACATTGACCACCTTACGGATGTATATCAAAAGGAAAGGATGGGATATTACAGACATACATTGCTCCGTGAATATGCTTCAACAGGCAGAGCCGTTCAAGACTTCGATTTTCAGGACGCTTTCATTCGGTCAGCCCGTTACCGATGCGCAAAAAGAACGCCTGCTTTGGATTGCAGTGAACTGTCCGGTAGCAAAGTTGCTGCATGGTGAGATTGATATAGAAACCCAGCTATCTGATGATCCAACTGTTCGGGCTGGTGGTGGAGACTACCCACCATCGGATGAGGCTTCAACAGATGCCACAGGGAATTATACAACCCAGTAACGTGAACGACCAAAAAGATTATACCGACCATTTATGTACCACTAAAACCGCAAGTAAAAAGATATGTCTACAGTTGCTTTAAGTAGCCTTAAGGGAAGATGGGTGATGGTTGGTACAATCATGGCCTCATCTATGGCATTTATAGATGCGACTGCACTTAATGTTGCATTGCCCGCTTTGCAAAGCGACTTTCATGCGACAAGCAGTGAGCTGTTCTGGATATTGAATGCATATCTGCTGATGCTCTCATCGTTAATCCTTATAGGTGGATCTTTAGGCGATAAAATTGGACGTAAACGAATTTTTATGTTGGGGATATTGATTTTTATAATCGGATCAGCTGCCTGTGGGTTTTCTCAGAATGTCTTGTCTTTGATTATATTTCGAATGATACAAGGCATCGGAGGCTCACTAATGATCCCTGGGAGCCTTGCACTGATTTCTTCTTCGATAAATGAAGTAGAGCGGGGAAAGGCTATCGGGACATGGTCAGCAGTAACTACTGTCGTCAGTGTCGGAGGGCCTATTCTCGGCGGAGGGCTTGCCGACATCGGACTTTGGAAATATATATTCTTTATTAACGTCCCTATAGGTGTATTTACGTTGATTGTTCTGGCAACAAATGTAAATGAGGTCAAGTCAGACAAGATGGATAAATCGATTGATTTTGTTGGCGCCATTACAGTTGTGTCTGGATTAGCCGCACTAACATTTAGCTTTCTTAGTATGCCTGCTAAAGGGATTTATAGTTGGCAGGTGTCCTTGGCCCTGATAATCGGTATTATCCTTCTCATAGGTTTTGTTCGGATTGAACAGCGAGCCAAACATCCGATGATGCCAATGTCTATATTTAAAAATGGAACCTTCAGCGGGGTCAATCTATTGACACTATTTCTCTATGCCGGTCTTGGTGGTGGTATGTTATTTCTGTCGTTAAATCTCGTTCAGGCGCAAGGTTACTCACAATTTGAATCAGGACTTACTATTCTTCCTTTTTCCATCCTTATGATATTGCTCTCCAGATACATTGGTAAATTATCAGACAAATACGGGGCGCGAATGTTTTTGATATTAGGTCCGATCATCACTGGCACAGGGTTTATGATGCTTGCATCAATTAAGCAGACTTATGGATCAGGTGAATACTTCAATACTTTTTTCCCAGGGATATTTGTATTCGGGCTCGGTATGGCTATTACCGTTGTCCCGCTTACAAAAACCGTAATGAGTTCGGTAGGCGATCAATTATCAGGGACTGCCTCGGGCATCAATAATGCAACAGCACAAATGTCCAATGTCTTTGCTTATGCCATCTTTGGGGCTTTGGCCGTTTTCTTCTTCTCGTCAGGAATGGAAAGCCGTCTGGCAAATTCAAAATTACCTAGTGATGCCCGAAAACTCATAGTTTCTGAGGCTATAAATCTTGGAAACGCCCAGGTCCCAGCGACAGTACAGGAGTCTGATCGTGCTCAAATTGCAGCATTTTATAAGGAAAGCTTCATAGATTCCTATAAAAATGTAATGCAGATATCAGGAATGCTTTGTATTGCAGGCGCGTTTATGACGATTATCTTCATTAAAAAAAAATCTGTTAGGGATGCACCAGAAGGCTCTAAATCCATATTTAATAAGGACTATGATAAGATTCGGTATTGACAGAGGAAGTTATTGGCACCCAGGAATTATGACTAGGGTCCTGAAAGGCATAGAATCCTTAGAACAACACAGGAATTGGTTTCGCGTCAGGAGTCAAATCGGTACCTGCCTTCTCTTTGCCATTACATTACTCAAAATCCTAAAACAAAGCTCATGCAACATAACATCCTTATAGATATATGTGCCATTTTTGGCGTTGCTACAGCTATCATCATTGTTTGCAATTTTCTTAAAATTAGATATATCATTGGTTATCTAATCACCGGTATTTTGCTCAGTCCAAATACTTCCAGCTATTTTGCCAACATGAACGAGGTGGATGTGTATGCGGAAATAGGAGTCATACTGCTTTTGTTTACCATTGGACTTGAATTTTCCTTTGACAAATTGAGAAAAATCCAAAAATACGTATTGGGCGGAGGTATGGCGCAATTGGTCATTACCATCTTAATTACTTCAGGACTTATCTGGCTTACAAGACGACCCAGCTGGGAAGGAAGTATATTCTGGGGGTTTTTGTATTCATTGAGCAGTACGGCGATCGTAATAAAAACGTTGCAGGATTCGAATAAAATAGTAACGCCCCACGGTAAATTTATATTAGCGGTGTTATTGTTTCAGGATATTATGATCGTACCCCTTATGCTGTTTACGCCTATTCTTGCAGGTGCAGGTGGTGACTTATTAACAGCGTTTGGTTTGTTATTGGGCAAATTGGTGCTGATGGGCTTCATTGCCTATGTACTGGCTCGTTTTGTAATCCCCTTTTTCTTAAAAAGTGTAATGAAGGTGCAGAGCCAGGAGGTATTTTTGATTGCCTTAATCTTTATCGTTACCGGTATCGCCTTAGTAACCGAACGACTAGGCTTATCTCTTGCTTTAGGTGCCTTCATTGCGGGCTTGATTATTGCCGAAACTGATTATGACCGTATGGCGATCTCCTGTTTTTTGCCTTTTCGATATGTATTTATGAGCTTTTTTTTCATTTCTATGGGAATGTTGCTTAACTACGAGATATTTCTGACCGATTTCGGTTGGATTGTATTTTGGATATTTTTTGTCTTTGTTGTAAAGTCAGTTGCGGGAATTCTTGCCGTAAAAATATTTGGACTGGAATGGAAAATTGCTCTTGCCGTTGGATTTTCTATCGCGCAAATTGGTGAGTTTTCATTTGTACTCGCCCAAAGCGGGTTGAAGTATCAATTGATAAGTGACAATAATTATCAGATATTTTTAGCTGTGTCCATTATCCTGATGTCTGTAACACCCTTTATAGTAACAAACGCGGAAAAAATACATCCTTTATTTAAAAAATTGATAACTAAAAATGGATAGACCTAAATTACAATTATATGGAACTGACTGGTGTACCAAGTCTTCTGCATTGCGGAATTATCTGCAAAGCAAATGGATAGAATTTGATGATTTTAATGTGGAAACAAATATTGAAGCCGAAGCTAAAGTACGGGGTCTGTACGAAGGTAAATTAAAGTTCCCTACCATAATAGTGGGCAATGATTATATTAAGAATCCAACGATATCACAACTCGAAGAATTTTTGAAAATACACAATATCTCCGGATAATTTTTAGGAGTTGAATCCATTATTTTAATAAAAGACGCCAGCTCAGATAATAATTTGTTAATAAGAAATATGAAAAAAATAGGTTTTGGTGGAGGATGTCACTGGTGTACAGAAGCCATATTTCAGGCTTTAAATGGCGTTGAGTTTGTGGAGCAGGGCTGGATTTCCTCATTGAATCCCTATGATACATTTTCAGAAGCGGTTATTGTTCATTTTAATGAAGGCATCACACTGGATGTGTTAATTGAAGTGCATCTGCTGACGCACAGTAGCGCGAGCGCACACAGTATGCGTTACAAGTACCGTTCGGCAGTGTATTATTTTGATCCCAATGATAAAGATACTATCGAATTAATAATCAATAAGCTGTCAAAGGAAAATGACACCAAATATATTACACAGACACTGCCCTTTGCAGACTTCAGATTGAATTCGGAGCACTTCCTCAATTATTATAAAAAAGACAAACAGAAACCTTTCTGCCAAACCAATATAAATCCTAAACTAGCTGCAATACGCAAAACATTCGGTCATCATATTCGAAATGATTTTTAAGATGGGAAGAATTGCCAAAATATCGGGTGATAACGGTAAGAGAAAGGGTATTGCCGTATATTAACTTTGTGGAGTTAGATAACAATTAAAGTTTTTAGTTATGAGAAAAATAGAAAGTAAACAGGAATTTGAAGAAACAATTCAAAAAGAAGCAAGCGTAGTTGTAGATTTTTACGCCGACTGGTGTGGTCCTTGCCAGACGCTATTACCCACATTGGATGACCTGTCCAAAGACTTTGAGGGGAAGGTCAAAATAGTTAAAGTTAATGTTGATAATCAACAGGAACTTGCCCAGCGTTTTGGTGTGCGTAGCATCCCCACATTGATCTTTTTCAAGAACCAAAAAGCTGTGGAGACCATAGTAGGTCTTCGAACCAAGGATGAACTTCAAAAGAAGATATCCGCGTTGGAAATAGGAAATAAATAGTAACATTCAAAATAAATAGTTATGTTAAACTGGAATGATATCATCAAGTTCGTAAACAAAGGTAATCCTGTTCCGACTCGCAGGGTGGAAAAAACAGACGAGGAATGGAAAGAACTGTTAAGCCCCGATTCGTATTTTGTTACCAGGGGGAAGGGTACTGAGCGAGCACATAGTTCGGATATGTGCGGCTTATTTGAACCGGGTAAATATGAATGTATCAGTTGTGGAACACCTTTGTTTGATGCAACTGAAAAATTTAACAGCACTTCTGGCTGGCCTTCTTTCACTCAGCCCATAGCTGTTGAAAATATTGCCTACCATAAGGATGGTGGTTATGGTATGATAAGAGTGGAAACGACCTGCAATGTCTGTGATGCGCATTTGGGCCATGTTTTTCCGGATGGTCCTGCACCAAGTGGTCTTAGATACTGTATCAATGCCGTGGCGCTTAAGAAAGTAGAGGGCTGAGATCTCTCAAGCATTTCAGATCAAAAATTTTAAAGAACTTAAATAAAATAAAAGCTATAAGTAATGGAAAATTTGAAAAAAGCATATTTGGCGGGTGGATGTTTCTGGGGCATGGAAGATCTTTTCAGAGCACGTCCTGGCGTAATTAATACCGAAGTCGGGTACTTAGGGGGACAGAACGATAATCCCACCTACGAGTATCATCCCGGCCATGCAGAGGGTGTTGAAATTACCTATGATCCAAGCAAGACAACTTATAGGGAGTTATTGGATTATTTTTTCAGGGTACATGATCCCAGCACGGTAGATAGGCAGGGCAATGACAGGGGCAAAAGTTACCGCTCGGCACTATTCATTCAGAACGATGAAGAAGGAAATGATGCCGTGGAAATGATCAAATTAGTTGATGATTCGCAACGCTGGCCTGGAAAGGTAGTAACGACATTGGAGCCGTTCACAAAATTTTGGCCTGCCGAAGACTACCATCAAGATTATCTGGTCAAAAATCCGAATGGCTACACCTGCCACTTTGAGCGCTTTGGAACTTTTTTGTAAAGCAATGAACAAAGTAACGGCAGAAATTTACCAGCTGCATCCCGATCGGTATATATTGGTCTCTGGACAGGAGGAAGGCG
Source organism: Chryseobacterium sp. T20 (assembly GCF_047345655.1). Classification (NCBI taxonomy): domain Bacteria; kingdom Pseudomonadati; phylum Bacteroidota; class Flavobacteriia; order Flavobacteriales; family Weeksellaceae; genus Chryseobacterium; species Chryseobacterium sp. T20. The sequence continues at coordinate 104,210 of NZ_JBLFDU010000009.1, forward strand.
CACCTACATGCCCTTATGAAAATGTCCAACAATGGGTTGGCTATGATACCTTAACCAAAGAATATATTCGGTTTACAAAGTCGGTATACAAAAAGCTTGTTGAAGAAATGGAAAATAAAAAAATAAAGATATGAATATAGTAGTTTTCTTATCGACCGCACTCGGCTTCTTCGCCATGACAGGTTGTAGCAACAGTATGAGTAACAAAGCCGAGCATAATAAGGGCTTGGAAGAAAAAGTAAGCATTACTGAAATGACAGGCAATAGCGATAGCACGGACGTTATCTATTTTGCCGGAGGATGTTTCTGGGGAACAGAGCATTTTTTTAAACAGGTAGATGGTGTTATCGCTACCGAAGTAGGCTTTGCCAATGGCCGTACCGACAATCCGACATATGAGGATGTAGTACAGAAAAATACGGGCTACGCTGAAACCGTAAAGGTTACATACGATGCTGAAAAATTGGATTTGAATCTGTTACTTGATTTGTATTTCCTTGCTATTGATCCTACGAGCGTAAATAAACAGGGTAATGATATCGGTGATCAGTACCGTACGGGCATTTATTACACCTCAGGCCAGCAGTTACCACTTATAAACCAACGGATAAATAAAGAGGCGGCAAAACATATCAGAGCTATAGCAGTTGAAGTAACCCCCATAAAGAAATATTATAAAGCCGAGGATTACCATCAAGACTACCTGGATAAGAATCCGGGAGGATACTGCCATATTAATCCGGCACTTTTTAAAGTGGCGAAGGAAGCTAATAAGGCAACCAATAAATGATAATATCATCAAAAAACTATAAAAAATCATGAAAAAAGTAGCAATCAACGGATTTGGTCGCATAGGAAGGGCAGCATTAAAACTGATTTTTGAAACCGATGACCTTGAAGTCGTCGCCATAAACGATTTGATGTCGGTAGAAAATGCAGCATATCTGCTTAAATACGACAGTAACTATGGTAAGTATGCTAAAGATGTTAAATTTGAAGGAGACAGCTTATTTGTGGGGGATAAAGAAATCAAGTATTCCAGTCTACGCAACATTTTAGAGTTACCATGGAAAGCACTCAATGTAGACGTTGTTATTGAAAGTACCGGCATATTTACCAACAGTGCCGATGCTGAAGGGCATATTCTGGCTGGTGCTAAAGCAGCTGTAATTTCAGGTCCTACAAAAGACACTCCAACAGTTGTTTATGGTGTAAATACTACAGATGATAAGACATTGGTCTTTTCTTGTGCAAGTTGTACGACCAATAACATCAGCCCTGTAATAGAAATTTTGGGAAGAAGGTTAGGTATAAAAAAAGCAATTCTTAATACCATACATGGATATACTGCTTCACAAAGCCTTGTCGATGCGCCTTCGAAAAAAGAGCCACGCATGGGTAGAGCGGCCGGCTTGAATCTGGCACCGGCTGCTACGGGAGCAGCCATAGCGACTACTAAAGTATTACCTCAGTACGCCGGAAAGTTCGACGGCGTTGCCATTAGAGTTCCCGTCCCTGTTGGCTCCATTTCGGATATTACTTTTATTGCTGAGAGACCTACCACGGTTGAGGAAATCAATCAGATTCTGTCAGAAGAAGCGACCACAGAACGGTATAAAAAAGTGATCGCTGTAACAAATGAACCCCTTGTATCAACTGATATCATAGGAAGTGCTTTCGCTTCTACCGTAGATTTAGAAATGACAAGGGTTGTTGATGGAGACCTAGTGAAAATAATGGCTTGGTATGACAATGAATGGGGATTTACCAATCAGATGATCAGACAGATTCAATCAATATGGCAACCTGAATAAACTGATTTAAGCGCACATGCTTACGTCGATTAACTGCATTCCCCTTCTGAAAAGGATAGGGGAATTTTGATATTTATTGTTATGGAAATTTTGAACAACCAAATCCAACCCTGGCATTTGGAAAGTATCGGACAGAAAGATCTTCCACATTACGATAGCTTCAAAGGAAAACCCTTATTGATCTTGTTTTTCTATTTAGGCTGTCCGGGATGTGTAGGAAGAGCTATCCCATTTGCCAATAAAATGGCGTATGAACACGGGGACAAGATGAACGTATTAGGGATTCATAGCAATTTTGAAGGTCCCGAATATACCAATGATGAAATTATTGAAAATTTAAAGTCATTGCATGTTAGGTTTCCGGTTTTTAGGGATGCCGGTATGGCCACCACTTTTCACGATTACCAAGCCGGGGGGACACCTCACTGGGTTTTGGTAGATAAAAACGGTAAGGTAGTCCGTTCCATATTTGGTTCGGATCCCAATCGAGCATTATTATGGTTAGATTACGCAATTATTGAAGAGTTGGAAAAGTGAATTAGAATTTACCTTCAAAACATTGCAACTTTTGAATATTCAATATGACTATATATAAAGATCATCCACTGAAAATATATAACTCACTTTCGAACGAAAAAGAAATATTCACACCGATTCAAGATGGTCACGTTGGGATGTATGTCTGCGGTCCGACGGTGTACAGTAATGTACATCTTGGTAATGTAAGGACATTCCTCTCGTTCGATATCATCTATCGCTATCTTCTGCATTTAGGCTATAAAGTCCGTTATGTGCGTAATATCACTGATGTAGGACACCTGGTTGATGATGCAGATAGCGGTGAAGATAAAATTGCAAAAAGAGCGCGTTTGGAACAACTTGAACCAATGGAAATTGTTCAACGCTATACCGTTGATTTCCATGATATCCTCCAAAAATTCAACCTTTTGCCGCCAAGCATTGAACCAACGGCGACCGGTCACATGATTGAGCAAATCAATGTCATACAGAACATCATAGATAAGGGCTATGCCTACGAATCGAATGGATCGGTATATTTCGACGTGGCAAAGTATAGTGAGGATTACGATTATGGTGTGCTCAGCCATCGGGACCTGATACACACGCTTGATAACTCCAGACCACTTCACGGCCAGTCTGACAAACGGAATGAACAGGATTTTGCGCTATGGAAGCGTGCTGATCCACACCATATAATGCGCTGGCCTTCGCCGTGGAGCGATGGTTTTCCGGGATGGCATACGGAGTGTACCACAATGAGCACAAAATACCTTGGGCAAAGATTTGACATCCACGGTGGAGGTATGGATCTGAAATTTCCACATCATGAATGTGAAATAGCTCAGGGAGAAGCCTCCACGGGCCATGCACCGGTTAACTACTGGCTGCATGCCAATATGTTAACGCTGAATGGAAAGAAAATGTCCAAATCTAGTGGAAATAATATTCTGCCAGATGAGATTTTGGCTGGCGACAATCCTGTTCTTAGCAAAGCGTTTTCAGCTTCGGTGACGCGTTTTTTTATGTTACAAACGCATTATCGAAGTATTATGGATTTTTCGAATGAGGCGATCCTGGCTGCTGAAAAAGGATACGACCGCCTGATGAAAGCGATAAATAGCTTATCGAAGCTTGAGCCTGGAAATAGATCGACACTCGACATCGCTGGTTGGGAAGCCAAATGTTATGAGGCGTTGGATGACGATTTTAATACGCCGATACTTATCTCACACCTTTTTGAAGGCGTTACGTATATTAATCAACTGAAAGACAAGACTGCCATACTTTCAGCAACCGATCTGGAACATTTCAATAAAGGTATTTCAACCTTTGTTTTTGACGTACTAGGATTGGAAATGAGATCGGGTGTGTATGACAGCTACGCTGAAAAACTCGACGGGACAATCAAATTACTAATTGAAATTAGGAATAAGGTGCGAGCAGATAGAAACTTTACTTTGTCAGATCAGATACGCAACCGACTCGCTGAGTTAGCTATCAAATTGAATGACTCAAAGGAAGAAACAACTTTTAACTATTGATCTGATTTAAAGATTCGCTTTAAATTAAATTGTGTTTTGAGATTATATGTATTTTTGATAATAATATAGAAGTACTTTAAATTGAATATTAATATGATCTATCAAGGAAAGCAGAACGAATACTTTGAGTTGGAGTATCTAGATTGTGACAATTTCAGAAGCTTTAGGCCGATTGTATCTGGGGCTCTGCAGCTACTGTGGTTTCAATCTGACGGAAACAAATTGATCATCGATGGCATTCACCAAACTTTTAATAACAACCAGATTGTTAGTCTCTCTCAATACCATCATGTGCAATATGAGCAGATTAACGCTATGAAAATGCTTCGGTTCAATTCAGAATTCTATTGCATAATTAACCATGATAGCGAAGTCGGCTGTAAAGGTGTATTGTATTATACACCTGCAAAAATACCGGTTGTTTCGGTTCAGGAGCCGCAATTTGCGATAATGAATGATGCCTGGAACCTAACCGATATGGAATTAGAAATGAAAGACGAATTGCAGCTTGAAATGCTGCAAATTGTCCTCAAGCGCATCCTGATACTGTGCACAAGAATATACAAAATGCAAGGTACCTTGTCTTTCATCGACGATAGTCAGCATAATTTAATAAGGGAATTCAATTTTCTGGTTGAACAAAACTTTAAGGAGCAGCATAGCGTCTCTTACTATGCAGGTTTATTACACAAATCACCAAAGACCATTACCAATACCTTTAAGAAGATTGATGAAAAATCACCACTTCAGCTTATCCATGACCGTATTCTGTTAGAGGCTAAAAACTTGCTGCATTATACAAAACGGGATATTTCTGAAATAGCGTACGAACTCGGATTTGAAAACGTGCAGGTATTCAGCCGATTTTTCAAGAGACTCTCAGGTATTTCTCCTACCGAATTTCGACTCAAATAAAAGAAGAGAATTTAGGCGGATTAGGCTTAAAAACATAGCAATTAAAAACGTAGACCTCTTTAAGGGCAGATCTTGAACAGTAGGGTAAATCGATCTTAATAGGTTTCGATTTAATTATTGTGCGACCTGATTGACTGAGTTTTTAATGTCTTGAAAAAAACTCTAACTCAGTAAGGCTGTCATTATGGATATAAAACAGCACCATAGCTTTATGCTCAGTGTTCCTGGTACATGGATAGGTCAAACTACCAGCCTTTGCTTAAGCCATATATCTAAAGCATTCTGTATCTCTCTGTTTGGGTACATATTCTATATACACCTTGCCATGTCTTATACTAAAGCAGGGCTCATACTATTGGGATTACGGTAATGCGCAATTGTAGGAGCACACAAATGAGCAACCTCCGCAATAACTTTGTAAGTCGAAATAAAGGGTAAAGAGCCAATGTACTCTACCCTTTATTTTTTATATTTGCAATATTGATTTACAAGGTAATCAAATGAAAAAGAATGTAATAAGCACCATTACTAAATCGTTACCGATAGAGTTTTCCTCTCTTGTAAACTACTCTTTATTAGTCACTTTGTGCTATATTAATCTTTTTTTTGAAAAATAATAACCATGAAAACAACAACATTATATAGACCAGTAGGCGAAAAAGAAATGATCCTGATTATAGAAAGCGGATTTAAAGAATTTCCCCCAAGACTGGAATGGCAGCCCATTTTTTACCCTGTTCTCAATGAAGAATATGCTTCAGAAATTGCAGAAAAATGGAACACCAGAGACGAAGCCGGAAACTATCTTGGTTTTGTAACCCAATTTGATGTACAGAAAGAAGTAGCAGATCAATATCCTGCTCAGAATGTAGGAGCAAGAAACCACAACGAGCTATGGGTTCCATCAGAAGAACTGGATAGTTTTAATAAAGCCATTGTAGGAAACATCAAAGTAACCCAAGTGTTTATAGGAGATGATTTTGAAAAAGCAGGAAATACGGAGTTGGGAGAATTGATGTCTAATATTAAAAAATTAACCATGACAAATAAAGGAATGGCAAAAGATACCTTAGATATCCTTGCCAAAAAATATTATATAAACGAAAACAACGAAAAAATAAATATAGAAAACGAACTGGAAATCAGTAAAAAAGAAACCGTTCTTTTCACTCCGGAACAACTTTCTGAAATGAAAGAATCTCCGTTGCCGGAAATCAGTTTTGAAACAAAAATTGAAACATGGAAATGCAGTTCTTTAAAAGCAATTTTACAATTAGCCGAAGAAGAAAATCAGGAGAAAATCATGTGTCTGAATTTTGCATCAGCAAAAAATCCGGGTGGAGGATTTATCAACGGTGCCGAAGCTCAGGAAGAAAGCCTGGCAAGAACTTCCGGACTGTATGAAAGCTTACTTCAGGCATGGGATTATTACACAATTCATCGTGCGATGGAATCCTGTTTTTATACCGATACAATGATTTACAGTCCTAAAGTTCCTGTTTTCAGGAAAGATAAGGGAGAGTTGCTTTCTAAGCCTGTTCTGTGTAATTTCATCACGTCTCCGGCAGTCAATGCAGGTGTGGTAAAACGTCAGGAACCGGAAAGAGTACATGAAATTTTTGATGCAATGGATCTTAGAATGGATAAAATGTTCTCACTGGCCTTACATCAGGGAAATGAAGTCTTAATCTTAGGAGCCTGGGGATGCGGTGTATTCAAGAATGATCCAAAAGAAATTGCAGGATTATTCAGGAAACATCTTCAGGGAAAATTTAAAAATAAATTTAAAAGAGTGGTTTTCGCAGTGCTTACGAAGAAAGAAGAAATGTTGAAACCATTTGAAGAAATTGTTTTGTAGTAAAAAAAATAAGATAATTGTCATGAAAGTTTATAAATATAGATCAATAGAAGAAGATATTTTTAAAAGAGATTTTGAAACTATAAGTACCAATTCTTTTTACTCATCAAATTATAGCATGTTGAATGATCCGTTTGATATTTATTTTAATGAGGAAATATCCCAAGTCATAGATCTTTTGAAAACATTATTTCCACATAGTGAATTGGAAAATCTAGAAAAACAATTTCGGGAAGTTTTAAATTTTAAAGAAGAAATTGGAGTTTATTGTTTAAGTACAGATTTTTTGAATGAACAATTATGGGCTTATTATGCTAGTTCATATTTTGGATACTGTATAGAATATGATTTAGATAAATTAGTTGATAAAGGGCAAAATTTTGATTTTCAATATCAATTTCAAATTGATTATATGGATAATATTCCAACTTTGGGAATTGAGGATCTTATAAATTTACAAGATGGCTTTATAAGAAAGATGTTTGCTACTAAGAAGTCTGCTTGGCAACATGAAAAAGAAATTCGCTTAATCTTTGATAAGTATGGGATGAAAAAAATTCATCGCTCAGCTATTACGGGAATTTATTTTGGAGTTAAAACACCGGAGAAAATAAAGCAGAATTTTTACAAACTTTTCGAGAATGATGATGTGAAATTTTATGAAGTTTTTCCTTCAAATTTTGAATTAGATTTTAGACTAATAAATGAGACTAAAAGAAAACTAAAGCATAATATAAACAAATTTGATTTTGAAATATTGAAACATAGAATTAATGTATCTCATGAATCATATTATGTTTTTTATAAGGGTAACAAAAATGAACTAGATATTAAAGAATTTATTTTAGCGTTTAGAGAAGCTTTTTTAATTAAAGAGAATAATAGTCTTTATATTTTTGATAATAAAGAGGTAGAATCTTTAATAGATATTTATCCTAAAAATGATGAACAGTATATTAATTACGCTAATTCAATAATTACTGTTTGTGACGATTGGGAAGAAGCAGGTATCAATAATCCTTATAAAGATTTTCATTATAAAGAAATTATAAATAAAAGATGAAAAAACTAACCATATTAAGCGGCGCGGGAATCAGTGCCGAAAGCGGAATAAAAACCTTCAGAGACGGAGACGGTCTTTGGGAAAATCATAATGTAACGGATGTGGCAAGTCCGGAAGGATGGAAAAAAGACAGAGCATTAGTCCTTGAATTTTACAACCAGAGAAGACGTCAGCTGCATGAAGTACAGCCCAACGAAGCGCATCAATTGCTGGCAGAGCTGGAGAAACATTTTGACGTTCAGATTATTACCCAAAATATAGATGATCTTCACGAAAGATCAGGATCTACCAACATCCTTCATATTCACGGAGAATTGTTTAAATCATGTTCGAGTAATAATAAAAGCCTGATTTATGAACAAAAAGATGATATTAAAATAGGAGATCAGGCAGAAGACGGAGCTCAATTAAGACCTTTTATCGTTTGGTTTGGAGAGGATGTTCCTTTGTATCAAACGGCAAGAGAAATTGTAAAGGAATCAGATATTCTGTTGGTAGTCGGAACTTCGTTGCAGGTGTATCCTGCTGCCGGACTGATTCATGATATCAAAGACGACTGCCTTCTAATCGTCATCAATCCTAATGAAACAGGATTCGGATACGGACAGAGAGCTGTTGTAATGAAGGAAACAGCTACGCAGGGAATGAAATTATTATTTGATAAACTGGTGAATCTTGCCTGATGGAAAACAAAGTAAAAGCAGGGATAATAGGTGTTTGTATAGGAGATGCACTGGGTGTTCCGGTAGAATTTAAAAAAAGAGAAGATCTGATAAGAAATCCGGTAACAAAAATGCTGGAATATATGTCCTGGAATCAACCCAAAGGAACCTGGAGTGATGACAGTTCTCTTACGCTTTGCCTTGCAGAAGAGCTTACCAAAGGTTACGATCTTGAAAAAATCGGACAAAGTTTTGTGAAGTGGAACAAGTATGGTCACTTGACTGCCCATGGAAGGCTTTTCGATATCGGAGGAACTACAAGACATGCTCTGGCAAGATTAATCAAAGGTGAAAGTGCCAGATTTTCAGGAAATATTTTTGAAGAAGACAATGGAAATGGTTCTTTAATGAGAATTCTTCCCCTTGCCTTTTATCTTGAAAATGAAGAGGATATTCAGAAGCTTTATCTGATCGTAAAAGAGGTTTCAGCAATAACTCACGGTCATTTCCGTTCTGTTTTTGCCTGTTTCATCTATGTTATTTTTTCCATTCAACTGTTGAAAAGAAAGAATAAAAGAGAGGCATACACGCATACACAGAAAGTGTCTTTAGAGTATGCTGAAAAGCAAGGTTTTAACCCAAATGAAATTGAACTTTTCAGTAGAATTTTAAAGAATGATATTTCCGGATATCCTGAAGATGAAATTAAGAGTGGCGGATACGTTCTTCACAGCCTGGAAGCTTCTTTATGGTGTTTTTTAAATTCGGAAAGCTACTCAGAAGCCGTTTTAAAAGCTGTCAATCTGGGAGAAGATACCGATACCACAGGAGCCATCACCGGAGGAATTGCCGGAATTTATTATGGATATGAAAATATTCCGCAGGAATGGATTTCTGAGCTGGTGAGGAAAGATGATATTGAAGCTTTATGTGAGAAATTACACCAAAAATTAATGAATTAAAATACAAACCATGAACGAAATAGAAAAGAAAAAAATAAGTAAATTTTTAAGCCTGATCTTGCGGCATCAGCCAAAAAGTATAGGCCTTACACTGGATGAAAACGGTTGGACAGATGTCGAAGAGCTGAGAACAAAATCAGCCAAAAAAAGAATATATTTTACTCCCGAAGAATTAGATGAGGTAGTAGAAACCAACAATAAAAAGCGTTTTGCTTTTAACGAAGATAAAACCATGATCAGAGCAAGTCAGGGACACTCTATTGATATTGACCTGGCGTTGGAAGCCAAGCAGCCTCCGGAATTTCTGTACCATGGAACAGCTGAAGCCAATATTTCTTCCATTTTAGAAAAAGGAATCGAAAAAAGAACACGTCAGCATGTACACTTAAGTGCTGATAAAGAGACCGCTACAAAGGTCGGGATGAGACACGGCAAACCTGTGATTCTGACCATCAGAACCGGAACAATGCATCAGGAAGGATTGTCTTTCTACCAGTCTGCAAATGGAGTTTGGCTTACAGATTTTGTAGATGCAAAATATATTTCGAAGTAAAATGAGCAGAACATTAGTCATAGGAGACATCCACGGAGGATTTAAAGCCTTGTTGCAGGTTCTTGAAAGAGCAGGAGTGACGCAAAATGATCAACTGATCTTCCTCGGAGATTATGTAGATGGATGGAGCGAGTCTTCACAAATCATACAATTCTTACTGGAACTTTCCGAAAAACAGGAATGTATTTTCATCAAAGGAAACCATGATGCATGGTGTGAAGATTGGTTGGCATTTGGACAAAAACCCGATGTATGGCTTTTCAACGGAGGAAAAAGTACAGTAGAAAGTTATGTTGATTATTCTCTTGAAGATCTGGATATTCATCTCGAATTCTTTCAAAGGATGAAAAATTATCATATTGATGATCAGAACCGACTCTTTATTCATGCCGGATATTCTTCCATGCACGGTCCTGAAAAAGAAGTCTATTCCAGTAATTACCGCTGGGACAGAACCCTTTGGGAAACTGCCGTGGCAATGGATAAAAAACTGGAAAAGAATTCTGAATTATATCCCAAAAGACTGCTGTTGTATAAAGAAATATTCATCGGACATACGCCAACGCTGGATATTGGGATCAAAATACCAGCCAATAAAGCCAATATCTGGAATATGGATACCGGAGCAGCCTATACCGGATCTTTATCCATCATGGATATTGACTCCAAGCAATTCTGGCAAAGTGATCCGCTTCCTTCTCTGTATCCTAATGAAAAAGGAAGGAATTGATAGAATAGAACAAATAAAAGAGCGTTTATTGTGATGACAAACTAAACCTAACAGGTTTTTAAAACCTGTTAGGTTTCTATTTTAAAAACATTTTACCCATCAACATATTCTCATTTCTCCCAAAAGATAACTACTTTTAAAGTCTGAAAATATGACTTCAATGAAACTGAAATATCTTTTATTCACCCTAAGTTCTACCTTGTTTTTAGCTCAAAAATCATTTCAGACTCCTTTTGAAAAAGGGAATGGAAATCAGACGGTTACCTACGATGAAATGAACAGTTATTACCAGGATCTGGCGAAAAATTTCAATACCATTCAATATCTGAAAAAAGGAGAAGATGACAACGGAAAGCCCATTTATGTAGTGGTCTATAACCCTTTTCCTGAAAAAGATCTTGAAAAATTAAGAAAAGACAAAGCCGTCCTCTTCGTCAATAATGGGATTCATCCTGGAGAACCGGACGGAATTGATGCAACCATGATGCTGATGAGAGACCTCGCTGCCAAAAAGATCAAAACTCCACAAAACTTTATTATTGCGGCTATTTCTGCCTATAATGTAAGTGGAATGCTGAATAGAGGATCCTATTCCAGAGCCAATCAAAATGGCCCGGAACAGTACGGATTCAGAGGAAATGCAAGGAATTATGACCTGAACAGAGATTTTATCAAGGCCGATTCTAAAAATGCCAGAAGCTTTCAGGAAATCTATCAGTGGTTAAAACCGGATGTTTTTATCGATAACCATGTCAGCAACGGAGCAGATTATCAATATACATTCACCTATATTTCTACATTTAAAGAACGTCTGGGAAATACCCTTGGAAATTATTTCTACAATGATTATCAGTCTAAAAATCTTGAGGATATGAAAAAACTGGGGTATGAAAGTACTCCCTACGTCAACATTCATGGAGATGTTCCGGAAGTCGGATTTGCCTCATTTGAAGATTCTCCCCGATACTCTACGGGATATACTTCCCTTTTTAATTCTTTGGGAACCGTTCCCGAAACCCATATGCTGAAACCGTATGATAAAAGGGTAGATGCCACTTACAAATATATGCTGGTGAATCTGCAGAATTTAGATAAAGATTATCATAAAATAAAGCAGCTTCGCATAGAAAATCTAAAACAATATCAGGCAGGTAAACCATACGGAATCCGTTGGAAAATAGACTCTACAAAATTCTCTATCATGGATTTTAAAGGCTATGAAGGAAAATACAAACCCAGTGAAGTTTCAGGGAAGCCAAGGCTGTATTATGACAGAAATAAGCCTTTTACGAAGAATATAAAACTCTTTACGACGGCTGTTCCAACGGGATACATTACCATTCCAAAATATTATGTGATTCCACAGTCTCAATATCGTGTGATTGAAGAATTTAAAAGAAATAATATTCAGATGAAACCGATACAGAAAGACAGCACTTTAGCGGTTGAGTCCTATAAAATTAAGGATTTTAAAACCGTTAAAAGCCCTTACGAAGGACATTATCTGCATTTTGAAACTACAGTTGATGCTACACAGAAAAATAGGGCATTTACAGCCGGAGATTATCTGGTTTCAACCAATCAGCCTGGTGTGAAATATATTATAGAAACCCTTGAACCTGAAGCATTAGACTCATTTTTCAATTGGAATTTCTTTGATGGAATTCTGGCGCAGAAAGAATACTATTCCGCCTATATTTTCGAAGATACTGCCGCTGAACTTCTGAAAAAGGATAAAAAGCTGAAAGAAGCATTTGAAGCAGCTAAAGCATCTGATAAAAAGCTGTCTGAAGATGGAGATGCCCAATTGGATTGGGTGTACAGACATTCTCCTTATTTTGAAGAAAAAACATTCAGACAGTATCCTGTTTATAGGGTGTTGTAAATATTTTTCACGAAAATTCTGACTATTTTTTTGTTTTTATAGTAATTTGTTAATCAATGTTTTAGTTTTTTATTAAATTAGTATCAAAAACAAACACTATGAAACAAATTTATCAATTCGTAACATTGCTGTGCTTTGTACCGATAGGTTTACTGGCACAGTATTCTCAAAGTTTTGATTCGGCAACAATGCCTGCTGACTGGACAATAATTAATGGTGGAGATCCCGGAACCTGGGAAACCTTTAGTTCTTATGACTCTTCATTCAATGCTCCTCATTCGGGAACACACTTCCTTGGATTGGAATATGGCAGTACTTCCCATGATGATTATGCCATAAGCCCTGCCATAGTGGTCACTGCGGGAGTATCTGATAAGCTTACTTTCTGGGCAAGAAACAGAGGAGCAGGGCTTGCTGAGACAGTGGATATAAAAGTGTCAACCACAACTCCTACTATTGCAGGCCTTACCAACACGCTTGCTGCAGCAGTAAAACCTCCTACTTCGTGGAATCAGTATACGTACGACCTGACGCCTTTTGTAGGACAGACAATTTATATTGCTTTTCATTCCACTACAGAAGATGTCTGGTTTATTGGGATCGATGATTTCCAGATTTCAACAAACAGTTTATCGGTTTCTGATGCCAAAGCCGATAACAGCCGTGCATCCATCTATCCAAACCCGGCACAAGATGTTTTACACATCAAAAATAAAACTAAGATGTCTGAAATTAACATCTATGATCTTAACGGAAAGCTAGTGAAAAAAGAAACAATGAATACAGAAAACGGAACGGTAAATGTAAGTGAACTGGCAGCGGGAAATTATATAGTGAAGGTCAAAGATAAAGAGACTGAAAAAGGCTATAAAATGATTAAGAAATAAAATTGTTATAATAGAATCAAAAAAGACGTTTCAAGTGAAACGTCTTTTTTATTATCTTGGTAAGCCTCTCTTCAGGGCCATTTCTGCTCTTTTAACAGCCATTTTTTCTTTCCAGTCCATGTAGCTTTTTTTGAAGTTTGACTTCATAATGTCGTCAAATTTACGCTGTACGGTAAGATTCCATAGAGAATGTGCTTTTACTGCCCATGATTTGTCCCATGCTCTTAAGGAAATTGAGAAACTTCCGTCCAGATATTTCATCCAGTGCCACCATCCGGTAGGCATAAATAAAGTATCACCATGCTCAAGATAGCATTCAATTCCTTCTACACCATCCAGTGCAGGGAATTTTGTAAAATCAGGGTTTTCAATATCATAATCTTCCAGTGCATAGGTTGCATAAGGAATCTGGTAAAGTCTTTCTCTCCATTTATAATCAAAAAGAAGAATATGTTTTCTTCCGTTGAAATGGGTATGGAAAATATGGGCCATATCGATATCGAAGTGAAGGAAGGTTACAGAGCCTTTTCCTCCAAAGAACATATTCGGGTATTTATCAAGGAAGCCTCCCATTAATTCTTTAGGAGAAATATAATCTTCCAAAAGTTTAGGAGCATATTTTATGGGGTCGAATAGGAAAATTCTAAGATCAGTAGGCTCTCGCTGGATAAGATCTATATAATCTCCGAACTTCATTTTTGCTGCTGATGCATTGATGGGAGCAGAAGGATCTGCCTTTGAGCTGTCATATAGCGGGACCTCCACATCTCCTACAACCTCCTTCATATATTCCATCGTCCATTTTTGGTAAGCAGGCCATTTTTTTGCCATATTTTTGATGACAACGGGCCTTCTTGGCTTCAGATATTTTTCGTAGAATTCTTCTTTCGAAATGTCATCTACAACATCTATAGGCTTTAAAATTATTCCCATTTTATAAATTTTATGTTACAAAATTATTAAATATATATTTATGTACCAGTGTTTAATTTTTTTTTAATCTATGATTCAAATCAGATTTTCCTATTTAGAATAAGTAAGATTATTAATTCCTTAGCTTCTTATTAAAATTGTTCTTTTATCTCATTAATAAGACAAAATCTATTCAGATTATGTTACATAAATCAAAAAATAAATCACTCGCTTATTTTGCGAATTTTTTATGCCAAACATGATTTTATGATACAATAAATATTCGCAAAAACGGATAAACAGATTCTGAATTTGCTTAAAAAGATTTCTTTTTTCAAATGAAAATCAAAAGTTTGAAAATTATCACTATGTTTGTAGTGATATTGATTTAACCTTTAACTATAAAATTCATCTTTATAAAAAGTGTAACAAAAAACTATAATGATTAACTAATTGAGCAAATAATAAGTATGAAAAAAAATATTTCTTTATTTCTGATGCTTTTCTTTACTGTGCTTACTTTTGCACAGAAAACGGTTTCAGGAAAAATTACTGATGATGACGGGGTAGCAATACCAAGCGCCAGTGTAACGATAGAAGAGCCCGGTAAAGACGCTATTCTTGCTTATGCCATTACAAATTCCAAAGGAGAATATAAAGTAACTTTTACTTCCGCTGAATCCAATGTGGATCTGAAAGTGAAAGCATTCAATCAGAAACCTCTTACGAAGCAAATTAATAACAGTGATCAGACTCTGAACTTTAAAATGCAGTCTGAAGCTACAGAAATTAAAGAAGTACAGCTGAAAACCAAAATGATCACCGCAAGAGGTGACACCATTTCTTACGATCTTAAAGCATTCAATAGTAAAAATGACAGAACCCTTGCGGATGTAATGAAAAAGATTCCGGGAATTGAAGTAAACAAAGACGGAACAATTCTATACCAGGGAAATGCTATCAATAAATTCTATGTAAATGGAAAAGACCTGATGGAAGGCGGTTACGGTACCATCAACAACTCACTTCCTAAAGATGCCGTACAGAAAGTAGAAGTTCTGGAGAACCACCAGCCGGTAAAAATACTTCAGGATAAAGTACCTTCAGACCAGGCAGCCATCAATATCAAACTGAAAAACTCTGTCACCATGACAGGTAGAGGAGAAGTAGGAACCGGTTTCGGAGATCCATGGCTTTGGAATGTAAAACTGACACCCATGTTTTTTGGGCAGAAAAGCCAATGGGTAGTCAATTATAAAACCAATAACATGGGTGAGCAGGTTGAAAATGAAGGGAATATTTTAGCATTTGGCAGTCCATGGGAAGGAAGAAGAAGTAACATCTCGCAAAATAATTGGTTAAGTGTAGAAAATGCAAGTACACCAAATTTACCAGTGAAAAGGTATTTGATGAATAATGTTCACTATTTGTCTGCAAATTACTTAACTAATATTGATAAAAAGAAAGAATGGGAATTAAAGGTTAATGCAAATTATACAAATAATGCAGTGGAAAGAGAGGATTATAATGAAACAACTTATTTTCCAACTAATGACAGACCCCAACAGTCTACTGTGGTGATGAGTACCAGAAATAATTTTTATACAGATAAACTGAAGGGAGAATTAATCTTTACCAAAAATGCTAAGAAAGGATTCTTTAAAAACACCACAAGTTTCAGTCAGTTCTGGAATGCAGACAGAGCATTTGCTGAAAGAGCAGGAAGATCAGGAAATCAAGGAGTGGAATCTCCAACATCATCTTTTCAAAACTCATTGAGTACTATTATTCCATGGGGAGAAAAGATGGTGAATTTCAAATCATATATCAATTATCAGGATGATCAGCAGACATTGAAAGTAGATCCGGCAAGTTATTTACAGCTGCCATACAAACTTCCAAAGGTAAACCCTAACGATCCTAACGAAAAAGATAGATATGGCATTGTAAATTTTGCACCAGGCACTTTAGCGTTACAACAGTTCAGACTAAAAACTTTAGATACTTCACATTCAGCAAATATTAGTTTTTCTAAAAAAGGATGGACATTTACTCCTCAGGTGGGATTTGATTTCTCTACAGATAAGCTAAATACAAACTTTGATGGGCAGGCAATTCCAAATCCTTCTGTACCGAATGATGTTCCACCAAATTTCAATGATGGTATTTATGAAAACAACCTGAAATTTACAGAAATTGTTCCTTCTGCTTCACTAGGTGTTAATTATAAATCTGAATCTTGGAGTATTTTTGCAAATTTTCCTGCAAATTTCAACAGCATAAAAGCTGAAGATGATTTAAGGGGAGTTTCAAAATCACTAAATAAGACAACATTTACTCCAAATGCTTTTATTCAATATTCATTTGCTTCATTCTGGAAAGCAAGTTTGAATGGAAACATCAGCAATAATTTTGGAGATATTCAAACGGCTTATGCAGGCTACATGCTATTAAGCCCTAGAGGATTTAATGTAATGGACCCTAATAACCCGATCCCTCAAATAACGTCAAAAATGGCAGGATCAAGAATTGAATACAGAAATCCATTAAACAATCTATTTTTTAATATAAATTATTCATTGAGCGATAGTAAAAGAAATTTGCTTTCTTCTCCAATTTTGGATGCAGCAACGGGGTCTACTTTAATCCGATACATTGAAAGAGAAAATCATTCAAAGAGTAATAGATTTAATGTTGAGGTTGGTAAATACTTCCCAAAATTCAAGACCAATGCTTCTGTGAGCTATGGAAATACATTGACAAAAAGTGATGCGTTCTTGGATGACACTCAATATTTGAGCAAAAACAATACTCAGACTTATGGACTTAAGTTCAATAACACCTATTTCAGCTGGGCGAGTGTAGATTATACACTTAATTTATCAAGAAACAAACAAGATAATATAGGCTTGAGTTCTAATCAAAGCAGGCTCGGTGTCAATACAGGATTTAATCACAATCTGGCAGTTTATTTCTATCCTATAGAAGACCATACGATTGGATTCAATTGGGATCAGGTGAATACAAGTGATGGAAGTAATAAATATAAGAATGCGTTTTATGATATTTCTTACCAATTTTCATGGTCTAAAAAGAAAATTGATTTTGAAATTAAATGGTTAAATATTGCTAACAGAAAATTCTTTGAAACCTATAATATCAATCAAACAACAAATAGTTCTTCTTACACGAAGATTCAGCTCCGCCCAAGTCAGGTGATGCTAAGTGTAAAATTCAACTTTAAATAAAATAAAAACCAATCCATCCGGATTGGTTTTTTTATTGAGATATACTGAAATTAAAAGCTTTGCTGGTCTGCAGAAGGCCCATAGCTTCCCGGCAAAGGAATATTGTTTAGTCTGTAATACACTCCCAGTTGAGCCCTGTGATGAGTGATTTGGTTTAAAGCATGCCGGATAGCTCCGTATTTGCTCCAGCTTGCCAGTTCATGGCCATCATTTTTAATGGTCCAGCTGGGGTTCAGATCGTCCTCTGTACTATTTTCCAATGCTGTTTTTGCAGACTGATAATCATCCTCCAGTTTTTTTATGAGATCATCTCTTGTAGAAAGAATGGTAGGTTTATAGTCTCCTTTGGCAAAATCCAGCTCGGAAGTTTTCAAAATAGTATTTGGCCATTCAAAAACTTCAACAAGATGGGTGGCAAGTGGCATTAGTTTCATACTTTTTTCATGCGGAGCATAATCATTTTTTCCTTCAGGGAATAGTTCAATAAATTTTTTTGTGGTTTGGAACTCTCCCTCCAGTTCGGATTTTAATTGAGATAAGGTATCCATAATATTTTGTTTTTTAGAAACTTAAAGGTAAGTGTTTTAAAAATGAAACTGTTTTAAGAGAATCATAATTTTTTAATTAGTAAAGATTTGAAACGGTGAATATTTTTTACCAAAAAATAAAATTTCTGAAAAACTGTAACAAAAGAAGACAAGTGATTACTAATTATATAAAACTTGCTACAATGAAAAAGTTATTCTCAGTATTTCTTATTGCTCTTTTTGCATTTGCGGGAGCTCAGGAATCTAAAGAAACAGCGAACCGTTTCTTTTATGAACTGACTTTTAAGCCGAAGAAAGATTCGGCAAGAATGGATAAGATCATTACGATTCTTGATATTACCCCAAAGAAATCAATCTACCAGGATTATACAATGCCGGCTCAGGATTCTATCATTAAAGTTCAGATAGAAGAAATGGAGAAAACCAAGTCTTTCAAGGACATGACCAAATTTATAAAGTGGCCAAAATTCTCTTATAAAATTATCAAAAGCTATCCGGACATGAAGGTTCAGTATGTAGATAGAATCAGTAGAAACCTATTCTCCTACGAGGACGAACCGAAATTACAATGGAGTATTTTACCTGATAAAGAGAAAGTAGGTGCATACAATGCTCAGAAAGCAACTACAGAATTTGGAGGAAGAAAGTGGACAGCCTGGTTTAGTTCTGACATTCCTTTTCAGGATGGACCTTATAAATTTAAAGGACTTCCTGGTCTGATTGTAAAAGTCGAAGACGCAGATAAAAACTATTCATGGCAATTGAGCGGAAATAAAAAGATCGAAAACTATGATGAATTATCATATGCCGATAAGATCAATGCTAAGATGGGAATGATGAGCAATACTGTAACACCTACATCCAAAGAAAAATTCCTGAAGTCTTACGAGGGATACAAAGCAGATCCATTCGCAGAATCAAGACCTTACATGACTGCAGAAAATATGAGCAGACCGATGCCGGGAACAGACGGAACAGTAGGAGATTTCATGAAAAGACTGGAAAAGCAGGTGAAAGATTTCTTCGGGTCCAATGATAATCCCATAGAAAAAGAACAGGCTTCTGACAAGAAGAAAAAATAAGCATTCATATCAACTAAATTATATTTTGAATCAACCCAGATACAGCAATGTGTTTGGGTTGATTTCTTTTTATCAGGTAAATTCTACGTTTGACCAGCAGAAACTTTAAAAAAATCTCAGAAAAAATTTGATTTTATTTTTTATTCTCATATGTTTGCTAAAACTAATTTAAAAATTATACCATGAAAAAATCTATTGTCGCAGTTCTGCTGACAACATCTGCATTGCTATTTGCTAAAAATGAATCTCCAAATAAAAATACGGAGCCCAAAAAGGCAACTGAAACTGTTTTAGTCACTAAGAAGACTATTGAAAAAACAGATCAACTACAAAAACCTATTACATTATCCACAACCGCAAAAGAGAGGGAAAAGGAATTGACTACAGAAGAAAAATGCGCTATTGAACTTGCTGTAGGTCCTGTAATTGCGGGACCTCCTGTTCATTGCTTTCAGCTTGGAGCAGAAGGATAATCTTAATAAGATATAAATAAGCCCAGATACAACGATGTGTCTGGGCTTATTTCTTTTATCCCAAACGTTATTTAGATTAAATTTAAATAGCGTATATTTGCAGGACTAAAAATTAGGCTTTGAAAGAGAAAGGATTACATAAATTAAGTGGATTCCCTAAAAACAAAATGGGGAAGATATTGGGGTATGATAATGACCATCTGAAAATGCCCAATAAAATCATTGAAATGGGGCTTCTTCCGGAAACCACTTTCAGAATTTTGTATCAGGCACCATTCAATGGGCCTATGTATGTGGAGTTTGGAGCAGAAAAAAGCCGGATTGCTCTTCGTGAGGAAGAAGGAGATTACATCATTGTTGAAGAATTGAATTAATGCAGGAAAACAAGAAAAAACAGATACTTTTAGTCGGAAATCCTAATGTAGGAAAGTCAACGGTTTTTAATACGCTTTGTAACAAAAAGCAGAAAACCGGAAACTATGCCGGCGTTACCGTAGCAAGCCATTCAGGGAATTATGCTTATAAAAATGAGGAAGTGGAGGTTATTGACCTTCCGGGTTCCTACAGTGTATACCCAAGCTCAGAAGATGAGGCTATTTTTTCCAAATACCTTATTGACGAGCAGAAAAACTACGCAGGAGTTGTCTATATTCTTGAAGCATTAAGTTTAAAAAGAGGGCTGCTGCTATTTCAGCAGATTCAGGATCTCGGAATTCCAATGATTTTGATTGTCAATCAGATTGACCAGGCAGAAAGAAGAGGAATTACTATAGATATTCAAAAATTTTCCGAAGCATTGGGCATTAAAATTATTCAGACCAATGCCAAAGAACAAATCGGGATTGATGAAGTAAGAGAAGCTGTTTACAACAACGAATTTGTAAAAACAAATACCCTTTCTTTTGAAACACCTAATGAGCACAGGGATTTTATCCAGAAACTGGCAGCACATAAAGGTTTCGATAATGAATATAAAGCATGGATGAGCCTCTCCCTGGGAACAGATCTTGGAAGAATTGGCTCAGTAATGGAACAGCTGAATGAATCTGATTCTAAAAGTTTGGTTCCGAAAAGATTACAGGTGCAGGAAACCGTAAGAAGATATCAGAATGTAGACAAAATACTGGCTGATGTCATCTCTAAAAAAGCTCAGTTCAAAGAATTATTAACGGAAAAACTGGATAAAGTTTTAGTTCATAAATTCTGGGGTTATGTCGTATTCTTAGCGATATTACTTGTTATTTTCCAAAGTGTATTTTTCCTTGCGGAATACCCGATGAACTGGATCGAAGAGACCTTCTCATGGCTGGCAGCATTCTCCAATGAACATCTTCCTGAAGGGCCAATTAATTCACTGATTTCAAACGGAATTGTTCCGGGAATAGGAGGAATTGTAGTGTTTGCCCCACAGATCGGAATTCTGTTATATTTTCTTTATTTATTAGAAGATTCAGGATATATGGCAAGAGTCGTATTCCTGATGGACAGATTGCTTCGTCCTTTCGGGCTTAACGGAAAAAGTATTGTTCCGCTAGTATCAGGAACAGCCTGTGCCATCCCGGCGGTGATCTCTACAAGAAATATTGAGAATGTAAAAGAAAGATTGCTTACGATATTGGTAACACCATTTATGACATGTTCTGCGAGACTTCCGGTTTACAGTATCATTATCGGACTGATTATCTCAGAAGGAACATTTTTAGGAATCAAATATAAAGCGCTGGTCTTGATGGGAATGTATCTCCTTGGCTTCTTAGTCGCTTTATTCTCTGCAGCAATCCTTAAAAGATTTATTAAAAGTAAAGGAAAGACATATCTCGTAATGGATCTTCCAGCCTATAAAAAACCACTTTTCGGATATGACTTTAAAATGGTTTTAGGAAAAGTATGGGACTTCATTACCGGAGCCGGAAAAATAATTTTCATTGTAAGTATCATCATCTGGTTTTTAAGCTATTTCGGGCCAAGCCAGAAAACAAATGAATTGGTAGCTACAGATGTTCACTTAGACCATTCTTACCTTGCTAAGATGGGTAAAGGAATAGAACCTGTAATTGCTCCGCTTGGTTACGACTGGAAAATGGGTGTAGGAATCCTTACAAGCTTTGTCGCAAGAGAAGTTTTTGTAGGAACAATGTCTACCCTTTACAGTTTGGAAGATGATGCTCCCGAAGTGAAAGTAATTGATAAAATGAGAAGAGATGTAAAACCCAACGGAGAAAAAGTCTTCAGTTTTGCAACCGGAATCTCGGTTCTTCTTTTCTATGCATTTGCAATGCAGTGTGTTTCTACACTTGCAGTAGTCTACAGAGAAACCAAAAGTTGGAAATGGACCGGCTTTCAGGTAGTCATGATGACAGGTT
The DNA here is from genome assembly GCF_047345655.1 of Chryseobacterium sp. T20. Taxonomy (NCBI): domain Bacteria; kingdom Pseudomonadati; phylum Bacteroidota; class Flavobacteriia; order Flavobacteriales; family Weeksellaceae; genus Chryseobacterium; species Chryseobacterium sp. T20. Next base: position 126,228 of record NZ_JBLFDU010000009.1, read on the forward strand.
TGGCATATTTTGTGTCGATGATAGTATATCAGATTTTAAAGTAATGGAATCATCATTAATCATTCAGTACGTACTTATTGTATTAATCGTAGCATTTGCTTGCTACTCTTTATTTAAAGTACTTAAAAAGAATTTCGCTCCTAAGAAATTCAGCTCCAAAAGAACCAACTGCGATAAAGATTGCGGCTGTTCTTAAACAAGCCTTAACAGAAATTTAAAAAAATAATAGTATTTTCATCCTTTGAAAATATTAATTATTTTGACTCTAAAAAACACAATTTCAGTTCTCTTGTTGTTCTCATGCATTTTTTACGCTAGGTGCCAGACAGATACAACACTGGTAAAATCGTACAAAGATCAGGTGATGATCCGCCTTAATCTGGATACCAATCTTGAAAAGTATATTCTTTCCCAGGGAGGAAATGATAAAATGGAGCTGTCCATTAATAACAAAACAAGGACATCAGTATCTATTGACTACCGTGCCATTAGTGCAACCCTTTCTTTCTCACCCAAATTTATCCCAGGAAATAATGAGGATGATCTGAAAGGAAAAAGTTCTTATACAGATCTGAGCTTCAGGTTTTTTCCAAAAAGATTTATCCAGACTCTTTATTATAAAAAAGTAAAGGGGTTTTACGTGGAAAATATGAAAGATTTTAATCCGGATTGGCAGGAAGCAGATGCTTATTTGCAGTTCCCGGACTTAAAAGTACTGAGCTTTGGAGGAACAACATCGTATGTGCTCAATAAAAACTTCTCAGCCAAAAGTGTATATACTCACAGTGAATGGCAGAAAAAAAGCAGCGGAAGCTGGGTTCCCTATCTGGATTATGATGTCAGCTTTTTCACCAATACAATCAATGAAGTGAAAAGCAAAGAAGTTCAGTATAAAATAGGGGCCAATATGGGATACTTTTATAATTGGATTATAAGAGATAAAGTGAATGTTGCACCCTACCTTTCTGTAGGACTTGGAGGACAGTTTTCAAGCTCCCGGCAGAACAATGAGCAGAAAGAAAATGAACAGTTTGTAACCCTGAGAATGGAAGGAGGTCTTCACGTGGGATATAATTCGGATCGTTTTCTTTTTGGAGGAAGGATGAACTTTAGGGCTTATACGTATCAGAAAAATGGCGAAGCAGTTGAAAATAATAATCTTTATGGACTGTTATATATAGGGTATCGTTTTGCACCACCGAAAGTTGTGAAAAATACCTATGATAAAGTCCAAAAAAAGATTCCGGTTCTATAAGTTGAAGGGTCTTTTAAGTATCTTTGCGTTGGAAAAATTCAGAAAGAACAAAATAAAAGCAAAAACATCATGTCATTAATAAAATCTATTTCCGGAATTCGCGGAACCATTGGTGGAAGAGTAAATGATAACTTAACACCGCTGGATGTTGTAAAATTCGCATCCGCATTCGGAACCTGGCTTCAAAATAATAAAAACAAAAAAGATCTTACCCTTATCATCGGAAGAGATGCCAGAATTTCTGGTCAGATGGTTTCTTCTTTAGTTACAGCTACATTGCAGGGATTAGGAATCAATGTGGTAGATCTGGGTCTTTCTACAACACCCACAGTAGAAGTAATGGTTCCTGAGCTGAATGCAGACGGAGGAATCATTCTTACCGCTTCCCATAATCCAAAACAATGGAATGCTCTTAAACTCTTAAACGAAAAAGGAGAATTCATCAGCGGTGAAAACGGAGCTGAAGTACTGGCTTTGGCAGAAAGTGAAGATTTCAATTATGCAGAAGTAGATGATCTTGGAAAATATGAAACAAGAGACGATGCTTTTGATATCCATATTCAGCAGATTCTGGATTTACCGATGGTAGACGTGGAAGCAATCAAAGCAAAGAATTTTAAAGTAGTTCTTGATGCTGTCAACTCTACAGGAGGAATTGCTATTCCAATGCTTTTAGATAAATTAGGTTGTGAAACCATCAAATTATATTGTGAACCTACAGGACACTTCCCACACAATCCTGAACCGTTGAAAGAACATCTGGGAGATATCTGTGACCTGGTGAAAAAAGAAAATGCAGACTTAGGAGTAGTCGTAGATCCGGATGTAGACAGATTAGCCCTTATTGATGAAAAAGGAGAAATGTTCGGGGAAGAATATACACTGGTAGCTGTTGCAGATTATCTGTTGAAAAATAAAAATGGAGTAGCAATCTCCAACCTTTCTTCAAGCCGTGCATTGAGAGATGTAGCACAAACCCACAATTCAGAATACTTTGCAAGTGCTGTAGGAGAAGTAAACGTTGTTACTTTGATGAAAGAGAAAAATGCTGTAATCGGAGGAGAAGGAAACGGAGGAATTATCTACCCTGAATTGCATTACGGAAGAGACTCTTTAGTAGGAGTTGCATTATTCTTAACGCATTTAGCTAAAGAAAACAAGACCGTTTCTGAATTACGAGCTGGATATCCAAGCTATTTCATGGGTAAAAAGAAAATAGAGCTTACACCGGAGATTGATGTAGATGCTATCTTGAGTAAAATGGAGCAGGAATATCAGAATGAAGAAGTTTCTACCGTTGATGGTGTTAAAATAGACTTTGAAAACAACTGGGTTCACCTTAGAAAATCCAATACAGAACCAATTATCAGAATTTATACTGAAGCTAAATCTCAGGAAGAGGCAGATCAGTTAGGAGATGATATCATTGCTAAAATCAAGAGTTTAATCTAAAAATATATGAAGAGCGGACAAACAGTCCGTTCTTTTTTTATATCAGAAATGTTTGAACATATTAAAAACAGATTTCCTTTCCCTAAAGAAAAGTGGAGAAAATTTCTGGGCAGTTTCCAGCGTATGGAAGTCCCTGCCAAGACTTTGCTTTTAAAAGAAGGTGAAGTTTCCTGCAATGCCTATTATATTGAAAAAGGCATGGTAAGAGCCTGGTATAATAATGACGGAAAAGATGTTACCTTTCAGTTTTTCCTTGAAAACACAATGTTTTCCTCTCTTGAAAGCTTTAAAAAAGGTTTGCCAAGCATGGTTTCATTTGAGACCATAGAACCCTGTATTTTATACAAAATCAATAAACCTGATGTGGATGCTTTTCTGGAAGAAGTTTACGAAAATCCGGAGCTTAGAAACCTCTTTATGGATGCTCTTTTTGAAAGAGTATTCGATTATATGAAACATTTCTTTTCATTCATTAAAGACACGCCACTGCAGCGATATCTGAATCTGGTTAAACAAAAACCGGAGATCATCAAAAGGGTTCCCCAGCATTATATTGCTTCCTATCTCGGGATTACTACCGTACATCTCAGCAGGATCAAAAGTAAAATATTAAAAGAAGGACTTTAAGAGGGTGGAAGATGGAAGTCAGAAGCTGGAGGTTTCAAGAAACACCGTATTACTTCGGACTTGTCCTATTTAAATTTTAAACGCGATGTCCGCAAAGAATAATATATATTGTTGAAAATTCTCGCAATGGTGTTTCACTCAGCAAGGGTCGCTATTCTTTGCTGAATGAAGTGCCCTTGCGAACAAATAATAATAACAATATCATGTTTCCTAGCGACCGCAGCGTTTTAACTCTATTACTGGCTCTATAAACTCCCAGCTTCCCACTTCCAGCCTCCTTTCCCAAAATCCAAAACTCATAACAAATGTTATCGCCCGACAGTATTCATTCCTCATAATTTTGTATAAAAATTAAAAGAATGAAAGCAGCAGTAGTATTTGAAAAAGGAAGTATTCCTCAATATGCAGATTTCCAAGAGCCTGAAGTACAGGAAAATGAAATTTTGATTTCAGTAAAAGCCGCATCAATTAAAAATCTCGACAGAGCCAGAGCAGGTGGAAATCACTATTCAACAGAAAACCAGGAACATCAACCAACGGTTATCGGAACAGACGGAGCAGGATACCTTGAAAACGGAAGTAAGGTTTATTTTTTCAGTAAAAAAGGAACTGTCTCTGAAAAGGCTGCAGCCGATAAAAAGATGATCATTCCAATTCCTGAAGAACTGGATTTTTCTCTGGCTGCTGCATTACCTAATGCAGTTATGGGATCTGCTATGGCATTAAAGTTCAAGGCAGGAATACAACCTGGAAACACTGTTTTGATTAATGGAGCGACAGGAATTACAGGCAGAATTGCTGTTCAGATCGCCAGATTATATGGAGCACAGAAGATTATTGTTACCGGAAGAAATGAAGAGTCTTTGCAGTCTTTACTTGAGCTGGGTGCTGATGAGGTCGTTTCTCTAAAACTGGAAGACAATGATTTTAAACAAAAAATAAAAGAAATTCATCAGGAAACACCGATAGATATTATCATAGATTATATCTGGGGACATTCTGTTGAAATGATTTTGTCTGCTTTTAAAGGAGACGGAACCTTTTCCCATAAGACAAAGCTTGTAACTATAGGAGGAATGAGCGGAGATACCATTCAGCTGTCTTCTCAGATCCTCAGAGGAACTGATATTCAGATTTCAGGATCTGGATTGGGAAGCTGGACAAAAGAAGAATCAGCACTTCTTTTTTCGGAAATTATCCCGGAAATGTTTCAGGCGGCAGTTGAAGGAAAAATTAAAATGGAAACTCAGGACATTGACATAAAAAATATAGAAAGCATATGGAATGCTGAGATAGAAAGCGGAAAACGTCTGGTCATAAGAATTTAACCCCAATTTCCGTTTTTTTATCCACAATCCTTTTATCGGTTTTCTTTTTTTACTATTTTTATAATAGAAATTTATGAAATGGAATATTCAAAAAAAAGTTGCAACTTTGCATAAATATTTGAATATCAGTTTCAGATGTATTATTAACTAAACGTTTGCCGAGGTTTGTAAGCAAATTCAAGCGTTGGGCCGACAAAGAGGACACTATTGGAAGAGTATTTTGGAAATGAACTTGTAAAAAAGTTCGAGGAAATGATGGAAAACAATGACGAATTCTACTTCGATACCGAAGAGCTGGAAGACATTATTGTTTATTATTTGGAGCTTGGTGATTTTAATTACGCTGACATGGCTGTTAATTATGGACTAAAGCTTCATCCCAATTCGTTGGATATCAAGATCAAAAGACTTGAGATCCTTCTGGAATGGGAAGAGTATAATACGGCGAAAGAACTTATTGACGAACTGAAAGGTGCTTCTATGGAGCATACAGACTTTTTGGTTTGCTACGCCAAGTATTATTCGAACCTAGGAAATCCCAGAAAATCCATTGAAATCTGCAAAAAAGCTTTGACATTAGAGGAAGAAGAAAACTTTCTCCACAACTTTATTGCGGATGAATATGTGAATCTCGGAGATCCTTTTAACGCTCTTAAACATTACAGAAAAGCACTGAAAGAAGATCCTACGGATGAATATTCGCTGGAAAACTGTATGGTGTGTTTCAGTGACCTGAATAAGAGTGAGGAGGCTATTGCCTTTCTTAATGAATATTTAGATGAATTCCCTTATTCTGAAACCGCATGGTTTGAATACGGACAATTCTATTTCAACAGAAAAAATTATGATGAAGCGATAAGAGGCTATGACTATTTACTGGCAATCAACTCAAACTCTGTAGGAGTATATGCCAATAAAGCAGCCTGTTATGAAGCTTTAGGACAATACCAGAAGGCCATCGAAACTTATGAAGAAATGCTGGAGCTGGAATATACAAAAGCATTTACTTTTTATAAGATCGGATTATGCAACAAGGCTTTGAAACAGCCTATTTTAGCTTTAAACGCATTCCAGAAATCATTGAGAGAAGACCCTCAGTTTTATCTTGCGATGATGGAACAGTCTTATCTTTATGAAGAAATGGGAGGAATGTCTGAAGCATTGCATTTTGCCAAAGAAGCTACCCAGCTGAATGAAAACAATCTTGACTATCAGAAGAGACTGGCATTTTTATTCATTGATTCAGGGAAGTTTGAAGAAAGTCTTTCCTGTCTTAAAAAACTGGTAGATGCTGAACCTTCAAGGTTCTACAACTGGTATGCCTATTCAGAAGTTTTAATGTTGGTAGGAGAGTATGAAGATGCGGTAACCGTATTAAACAGAGCGATAAAAAAACATTACAGAGCCGAGTTATTTTATCAGCTGAGTAATTGTTTTTACAATCTGAAAGACCAGGATAAAGGAATGGAATCTCTTCAAAAAGCATTGGAACTTGATCCTTCTTTAGCTAAGGATATGCAGAAAAAATATCCTTTTATTAAAGACGAAGTGAAAAAGGTAAAAGCCAGCAAAGTGAAGAAAAAGAACTAGATTTCTCTAACAAATAACAGAAAACCTGCAGAAATGCAGGTTTTTTTATTGATAATTGTATTCGTAGAAAAATTTATCTGGAGCATTGGTATTGGCATTTCCATTCATATCAAGAGATTGTCTGCTCTCTTCAGATGGATAACCGGCAGTATTAAAAGTGGTTGTATACTTGTGAGACGTCGTTCCGGTTGCTGTTCCTCCTCCAGCGGTTGTATTGGAAAACTCTCCTTTGTAAGTGCTTAAGCTGTTCTTAATATTCGAAAATAGCATGCTTATCCCATCGCTGCTTTCATTTCCGTTAAATATAATTTTGTCAAAACCTTTGACATTTTTAAAAGGATAGTTCTTATCCGTATAGGTATAAGTCTCTTTTTCTGTATAATTAATCGTATTTCCATTAACGATTCCGGTTCCTGATCCTACGTTACTTACCATATTTCCATTGCTGTAGGTAAATACACTGTTGATCGTAGAAGAACCGGCAGTTCCTGAATTCGTCTGTCTTTTTACATTGATTTCTGTATTACTGGTATAGTTATAAGTAAATGTAACCGTATTCTGTACAGTTCCGGTAGTGGAATATTCCTTTATGACAGCTGAAGCCATACGCCCATTAGAATATCCGTATTCTACAGTACTTTCAAGAACATTATTTTCGTAATGTTTAACCCCGGAAATATAATCATCGGTATAGGAGAACTCCACTCTCTGTCCATGATTAATGTTGTTAATCATACTGATGATTTTGACTCCGTTGTAATTGATTTTCATTACAATACCGTCCATAGTCATCTTCGTGGGAAGAATTACGCTTTGATTAGACGGATCACTGTTGTCGAAAGGCGTGTCGTCAGAGTTGGAACAAGAAAGTGTAGATAGGGCTATAGACCCAAAAAGTAGAATTTTTTTCATAGTTATAAGTTAAATCATCCAAATATAATTTAATTTATAACATAATTTTACTTTTTCGGATTTGTTCTTAAAAATATCAGTCCGGCAATAATAACTCCGGCTCCTATAAATTGTAAATAAGTGAGTTTTTCACCATCAATAATTCCCCAGATAATTGCAACGATTGGCATTACCAAGGTAACCGTTGAAGCAAAAAGAGGAGAGGAAACTTTCAGTAAACGATAATTCATCATCATTGCCAGTCCGGTTCCGAAAACAGATAAAAGGCTGACAAACATAAGTCCCATCAGATTATCCTTTGAAAAGCTGAATTCTGAAAAGAATCCTGTACCTGTTAAGGCAATAATGGACGGAAGTAATAAAACAAATGAGAAAACAAAAGCAGATAAAACGGTAGAAGATACCTCCATCAGTTTAGACTTCACGGTCGTTGTACTCATTGCGTAGCATAAAGTAGCCAATAAAAGCAACAGAATCGGGATCATTTTCAATTCTCCGCTGTCTCCACCACCAAAAGCCAGAATACAGACTCCAGTGAAGCTTATTAACGTGCCCACAATTTGTTTTTTTGTTGTTTCGAACTTCCATACCAAAGCTCCAACAATAATGACGAAAATAGGCATCATGGAGTTGATAATCCCTGCAATGCTGCTGCTTATTTCGGTTTCAGCAATCGGAAACAGAAACATCGGAATGAAATTCCCTGTAAAAGCAGCCAGAATCAACCATTTCAAATGTTTTTTAGGGAAAAGTTTGTAATTGGAAATAGCAACCGGAAGCAGAATAATGCCGGCGATAAGAACCCTTAGAGACCCAACCTGAAACGGATTGAAATGCTCCAGCGATTTTTTGATTAAAATAAAGGATGATCCCCAGATAATGCTCAGGATAACCAGAAGAACCCACTTTTCTTTATCTGCGTTCATTATTTTCGTGTAAGATTTTTAGAAATTCTTTTTTGGGAATCATTTTTGCTCCCAGACTCTCCAGGTGTTCGGTATGTGATTGACAGTCAATTAATTCGATGTTATCCTTGTTGCTTTCTACAAAGTTGATAAATCCCGCTTTTGAAGCATTACTTACCTTGGCAAACATACTTTCTCCGCAGAAAACATTTCCAATCTGCAATCCGTAAAAACCACCTACAAGTTCTTCATCCTGCCACACCTCAATGCTTTTGGCCAAACCATATTCATGAAGCTGGATAAAAGACTCCATCAGTTCATCAGAAAGCCATGTCCCTGACTGTCCTTTTCTGGTGGCTTGCTGGCAGTTCCTGATGACTTCCCTGAAATTCTTGTTCTCAGAAAAAGTAAAAACATTCCTGTTTAAAATTTTTCTCATTGATTTTGAGATTTTTAATTCTTGGGGAACAAGAACAAATCTTGGATCAGGACACCACCAAAGGATTTCCTCTCCGGGATTGTACCATGGAAAAATGCCCAGCTGATAAGCAAACCAAATACGTTCTACGGACAGGTCGCCCCCAAAAGCAACTACTCCCTCATGACCCTCATAAAGCTCAGGGTCAGGAAATGAAATCTCGTTTTCGTCTAATCGGACCATTTTTAGAAAAAAAATCCCACTTCAAAAAGCAGGATTTATATTTGATCTTTATTCTTTAATTAGAAAGGTAAATCATCATCGTCGTCTCCGGCAAACGGATTCTCATTAGAAACTGGAGATGCAGATTGCTGAGGCATTGCCTGAGTAGGTTCAGAACCATTGTCAAAAACTTTTTCTACTCTCCATCCTGTAATAGAGTTGAAGTATTTCGTTTCACCTTGAGGAGAAACCCATTCTCTTCCTCTGATGTTGATTCCTACTTTTACGTTTTCTCCTTCTTTAAGGTTATCTAATAAACTGATTTTATCAGATAAAAATTCTATGTTTATCGGCTGTGGATACTGTTCCTGGGTCAAAATAACCATTTCTCTTTTTTGAAACCCGCTCGCAAATGTTTGAGCATCAAAAAGTTTCTTTACCGTTCCTTGTAATTCCATATCGTAAATATTAACGATGTAAAAGTAAGAAAATGAAATGTAATAAAAGAAGCCGTGAAAAAAAAATATGGAAATTTTATTTTTTTTTCCTGAAAAGTTTGGTAGTAAAGGAAATTGTCCTATATTTGCACTCACAAAAACGAAGCAAGCTCTTTAAAACTTACAATATAAAAAACCAGCGGATGTGGTGTAATTGGTAGCCACGCCAGACTTAGGATCTGGTGCCGTGAGGCGTGGGGGTTCGAGTCCCTTCATCCGCACTATGCGAAAATAGCTCAGCTGGTAGAGCACAACCTTGCCAAGGTTGGGGTCGCGGGTTCGAATCCCGTTTTTCGCTCCACACCATGCCCTGGTGGTGGAACTGGTAGACACGCAGGACTTAAAATCCTGTGTCCGCAAGGACGTACGGGTTCAAGTCCCGTCTGGGGTACAAGACCCTCTGTAATATCTTACGGAGGGTTTTTTGTTTTAATAGAGAGTGTTCCTTAAATAAAAATCTTATATTTGTAAGAAATCAGGTTGAATCTGAGTATTCAGATCAACAAAACCAGCGGATGTGGTGTAATTGGTAGCCACGCCAGACTTAGGATCTGGTGCTGTGAGGCGTGGGGGTTCGAGTCCCTTCATCCGCACTATTCGAAAAACTCTTTAGAGTTTTTAAGAAGGTTGGAACCCTTGGTTCGAATCTTTTTTTTTGCCCACACCATGCCCTGGTGGTGGAACTGGTAGACACGCAGGACTTAAAATCCTGTGTCCGCAAGGACGTACGGGTTCAAGTCCCGTCTGGGGTACAAAGCCCTCCGTAATAGCTTACGGAGGGCTTTTTTATTGATCCTATAATCTTTATATTACTTAGTGGGTTGTAAAAATGATTAATTAATTCTGTTTTTGCGTTCCAAATTCTCCAACCTCTCAAATATACTGGTGAAAATATTTTTCTCAGCAGTAGAAACGTATCCTACAATCTTATAATATTCCTGATCAGATTGGGTTGGTGATGGGTTGTCTGTAGCGTGCATAAGGTTTCCATGCTGATAAATGAGAAGGTTGTTGATAGATTCTGTTTTCAGATCTGTTTTATTCAGAAATAGGATATCGCCCTCCTGATATTGAGGTAGCAAGGTTTTTTCAGGAGTAAATTCATACACCCAATCAACGGATGCTAATATTTTTTGCATTACAGGTTCGTAAGGATTGGTTTCCTGTGTTTTTTCCTGTGCTTCTTTGCTATTCTGAATGGCTAATTCCGGGAAAAGCATGAGCTGATCTATATCGGAAACACTTACTAGCTGGTTTACCTGAAGGGTTTCTGTCAGTAATTTATCAAGATTAAGGTTAAAATGATTGGCTACCTTTAATATAGTTTCTATTTTAGGTTCTGCGCGCCCTTCCTCATAAGAGCTTATTACTCCTCTGTTTAAATCAAATAAATCGGCAAAAGCTTTTTGGCTTAGTCCTTTAACCTGTCTTATTTTTTTAATATTAGTTCCAAAGAAGCTCATCTTGTCTAATCTTTTTTGCAAAGATAGAGAATCTGAAATAAATAATTGCTAATAATATTTGCATTTTGAAGATTTTATTTTATATTTGTGTAGACGAAAAATAAAACACTAAACCAGCCATCATGAGAAATCAAATATTCAGAACGGTCAAAGAGTGGTTGTTAGATTATGAGTTTAACATCACGTTGGAAGATGAGGCTCAGAGAATCTTAATCATCGAAAAAGAATCCAACGGGATAAAAAACATGATCCTTATAATATCAGACTCTATTCTGATCATGGAACAGTTTCTTTTTGAAATCAAAAACCCATCCGAAAAAATATTTCTGAGACTCCTTCAGAAAAACAGAGACATCGTTCACGGAGCATTTGTACTGGACGGAAGCGGAAGAAGGGTAATTTTCAGAGATACACTCCCAACCGATAATATGGCACAAAACGAAGTGATGGCTTCCATCAATTCTTTAGGAATCCTTGTGGGGGAATTTACAACAGAAATGCTTGAAATGAGTAAGTAATTCACAAAAGATATTTAAAATGAACATTTTTAAAAGATTGTTAACGATAGGAAAAGCAGAGATCCATTCTGTGATCGACAGCTTTGAAGACCCAATTAACCTAACGGAACAGGGAATCCGTGAAATGAAAGAACAGCTGGGAAAAAGTATAGAAGCTCTTGCTCAGCTGAAAGCTCTTGCCATACGCAAAAAAAATGAGGCAGAGACGGAAGAGCAAACTGCAAAAGATTACTATAATAAAGCTATAGTCATTGTTCAGAAAGCAGAAAAAGGAGAAGTGGAAACCGCTGAGGCAGACCGCCTTGCTAAAGAAGCACTGAAAAAACAGACCTCTTCTTTGGAAAATGCAACAGCTCTTCAGAAAGAACATGAGAAACTGTATGATGACTGCGAAAAGTTACAGGGTAATATCAACCATCTGAAATCAAGCATTGCCAAATGGGAAAATGAATTGAAAACCCTGAAAGCAAGAGTTCAGGTAAGTGAAGCTACAAAAGATATCAATCAGAAGATGACCCAGATGGACACCGGAAGTACAGTGAGTATGCTGGAAAAACTGAAGGATCGTGTTGTACAGCAGGAAGCCCTTGCGGAAGCTTATTCTGACCTTTCAAAATCAGGAAAAAGCATTGATGAAGAGATAGATGCCATGGTGAACAGTAATGATACAAAAGCTGAAGAAGCTTTAAACAGATTAAAAGAAACCCTTAAAAAAGGCTAATATATGACCTTTCAGGAATTTTTAACTATAGCATTTTCTCCGGTGAATACGGTACTGACCGTCCTTCTTGGGCTTTCAGTGGTCTATTGGCTCTTTACCATTCTTACAGGGTTGGATATCGATGTGGGCATTCATTCCGACCTGGATACAGATGCAGATATAGACGTTCCGGATGGCCACCTTCACGCACCTGATCATGATCCTTCAGCCTGGATGCATTTCCTGAAATTTCTGAATCTGGATATCGTTCCGGTAACATACTTTCTTACACTCTCATTGCTGATTACCTGGCTGGGCTCATTTTATCTGAATTATTTCGTACCTCTTCCTACTTGGGCAGGAATACTGATTCTCTTTCCAATGATGATTGGGGGAATGCTATTAACCAAAATAATTCTAAAGCCCTTGAATCCCTTTTTTAAAGAGATCAATCATAAAGGAGAATTGTCCTATGCCTTTTTAGGAAGAGAAGGACGCTTAAAATCCAGCATTCAGGATGATAAAATAGGAATGATGGAAGTCTTCATCGGAAGTGATCCTATGACGCTGATGGTGAGAAGCAATGACGGAAGCAGGCTAGAGCACGGAACCCGCGTTATGATTGTAGATGAAGAACCCGAAAAAAGGATTTACTACGTACAGAAATCAATAAGATATTAAAATAAAAACTAATAACCATGCTGACTATTTTTTTGATTCTGATGAATTATATCCTGGATATCATCTTTCAATTCTTATAAAAATAAAAAAACACATCTATATAAACTATAAACTTATAAAACTATGAACTTACCTTTAATTGCTGGAATTATTGTTGCCGTCGTAGCAACAATCGGATTGATTTTCTGGATTTTATCGATGTATAAAAAAACTGTTCAGGGAATCGTTATTTTAAGAACTGGTTATGGAGGTACAAAAGTCTTCTTTAATGCCGGTATTGTCATTCCCATTATCCATCGTATGGAATCTATGGATATCTCCGTAAAAAAACTGGAGATTTCAAGAGAGGGAAGAGCAGGATTAATCTGTAAAGACAATATGAGAGCAGATATTCAGGTAGCATTTTTTATCCGTGTCAATAAATCAGTAGATGATATTGTGAATGTAGGTCAAACCATTGGTTGTCAGCGTGCTTCAGATGCCCAGACATTAAGAGAATTGTTTGAAGCTAAATTTTCAGAAGCTCTTAAAACGGTAGGAAAGAAATTTGATTTTACAGAATTATACGAAGCAAGAAGTGAATTCCGTCAGGAAATCCTTGATATCATCGGAACAGACCTTAACGGATATGTGCTGGATGACTGTGCGATAGACTACCTTGAGCAGACCTCAATTGATAAATTAGATAAAGATAATATTCTTGATTCTGAAGGGATTAAGAAAATTACCGAACTTACAGCTACCCAAAATATTAAAGCCAATCAGGTTCGTCGTGATGAAGAAAAAACCATTACAAAACAAAATGTAGAAGCCAGAGAAGCTATTCTGGAACTTGAAAAACAGCTGGCAGAAAAAGAAGAATCTCAAAAAAGAGAAGTGGCCAATATCAAAGCACGTGAAAATGCAGAAATTCTGAAAGTAGAAGAAGAAGAACGTCTGAGATATGAAACAGTACGCATTGCTACAGAAGAGAAACTGCAGATTGCAGAAGAAAATAAACTACGTCAGGTCGTGATCGCTGCTAAAAATAAAGAACGTGCAGATCTGGTAGAAACCGAAAGAGTATTAAAAGATAAAGCCCTTGAAGCTACAGAAAGAGAAAGAATTGTCTCTCTTGCTCAGATTGAAAAGGAAAAAGCAATAGAACTAGAGAAGAAAAGTATTCAGGATGCGATCCGCGAGCGATTAACCATGGAGAAAACTGTAGTGGAAGAGCAGCAGGGAATCAAAGATCTGGAAGCTTTCAAAACTGCGGAAAGAAACAAGCAGGTAGAAATTACCGTTGCCACTCAGGAAGCAGAGAAAAAGCTGATCGAGGAAACAAGAGCCGCAGAATCCCGCAGATTGGCAGCAGAAAAAGATGCACAGAAATATGTAATTGAAGCACAAGCGAAAAGAGATGCAGCAGAAAAAGAAGCTGAAGCCCGTAAGATCATTGCAGACGCGAAAGCAAAAGAAGAAGCTACAGTAGGACTATCAGAAGCTCAGGTAATGCATGCGAAAGCAGATGCTGCAGAAAGACAAGGTGTTGCAGAAGCAACAGTGATTGAGAAAAAAGCAGATGCCAATAAAAAAGAAGGAATTGCCCAGGCAGAAGTTATCAAAGAAAAAGCATTGGCAGAAGCAGCAGGAATCACAGAGAAAGCAGAAGCCATGAAGAAACTGAACGATGCCGGAAAAGATCACGAAGAATTCCGTCTTCAGCTTGCCAAAGAAAAAGATGTGGAACTGGCTCAGATTGCTATTCAGAAAGATATTGCAGAAGCTCAGTCTATGGTACTCGCAGAAGCCTTCAAATCTGCAAAAATTGATATCGTAGGAGGTGATAATACTTTCTTCGACAATGTTATCAGACAAGTTTCTGCAGGAAAAGGATTAGATAAATTTATCAGCCACAGTGAAAATGCACAGATTGTAAAAGAAAATCTTCTGGGTGATGGTGAAAATATCATCGGAAAAGTGATGGGAATGGTGGATAAATATAAAATCTCATCCGATGACATCAAAAATATGAGCATTGCTTCCCTGATTTTTAAACTGAACGGCGTAGCCAATCAACAGGAAAAAGGGATTCTGGAAAGAGCACTTGACATGGCTAAACATCTGGGAGTGGAACACAAACCGGTGAACAATAATCATGTTTAATGCAAGAGAGCTTTAGATGCTTTAAGAGATTCTAAACCTCAAACCTTATGGGTTTCCAAAACCTATAAGGTTTAGACTAAAAAATTTTCAAAGTACCACAAGTTATACAAAGACCTGCTGTCCTACAGCAGTCATGACAACCTAAATAAAAACGATGTCAGAACAACTTAATTCCGGAACTTACGAAATTATTCAGAACCGTTTAAATGAGCAGAAGAATGACCTGATTCAGAGACTTCAGCAGCTTAATGAAAACCGTAAAAATATATTTGGCGGAGTAGATTTTTCGCTTGTAGCCAATGAAAGAATTTCTACGGATCACAGCTGTATTGCCAAAGATATTTATTCACTGGGTGACCACCTGATATTCGGGTCGAATGCTCATCTTGGACTTCAGACGGAGATCAATATTTCGGACGTTTTTTCAATATATACAATCAATAATGACCGGTTTGAACCTCAGGATCACACCCTGATCAATGATGAGGTTTTCATTGACGAGTTTAAAAACCTTTACAAATATTACAGAAATACTTTCTTTGCCAGATTTACCTTCACGGAAAACTATCTTTATATGGTTTTTCAGCTGTCGGAAAGTACTACAGATATCAAAGCCTTTAAATGGCTGATCAAAGAGAATCAATTGACGTATGTCGATTCGAGAAGTGCTTCCGAAACCTCATATCCTCAGCAGCATGGCTTTGTATGGACAAAGGCAACAAGAGATATGCAGAGATCCGGAAAACATCCTCATATTTCTTTAGCAGATAAAGTTTTTGTAGAAAGCATCGGTGGAGATATTACCATCAAAGTAGAAGACAATACAGATACCGGAAAGGGAATTTACTCTGAAGATGTAATTCATAAAGATCAGAATCTGGATGATGCAGAGATTCATTTCTGTGATCTGGATAATCTTGTCTTGTTTAAAATAAAGCCTTACCAGGAAACAGAACGCTATTTTATTTATAACCACAAAGAAAAGACCGTTTCCAGAGCAGATGCTCTTAAATATTCAGGGCTTTTGCTTCCGGAAAATCAAGGGGTATTATTTTCAAACGGATATGCCCTTCAGACTGGAGGATTAAAAGTGATTTCTCAGGATCAGAACAGACTTTACTATCTGAAAACCATTACGGAACCGAATGGAGAGAACTTTCTGTATGTTTTTTATGATGATAAAACGAATAACTATCAGCTTATTTCTTACAATATCATCACCCAGACCATAGAAACTCCGATCCGTTGTAGTGGATTTACTTTTTTGCATGACGGAAAACTGATCTATCTAAGAGAAAGCATCGAAACCACAAAGCATCATCTGTCTCAGATCTGGCAAACTCCTTTTTCCAAAGAAATATCTCCCAATATTGATAAGGCAGACAGTCTATTGTATAAAATTGGTAATAAGGATATTGTACGCGTCATGGCAGAAAGCCAGGAGCTGATTACGCTTTTAAATAAAAAAGATTCTTACAGTGGCTTGTATGATGATATTGTGAAGCTCTCTACGTTTATTCTGGATACTTACTATTTTCTTGGGGAAGAGGAAGTTCAGAAGCTGGATATGCCATTGAAAGAGATCAGAGCGATTGCGCATTCGGCCATCAATGAGTACGAAAAAGTAGTAGAACAAAGGAAGAATACAGAGGAAACTTTAGAAAAAATAAAGCTGTTCTGTGATAAAATTCTTGAGGATACCAAAAGGCTTCACTATTCTCAGCTTACAGAATATATTGACGCTCTTTCTCAGATCAGAGCATTAAGAGGAGAAGTGACAGGAGCAAGAGAGCTTAAATATGCGGACACAGCGTTGCTGGATAGATTGGAAAAATCTCTTGCAGACCGTTATACAGAACTCTCAAATGCCTGTGTGGAATTTCTGCTTCAGGAAGGAGCATTATTGCCATACGAAGAAAGGGCACAGCAGATTTCCGAAGATATCATTGGATTACAGAAAGCCATTGATGCCAAAACAATTGAAGAAAATATCAATACCCTTTCAGGGCAGCTGGAATTATTGGTGGATATCGTTAATAATCTTAAAATTGAAGACACCTCCCAATCTACCCAGATTATTGAAAATATCTCTCTGATTTTTGCCAGATTGAATCAGGAAAGACTTGAACTCAGCAAAAGAAAAAGAGAAATTTCAGGGAAAGAACTGGCTTCAGATTTCCAGGCTCAGATTACCTTATTTGACCAGTCTGTGATCAATTTTCTGGAACTTTCCCAAACTCCTGAGAAATGTGATGAATATCTGACCAAACTTTCCATCCAGTTGGAAGAAATGGAAACGAAATTTATTGATTTCGAAGAATTCATTCAACAGATAGGAACCAAAAGAGAAGAAGTTTACGGACATTTCCAGAATAAAAGGGTACAGCTTACTGAAGCAAGAAATAAAAGGACTCAGAATCTTTTTGATGCTGCGCAGAGAATCCTGAAATCGGTACAGACCAAAGCAGAATCTTTTGACTCAGAAAATGAGATCAATGGCTATTTTGCTGCCGATCTGATGGTGGAGAAAGTGAGAGACCTCTCCAGACAGCTTGCAGAATTGGAAGACTCAGCAAAGTCGGAAGAGATTCAGACCTTGTTAAAAACCCAGCAGCAGGAAGCCGTAAGAAAACTGAAAGATAAAAAAGAGATCTATGCAGACGGAGAAAGCGTCATTGCATTGGGAGACTATAAATTTGCAGTCAATCAGCAGAAGCTGGATCTTACGCTGGTATTGAGAAATGCTCAATATTACTATCATCTTACGGGAACAAGTTTTTATGAACCATTGAACTTCACGGCAGATGAATTCAAAGAAGTCTGGAATCAGGAATTTGTTTCAGAAAACAACAGGGTAAAAAGATTTGAATATCTTGCCTGGAATGTATTTTCGGCTCACAAGGAAATAACCTCGGAGATTGAAAACGGAAAGGCAGTACAGCAGTTTACGGCAGAGCATTTCGGAGAAGGACTGGTAAAAGGAATTCACGATAAAGATGCTGAAATGATTGTGGTGAAACTTCAGCAGGTCCATAATGAACTTGGACTGATGAGGTTTACAGCACAAGAGAGAGCTTTGGGTCAGCTGTTCTGGTTTTTCCTTGAAAGTGAAAGAAAAGAATACTATACCAAACAGTTTGAGGCTGCAGCTATTATTGCCCAATCATTCACTGTAAAACAGGGATTTGAATACTTAAGCAGAGAAATTTCGGAAGAAATGAAATCTTTTGCATCAGTGCATGGGATCTTTAAAGAAACAGATTGTATCAATGCTGCCATATACCTGAAAAAAGAAGATAAAGAAAGCTTCCTGATCTCAGAAAAAGCAGCTGCTTTGTATGAATTGTTCCTGAAAGAACTCAAAGAAAAAGGGAAAGATCTGGAGTTTATTGCCCAGATACAGGCTATGTATCAGTATCCTGCAGCGTGTTATTACATGGCTGAGAGTGCATTACAGGTATTTGATCCGGAAGCTGACCAGAATATTATCCAGGAAGCCGCAGTATTTATCATTACTCAAAAGTTTGATCCGAAAAATATCAAACACATTGCGTATGAAGTAGCCATAAAAGAGCTGAAGTCTCTTGAAAAAGCCACGGAATATCATCTTAACTACTTTGAATTTGTATCCCGACTGAATCACTTTAATACGGTTACCGTTCCGAAATACAAACGCCTTCAGGAATTGAAGTACAGCTGGGTAGATGAAAAGAAAAAAGCATTGAAGCTGGATACTTTCAAGCCACAGGTATTGAGTTCATTTGTGAGAAATAAACTGATCAATGATGTCTATTTCCCTCTCATCGGAGCCAATCTTGCCAAGCAATTGGGAACAGTAGGTTCAGACAAAAGAACAGACAGAATGGGAATGCTTCTTCTGGTATCTCCACCAGGATACGGAAAAACGACCCTGATGGAATATATGGCAGAGCGTATGGGGCTTGTATTTATGAAGATCAACGGACCTTCTCTAGGATATGATATTGTATCAACAGATCCTTCTGAAGCGAGAAATGCAGGGGCGAGACAGGAGCTTGAAAAACTGAATCTTGCGCTGGAAATGGGAGACAATGTTATGCTTTATCTTGATGATATTCAGCATTGTAATCCTGAATTTTTACAGAAATTCATCTCTCTTGCAGACGGACAGAGAAAGATTGAAGGAATCTACAATGGGGAAAGTAAAACTTATGACCTTAGATCCAAGAGATTCTGCCTCGTCATGGCCGGAAACCCCTATACGGAGAGTGGAGAAAAGTTTAAAATTCCGGACATGCTGGCCAACCGTTCAGATACCTACAATTTGGGAGAAATATCCGGATCGAAAACAAACCTTTTTGACCTGAGCCTTATTGAAAATGCTTTAATGTCTAATGAATATCTGACCAGGCTGACCAATCCGGGAATGGAAAACCTGTATGAACTCTATGACTGTGTGCTTACAGATAATCCTGCCGATAACCTGAAAGGGAATTTCAGTTCTAACGAAATATCAGATTTCAGAGCAGTACTGAAAAGCACAATCAGGGTGAGAAATATGGTATTGAAGGTGAACAGAGAATATATTGCATCCGCAGCCATGTCAGACGATTACCGAAATGAACCGCCATTCAAATTGCAGGGATCTTACCGTAATATGAATAAGCTGATTGCACAGATACAACCGATCCTGAAAGACAATGAAGTCATTCAGATTGTGCTGAATCACTATCAGAATGAATCTCAGACGCTGACAACCGGAGCAGAAGCCAATATGTTGAAAATGAAAGAACTGATAGGAATTCTTTCAGAAGAAGAAACCGAACGCTGGAATGAAATAAAGAAAACATTTGTTAAAAATAAAACCTTAAAAGGATTGGGTGAGAATGATAGAATGTCACAGATTGTAGCACTGCTTGCCCAGTTTGGAGACGGATTAGAAGGAATCAAAGAAGCCCTTAAAAAAGCAGAACAATAACCATGAGACTTTAAATAGTTGTAAACAGGCTGTTTCAGATAGAAACAGTCTGTTTTTTATTATCAATTGTGTGAATTAGGATTTTTTCAAGAGAATAATGTGCTTTATCTGCGAGCTAAAAGATCAAATAAAAAAATCTGTACCCATAATATTCTATAGTTCTGTATCTGTATCCAAAATTAAATACTCCATAATTTTGTTTAGCTAAAGAAGAAAATATGGAAACAATCACTCAACATCAGAAACAGTTTCAATATGCTGAGGCTTATGTATCAGATATGTTGGAGCTGAAAAACATTTTTCTGGAAACACAGAATTTGAAGAAAGCAGATCAGAATTTCGGACTTCCTTTTCTTTTGGCTAAAAACGGAAAAGAAACTGTTGCTTTTGCCTGTCTTATCATCAATGAAAAAGATAAAATATCTTTTAAAATCTATGATAAAAACAGAATGACGGATACCGAAAAAAGGAATTTTTATTCCCGCGCTGAAAGATATTGCAAAAATAATAATACACCCAATTTCAAGGATCCGGAACAATTAAAAAGCAGTATCAACAGTATGATCAGTTGGCTGAATCCTGAATAAAAACAGGATAAAATTGTACATTTACGTAAAACCCAGATTCTATGTCTAAAGATGTTCTGTACCTTAAAATAGCCAATTCTGTCACAGAGCAGATTAAAAGCGAAACCCTACAGTTTGGAGACCGGCTGCCTTCATTGAGAAGTGCCCAGAAATTATACAATGTAAGTCTGAATACCATAAAACAAGCGTATATGGAACTCGAAAGCCGTTCGCTGGTAGAATCACGTCCGAAATATGGATATTATGTAAGCCAGACTTCCCAGCGAAAACTGGCGTTGCCTTCTGTGACACAGATGAAAGTTTCAGAAGGGAAAAATACCCCTCAGGATTTGATTGACAAGGTGTTCGGAAGTATCGGAGGGACAGATGTTACACAATTCGCACTTGGAATTCCCGGGAAAAGTCTTCTTCCGGTGGCCAAGATGAAAAAGTGCATGATTGATGTGATGAAAAGGAAGAGTGACAGCGGAACGAACTATGAACCCGTTCAAGGAAGCGAAGTGCTGCGCCGTGAAATCGCTAAATGGTCCATGGTCATGGAAGGGAAAATTACAGAAGATGATCTGGTGATCACTTCCGGAGCGATGAATGCCGTTTATAATTGTTTAATGGCCGTGACACAACCGGGAGATTCGGTGGCAGTGGAAAGCCCTGTGTATTTTGGAATTCTTCAGGCCATTCAATTATTGGGACTGAAAGCAGTTGAAATTCCTACGCATCCCATCACAGGAGTGGATCTGGATGCTTTAAAGAAAGTGCTGCCCAAGCTCTCGGCATGTTGCTTTGTGGTAAATTATAATAATCCGTTGGGATTTCAGATGCCGGACGAGAACAAAAAAGAGCTGGTTAAAATGCTTACCGAGCACAATGTTCCTTTGGTGGAAGATGATGTCTATGGAAACATCTATTTCGGAGCAGGAAGACCGAAACCGTGTAAGTTTTATGATGAAGCAGGAATTGTGATGTGGGTAGGCTCGGTTTCCAAAACATTGGCTCCAGGATTTAGAGTAGGATGGGTAGCGCCTGGAAAATTTAAAGAGAAAATTATTCGCCAAAAATTGGTTCAGACGGTAAGCGGGCCTTCTTTATTCTCGGATGTGATTGCTGATTTCCTTGCTCATGGAAGGTATGATCATCACCTGAGAATGTTCAGAAAGAAATTGTACGCTAACTACCTTCAGATCCAGAAATCGGTGATTGAATATTTTCCGGATAATACAAAAATCTCAGAACCCAAAGGCGGTTTTATGCTCTGGCTGGAACTGGATAAGAGAATCTGTACGGAAGATCTTTATGATTTGGCTGTCAGTCAGAAAGTAAACTTTGCCCCGGGAAGAATCTTTTCACAATATAATCAGTATCAGAATTGTATGCGTTTAAACTATGCATTAGAATGGACAGACAGAGTGGAAAGTGACCTGGAAAAGCTGGGAAAAATGATAAAAAACAGAATTTAATAAACCTTATAGCGATGAATGATAGTAAGAATGAAGTAAACATTATAGCATACGAACCTCAGTATAAAGAAGCTTTCAAAGCTTTGAATGAGGAATGGATCAAAACATTTTTTGTGATGGAAGCAGGAGATTATAAACTGCTGGATCATCCGGAAGAAGAGATTTTAAATAAAGGAGGACACATTGCCTTTGCTTTGCTGGATGGAGAAGTTGTAGGAACCTGCGCATTGGTAAAAACAGAGGATCATCCTCTTACCTTTGAGCTGTCCAAGATGGCGGTAAGTCCTAAAGCGCAAGGGAAAAAATTAGGCTATCTGCTGGGAAATGCTTTAGTAGAAAAAGCAAAAGAATTAAAGGCAGAAAAAGTTTTTCTAGTTACCAATTCTATCCTTGTTCCGGCTATTAAATTGTATGAAAAGCTGGGCTTTATTCATACACCTATCGGTCATGCTGAGTACGACCGTGCAGATGTTAGAATGGAATTGATTTTCAATGCATAAACAAAAAAAATATTAGAACTCGGATAGGAATATCCTTGTTCTAATATCAAATTTAAATCTAATTGCTTTACTGTTTTATTTCTTGATGAATGTCTTGGTCAGTGCTTTTTTGCTTCCGTTGATTTTAATGAAATACACCCCAGCCGGAAGATTTCCGATATTGATTTTTTCATCGTAAAAACCTCTTGGAGACTTCAAAAGTGTTGTTAAAACATTTGATCCTTTACTGTCGATGATTTCTGCTTTAATTTCCTTATCCTCAGATTGATACTGGACTCCAATGAAGGTAGAAACAGGATTCGGATAAATTTTAAAATCATCAGCGATTACCTTCGCCTCTTTTGCTGCCAATATCTCTTTGGAACATGCCGGAATTCTATTCACTCCATCTATTCCCCATGAAGACTGCACCGGAATACAAAGCCAGTTCAATACTGTAGGGAAGTGGTCGGTTTCTCTCGTTGTTGAAGTATAATCATACACCTTAAAATTATTCACTGTACCCGCATTGTAAGTAGGAGAACCTGTTACAGTCATGTTATTTGCGTTTGGACCAGAGTCTGCCAATGTATTTCCTGAAGTTCCATTACATTTCCAATTGGCTAATAATTGAGAATAATAAGGATGTGAAGTTGTAATATCCTGGTTCGCCCAATTCACGATAACATCATTGGGAAGAGCCGATTTCCAGATTCTTACATCTTTATAAGAAGCCGCCAGATTAATTCCGTAAGCATTGGTTCCATCCTGATTTAATGTTAGAGGAAGTCCGGAATCAATATTCCCGATGGTATTCATTTTTGCAAAAGTTACCGGAACACCATCTTCATATAATGTTACAAGACCATCTCTGTCAAAGCTTGCCGCAATATGTTTCCACTTATTCGTTTCCACTTTTCCACCTACAAGGTCAATTCTGTTCGTTCCATCTCCGATATTCATCTTGAAAGTCTGTCCTGAATATCCTGAGAACACAAATCCTTTATTTTTTCCGTTCGCCCAGTTTTTATTACTGATCATTACCGGATCACTGGAGTAAGCAGCATTAGGTTTCATCCAAAACTCAATGGTGAAATCCTGATTAGCTCCAAAATTAAAAGGAGTCTGGCTTGCTGGCTTTGCATAAGTTCCTGCCGGGAAATTCAATTGATTGAATGTTTTATTGGACTCCAGAACAGTTTTGCTGATCTGTTGAGGAGTAAATCCAGGATTGGAATACACCGTAAAAATATTTCTCTCCGTAAGATTTCCGCCTCCATGAGAACTTTCGATAGCTCCATGATCTGTAGTCAATACTACCAACCAGTCTTCATTATTATAAGAAGGCCTGTTTTTCATTGCAGTAACAATTTCTCCAATATAAGAGTCCGTAGTCTTAATAGAATTGACATATTGAGAAACAGTGGATGAGAATCCATAAGAATGCCCGGCATGGTCTACATCATCAAAATCAACAAAAAGAATATCCGGATTATCATTCTGCAAAGCTGTAACGGCTGCATTTTTCACGGCAAGGTCCGTTGCCAGATTGGTTTTTACATCAGCAGTTTGGATGATTTTGTCATTGATAGGCGACCAATGAGCCAGAGAAATAGTTCTTAGAGCGGGATTATAAGTCTCTGCTCTGGTTAAAAAATCAGGGTAATTAACATAGTTCGGGCTGGTAAAGTTATTGTCCTGAACATTGTGCTTGGTATGCCATACGCCGGTAAGCATGGTACTCCATCCGTTTCCGCTCCAGGTAGTGGCAGCGCAAAGACCGTCAATAGAATAAATGGACTGACTGATGAGGTTTTGGATGTTGGGAGTTGGGGTAGACATCATGACATCTGCACGACATCCGTCAATACCAATAAAAAGGACTTTTTTAGTCTGAGCTCCAAGGAAACAGCTCATTACAACAGCCATTGAGAATAGTTTTGTTTTCATGGGGAAAAAGGGTTTTTAGAATTGTGAAAGTTTACAAATAGTAATTTATTTTTAACTATTGTAAAATTAGTTTACTATTTGTAAACATTTGTGAACTGAAAGTTAATTAATTGATAATTAAAAAGTTCAAATAAAAAGCTTAGATATTAACCACAAAAGTCACAAAAGAAAATGACTTTGTTTATTTTAAGTTACATGCTTTGCGAATAGAAGATCAAAAAAGTTGCTGGAAATGTCGGTTATAACAAATGCCTAATGATCCGTACTACATTCCCCTCTTCTGGAGGGGTGTCAAATTGGAAATTTGACGGGGTGGTAAAAACACAAACATTTCCAATAGAAAAACCATGAAAACATTTGTGTCAAGAAGTATTTAAAAATAATCTGAAAAATGGATTAAAGGATTTCTTCAGCCTCAGAAATGGTATTCAGAATATAATCGGGAGCTGCCTTTTCAAGCTCTGATTTACTTTGAGCTCCTGAAAGAACCGCTACTGTTAGTCCGCAACCCGCATTTTTTCCCTCTTCAATATCAATCACAGAATCACCTGCCTTTAAAACTTTATGAGCTTCAGTAATATTGAATTTCTTCATCGCAAGATGAATCATTTCAGGGCTTGGACGACTTTCTGAAACATCATCAGCGGTAATTAAAGCATCAAAATGAATACTTTCTTTCCAGTTGAGTTTATCTAAAAGCTGATGGGCGATTTCTGAGGTATATCCTGTATTCAAAACGATTTTCTTATTTTGAGCTTTCATATTCAATAAGAAATCTTCCGTTCCGTTAATGGGTTTTACATCCAGATTTTGATAAGATTCTTTCAGCTGGTCAGAAAAATTCTCAAAAATAGCAGGAGCATCTTCTTCATTTCCATTGATTTCCTTTAAAAGACTTGTGATGGCTTCCAGTTTTTCCATTCCGGCACAGCTGGATAATACTTTTTCCAGGCTTACTTTATAGCCATAATCATTCACGGCACTGGTAAGCGTTTTGTAAACTACATTATCCTCATCAATTGTTGTTCCGGCCATATCCAGAACGAGTAATTCTATATTTTTCATGTAAATGTTATGCGTAAATTTTTTCAATATTAAATTTGGAAAAGCCACCGCTTCCCGTCATTCCTTTTCCTCCGATCCCTGTTACAATATGAATATTGGCAGATGGGCTGTGCTCAAAAATATCTTTTGTTTTGCACTGAGAATAGATTCCGAACCATCTTCTCTGAATTTCATAGGTAGGAAGATCAATAATTTTTTTTGCCTCATGAATCATGAATTCATCAATCTCCATATTAAGATCATACCCCAAATCATCTGAATTTTTAGCATCTGCATATTCATGAGAATCTCCTATGATCACAGAACCGTCAAGAGCCTGTTTGAATAAAATATGAACTCCATACTTCTTTTCGAATGAGTTTGGGTCTTCTAAGGCCTTGATTTTCTGAAAAGAAGGGCACTCACTAAAAGATTCATATCTTCTCACAGAAAGACCTGTAAGAATATTTCCCTGAAGCGAATAAATTCCTTGAGGCTTTGTTTGAAGCATCTGCAGCTTACTCACTTCCAGATCGCTGTTATTGAATACTTTAGGATATAAAGTTTTGAACTCGTGTCCACCGCAGATTATGATTTTGGAAGCGTTAAATTCCGTTCCATCTGCAGTTACCGCTGTACATTTCTGATCATCTTCATGGGTTTCAAGAACTGTTGTGTTATAGAAAATCTGTAATCCCATTTTTTCCTGAAGCAGCTTGTGAAGCTTTACAATCATATCTGCAGAATCTACGGAAAGTTCCTGTGGGAAAAACAAACCTCCTTTGCAATAGTCGGAACGAAGACCGTCAAATTTCTTGATGCAGTCGTTTTTTGATAATAAAACAGATTCATACTCATTATTTCTGTTGATTTCATATAGCTCTTCAATCAATTGAAGCTCTTCATCATTTGAAGCAATATAGATGGAACCGTTTTGCCTGATGGTAAGGTCTGCCTGATCATGAAGTTCATTGTAGATGGCCAGACTTTCCCTTCCGAAGTTCTGCCATTTAAGATCCATTCCGGAAGGCACGACCTGCCCGAAATTTCTTACCGTGGCACCCTGAGGAACAGAATTCCTTTCCAATAAAGCTACCTTAAGATTTTTCTTCAGCGCATGATAAGCATGGAATGTTCCTAAAATTCCACCTCCTACAACGAGTAAATCAAATTTTGTTGTCATTGTACTATAGTTTATAAAATTTTCGACGTATCGAAATTGATGAATTGATTAGAATTAGATTTTGGTTTTGACTTTTTTCTGAAAGCCAGAAAAGCAATCACGGAAAGAAGGAAAACCGCTATGGTAATGATATAATTTAAGTTGATATAAAAATGTAACCAGGAAGTCTGAGCTGAACCGAAATTTTTGTACAACAGAATCAGAACACTTCCCAGATAACCGAAGGAATCCACAATGTAGATCAGAAAACCTACATTTCCTTTGATTTCAAAAGCAGCGATCATCCGGTCAAAATAAATTCCGTTGAAAGGAATATAGCAAATGTACATTCCGAAACCTGAAACCGTCATCCATAAAAAAGGCGACAGAGAACCTTGCTGAAACAGATACGTAGAAAGTCCTACCGTAAGAATGCCGGCAAAAAGGATGTAATGATAATAGGCAAATGCCTTTTTATTGTTTTTTACTTTTACCATAAAACTTAAAATCACCAGAACCATTACCGCAATAGGAATTTCTGTTAAAGTGAAAATAGAACTGTCAAAAGTAAAGTTCAGGCCGTCCCAGATCTCACGGTTAAAATTATCTCTGAAATCCCTTAAAACCGTTAAACTTATATATAAAAAGATGATACATACGATGGGAACAAAAAACTGTTGGATCAAAGCTTTTCTTTCCTTACCATTCAACGGTTGTCTCTTATTTTTAAGCAAAATATCTTCGTCTGAAGGCTTGGGAATCCTTTCAAGCAATAGTCCGAAAAGAATCAATGGAATTATGAAAACAAGTCCGGCTGAAAACGGCATCCAGAATTCTGAAACCGAGAAAGTATCCATCAGAAATTTTCCTACAGATTTTGTAAACCCAGAAGAAACTACAAAGCTTGAGCATAAAAAAAGTCCAATGATCTCCGTAGTTTTTCGTCCTTCAATATAAGAGAAAACAATTCCCCAAATCATTCCCAGTGGAATACCGTTTATAAACATAAACAGAATATTGTAAGGAGCAGGAACGGCTGCAAATCCTAATAAGGCAAGTTCAGCAACAGCAATGAAGGTAAAGAGATAAGTGATTCTTTTCTGAGGTTTCAGTTCCGAAATAAATTTGATTCCAATGAATTTTGAGATAAAATATCCTACTGCCTGTGCAATGATAATCAGAATCTTATAATCTACCCCGAAATAGGAAAGTCCTTCGAAAGAAGCTACGGTAAAAGGTTTCCTGAAACCGTACATGCAGAAGTAAACACCGAAAGCAGCAAAAGCAGCCTTCAGTGTTACCCGTGTTTTTTTATTGATGGTTCTGGCCATGGTAATGGTTTAGAAATTCAGTTTTATTCCAAGATTGAAACGTACTCCATAATATTCCACCTGCTCCGGACGGTCTTCACTTTTACCAAAGTGGTAGATCAGAGGTTTGTTCAGAATATTGTTTACATCCGCATACAAAGTCAGGTATTTGGTAAATTGATAAGAACCTCCGAAATCGAGATTGCTGTATTTACCATAATAAGAATCATTGAGATCCTCTTCTGCATATTCTACAGCATATTTTCCTTTGTAGTTGTAAGCCAGCCTTGCATTGAATCCTTTTTTCTCAAAGAAAAGTTGCGCATTGTACAACTCTTTGGCCTGGTAGGGAAGTGCTACCGTTCTTCCGCTTGGCTTTTCCATTTCGGAAGTCATGAAGGTGGCATTCAATTGTACTCCAAAGTATTGTAAAAACCCTGGAAGGAAGTCAAATCTTTTATTAATTCCCAACTCAACTCCTCCCAGCCATGCTGCTTTTCCATTATTGGGAGCTGTAAACTGTACGCCGTTGATTCCGTTATAATTTCCGATAAAAGAGTCCTGGAAAATAGGATCAGTAATCGACTTATAGAAAACACCGCCACTCAGAATTCCGACATTGGAAAAGTAATATTCTCCCATCAGGTCAAAATTCAAAGAATACGTAGGATTAAGATTTGGGTTTCCTCCTTTAAACTCATTGTCTGCTTCAATATAAGTTCCTCCCGGAGTCAGGTCGCCAAAATTTGGTCTTGAAAAAGTTCTTGTCGCAGCAAAACGAAGATTGGTTTTATCGTTCAACGTATATTTTAAATGAATCATCGGAAGAACAGCCAGATAGTTTTTGGTATTTTCTACCGGTGTCAGGACGTTATCATTCACACTGTAACCTCTTACTTTGGTATTCGTATTTGATAATCTGATTCCTCCTAAAATGATGATTTTATCATTCAGTTTATAGGTTGCCATCCCGTAAGCATCTGCATGTTTTTCAAACACATCAAAGTTTCTTCCTAATGCTTTATTATATTCCAATGCTTCAGAATCAGTAGTATTGATTTTTAAATTTCCCTGATTGTCATACCAAAACTGGTTCATTCCTGCGGTTGAAAGTACCGGACCGAAAGTATTGCCGATATGGGCATTCATTTCACTTAAATATTTCGGTCCGTTGGGCTGTGTTGTGATATATTGAGAATAATCCGACAGAAGAGGCGCTGTTCCGCTGCTCCAGTTGTAGAAAATATCGGAGAATTTTGCATTACGTTCTTTATCTCTGTATTTAAAACCATATTTTAAAGTCAGTTTATCAGATGCATTGATCTCATGGTTAAAAGCAGCTACGATTTTATCCTTTTCCTCTACAAAGACTTTATAAAATTCAAGATCTGTGAATCTCATCTGAGAAGCATCCATTTTAAAATTCTGATCACTGTAGAAACCGAATAAAGCATCCGGATTTTTATAATCTAATTTCCCACCGTCAGCTTTCCAATAAGCTCTCGGACCATTTCCATGATTTGAAATATAATCAGGATTGATGCCTACACCAGATTGAGTGTACTTGATCACATAGTAAGAATTGTTCTGCTTATCAGGAATATTTCCATACTTAAACTTGTTGTCATAATAGGATAAATCCCAGTCGATTTTTCCTTTGTTTAAATTATGGACCGCTCCCAAAGAAACAGAAGTAAGTTCCGTTATCAGTAAATTATGGATGTTTTGGAGTTCCACTCTTGCTGTATTATTAGCACTGCTGAATTTATCAAATCGGATTCTGTGTTTATAGTGGGTTTCATCATCCGATAAAGTACCATACATTCCTTTTAAATAGAAGGTCGTCTTTGGAGAGAGTACATATTCAAAAGCGGTATTGATTCCCGTTGTTTTTCTGACTCCGTTATAATCACGAAGTTCCAGTCTGAAAACCCCTTCATCACCACTTCTTCTCGCCTCAAAATTATCTGTAGACCAGTTTCTTATGAAATGCGCAAAGTTGAATAAATACCCGAATTTTTTATCCTTCGTTCTTCCTCCATATAAAAATCCAAGGTTGTAAAATCCTTTGTCAGACTTTGCGTTATAACCGCTTCCCACAGTGGCTTTGAATTCTGTTTTCATCGGTGGAGTTTTGGTGATGAAATTGACACCACCACCTATTCCGTCAGCTTCCATATCTGGGGTAAATGATTTATTTACATGTACATAGGAGATCAGTTCCGTAGGAAAGAAGTCGAATGCTGTTGCTCTGGAAGTAGTTTCTTCCTCGGCAGTAGGAAGTCTGTTTCCATTGATGGTTGTGGATGCCCAGAATGGTGGAAGTCCTCTCAGGGAAACAAATCTTCCTTCTCCCTGATCCCTTTCAATAGAAACTCCCTGCACACGCTGCACGGTTTCTGCTGCATTCCTGTCCGGTAGCTTTCCGATTCCGTCTGAGGCAATTACATTGGTAATGTTGATGGCATTTTTCTGAAGATTTAAAGCTCTTGCTTCCGTATTTTTTAAAGTTCCGGTAACTACGACTTCATCAATGGTTTTTCGGGGTTGGGAGAGTTTGATGATTCCCAGGTCAACTGTTTGCTCTGGTTTTAGATCTACATTGATATCTGAAGATTCATAACCGATATAGCTGATTTGTAATGTATATTGGCCTTCTTTAATATCGTTGATGGTAAATTTTCCTTCAATATCAGTTGTTATATTTTTAGATAAGCCTTTTATTTTGACTGTGGCCCCGGGGAGAGGCTGGCTGTCGTCAAGAACAGTTCCTATAATTAACTGTTTTTGCGCTGAAACAAAGACTATGAAACAGACAAAAACAAGGGTAAGTAATTTCTCTAATTTTGTTTTCATTTTTACATATATTAAATTTTTTATGCAAATCACGCTAATAATTTTAATATATATAAATATTTTGTATTAAGTATTGTTTAACAAATAAACCATGTTTGTTACGCTTTTTTTACTTTAGAACCAATTGAAGTTAACCTTTGAAAATTCAAGAAAATAAGCTTTAAAGTGACTGTTTCAACGTTTTTAGTAAATATTTACAATAAATAAAAGGAACTGAAATCAGTTGAAAATTGGTCTGTTTTAGTTCATATTTCGTTCATCTTGGAAGAAAACAGAAAAACAAAAGTTGCATATTTGTAAACTTTTGTGTGTTTCGGAAATCCAAAACTGAAGAATGATGTAAAAATTGGAGTAAGATTTAAAAGCAAAGTTTAATAATTATAATACCACATTATAAGTGTGCAAAGGTTACGATGTTGTCGTTGATGAAGCTTTAGTATTAGGCATACGCTTAGAAAGAATCAATGAAATTGATTCCATTCTTTGCTCCCTAGAAATATGAGGTTTAGTAATAAAATCTTTGCGTTAAAAAAAGTAATTAAGCCGTATAAAAATAAAGAACAAGCATCACACAGCTTTCATCACTGATGCTTACCGGAACGTGAGGAAACTTCCCATTGAAATAAAGCGAATCCCCTTCTTTAAGGATAATTTCTTCGTTATCAATTACATATTTCACTTCTCCTTTCAGAATATATTTGAATTCCCAGGCATCGGTAATAACCTTTTCTCTTTTAGAATTCGGTTCGAGAGTTAGCAGCACGGCTTCAAAACCTAAAGAATGAAGACTCTTGCTGAAGATATGCATATACTTAAATCCCTCAGCTTCTACTTCTTTTTCAATGACTTGCTGGCTTTCCTTTGGAACATAGATGAATTTGGCGTTTGATTTTTTCTCAACCCCTTCAAAAAAATAGCTGGCATCAATTTCTAGCGACTGGATAAGATCTAATAAAACAGGAAGTGAAGGAATCGTTCTTCCGTTTTCAATCCTGGAAACAAGGCCGTTGCTCACATTGGCTTTGAAAGCCAGTTCGTTAATGGTTAAATTATTCTTTTTTCTAATATCCTTTAATCTCTTTCCGATACCTATTAAAAAGTCATTCATACTGTGTGCAATTTAACCTGATTATTTTTTCATCATTATATTCAAAAACAAAGGTAATATTATTCTATAGAGTTTGCATACAGGAGAGAATCAATTCATTGAAAATTATTATTTGTTTCTCGCTTCCTCAGATTCTTTCACTTTTTCTCCCCCGGAAAATTTCCCTATTTTTGTAAAACTCCTTATTTCATTTATGAAAAAAATTATTCTTATCGAAGACGAAACCAGTGTGGTGTCCTTTATTAAAAAGGGACTTCAGGAAAATGGATATGAAATTTCTGTTGCTTTTGACGGGCGTACAGGAGTACAACTGGTACAGGCTAATGATTTCGATCTGGTAATTTTAGATATTATGCTTCCGGAAATGAATGGGCTAGACGTATGTAAAGAAATAAGAAAAACTAATCAAAGTGTTCCGATTTTATTTCTGACTGCTTTGGGAACTTCTGAAAACATTGTTCTCGGATTGGAAAGTGGCGGAGATGATTATCTGGTGAAGCCTTTTAAATTCATTGAACTCGTAGCCCGTGTAAAGTCTTTACTAAGGAGAAGCAATAACAACGGTCCACTGGAAATTGCTGAACCGGAGCCGGATAATGAACATGTCTTTCAGTTTTCGGATCTGATGGTGAATGATTATACCAAGAAAGTAACCCGTGCAGGGGAAGATATTTCCCTGACATCAACAGAATATAAATTGCTGCTGTATTTCCTGAATAACCCGGAAAAAGTAATTTCAAGAGCAGAAATTCTTGATGCCGTGTGGGGTGTAAATTACGAGCTGGGAACCAATGTGGTAGATGTATATGTAAATTATTTAAGAAAGAAACTGGACAGCCAGGATGATAATAAGTTGATTCATACTGTGATAGGAATGGGGTATGTATTGAAAAGAACATAATGAATGTTTAATAAAGTCATTACAAATCAGACCAAAACGATGGTACTTTTGATGTTGGTTTTTACCGCCATCATTTTGCTGTTCAGTGGTTTGGTGTACTTTTCAATCGTTAATTTTTCACACCAGAGATTTTATGAACTGTTGAAGATCAGGACGGCAACAATTGTTCAGATCGAAAAAAGCAAAGATCATCTCGACCTTCCGGAAAACTATGTTCTCAGCAGCCTGAATGATGAAGAGCTTCCGATGGAAAAAGACTATGTTTTTGCCGTTCCTACAGATTCCAATTTCAAAAAAATATCTCAGGAAGTTCATATTCCTGCCTATTTCTTTAAAAATATTCTCAAAGAAGGAGAGTCCAATTATAATGATGAAGAATTCTATTATATAGGACAAAGCTTCAAATATGATGATAAAGATTATATTGCTATTGCTTCTGCTAAAAACCATTATGTCGTTTATTATCTGGGGTTTTTAAAGCGGACACTGCTTACCTGTATTGTGCTGTCTCTGTTCTTCAGTATGATTTTCTCTTTTTATTTATCTAAAACTTTATTCAGACCGATCTTAAAAATCACTGGAAAAGTAAAGGAGATCAGTTCTGAAAATCTTCACTTAAGGCTTGAGTCTCAGCCTGACAATAAAGAACTGAATGAGCTGGTGGATACCTTTAATGATATGCTCAACCGTATTGAAACTTCTTTCGAAACCCAGAATCACCTGATTGGAAATGTTTCCCATGAATTAAGAACTCCTCTTACGTCTATTATGGGAGAAGCCGATGTTGCTCTTTCTATCAGCAGAACAGCGGATGAATATAAAGAAACCCTGGGAATCATTCTGGATGAGGCCGAAAAGCTGGATAAAAAGATCAAAGCTTTATTAATGATTGCCCAAACCGGATTCGATGGGAAAATCCAGAAAATGGATAAGGTAAGAATTGATCAGCTGCTTTGGGACGTTATTGAAACCCTCAGAAGAATTGATTCCCGAAATAATATTTATCTGGATATCAGCATGCTTCCCGATAATCCGAAGAAATTAAAGGTACAGGGGAATGAGCAATTATTGCATCTTGCGGTGGCCAATATCATCAGTAATGGCTGTAAATATTCTAATTTCCAACAGGTTAAAGTCTCTCTGGGAGCAACCAATTCGGATGTATACATCATTGTAAAAGATAATGGTATCGGAATTCCTGAGGTGGAAATGAACAAAATCTATGATCCGTTCTTCAGAGCTTCTAATACCAATAATTACGAAGGCTACGGAATCGGGCTTCCATTGGCGCGAAACATCGTAAGAATGCACCATGGTGAACTGATTGTAAGCTCTCACGAGAATCAGGGAACAACGGTACAGATGAAGTTCCCGAATTTCTATAGCATGATGCAGAAAGGTGAAGTGATAGAGAAATAAGAATCTTCATTTTAGCATTTTCCTACCTGTTTTAGTCTGTTTGGTTCTGAAAAATAGGCTGTTATTTCCATTTTTCGATTTTTGTTTTTTCCAATATGAACTCCCCTTAACAATTTTCTAATCTCATTTTAATCTCTTTAATCACATTTTAATTCCATTCCAAAGATCTTCTAATATGGTCGTTCTAGTTTTGTATCATCAAAAAAGATAAACACAATACAAAATAATAAGAACATGGCTAAAACAATTTTAATTGCAACAGATTACTCTCTTGAGTCATTGAATATATTGAAAAAAGTACTTAAAGAGAAAGATGCAGCAGAAGATCAGAACCAATATAATATCCTCCTGACTTCCGGGTATGATTCCGGAGATTCTATCAGAGATCTTTTGTTCAGCACCAAAACATCTGTTTTCAATAAAATCAGACCTACAGAATTCTGCGATGCCTTTGGGATTATCAGTAATAAATATCCTCACCTTGTTAATAAAATCATCTGTGATGTCTTTACAGGAAGTTTCCAAAGAACATTCAATCAGTATGTAAAGGCGGAAAATATTGAGGAAGCTTACTATTCTCCATCTATCAAAAGCAAAGGAAAAGGCAAATTTGACCTGATTCCCTATATCAAAAAATGCAAAGAGCTTAAGTCTCATGAAATTACTGTTGAAGTAAGAGAAAAACTTCCGGAAAGAGGAAGGCTTGCAGAGATCTTTGTAGAGGTCTAAAAATTAAACACAATTTAAAAACGATTAAAAATGTTAAGAAATTATAGTAACAGCAGGACACTGGGGGATAATATCAGGTTGGGGACGCTGACTGCCTTCACGGCAGGTACTATAAATATCGCATCCCTATTGATATTCCTCTCTTTTACGTCGAACGTAACGGGACACTACGCAATTTTAGCAGCGGAAATCAGTAAAGGTAACTGGACGCAGGTAGGAGTTGTGGGAGGATGGATCTTTTTGTTCTTCTTCGGAAGCTTTCTGTCCAACTTCATTGTCATCAATTTTAATAAGAAAAGTAAATATTTTGCCCATTCCATGCCCATTGTGCTGGAAATCATATGTCTTCTTTTTGTAGGAGTTTACGGGCAGTTTTATTATCAGAAAACATTAGAAGAAACAGAGTATTTAGTAGCATTGATGCTTTTCGCGACCGGATTGCAAAACGGATTAACGGCAAGTATCTCCAACTTCTCTGTAAAAACAACCCACCTTACCGGAACAACTACTGATCTCGGAATCCTGGTATCCATGTTTACACAGAAAAAATACAGGAGAAACGGAGAACTGATTGGCAGAGCCAAACTATTGATGAGTATTATGCTTGCTTATGTGATGGGAGCCGTATTTTCAGGGTTGACTTACTATTATCTGGAATTCAGAGTATTCTATGTCATCAGTATATGTCTTCTGATTGTCATCGGCTACGATGCTTATAAAATTCATATCCGTCACTTCAACACGAAGTACAGATACAACAGGATTTACAGAAAGCCCAATATCTTTGCTTATCTGTATGAGAAAATCCATGGAATTCCTAAAAGAGAGAAGAAAAGAAAATTGGTCTTTGAGGATTAAAATAGAAAACACACTATTAATTTTTTGTATAAACTAGCTGTAAATGCCCTTATTTTGTTATGAAATAGGGGTGTTTTTATGAAAAATGATCTTTGGTATAAGCGTTTCTGTTATTTTTTACCATATTTTTCTGACGGTTGAAATGAAAGTTTTCTGATCTGACTTATCGACTTGCTAACGCCCTTCATTACAAACATTAAAAAAATTGGTTGGGGATAAATAGGCAAAAATGTTGATAATTAAATATTAAATCACGATTTTAGTATTTTAATTCCCGTTTTCATTAACTATTTTTGTAAGTTGATTTACGTTTTTATGTCAGATATTATTCAGCTTTTACCGGATCATGTAGCCAACCAAATTGCAGCAGGAGAGGTGGTGCAGCGGCCTGCATCCATCGTGAAAGAACTTTTGGAAAATGCTATTGATGCCGATGCAACGAAAATTGAATTGATCATCAGAGATGCCGGGAAAAATCTTATTCAGGTAGTAGACGACGGAAAAGGAATGTCTGAAACA
This sequence comes from Chryseobacterium sp. T20, assembly GCF_047345655.1. Lineage (NCBI taxonomy): Bacteria > Pseudomonadati > Bacteroidota > Flavobacteriia > Flavobacteriales > Weeksellaceae > Chryseobacterium > Chryseobacterium sp. T20. The sequence goes on from NZ_JBLFDU010000009.1 coordinate 162,277, forward strand.
GATGCCCGCATGGCGTTTGAAAGACATGCTACCTCCAAAATCAAAGGAACTGAAGATATCTTTAAGATTGCCACGAAAGGGTTCCGTGGTGAAGCGCTGGCTTCTATTGCGGCTGTTTCCCAGGTGGAATTGAGAACAAAACAGAAAGATACTTCCATTGGAACCAATATCTATATTGAAGGAGGGGTTTTCCAGTTTCAGGACCCGGTTCAGACAGCAGACGGATCAAATTTTTTAGTAAAAAATCTTTTCTATAACGTTCCTGCAAGAAGGAAGTTTTTGAAAAATAATAATATTGAATTCAGACACGTAATTGATGAATTTCAGCGTGTTGCATTAGCTCATGAGAACCTTGAATTTTCGCTGTTCCATGATGACGAAGCTGTTTTCAGGCTGAGAAAAGGAAGCCAGATGCAGCGTATCGTAGATGTTTTCGGAAGAAAACTTCAACCGCTTTTAATTCCCATCAAAGAAGATATTATCTGGTGTAAACTTCATGGTTTTGTTGCCAAGCCTGAAGGCGCTAAGAAAGCAAGAGGGGAGCAGTTCCTTTTTGTCAATGGAAGATATTTCAGAAGCCCATACTTCAATAAGGCAGTACAGGAAGCATTTGAAGGACTTCTTCAACCTGGATACGTCCCTTCATTTTTCCTTTTCCTGGAGCTTGATCCGGAGAAGATAGACGTGAATATCCATCCACAGAAAACAGAAGTGAAATTTGAGGACGAGCATCTTATTTTTGCTTTGCTTCGCTCAACCATAAAAAGATCTTTAGGAATTTATAATGTTTCTCCTAGCCTTGATTTCGACAGAGATCCGGAATTGGATGAAATGATGAATAAACCGATTCCCAGCAAAGGAAATGGAGGTGGAACCGGTGGAGGTGTTTTCAAAATGCCTGAAATCATTGTAGATAAAGACTATAATCCGTTCCTGGAAGAAAAAAATGTAGTACATCCGGAAGAAATTCAGAATCTTACGGAAATGTATCATCAGAATATTACGGCAGAACCTTCAAAGATTAACCTCTTTGAAGATGAAGATTTTGACGAAGATTTAATGAGACTTCCCAATGGATACTGGCTTTTCAACAAAGGAGATGTCACATTAATGCTGGACTTGGGAAGAATGCACAGACTATTAGTTTCTGAAGGAAATAAATCCACCAGAAAATCAAATACAAACAGTCATGCTCTTCTTTTCTCTCTGGAGTATCATATGAATGAAATCGAAAAGACAAAATACAATTCGATAAAAAAATATCTTCCGGAATTAGGGTTTGACATGAAAATTGCTCATGAAAGTGTACTTCGAATAGATTCACTTCCCGAAGGACTAAAAGAAACACAGGCCATGAAGTTCCTGGAAAACCTTTTTGAGATCCTTGATTACAAGACAGAAGAAGAATTTTTGCAGTATTACCATAACCAATGGAATAAAATGCAGTCGAAGTCAAGATTTGACTTTATTTATAAAAAAGATGCGGAACAGCTGATTAAAGACTTTACAGCATTAGGCTTCCCGGAATTTTTACCGGACGGCAAAAGATGCTTTTATGAAGTTCCGTTTAACGACTTTAAAAACAAATTTTAAAAAATATGTTTAATAATATACCGCCAATTACAAGGAATATCATTATCATCAATGTTATAGTATTTATTGTAACTTACTTTATGGGAAATCAGATGATTGGCTATCTCGCTGGCTTTTATCCGTTTTCACCCTTTTTTCATTCATGGCAGGTGATTACCCACATGTTCATGCATGGAAGTATTATGCATATTTTATTTAATATGATGACGCTCTTTAGCTTTGGGCCTATTCTGGAACAGACATTAGGAGACAAAAAGTATTTGATTTTATATTTTGCAAGTGGTTTGGGAGCATTTTTCCTTTTCAATGCATGGAACTTTGTAGAAGTTCAACAAATTTCCGGTGAGCTGGAGCAGCTTGGATTTAATGTGAATGCCTATCTGTCTGGAGCAAGTGTTGAATTTGCTGGAAATACAGGCTCCATTCTTAAACAAAGAGAATTATTGGAAAGTTTAAAAGCGATTGTTGCGACTCCAATGGTAGGAGCTTCCGGAGCTATTTTCGGCGTTGTAGCTGCTTTTGCCACACTATACCCGGATGCTAAAATCGGAATTATGTTTATTCCTGTTCCGATTAAAGTAAAATATCTTTTGCCAATCATTGTGGTCATTTCTGTATATCTTGGGGTTTCTGGAAACGGAGGTGGAATAGCTCACCTGGCTCACGTAGGAGGAGCTTTGGTAGGATGGCTACTGGCAAGAATTTGGAAGAAACATTTGTACAGATTCAACTAAAATAGAATTGTGAAGATTTTCCGACTTATCTTATTGATTATCCATCTGGGAATTTTATTTCTATTGTTGGGTACTTTATTGAACGCGTATGTTCCACCAAAGGCTTTTCCTTGGTTTAATCTGCTTTCCTTAGGCTTTCCTGTGCTTATTATAGTATATGTGGTTCTAACGGTTTTCTGGATATTTAGCTGGAAAAAAAGAGCTTTTGTATTCATGTTTGCAGGGTTAGCGTTTATCAATCCTGTAAAACGTTGGGTTAACTATTCTTCTCCTAAAAGTGGAGATTCTGAGATAAAAGTAGTATCATTTAATGCAAGAGCAGGTTTCTGGGGGAGAAGAAATATTGAATCCTATTTGAGGTCCCAGAATGCGGATGTTATTATTTTGCAAGAAGATGGTGCTGGATTATATGAGTTTGAAGGATATCAGAAAGTGAAGCCAAGCGGGATATTTGCTATTCTTACCAAACATAAAATCATTAACGAAAAAATTATACAACCTCAGGATAAAGACTTGAGAATACCTGGTATAATTGCTGACATTGATATAAATGGAAAGGTATACAGGTTTGTGGATGTTTATCTTAATCCGTTCAGGTTTGAAAAAGAGATGATAAAGCCCGGAAAAGATGCTAATACCAATGAAAAGAAAATACTGGATGTAGTTAAAAAACTGATACCCACGTTTAAAAAGCATCAGGATCAGGTAGCGCTTATCCGAGAAGAAATTGAAAGCTCTCCTTATCCTGTAATTTTAGCGGGTGATTTTAATTCTGTACCCAATTCGTATGAATATTATCATTTATCAGACGGGCTTGAAGATGCATTTTTGACTGCAGGAAAAGGAAGTGCAACCAGTTTTCATGACTATAAATTCCCCATTAGAATCGATTATATTTTTTCTTCAAAATCAGTAAAGGCAATATCTTATAAAGTTGACCGTTCTGTAAGTATTTCAGATCATTATCCTGTCACAGTTAAGTTTTCTACGGATAGCAAATAATCATAAAAATAGTTAAAGTTATCTGCTTGGTAGGATTTTTGTTGAAAGAAAACCGTACCAAGACCGTTTTTTCATGAAGTCGAACCAGATATTACTATTTATACATATCGTTGTTGCTGTTTTGCTGTTATGCACATTGGGGAATGCATGGATTCCACCCAATATTTTAGGCAACCTGAATCTTCTGTCTCTTGGTTTTCCTTATCTGATCCTGTCACACCTGGTTCTTACGCTGATCTGGATTTTAAAAAAAGAAAAAATTGCTATTGCTTTTGCTTTAGGTACGCTTATTTTCTACAATCCAATCAGACGATGGGTGAACTTTTCTCCCAAAACAGAAAATTTAAAAACAATACGGGATATTAAAGTATTGACCTTTAATGTTAAATATGGAGAATATGGCTGGGATAAAGTAAAAGACTATATTAAAGCACAGGATGCTGATATTATTCTGGTACAGGAAAAAGATACAAATCGTGTTATAAAACGTGATCTTATAAAATATCCGTCAGTTATTCTTAAAACTAAGCATAAAATTGTAAGACAAGCGGAACTTATTGATGAGAAAGCCCGTGGAAATTCATTTTATGCTGATATAGACATCAATGGAAAAGTAATCAGAATTATTAATGTATATCTTGAACCCTTCAGACTCCATAAATCAATGTTTACGAAACTTGATAAATTAGGGTTGGGAAATGTTTCAACATTACTTTCTCATATGACTCCTACATTCCAGGCTCATGAAGATCAGGTAAAAAGAATCAGAAAAATGATCGATTTATCTCCTTATCCTGTTATTCTGGCAGGAGATTTTAATTCTGTTCCGAATTCATACGAGTATTATAATCTTGGAAAAGATCTTCAGGATGCGTTCTTAGTAGCAGGAAAGGGTAGTGCAAGCAGCTTTCATGATTATAAAGTCCCTTTAAGAATTGATTATATCTTTACTTCAAAATCAATCATTCCATTAAGCTATAAAGTAGATCAGTCTGTAAAATTATCGGATCATTATCCTGTAATTGCAGAATTTCTGTTAAATTAGTTCCATGAAAAATTTACTGGCTGCGATTTTTATTTTTACTCTTCTTTTTGCGGCTTGTTCCAAGAAAGAATCTCCGGGTTTCGGAGCAGAACAGGAAGTGAAAGTACGGTATGATACAACTGCTATCGACTCCTTTTCTACAGGAGCTGTTTCAGTGGATATTGCACGAAAAATAAGAATGTCTTCTCCTCAGTATCTTGATTCTGTAAAACAGGCTAAAAAGCTTCAGGATGAAGAAAATAAGCTTAAAGCAGAACTTGAAAAGGAAAACAAAGCAAAACAGGAAGAGGAAAAGAAAAAAGCAGATGCAGAAAAGAAGCTGAAGACAGCAGAAAAACCAGTTACCCAGGAAACCAAAACAGAATAATTTTAAATTACCATTAAAAATATACAATATGAAAAAGCAAATTATTGCCGCAATAGTGATCTCAGTGTTCACTGTAGCATGTACAAAATCAACTACAAAAACGGAACAGGTAGAAAACCCTGACGGATCTACTACCACAACCACAACTACCACTACAGAAACACCGAATGTTGTGGATACTGCAAAAATCAACAATGCAAAAGAAGATGTGAAAGCTAAAGTAGATGAAGCGGGTAATAAGATTGATAATGCTGCTAAGAAGGCAAAAGATAAGATTGATGCCACTGCAGATAAGACAAAACAAGATCTTAACAAAGCAGGGCAGGATATCAAAGCTGAAGCTAACAAAGTAGGGCAAGATGCAAAAGAAGCTGCGAAAAAAGGAGCTTCGAAAGTAGAAGAAGCTGCGAAAAAAGTGAAAGAAGATTTAAGCAAATAAATAAAAGAGCCGTAGTTCAATAGAATTACGGCTTTTTAATATGCAATTGAGAGTTAGGAATCTTTCTCTCTTATTTATTCATTTCCAGCAATGGATCAATATATTCTCTGTCATTGCTTAACCTTGGTACTTTATTTTGGCCACCTAGCTTTCCTTTAGCTTCCAGCCAGTGATAGAACAGGTTTTCTTTGGCGATATGTACAATCGGGCGTTTAAGAGTCATATTGTTGTATCTTTTCGCTTCATAGTCTGAATTGATGGTCTTTAAATGTTTATCAAAAGCATCAATAAAATGATCCAGATTATCAGGATGCTGACTGAATTCAAAGATCCATTCGTGAGCACCCCCTTCATTTCCTTTCATAAAAACCGGAGCACCTGTAAAATCTGTGATCTGTGCTCCTGTTAATTCGCAGGCTTTGGAAAGGGCAGATTCCACATTGGTGATCATCAGTTCTTCCCCAAAAGCATTGATATAGTGTTTTGTTCTTCCTGTTATTTTTATTCTGAAAGGATTGATCGAGGTAAAGACAACGGTATCGCCAATCAGATATCTCCACAGTCCTCCGTTGGTGGTGATCACCATTGCGTAGTTTTTTCCTACTTCCACATCTTCCAGACTTACGACTTTCGGATTTGAAAAATGGAACTGATCCATTGGGATAAACTCATAAAATATTCCATAATCCAGCATCAGCAACATCTCATCACTGTCTGATCTGTCCTGGATACCGAAGAAACCTTCGGAAGCGTTGTAAATTTCGTAGTAATTGATGTTTTTTCCGATGATCTGTCTGAATTGCTCCCTGTAGGGCTTAAAGCTGATTCCACCGTGAAAAAACACCTCTAAATTAGGCCACAGCTCAGAAATACTCTCTACATGAGTTTCCTTTAATACCCTTTGAAGAAGAACCATCATCCAACTCGGTACTCCAAGGATACTTCCTACATCTTCATTTTTTACTTCTGAGGTGATTGCTTTAAGCTTACTTTCCCATTCTCCCATCAAAGAAACTTTCTTACTCGGAGTGGTGGTGATTTCTACCCAAAAGGGAAGGTTATCAATGAGAATCGCAGATAAATCTCCAAATTTTGTATTGAAATCAGCGTATAGCTCAGAGCTTCCGCCTAAACGTAAGTTTTTATAATTAAAAAGCTGGTTTTCGGGATGGTTGTTGGCATAAATGGAAACCATGTCCTTTCCGGCTTTCATATGGCAGTATTCAAGGCTTTCTGCAGAGATCGGAATGAATTTGCTTTTAGCATTGGTGGTACCCGATGACTTGGCAAAATGTTTAATGAGACCTGGCCAGCTTACATCTTTATAGCCCTGTCTTGCTTTTTCAATAAAAGGTTCCATTTCTTCATAGGTAACAATAGGAACTTTGTTTTTAAAATCCTGATAACTCGAAATAGAATTGAATCCGTATAGTTTGCCATATTCTGTATCCTCCGCATGAAACAGCTGAGAAAAGAGTATACCTTTCTGGGTTTCAATAGGATGGTCCATAAAATTCTGTATCTGGTCAATCCTTTGACGGATGAACCAGTTGACTACGGTATTGAAAAGTGCTTTGGTTGCCATTTCAACAAATATAATGATATTTGAATTTTCAGAAAATTTTTTACATGATTAAATAAAAAAACCGTTACAAAATTTGTAACGGTTTGATATTTAATTGATTGCCTCTTAGCAATATTCATCGTATGCTGCCTGAAGGTTAGCTGCGATAGCTCCTGCAGGGTTTCCTTCGATGTGGTGTCTTTCCAGCATGTGAACCAATTCACCATCTTTGAAAAGTGCTACACATGGAGAACTTGGAGGGAATGGAGCAAGGTGTTTTCTTGCTTCTACCACCGCCTCAGTATCAAATCCTGCAAATACAGTAGTTAAATGATCTGGTTTTTTGTCTCCTGTTAAAGAGTATACTACTCCTGGTCTTGCAGCACCTGCAGCACAACCACATACAGAGTTGATGACCAATAATGTAGTTCCGGATTGTTTTAACGCATCTTCTACCTGAGTTGGAGTTGTTAAATCCTGAAAACCTTTATCTGTAAGCTCTGCCTTCATAGGCATTACTAAATCTGTTGGATACATATATTTTGTTTTTTATCGCTACAAAGTTAAGCAATTCTTTGCGTTTGTTCAATATATAAAAACTATCAATTGATTAGTCATATAAAATTAACAAAGTATTAATAGTGTAATAATATTCTAAAAAAAGTGAATTAACGCTAGGAATAATAAAATATTATTATTAAATTTGAAATGATTCTGAAAAACAAACGACCGTGAAAAAAACATTTGAAGCTTTCCCTCAAGCAATCAATCACTTAAATACTCTCTGAAATATGGTAGTAGCTTAATTCTCTTTCAGTTTAGAATCAAACTGATTAACAAACTTTAATATCCAAAGAAAGTGAAGCCCGGAACTGAACAGTTCCGGGCTTCTAATCAAATCGATATGCAAAGGTTGTATATCCTATAGTTATGGAGGGAGAAGCGTTTTTAAACTTTGAAACAAATCTAAGTGTAAACGCAAATCACCATTAAGAAAGGAGCTTTTTAGCCATCTCAGAAATACTTTTTCCGTCTGATTTTCCGGCTAATGCTTTTGATGCCACTCCCATTACCTTCCCTAAATCTTTAACAGATTCAGCTCCGGTTTCAGAAATAATATTTTTAATTTCTGTTTCCAATTCTTCAGCAGAAAGCTGTTTAGGTAAGAACTGCTCAATAACTTTCATTTGAGCGTCTTCTACTTCTGCAAGATCATTTCTTCCCTGTGCAGTAAATTGGTCGTAAGAATCCTTACGTTGTTTTACCATTCTCTGAAGAATAGCAATTTCCTGTTCTGCCGTTACTTCAGCTCCGATGGCTTCCGTTTTAAGCAGTAATATCTGAGATTTTACAGCACGCAGAGAATCCAAAGCTACCTTGTCTTTGGCTCTCATTGCTGTTTTTATAGCTTCGTTTATTGTATTTTCTAAACTCATATTATCTTTATTTGTATTAACGTAAAAAGTATTAATGTATTCAAGAACTGAGTCTGTAAAATCATTAATACATTTTACATCAATACATTAATACGTTTATTTTAGTCTACATCTTTATTTAAAAATCTGTTTTCTCTGATCTGCATAGATCCATTGTTATCAGACAGGTAAGTGTTGATATTCTGATCTGATGCATTGTTTCCGTCGATAGAAATATTTTTTCTTTTAAAAGCAGGAATAGATTCGAATTCACTTGTGCTATCAAAATTCTGGTAACGGGAGTTGAATTCTTTTAATTTATTTCTTCTTTCAATTACTCTGTCCTGATCAATCGTTTTATTCACGAAAGTGAATTCTGATTCTTCAGTTTTTGGAGCTTCAATTTCTGTTTTGTTTTCAAAAGTTGATCTTGTTTCAACCTTTGGTTCTTCCTGTTTCTGGTAGAACGTTTCAATCTTTTGAGCTGGTTCAGCTACCGCAGCATTCGTAGGAGTATTAAACTCTGCTTTAGGCTGTCCAAAATCGCTATTAGGCTCATTTCTGATAGGTTCATTTACAAAGAAACTGAACTCAACAGGTTTTTCATTTGAAAACGAATTGTTGAAGGGTGTTCCGGATTGTGGTTCCTCTTTTTTGTTTTCAAAATCAAATGAAAAAGACTGGATCTCAAGATCGTTAGGGTCATCATGCTCTTCATCAATAGCTAATAAGCTATATTCTTCTTCTCCTTCTTCTTCATTTCTCCAGTTTTGTTCCGGTGTATTTACCGTATCTTCCTCTTTATCAAAGAATTTTATTTCAGTTCTTGGCTGCTCTTCTTCAATAATCATTTTTTTTTCAGTCGACGTCACATTGAACGGAGTGTCATGCTCTTCGTCATCCAGTCTGAAAAGGTTTTTTCCTCCAAAATCATGAGTTGCTTCAGGAGCTGATTCTCTTTCTTCTCTTGTTTTGAAAGGAGAGTTTTTAGGAGTTTCAAAACTGTCGTTAAGACTGATTCTGATTTTCTCTGTAGGCCCAGCAAACTTCTTATTATCATTAGAGAATCCTGTTGCAATCACAAGAACGCTTACTGCATCTCCTAATTCTTCATCTGCACCCACCCCGAAAATGATATCTGCAGTGTTTCCTGCTTCTTTCTGGATGTGGTCCATAATGATACCGATTTCATCCATGGTAACTTCTTCAGCCCCACTTCTGATCAATAACAATACGTTTTTAGCACCTGTGATCTTGTTATCATTCAATAACGGAGAATCAAGGGCTTTTCTTACGGCTTCTTCAGCTTTATTTTCACCTGAAGCAGTTCCAGTAGACATCAATGCAGTACCGGAATTCTGAAGTACAGATTTAGCATCTCTAAAGTCAATGTTTACATCAAAGTAACCTGTAATAACTTCTGCCATACCTTTAGCAGCATTGGCTAACACTTCATCAGCTTTTGAAAACCCTTGTTTGAACCCAAGGTTTCCAAACTGCTGTCTTAGCTTGTCATTGTTGATCACAATTAATGAATCAACATTATTTTTTAGTTTATCAAGACCATTTTCAGCCTGATCCAGTCTTCTTTTCCCTTCAAAGCTGAAAGGAACGGTAACGATACCTACAGTAAGAATTCCCATGTCTTTTGCCACTTTAGCAATGACAGGAGCAGCTCCGGTACCTGTACCACCACCCATTCCGGCAGTGATGAACACCATTTTGGTGTTTTGGCCCATAGCAGCCTTGATATCTTCAATACTTTCGATGGCTGATTTTTCTCCTACTTCAGGATCAGCACCCGCTCCAAGACCTTCTGTGATAGAAGTTCCCAGCTGAACTTTATTGGCTACCGGGTTATTATCTAACGTTTGAGCATCTGTATTACAAATCACGAAATCAACTCCGTGGATTCCTTTCTCGTACATGTGCTTCAGAGCGTTGTTTCCACCGCCCCCTACACCGATTACTTTTATGATGGATGAATTTCCTTTTGGCAAATCAAATGAAAATCCTTGTGTACCTATATTTTCCATAACTATACTTTTAATAATTGATAAGCGATAGATGATAATTGATGAATGATATTCGTTATTAAATTAATAAATATTAAATTATTTCCAGCTATCATTAACCATTAATCTTGTATCATTTATATTTATTCTACTTCTTCAAAGAATTTTTTTACTTTTTCCATAAGCGACTGCCCGAAGGTTAATTTCGCCTTTCTATTCTCCTGTCTTTCATTTTCAAAAGACTGCTGCTCCTGAACCGGGGCTGCCTGCTGAACGGGTTGAACAGTTTCTGTCTGTGTTGCAATAACTTCCGGTTTCGGCTGCTCTGTAACAACTTCTATAACTTCGTCAATATTCTGCTTTTTGTCTCTGATCTTCAAACTCTCCATCAGTAATCCGATAGAGGTAGCAAATTCAGGGCCTTTCAGATATTGATTTTTATCGTTGGCGATATATTCATTCGCAAAACCGATTCTGCTGTCAAAACCTGTTGTATAATTGGCCAGCTGACGAAGGTGTTTCAGGTTTGAACCACCACCTGTAAGAACGATTCCGGCAATCAGTTTTTTCTTTTGTTCAAAAGCACCGTAAGCTTTCAGTTCTGTATTTACCATTTCCAAAACTTCTTCTACTCTTGCGTTGATGATCTGTGCGAGAGTTTTTAAAGAAATTTCTTTGTCCGGTCTTCCGTGAAGCCCGGGAATGGTTACAAAAGTACTGTCTTTTTCTAATTCGGGAACAGCCGAACCAAACTTTACTTTCAGTTGTTCTGCATGTTTCTCTATGATGGAACAGCCTTCTTTGATATCTTCGGTAATAATTCCGCCTCCGTATGGAATCACACAGGTATGACGGATGATATTATCTTTAAAGATTGCAATATCTGTTGTACCACCACCAATGTCCACAATAGCTACACCTGCTTCTTTTTCTTCTTTTGTAAGGACAGCTTCTGAAGATGCTAGTGGTTCTAAAGTAAGGGCTTCCATTTCTAGTCCGGCTTCACGAACGCATCTTGCAATATTTCTGATGCTGCCCATTTGCCCTACTACAACGTGAAAGTTGGCTTCTAAACGTTTTCCATGCATTCCGACAGGTTCCTGAATTTCCCCCTCGGAATCCACTTTATATTCTTGAGGAAGTACGTGGATAATTTCTTCTCCAGGAAGCATAACCAGCTTTTTTACCTGATCTTTTAATGCCTCGATGTCATCGTCTGTAATAAATTTATCAGGATGTTCACGCATAATATAATCGGAGTGCTGCAGAGAACGGATGTGTTTTCCTGCAATACCTACCGTAACTTTGCGGATAGGAACTCCCGCACTGGATTGTGCTTCGGATACTGCAGCCTTGATTGAATTAATAGTTTGTGAAATATTATTCACAATACCTTTATGAACACCAAGACTTTTAGCTTTTCCTACACCGAGAACTTCTATTTTCCCGTGTGCATTCCTTCTTCCGACAATCGCGACTATCTTCGTTGTCCCGATGTCCAGACCTACTGAATACTCTTGATTTTCCATTTTATATCGATTTGATTTTTTCTACTTTTTTATCTATAAGGATAGGCTCCTATTTGTGTATTAAATGCCGTGAGGGACTTATTCTATTTTTACTTTTGCCTTAGGCTTGGACTGCGCCTTGACGGGTGGCTTTTTCTCTACTTTTTTGGTTTCTTTTGTTGGTCCTTTCGGTTTTGTACTCTCTTTCGGTTTTACCGAAGTAGAATTGCTTTTTTTTACCTCTGCTATTTTGGGTTTAGCTTCCGTCTTTTTAGCGGCTGTTGGGGAAGGAACTTTTGCCAATTCCATCTTTCCTGCCTTTAAAATACTGTCGTTTTCTTTAAAATAAGGGTTTAAAGTAGTGACAATCTGATTCTGATATTTTACAGAAACCATGCTGTATTTTTGAGGGTCCTGATACACCAGGTATTTTTCCACAAACGTTTTAAATCCTTTTACTTTAAAATCAATATTATCAAGGTCTCCAATTTCTACTCTGTAGTTTCCTTCACTTGTCAGAAGATTATAGCTGTCTTTACTTTTTGAGATTCCGATAAAGTATTTTTTACTGAAATCATCTTTATCAATTTTTTCTACCAGTTCCGCCAGCTTTTCATATTCATCCGGCTGCACATTTCCGGTTACCAGCATACATGGGTGTGAATAGGTTCTTGAAATAGGGAATTCAATTCCTTTTTCATCCACATAAAAGTCTTTTCCATCTTTATTCAATCTGAAAACAGGGACTCTCTGTTTGATATCCAGATTGAGCTTTCCGTTCAGGTTCAGATAAACATTGGCGCTGTCTACTGCTGGCAGGGAATTGATCTTTTTTTCCAAAGAAGGAATATTAAGATCTCCCACTTTTCCTGAAGGATTTTCTTTTTTTACAATTTCCCTGATGTCTTTTTCATCAACAAAATATACCGGAGTTTTCTCGCTCATTTTTACAGAAATCTTATTGTCCGTAATCTGCTCACGGCTGAATCTCCTCAATGAGAAGCTCAGTAACAATCCTAAGATAATTACAGTGACAACAATTTTTAATATTCTGTATTTATTTTTCATACATTTTTTGTATTCATGTATTTATGTAAAATGTATTCATGAATACGTCAATACATTATTACTTTTTACAATTTATTTATCCATTCACAAATAGGGTCATACAGGGTATCTATATTTCCTGCGCCTACGGTAAGAAGGATATCAAAATCTTTCTCTTTTATTTTTTCAAAAGCATCGGATAAAGTCGATACTTCTTTTTTATCTAATGTTACTTTGTCCAACAGCCAACTTGAAGTGATTCCTTCAAAATTTTCCTGAAGTTCTCTTGCAGGGTAAATGTCGAGAAGGATAAGCTCATCTGCTTTGCTTAAACTTTCAGCAAACCCATCTGCGAAATCTCTTGTTCTGCTGAAAAGGTGAGGCTGGAAAGCTACCAATAGCTTTTTGTCAGGATAAAATGTTCTGATTGAGCTCATTACAGCATTGATTTCTGTAGGGTGGTGAGCATAATCATCAATGTAAATTTTACCGTTTTGATAAATATGTTTGGTATATCTTCTTTTAATTCCTTTAAAATTGGCAATTGCTTTTTTCAGCGTATCAAAATCTGCGCCTAAATTATGCAGAATAGCCAGTGCTACAGTGGCATTTTCCACATTATGAATTCCCGGAATTTCCCAGACAAAATCTTTTATTGTTTCCGCTGGAGTATGGAAGTCAAAATAAATTTTATCATGCTCCATACGCAGATGGTCTGAATAATAATCTGCCGGCTCATTCACTGCATAGGTTTGATGCCCTCTGCCAATTTCCAGTCCTTTTCTTACAAAAAGTTGTTTGTCTTGAGGAACTAAAGCTGCAAACTGTCTGAATCCTTCTTCAATATGGTTGATGTCTCCATAAATATCCAGGTGATCCGCATCTGTAGATGTTACTACTGCCCAATCCGGAGACAGGTTCAGGAAGCTTCTGTCATACTCATCTGCCTCTACAACAGAATAGGTAGAACCGTTGTACAGAAAGTTGGATTTAAAGTTTTCAGAAATTCCTCCCAAAAAGCATGAGAAAGGAAGATCCGCCTCTTTACACAAATGAGCCACAAGGGTAGAAGTGGTAGTCTTTCCATGTGTTCCTGCAATAGCGATACAATCTGTATTTTCAGTAATTAATCCTAAAACTTTAGCACGTTTTAAAACTTCAAACTGATTTTGATTGAAATAATCCAGTATTCCAAGCGTTTTGATAGCCGGAGTATAGATTACCAAAGTATTTTCTTTCTGAAGGGAAGTAATCCTTTCATCAATAAGATCTTCAAAAACAATATCAATGCCTTCATTCATCAGGTTCTGAGTAAGCTTTGTATTGGTTTTGTCATAACCCAATACTTTTTTTCCGGATGCATTGAAATAGCGTGCCAATGCACTCATTCCGATACCTCCGATTCCAACGAAGTAAAAAGTTTGATATGTTTGTAAAATGTTCATTCCTTTGTTTTGTATTGTTGTATTCATGTATAATGTATTCATGAGTTTTGGTTGTCATTCATACATTTTACAATAGTACTTTTTACAGTTTATTAAATATTTCGTCTACAATCTCTTTTGCGGCGTTTGGCTTGGCAAAATAGGTAAGATTGTCTGACATTTCTTTTCTTACGCTTTCATTTTCGCAGATTTCTGATAATGTATTCCAGAATTTTTCCTGCATTTCAGAGTCTTTTACCATTCTGGCTGCATTTTTTTCAACCAGGTTCATGGCATTTTTGGTTTGATGGTCTTCCGCTGCAAAAGGGAAAGGAACCAAAAGCACCGGCTTTTGGGCTACAGCCAACTCTGAAATGGCAATAGCTCCGGCTCTTGAAACAATGATATCAGCTGCAGAATACGCCAGCTCCATGTCTTTGATAAATTCAAGGATCTGAATATTTCGGGTGTCTGTATCTTTTGTTTCTTCTAAAATATCTTTATAATCAAGCTTTCCTGTCTGCCAGATCAGCTGATAATCTTTATCTACAATTTGTTTCAAATGAGATTTCCAGGCATTATTCAATGTTCTGGATCCTAAAGAACCTCCTACAGACAGAATCGTAAGTTTGTCTTTACTCAATCCCATTTTTTCTTTTGCCTGAGCGGTATCCTGCATTCCTGAAATGATGTTTTCACGAATCGGATTTCCCAGAAATTTTATTTTCTCTGCCGGAAAACCTTCTACTTTTGGATACGCTGTGAAAACGGCTTTGGCTTTCTTGCTTAAAATTTTGTTGGTTACTCCTGCATGGGCATTCTGCTCCTGTATAAAAATCGGAATTCCCATTTTACTTGCTTCATAAAGCGCTGGTCCGCTGGCAAATCCTCCTGTTCCTACAGCAAAATCAGGAGCAAAGTCTTTGATAATCCTTTTAGATTTTGATAAACTTTTGAGAATCTTGAAAGGCAGTCCCAGGTTGGATAACAGATTTCCTCTATCAATTCCTGCGATATCAATTCCTTCAATTTTATAGCCTGCCTGAGGAACTTTTTCCATTTCCATTTTCCCGTTGGCACCAATGAACAAAAATTCTGCCTCAGGAAACCTTTTTCTGATCTCATCAGCAATGGCAATGGCCGGGAAGATATGTCCTCCGGTTCCTCCGCCTGATAATAGTATTTTTAATTTTTTGTTCATTTTAAGCGATGTCGTTTATTTCTGCTATACTTTGCTTTTTGCCCATTCCTTCTTCATCATAAATCTGAATTCTGGAGCTTATATTTAAAATAATACCTAACTGTAAATAGGTGACCAGCATTGAGGTTCCTCCGTAACTGATCAAAGGCAGCGGCTGTCCTGTCACCGGGATCAGATTCACTGCAACTGCAATATTTACCGAAAGCTGGATAAAGATCATTACCCCGAGACTGAGCACGAGCAACGATCCGAAGAAGGCCGGCATTTTACTGGCAATCATTACAATCCTTATCATCATGATCAGGTATAAACTGATCAGAAAAGCGGCTCCTATCACCCCGTATTCTTCTACGATAACTGCGAAAATAAAGTCGGAGGCAGATTGAGGAAGCATTTGTTTCAAGGCACTTTTTCCTGGTCCCATTCCGGTAATTCCGCCGTGTACAATAGCTGCTTTGGCTTGCATTACCTGATAATTTTTTGCTTTTACGCTTTCATCATCTACGTCGGCTGATTTTGCTTTGCTTGAGGTAAATGTTTCTACACGGCTCATCCATGTATGAACACGGTTTCCTCCAATCATATTGGTATTTAAAGCAATCAGTAAGAATAAGACAATGGCTACAAATGATGCGGAGATAAATCCTGCAATGTATTTCCAGTGAAGCTGTCCAATGATAAGAACTACTACGGAAACCATTAAAATCATCAATGCTGTAGAACCGTTATCTTTCGCTACCAATACAAAAACAAGAAGGATTGGCCCGAAAATATACATGATATTCTCTATCGGAAGCCTTTCCCTGGTGATTTTCTTGGTCAAATATCTGCACAGATAAATGATAAGCATTAAAAAAGCAAATGATGAAGGCTGGAAAGAGATCGGCGTTCCCGGAATTTTCAGCCATCTGGAAGCACTGGCTCCATCAATGGTCTGTCCGGTAAACATGGTAACAATCAACAGAACAATCATTAGGCCGAGCAGGATACTGCTGAGCTTTCCGATGTATTCATATTTTATGGTTCCTACCAGTCTCATAATTGCTAATCCTAAGACTACAAAGAACATATGTTTGATAACGTGACCAGTTGTAGTCCCGTTATTGACAATGTATTCAAGATTTGAACTCGCAGAGTATACAGGGAAAATAGAGAAAATGGAGATCACAAGGATGACCATCCAAAGTACTTTATCGCCCTTTAGAAATTCAAATCTGCTTTCTGTGTTCTGTTCGTCCATAATTATTGTATTCATGTACTGATGTAAAATGTATTGATGAAATTGATGATCATTAATACGTTAATACATTAATACTTTTTACATTTTTACTTTAATACCTGTTCTTTAAACTGGCGTCCTCTGTCTTCATAGCTTTTGAACAAGTCAAAGCTTGCGCAGCATGGAGATAATAAGACGGTATCACCTTTTTTAGCCAGTGATTTTGAAACTCTCACTGCTTCTTCCATGCTTGAAGTATCATAAATAAATTCTTTTTTGTCTTTAAAGAAATCGATGATCTTCTTGTTATCTACTCCAAGGCAAACGATTGCCTTTACTTTTCTTTTGACTAAATCTTCAATTTCGGTATAGTCATTTCCTTTATCTAATCCACCAACAATCCAAACGGTTGGTGTTTTCATACTTTCTAAGGCGTAGTAAGTAGCATTTACATTGGTTGCTTTACTGTCGTTGATATATTTTACACTATCAATTTCAGTTACAAATTCCAATCTGTGTTCTACGGCCTGGAATGTCATCAATGAATGTCTGATGCTTTCATTGTTGATTTTTAAGATCTTACCGGCAATAGAAGCTGCTAGGCTATTGGCTACATTGTGATTTCCTAAGAGAGACAACTCTTCAACTTTCATTGCGAATTCATCTTTCATTTTCACCACAATTTCATCATCATTGACAAAACCTCCTTCAGGTAACTTCTCTTTGGTTGAGAAAGGAATCATTTTAGCCTTTATTTCAAGCTTTTCAAGAAGATTTTTGCTCATTTCATCATCTTTGTTGTAGATGAAGAAGTTGTCATTCTCTTGATTTTCAGTGATTCTGAATTTTGCTAAAGCATATTCCTCATAATTATAGTTGTACTGATCTAGGTGGTCCTGAGATAAGTTCAACAATAAAGAGATATAAGGCCTGAAATTCTGAATATCATCCAGCTGAAAAGAGCTTACTTCCAGCACATAATATTCATGGTTTTCATCTGCCACCTGCTTGGCAAAGCTATATCCTATATTTCCTCCTAAACCTACATTCAATCCGTCATTTTTCAGGATATAATAGATGAGGGAAGTTGTGGTTGTTTTTCCGTTGCTTCCGGTGATGGCAATAATTTTTGCGTCTGTAAATTCAGAAGCAAATTCAATTTCAGAGGAAAGTCGGATTCCCTTTTCATGAATTTTATTGATGATGTCTGCCTTTTTCGGAATTCCCGGGCTTTTTACGATCCAGTCAGCATTTAAAATCCTTTCTTCATCGTGGTTTCCTTCTTCAAATTCAATTTCATTATCGGTAAGAAACTGCTTATAGTTATCCTTAATGGCACCTTTATCTGAAAGAAATACTTCCAGACCTTTCTTTTTGGCCAAATAAGCAGCTCCGCATCCGCTTTCTCCACCTCCTAAAACAACTATTTTCATATAATTTTTGTATTTATGTATTGATGTATATTGTATTCATGTATCCTGGTGGTCATCATTAATACGTTAATACATTATTACTTTTTACAATTTATCTCATTTTTAATGTGATCAGACATACAATAGCCAATATTACTCCGATGATGATCATTCTGTTTACGATTTTACTTTCGTGAAATCCTTCTTTTTGATAATGATGGTGTAATGGTGACATTTTGAATAGTCTATTGTTTTGGGCATATTCCAACCCGTATTTTCTTTTTCTGTATTTGAAAACAACTACCTGAAGCATTACAGACAGGTTTTCAATTAAGAAGATTCCGCATAATACAGGAATCAGTAATTCTTTTCTTAAAATGATGGCTAAAACGGCAATTACTCCTCCCAGCATTAAACTTCCGGTATCTCCCATGAAAACCTGTGCAGGATAGGTATTGTACCAGAAGAAACCGATCACGGCACCTACCATTGCTACAGCAAAAATGGTGGTTTCACCCATATTCGGAAGGAACATGATATTGAGATAATCTGCAAAAATGATGTTCCCTGAAAGGTAAGCGAAAAGAGCCAGTGTAAGTAATATAATGGCACTTGTTCCCGCTGCCAGACCGTCAATTCCATCAGTGATATTGGCTCCATTCGAAACGGCTGTTACAATGAAGATCACGATCGGAATAAAGACAATCCATGCCCATTCATGGGCATCTTTATCATTCATCCAGAATAAAATTCCGCTATAATCGAATTCATTATTTTTAGCAAAAGGAACAGTAGAAACGGTAATTTTTTCAGTAGGCATAAAGTTTTGCTCTACATTGTTTCTGTTTACCACTTTAGCATCTGCATATTTTCTTTTTACGGTAATATCCGGGTGGAAATACATTGTAATTCCGACGATTAGCCCTAAACCAACCTGACCTACAATTTTGAACTTACCACTTAAACCGTCTTTATTTTTTTTAATTTTCTTTAAATAATCATCCAGGAAACCAATCGCCCCCATCCAGAACATGGAAACCAGAAGCAGTACAATATAGACATTGGTAATCCTTGTAAACAGCAATACCGGAATGATGGTTGCCAAAATGATGATAAGTCCTCCCATGGTAGGAGTACCTTCTTTTTGTTTCTGCCCATCCAATCCCAGATCACGCACCAATTCTCCCATCTGTTTTGTTCTCAGGTAATTGATTACTCTTTTTCCGTAGACAAGAGCAATAATAAGCGAGAATAATACAGCCATTCCGGCACGGAAGGAAATGTATTTCAACATTCCTAATCCCGGAACGTGAATTCCATGGTTGGTTAGATATTCGTATAGATAGTATAGCATGTTTCTGTTTTTTTATTATTTAAAAATTTAATTTATTTAAAGATTTAAAGATTGGGCTTCTCAATATTTTAACTTAAATACTTAATGAATTTTGATATGTTTGAAGAAACTTCTCTTGAAAGAGCAATAATTTCTTCTGCTTTATTTTCGTCACCTAATTTTAATCTTTTACTTACAATCAGCATGCTTTTGACTTCAGCACAGCTGCCTTTCGCAATTTTTAAATATCTAATAAATTGTCTGTTATTATTATATTCTGAGCCTTCCGCAATATTATTACTAATAGAAAAACTCGCTCTTTTTATCTGGTTATTAAATTCATATTCTTTTTCAAAACTCTGACTTTGAAGAAAAATATAAACTTTTTCAATAAGATCTAAACTTTTGATATATACAGAAAAATTTTCAAAATTCTTTGTCATTATCAAATTTTTAAATCTTTAAATGAGTTCAATCTTTCAATCTATTTGGACATTAATTTCCAGAGCTCATTAATTACTTCTTTGTCGTCAAAATGATGTCTCACACCATTGATCTCCTGATAAGTTTCGTGCCCTTTTCCGGCAACTAAAACGATATCTTTGGGTTCTGAAAACTTTATGGCCATTTTAATAGCCTCTTTTCTGTCCGGAATTGAAGTGTATTTGCTGAAGTTCTGAGGCTCAACACCTGCTTCAATTTCTTTGATGATCTGTGCAGGATCTTCTGTTCTCGGATTATCTGAAGTGATGATTGCCAGTGTTGATTTTTTGGTGGCAATATTTCCCATTTCAGGTCTTTTGGAGTGATCTCTGTCTCCTCCACAACCGAATACGGTGATTAATCTTTCGTTTTTGGTTCTGATATCGTTGATGCTGTCCAGAATGTTTTCCAAAGCGTCCGGAGTGTGTGCATAGTCTACGATAAAGAAAATTCCACCATCGGATTTGAAAGTTTCAAATCTTCCGGAAACTCTTTTTAATTTGCTGATGGCCTGAAGAATTTCATCCTGCTCAAAGCCTAGTTCTTCAGCAATTCCGAATACAAGCAGCAAGTTGTATACATTGAATTTTCCGGTTAATGTCGTCCAGAATTCTTTTCCGTTGAAATTCAACAGCATTCCGTTGAAATCTACTTCTAATAATTTTCCGTGATAGTCGGCCATGGTTTTCAAAGCATAAGACTTCTTTTTAGCCTTTGTGTTCTGAAGCATGACGTTTCCATTTTTGTCATCCACATTGGTGATGGCAATGGCTGTATCTTCTAACTGGTCGAAGAATCTTTTCTTTGTTTTTAAATATTCTTCGAAGGTTTTATGATAATCTAAATGATCATGAGTAAGGTTGGTGAAGCCCGCTATTTTGAAATGTAATCCTTCAATTCTGTTTTGGGCAATTCCGTGTGAGCTTACTTCCATGAAAGCAAATTCACATCCTTTTTCTACAGCTTCCGCTAAAATCCTGTTGATGGTAATCACATCAGGAGTCGTGTGGGTAGCCGGAATAATCTCTTCACCAATTCTGATTTCAACAGTAGAAAGTAAAGCCGCTGGATATCCAAGGTTTTTGAAAACATCAAAAAGAAGGGTAGAAACAGATGTTTTTCCATTTGTTCCTGTAACACCAATCAGTTTTAGTTTCTGTGAAGGGTTTCCATAGAAATTAGAGGCAAGGTGACCTAAGGCTTTAGATGAATCTTTTACCTGAACATAGGTTACATTTTCTACCAATGTTTCAGGGAATTCTTCGCAAACAATTGCGGCAGCTCCTTTTTCAATAGCAGATGCAATGAATGAGTGACCATCCACCACTGTTCCTCTCATTGCAATGTAAAGAGAGTTTCCTGTAACTTTTCTGCTGTCGATCACCAATTCAGTCACCTCACGGTTATTGTCACCGTGGATTTCCAATACTGGGATTCTGTTTACTAATTCTGTTATTATCATCTTTATCAATAAGACTTTGCCTTATTTTGGTTTAAATGTTCCTTCCGAAACCTTGTTTTAATTTTGCAGAGACAAATAAATTCTCTGGTTCTTACTAATCGTTGTGCCTTCCAGAGGGAATTGTTCTTTAATTCTTCCTACTCCTTTATAATCGACACGGTAGCCTAAGTTTTCCAGCTGCGGGATTACGTTTTTCCCGATTAACCCTACTACATTAGGCATTTGCTTATCATTGACTGCTACTTTAACATTAGGTTCAACCATTTTGCTCAGGTTTACCTTTTTGTCTACGAGCATTTCTTTTTCAATATTCTGAGGTGTTTTCAGGAATGTTTTTCCTGCAATTTCTTTAAACACCGGTGCTGAAACGGAACCACCATAAAATCCTTTTGCGGTATTGGGTTCACTAATCATGACATAGCATGTATATTTTGGAGCATCAGCCGGATAGAATCCTGCAAATGATGCACGATATTTCATTGGGCCAGGCAGCCAGTATTCAAATCTTGCGGTACCTGTTTTTCCTGCCATTTTCAGGTTGGGAGTAAAGATGCTTCGTCCTGTTCCTTTTTCTACGGCTTTGGTTAAAGCGCTGGTCATCATTTTAATAGCCTTTTCAGAAGCCATTTTGTTCACCATTACTTCAGGTTTGGCATTGTACATTACTTTACCATCTTTCATGATTTTATCGATGAATAAAGGCTTAAGCATTTTTCCTCCATTGGCAACTCCGTTATAGAAGGTTGTCAACTGCAACAGGTTGATGTTGGAAGAGTATCCATAAGAAATAGAAGCCAGTGTTGCAGCGTTCCATCTTTTATTCTGTGGAGTTACGATCTTTGGTTTTGTGATTCCCGGAAGTTCGATATCCATTTTGTCGAACAATTTCCAACGTTTCAGGTGATCAAGAAAAATCTGAGGCTTTTCTGCATAATACTTTGTGATCAGCTTTGACGTTCCTACGTTACTGGATTTTGCCAATACATCACTGATATCATAGGTTCCTCCTCCGTGGCCGTCAGAGATTCTCTGTTTTGCATAGACCCAAACTCCGTTTCCTACGTTTACCGTTGTGTTTTCATCGATGAATCCATCGTCCATTGCTGCCAGAAGCGAAATGGTTTTAAAAGTAGATCCGGGCTCGATATTATCTTTCAGCGCGTAGTTGTAAGAGTCTTCGTATTCTCCTTCTTCTGTTCTTCTTAAATTAACAAGAGCACGTACTTTTCCGGTTTCCACCTCCATGACGATTACAGTACCGTGTTTAGCTTCGAAATTAATCAGTTGCTTCTCAAGTGCGGAGTGTGCAATGTCTTGAATTCTAAGGTCTAAAGTCGTATAAACATCTTCTCCGTCTACGGGTTCCTGAACTTTCCAGAAGTCGATAGGTTTCCATTGGGAAGAGTTGATTCTTTGCTCCAGTCTTTTACCGTCTGTTCCGGTTAAATATTTTGAGAAAGCTCCTTCCAATCCTGATCTAAGCTCTCCGTTATCCATACCGATGGTTCCGGCTCCGATTTCTGAAGTAGCCAATTCTCTTTTATAGTTTCGGTCAACGATAAATCCTCCTTTATTTTTTCCTCTTTTGAAGATGGGGAATTTTCGGATTCTGTCGTATTGATCGAAATCCAGTCCTTTTACCAAGGTATAGTACTGGTTTTTCTTTTTCTTCTGCTCGTCAAACTTCTGTCTGAATTCTCCTCTTGATTTTCCGAACATTTTGCTCAAAGAATCAGTTAATGCTCCGATATTGTTGGAGTACACCGTATCTTTCATTGTTTTGAAATCAAGATAGATGTCATATCGCATCACCGTTGTGGCAAGGATAGAACCGTCAGAGGCAAACAAGTTACCTCGGGCTGCTTTTAAAGTGGCTTCACGATAGTTTTTGTTAATGTAATCATCTTTTATTTCCTGGACATTCGTATTCTGAAGGATAACAATCCTTGCCAAGAACATGACAAACACGCACAAAGCTACCACTGCAAAGAGGTAGCCCCATCGTAACGTTTTCTTACGTTTATTGTCGTATTCATTTTGCTTTTGCATCTGTACTGTCCAGTTTTATTAGCAATTTGTGAGGGTGGTTTTCCAGGGTCATCAATGAATCCCGGGCAACCTCTTTCCCCAGCTCTGATTCCATTTTTACTTTGATCAGCTTACTCTGGGCGTAAGCGTTTCGTGATTTGTATTCTTCTGTTTCTTCCTTTAAGGCGTTTACAATTTTTATTTTTTTATTGACGAGATGGTTGGTATAAATCATGGCCATCATCAGAACAAACAAGAGGAGAAAATACCTGTAATGTATTTTGATCTCATCACGATTCAGAAAGTTTCCTTTTATAATGTCTATAAAAGTGAGTCTTTTCTGGGGGCGATTTGTTGTTCTTTTAGCCAATTTATTATGTCAATTTGCTTCGCAGTGAATTTACTTCTTGTCAATGGTAATTTTATTTTGTTAAATGATTCACTATTGACAATTCACTCATTCACATTTTATACTTTTATTCCTGTTCTCATCTTGGCACTTCTTGCTCTTGAGTTTTCTTCGATTTCCTGATCGTCAGGAATGATGGCTTTACTCTTTATCAATTCGAATGCCTTTTTATAATTTCCGTAGATATCTCTTTCCGGTTCTCCTTCGAACATTCCGTTTTTCAGGAATCTTTTTACCAAACGGTCTTCTAAGGAGTGATAAGAAATAACGACTAATCTTCCTTCCGGTTTTAAAACATTATAAGCCTGAACCAGCATTTCTTTCAATACTTCAAGTTCCTGGTTGACTTCAATTCTTATTGCCTGAAAAAGCTGAGCATAGAATTTATTAACCTTGTGAGGCGGAATATAGCTGAATAATTTTTTCAGATCTTCCGTAGTATCTATACTTTTAGTTTTTCTGTGGTGAACAATTTCTCTCGCCAGCTTTCTTGCTTCTCTCAATTCTCCATAGTGATAGAAAAGATCTGCAAGTTCGCTTTCTTCATATTCATTAATCACTCTTTTGGCATCCAGATTCTGCATTACATTCATTCTCATATCCAAAGGAGCATTGCTTCTTGTGGAGAAACCTCTGTCTGCTTCATCAAACTGATGAGAAGACACGCCTAAGTCTGCCAAAACACCATCCACCTGTGAAACTCCATACATCAGCAATGAGTTTTCCAGAAATCTGAAATTCTGATTCACTAATGTAAACCTGGGATCATCAATTGTATTTTTAAGTGCATCCAGGTCCTGATCAAAACTGAACAATCTCCCTTTGTCGGAAAGTCTGCTCAAGATTTCTCTTGAATGGCCTCCGCCTCCAAAGGTGCAGTCCACATATATTCCGTCAGGATTCGTTACCAAATCATCAACACTCTGCTTCAACAAAACGGGGTTATGATACATGCTTAATTGTGTTTTTTATTTACTATATAATCTATTAATAACCTACAGTTATTCTTCATCGAAAGAGCCCATCACATCTTCGGCAAGGCTTGCAAAATCAGCTTCGTTGGTAGCAATTA
This sequence comes from Chryseobacterium sp. T20, assembly GCF_047345655.1. NCBI lineage: Bacteria > Pseudomonadati > Bacteroidota > Flavobacteriia > Flavobacteriales > Weeksellaceae > Chryseobacterium > Chryseobacterium sp. T20. The sequence continues at coordinate 187,049 of NZ_JBLFDU010000009.1, forward strand.
CCTTTTCATAGGCTTCTTTATCCCAGATTTCGAAGAGTTCTCCTGCGCTGGTGATCACAATATCCTTTTGAAGATTTGCGAAAACCGTCAGGTCTTTAGAGATCTGTAGTCTTCCTGCATTGTCCAGCTCTACTGTTTTTACTCCTGCCGTAAACATTCGTATGAAATCAGCATTCTTTTTTATGAACCTGTTCAGTTTATTAATTTTACCCATCAGTTTGTCCCATGCATTCATAGGATAAACTTCCAGACAAGGTTGGAACACAGATCTTTTGACTACAAACGCCTTATCGTCGAAGTTTTCCATCTGTTTGATTAAAGATGAAGGAACTTTTAAGCGGCCTTTGTCGTCAATTTTACACTCATATGTCCCAATGAAATTTTTCATTTGGGACAAATTTATATAATAATTTCCAAAATTTCCCACTTTTTCCCACTTTTTGACTCAATGTTAATAAGTTTTATTAAAGATTGAATTTCAATAATGTAAAATGCTGATATGAAGAGACTTGTTAAAAGTGCTATTTGGGTCATAATAAAGCCATTTTGAAAAAAAAAGTTAAAAAGGAGAATATTATATTATTTTTATCTTAAATTAGGATAATCAAAATTTTTTTGAGGTTTAATTTGTATTTTTGCAGGGCTTTATTAAGGCGTTTTATGATATTTAGTACAAAAAAAGAAAAGAAATATTCCTATGTAGAAGCGGGAGAAGGACATCCATTAGTGCTGTTGCACGGGTTAATGGGTGGTTTGAGTAATTTCGATAAAATGGTAGATTTTTTTTCGGATAGAGGCTTCAAAGTATATGTTCCTCAGTTGCCGATCTATGATCTGCCGGTACTCAATACGAATCTTACCACGATTGCAAAATATATTATCAAGTTTATAGAAAGTCATATTTCTGGTCCGGTAACTATTGTAGGTAACTCAATGGGAGGCCATGTAGGGCTTATTCTGACTCTGGCAAGACCTGATTTGGTAAAAAATCTTGTTCTTACGGGAAGTTCCGGATTGTATGAAAGAACTTTCGGAGACAGTTTCCCGAGAAAGAATGACCGTTCTTACATCAGAAAGAAAACAGAAGAAGTTTTCTACGATCCCAAAGTGGCAACTGAAGATCTAGTAGATGAAGTGTTTGCCGTGGTGAATGACAGAATGAAAGGAATAAAAACCGTAATGCTGGCAAGAAGTGCCATCAAACACAATATGCTGAATGATCTTCCGAAGATTGTGACACCTACCTGTCTGATCTGGGGTAAACAGGATAATGTTACTCCACCTGAAGTAGCAGAAGATATGCACAAGTTTATTCCTAATTCGGACTTATTCTGGATTGATAAATGCGGCCATGCTGCCATGATGGAAAAACCAGATGAATTCAATGAAATCCTGTATAACTGGATAAAAGATAAAGTTTAAAACATACAAATGACCATTAAGAGCTTTTCTTAATGGTTTATTTTTCTAAAATACATTCAAAAATGATTATCAAGACAGCAGAGTTTGTAAAGAGTAGTGGAAAATGGCAGGAATGCCCTGAACCAAATATTCCCGAATATGCTTTTATCGGAAGGTCGAACGTAGGAAAATCATCACTGATCAATGCAATGATGAATCACAAAGATCTTGCTAAAACATCACAGACCCCGGGAAAAACCCAGCTGATCAATCATTTTTTGGTGAATGAAAACTGGTATCTTACCGATTTACCAGGATATGGCTATGCAAAGGTTTCAAAAGTTCAGCGAAAAGATTTTGAAAAGCTGATTACCAATTATATTCTGAACAGAAGAAATCTGGTTAACCTTTTTGTATTGGTAGATGTAAGGCATACTCCGCAAAAGATTGATTTGGAATTCATCCAATGGTGTGGCGAAAGTGGAATCCCGTTTTCGATTGTCTTTACCAAGGCAGACAAATTAAAGCCAAACGCAGTGGTCAAAAACGTAGAAGATTATAAGGCTGAACTTCATAAAACATGGGAAGATCTTCCTGAATTATATATTACCTCAGCGGAAAAGAAAGAAGGAGGAGATAATATTCTTAATTTTATACAGAAGACCAATGATTTTTTAACCCATAATAATATAAGTTTCGATGAGTAATATTGTCTGGAAAATCAAAACGTTTGATGAATTTACTGTTCCGGAATTATACGCAGTACTGAAAGCCCGTATTGATGTTTTCGTGATTGAACAGAACTGTCCTTACCCTGATCTTGATAACTATGATCAGAAAGGAGTTCATATCTGGGCGGAAGAGGATGGACAGGTCCTGGCTTATTGCCGTGTATTTGACAAAGGAATAAAATATGATGAAACTTCCTTCGGCAGAGTTCTGACAACAGAGCAGGCAAGAGGAAAAAGTTTGGGAAAACAGCTGATACAATATGCTGTGGAAACTATAGAAAACCGTTTTCATACTTCTGAAATCAAAATATCAGCGCAGGATTATCTTTTAAGATTTTACAGCGGGTTCGGGTTTGAAGATACAGGAAAAAAATATCTGGAAGACGATATTCCGCATACGGAAATGATAAGAAAGTAAAAAGGTATCTCAAACGAGATACCTTTTTTCGAACTGTATAAAATTATATTGGGTGTTATTAGTTTTTTTCATCATTTCTTACATCAAAAGTAAGACTATTGAGAAAACTAACCTTACGGAAAACCGTAATGGATTAAATAATTCCTAAATATTTGTGGGTGATCTATTAATTACAGCTAGCACAATATGACCTATCTACATATTGCTTATTGCTTCCTGAATAATAATAGCATCCTCCTCTGGATCCCACATATAATTGTTGTCCGTTATAAGAGCAGCCTTTGCTTGAAGAAGATGATTTTTTTGACCTGCTTTTTTTGTTAGTTTTACTTTTTTTAGGTTTTTTGCTAGAAAATTCTTTTGCAAATACACTGGTTGAGTTATAAGCAGAAAGATTGTAAGGCAGTAATAATCCTAGACCTAAAAGTCCTGTAAAAATCAGTTTTTTCATAGTGTTTCTTTAATATTGTTTATCCTCGATGAATAATAGCTTCATTTAAAGCATTTACAATTTTTTGAATATAATTTCTGTCTTTTGATATAATACTATTAACTTCTCCAGCATTTGTACTTATTCGGACTGCATATTCATTTTTAATAGTGTAAATCCACCAAAAACCTAGAATTAAAATTATTATTCCCAGCCAAAAAATCTCTTTTGAGAAAAGGAGGATAAAACCTACAATGATCAGTAGAAGGGCTTTGTTTTTACTTTTAATAATTTCAAAAATATAAACAGAAGAGATATTCCTCATAGCATATGTTTTCGAATGTGTTATATACCTTGACTGTGTAACTTTTATAGAACTGTCATGGTAAAATATCGTTTCATTTTGGGTGGTAGATTCCATTATTTAATATTTTTAATTAAAAGAAAGTCTCAATTTTGAGACTTTCTAAAATGCTATCCTGTATATCCATTTAGTCTTGCATTAGCAATACAATCGGATTTATTTACATAGCCTTGTGTTGAAGCTCCAACAATTCTTCCATTAGAAGCTGTTCTTCTCCATCTCCACTTAGTTTCGGAATCTTGATAAAATTCCCATTTGTCATTTTGTGAACTCATAAAAAATTATTTATTGATTAACTTTCTAAAAGTACAATCCTCTAAAAATCAATCCTTACGGAAAACCGTAAAACAAAAAAACCTTCCAAAAAATGAAAGGTTTATATGCAAGAGAGGTTACGGTAAAGATTAAATAATTCCCAAATCTTTACAAAAAGCAACAAGCTGTTCATTACTTGTTATCTGAAGATCTTCTTTCATACTGTTCAGTTTTTTCTCTACACTGCTTAAACTATTGGGTTTAATATCGTTATTTTGGAGATAAACAGGGATGTTTTTCTGTAAAACTCCCTGAGACAAAAGAGATACTAAAGTAATATCATAAGTAGAGAATTCATAATTGTTGAGCTTCTTTACCTCCTGTTTAAGATCCAGTGAAAGATAATTTTCGTCTACATAGGTTGAAGCAATTGCTTTTTTCAACTCTTTTGAATCATTTCGGGCCTTGCGAACAAAACCATTAATTCCATATTCGTTAAAAAGGCTGTCTATCACCCCGGATCTATGTTCTGCAGAAAAAACAATGACTTTCAATGAAGGATGTAGTTCTTTAATGGTCTTTATCAGCTCTTTTCCGTCTTTAAGATTTTGTATATTATGGTCTTCTTCAAAAGAAAGATCTGTAATTAACAAATCATAAAGATCATCTTCACGAATGGATTTTTGAATTTTAGCTAATGCATCATCACAATAATAGACATAATCTGTGTTGGAAATACTAAGGTCTTCTAATGTTTTCTGTACAGAAATACTGCTGCTTTCGTGATCTTCAGCTATTAAAATTTTTTTGAACATTCTTTTTCTTTTTTAAGAAGCAGGAAATGAAATATAAATTTTCAACCCCTTTTCGGTTTCGGTATCAAAAATAATTTCTCCATGGATAGCTTCAATACGGGAATCCGTATTTGTTAAACCATTTTTGTAAGTAATTCCTTCTGAAATGCCGATACCATTGTCTGTATACTGAATTTGTATCCTGTTATTTTTTCTTTCAAATTTAAAAGCAACAAGGGTGGCCTGGCTATGCTTTTTCATATTGATCAGGAGTTCCCGCATCACCTGATAGATTTCTTCCCGGGTAAATTCTTTCAAGGTTTTCCATATATTTTCATCATTTCCAGCAAGGTAAGTCTTTACATTTTCATTATTAAAAGATGCAATAAGAGTGGATATTCTCTTACTGAACTCAGATTTATTTTCGGGGGCAGCCTTCTCATAGGAAATATCTCTTGACTTTTCATATACAAACTCCAATTCGTCAAGTATTTTTTCTTTATCAAAATCTTCCTGGTTTTCGATCTTGGTCATTACCTGATAAATACCGTTGGCTACTACATCGTGAATTTTCTTGGAAACTTTTAGCTGCTGTTCTTTTAACTTATTGTCGGACTCTAAAAGCATGGTCTGTTTACGTTTTTTATACCAAAAGAAAGCGCCGATTATTAGAGCAAGCGTTCCTAAACTTATACTTATAATTAAAATATTCTTTTTAGTGATTTGATACTCCTTTTGGACGAGTCCCTTCTGAAGCAAAAGATTTTCAGCTTTCTTTTTTTCTACATCAAATTCTATCAGAGCAAATCTGTTTTTTGCTTTATCTCTTGATAATTGAATGCTGTCATTAAGTTGTTGATACTCTGTAAAGTAACCTTGTAAGTGGATTCCTTTGTCATTTTTTACCAGAAAGTCAAGGGCCTCTAATCTGTCATTGGGATTTTTGATCGCCTTTGCTAAACGATATTTTTCATTGATATGATACAATGCTTTAGCCCTATCTAAGCGTAGATAATATTCAGCAAGATGAGAATGACTGGATATAAGACCAGACTTATCATTGATTTTTTGTCTTAAAACAACTGCGGCTAACAAGCCTTGTTCTGCCTTATAATTATTATTTTCAAGCCAGCTGATATAATTGTAATTATCTAAAATTCTGGCATAATCAATCTCATTTTTTTGTAGCGTTTTATTCTTGAGAAGAGATTGGTAAATATTGATGGCCTGCGGGTAGCTTTTCTGTTTTCCGTAGGTGTCGGCAATATTATTTTTGATTGTGATTTTCTGAAAATTATCCGAACTTACCTGTAAAGCTTTATGATACCAGTTGAGAGCCTCAGAATAATGTTTGAGATTTTTTTCGGATATCGCAAGGTTATTATAAATGGAAGGAAGATAGGCCGAGTCTTCAGGAAGTTTTAAAAAGGATAGTGCATCAATAGCTCTTTCATTACTGCTAAGATAATCTCCGATATCATTCAGTATAATAGCCTTCAAGGTTAAACAGGATGCAATATTGGCGGAATCATTCTTAAGCTTATAGATACTTTCCGCTTTTGAAAGGAGTGTAAATGCCTTTACATTATCATTATTGTATAAAGAAGCTGCTTCATTGTACATTTTGTCCGCTTCAGTTGAAGGGGCCTTTACCGGAGGATTCCTGTTTTCGGAAAAATTACAGCTAATGAATAAAAGAAAGATTCCTAGAAATTTAAAACCAGCATACATGATAATAATTGATAGCAACTAAAGGTATTAAAAAAAGGACAATTTTCATTGCCCTTTTGTTTAATTATTTTTTTGGAGGCAAAATCTGTCCTGTTTCGCCGCTTGTGTCTTCTGGTGCCATTCCCAATGTTCCGGTTGAAAGGTTCATTGTTGGGGATTCGTAATTATTGTTATCAGTTGTTGAAGTGTTAGTATTATTATCTGAAAATGCTAATCCTAATAGCATCATTATAATTTGGATCATTTCCTTTAAAATTTTCGAAGTTGAAATCGTATTTCTTCCTCTCACGAAGTATTTATCGCAAGCTGTACACTGTTAAAATTTCGAAGCGCTTCTTAATTTTTAGGGAAGTGAACCTTTAAAAACGGAGAAGAAACATCTGCTTCCCAATCCGGAGTTTAATCTCTGTTTTCTCTGGTTTTTCTGAAATCAGTTTTTGTTATTTTTTTGTTGATTTCTGAAGCAAATTTGCAGCAAAAAAGAAGAGGGATGTTAGACAAAACATAGACATCAATAGACAGTAAGTAAGCGTGGAGTTATTACGGAAATCCGTAATGTGGTGTGATTGAAAATCATCTACTTTGTAATGCCCGAAAACACTGTATATGTCCAAGAAAAAACTACTGATTAATGAAGTATTTGAGCAGGCAAGGAGAGAGTCAGAGAAAACCACAAAAAGTGGACTGGCTACTTATCTGCATCTTTGTTTTATTGATAACCTGAAATTCTATGATATTTCAGAGAAAACCTTCATACGGTATTATGAAGACTTTGTAGAAGGCAATAGCTGCAGGAATATTGAACCTGAGAGACTGAATAAAATGAGCCAGTATATCGGCTACAAAGATTTTACAGATTTTACAAGGACTTTTATCAAAAATGATGAAAAAAAAAATCTGACTACTGTAAAAATAAGTGTGGATCAGGATGAGGAGATTATATCGGAAAGACTTTCAAAGATCAATATCAATATCATTAATGAACAGCACTTTAAAATGCCTGAGTTTGTCAGACAAAATAGTTTTGGTCTTGTAGGGATATTGATGTTGGGAGGATTTTTAATAGGTAATTATTATTGCTCATCAGGAAATAGAAATGGATATGGTCCATTCAATTTTTTGACGTTGCCTGTAGTGGAAAAGAATTGTATGTATTGGGATCAAAGTGAATATAAACTGACGGACTGCAAAGAAGACAATCCTGTATTGGGGGTTGTTCCTAAAGATAATATTCAGATTAAATATTTTAAACGTATTACAAGGAAAGATACCCTCACAGTGGAAAATGCATTGGGAAAAACATGGTATTCAAAGGTTAATGGGAAAGTTGAATTTTTTACCATGGATGGAATTGACCCTGAAAATAAAAAAGAACTAAAACCTGCTACGGAATATATCATTAGAAAATATTCCGGTATAAAACCTGAGATGAGCCCTTCAGAATAAATTTCCTTCACAATAATTTAAAATTCAATTAAGACAACTCCTTATCTATTCATGTAATTTCGTCTTATTTTAAGATGAATAAAATAATATTCTCCAGTTTAATTTTTATATCTATCCTTTTTTCGGCGCAGAAACCTGTACAGATCGCTTTTCTTTCAGATGTGCATTTCCAGGATTTGTACGGAAGTTTTTCGGATAACAGTTTTAAAGGAATTATAAATCCCAAAACAGGAAAACCAACAATTCTGAGAACGATGGATTCTCAATTGCATTCCACAAGAATCTTCAATGAGAACTATTTTGCTTTTCTTAAGGCTTTGGATGATATTGGGGCAAAAGGAATTAAAATTGTAGCCATGCCCGGTGATTTTTCGGATGATGGACAGGCTTATAACCTTCGCGGGCTTCATAGAATTTTACAGCAATATCACGAAAAGTATGGGATTAACTTTTATTTGACGACAGGAAACCATGATCCTGTGGGGCCGTTTCGAAATGACGGAGGTAAAGATGATTTTCTTGGGCAAAATGGAAAGCCATTAGGGATTTACAGTAAAGAAAGTATCAGTAAATCAACAGATAAAGTCATTACAAAAGATATTGCAGAATCCGGATATCTTGAGATTTTAAATGAATTAAAAGACTTTGGATTTTATCCCCAAAAAGAAGACTTGTACTGGAGCACTCCTTTCGACCAGGATTCTTTTAAAAACTATACGTACAAAAAAGGAGTGCAGATAGCAGATTATTCCCAAAGAATGTATGAAGTGGCTAAAGGTTTTTTTGTTCCGGATTTGAGTTATGTTGTTGAACCTGTGAAAGATGTATGGCTTGTCGCTATTGACGGAAATACTTATATTCCGAAAAATATCAATGAACGCCCTGAAAACGCTTCCAACTATAAGGGAGCGAGTATTGGTTATAATAATGTGCTCACAAACAAGCAGCATTTAATTCAATGGGTAAAAAAACTGGCTGCTGAAGCAAAGAAAAACAATAAAACCCTTATTGCATTTACTCATTATCCTATGATTAATTTCAATGATGGAGCAACCCAGAAAATTAAAGGGCTGCTAGGAGAAAAAAAATGGCAATTGGAACGCGTTCCCCGGGAAGAAGTAGCAAAAGTGTTTGCTGATGCGGGTTTGCAAATTCACTTTGCGGGTCACATGCATATAAATGATACAGGAATAAGGAAAGTAGGGGATACTATTTTAGTGAATGTTCAGGTGCCTTCATTGGCGGCTTACCTGCCAGCATATAAAATTCTGACTATACAATCTCCTCAGAAGATGGAAGTTCAAACTGAAGTTTTAAATGAAGTTCCCCGTTTCAATGAGCTGTTTGCTTTGTATGAAAAAGAATATGAGGTCTTACAAAGTAATGCAGATAAAATGCTTTGGAATAAAGATATTCTAAAGACAAAATCCTATCATGATTTCATGCTCTTTCATTTAAAAGAACTGGTTCGTCTTCGAATGATTCCGGATGACTGGCCAAAAGAGTTTATTGAAAAGACTAAAGATTTAAATGGGGAAGATCTTCTTTTACTTATTCAAAATAAAAATCAGTTGAATGAGAAGCAAATCAATTCAGAAACTTTTGAAAAATGGTCTTTTGATGATCTGTTATTGGATATCTATAAATTTCAATCGGCTGATGAGCTTGCAAAAAATGACATTCCTGAGGAAAGGCTGAAACAATATCAGCTATTGGAAGATTTGTACAAGGAAAACAACTCGAAAGACCCATTGATTCAACAGTTAAAATCTGTTTTCAAAATCCTTTCATTACTTTCCAGCGGAGATCCGGCAGACCATTTTGAAATAGATTTGAAGCGTAAAGAAATAAGGAAGCTATAAATCATAGGGCTTTATAAACATTCGGCTTATGTGAGTAGAATATTTGTGCTTATTTGTGAAAGACAGTAGTGTTATCCGTGTTTAAAATAATTTGTCACATTTATCTATTATAAGATGTTTTATTTTTCCCACGGATTTCACAGATTTTCGCAGATGATTGCGCTTTATTTTCCTTGTATTATTTGTGAAAAGCATTAGTGTTATTTGTGTTTAATCATTTGTCACATCTATCTATCTATCTATCTATCTATCTATCTATCTGTGATAAGATGCTTTATTTTTCCCACGGATTTCACAGATTTTCGCAGATGATTGCGCTTTATTTTCCTTGTGTTATTTGTGAAAAGCATTGGTGCTATTCGTGTTTAAAATTAAAATGCTTCGACTCAACTCAGCATGACATTGCTAATACTAACTGTTTTAAAATACTTTGCGGAGATGAAATGCAAGAAATTGCATTCTATTTTCCTGTGTTGTTTGTGAAAAGCATTGGTGTTATTCGTGTTTAAAAACAGAAAGGCTGCCCAATCAGACAGCCTCCTCAATTATAAATCTAATAGCAAACAGGACTATTTTCCTGTTACAGGGTTCATTCTTTCATAAGTGTTGTTGTCAAAACTTACCTTATAATTGGATTTGAATAATTTGCTGGGATAATAATAATCGGTTGTAATAATTTGTGCTCCGCTTTCTTTGGCTTTCTCAAATCTTGAATAGTCTTCCCTTCGTGCCTCCATGGTATCTGCATCAGCTCGGGTACGGATGATATATCCTTGTTTAACCAGATCTTTTATGGCAGTCCCGTCTTTTTGAGGTTCATTCATAAACAAAATAGCAGACTCAGGAGTTCCTGGAGTAGAATTGGTAAAAATCATTCTTCCTTTTAATGAAGGATGATCTTTGATATATAAATTCCTGTTTTCCCCGTTATTATCCATTACAAACAGGAATTTTCCTTTTACGTTTTTTACTTTTGGCCAGTTTTTCTTTACAACAGCTTCATTCAATGTTGAATAAGAACCGCGGATATCATCCGGGGTAATAACTTTATCTTTTCCCAGATATTTTATCAGTTCATTATCCAGATCATCAAAAAGTTTTGGGGTATAATGTTCTGGTTCTGTTCCGAACTGATTGGCTTTTCCATCTTTGGGCTCAAGGGTGATAAAAACCGGATCATGATCAGGATGTTGATCTGACCATTTTTTTAAATCCTTCAGACAATCCTCTAATGTATAATACCAGGTTTGATAATCAATATCCGTAATATGAATTATTTTATAACCCGGCTTCTTCATTTTACCTTCCGGATCAAAAGGTTCGGTTGTTTTTACCAGATCCAGAATTTTCGGATGGGCAAATTTTCCTCCTTTACTATCTGCATAGACATCGATTTCCAGATTTCTTAGCCCCAAATCCAGTTGCTGAGGAATAGGGATGTGCTCATACTGAATCCTCGGTAAAACGTTCAGCGTATCTTTTTGAGATAAATAGGCATATACTTCAGGAAGGATCGCTTTTTTATAGGAATTATGAGAGCCAATGACCTGAATCTCATTAATTTTTAAATCATTGGGATTGCTAAATTGTGACCAAAACAGGTTGAATGAAGATAAACAGACACTCAATAGAACAGCCTTTTTCATTTCGATACATTTTTATGCGAAATTAATTACTCTTTACAGGAGATGATTTATATATTATGTTAAGTAATTTTTAAAATTCTGTAAATCTTGAAAAAATGAATGGTTGTAAATGTTTGATATTTAGTTTGTTTTTATTATCTCAATTTGAGATATTTATATTTTGTTGACTTTAAGATAATATTATGTTAAAATAGATTTGGGGCAGATCCTTTTACTTTGTATGCCGAAATAAAAACTAACCGTTGCCTGAAAAGAAAACCACTGTTGCGGGAACAACAGCGGCTTTTTGATAAGCAATGTAACGTCTTGCAATTACTTTACTTATTGATATGTACCACAAAATTAATTTTTTTAAGTTTAAAAAGCTAATTCCGATTGCATTAATTTTTTTGGTGGCGAACCAAGCTGATGCGAAAGGATTTACTTCAAACTATCCTGTGTTTTCGCAGGTAAACGAAACCATTTCCGGAACTGTAACGGATCAGAAAGGAGCGGCCATTGAAGGGGCAAAAATCACGGTGGTAGAAACCGGAGATACAGCTTCTACTGATGCATCAGGAAGATTTACCGTTTCTGCCAACATGGGACAGACCTTATCCATTTCTTTGGAAGGATATGGAATTCAGATGGTGAAAATCTCCAGTACTTCAGTTTCCATACAATTAATGCCTCAAAAAGGATCTACTTCCATTGAAGAAGTTACGTTGGTTGGATATGGTTCTCAGAAAAAATCTGACCTAACAGGAGCCGTAAGCCAGCTTAAAGCAGAAAATTTCAAAGAAGGAATGAATATTTCCGTTGATAACCTGATGCAGGGAAAAATCGCGGGTGTCCGTATCGTTCAGTCGAGCGGTGAGCCTGGAGCGGGAGTGAATGTTTCCATCAGAGGGATCGGGTCTATCCGAAGCGGAAGTACTCCTTTATTTGTTGTAGACGGAGTTCCTTTGAGCAACGATGCCGTAAGTGCCACAGGCCCGAATATCGGTTTAGGAAATGCTCAGGCCAAGAACCCACTGAACTTTTTAAATACCAGTGATATTGAATCCATCACAGTTTTAAAAGATGCTTCTGCAGCAGCCATCTACGGAGCAAGAGGATCAAACGGTGTTGTTTTGGTAACGACAAAAAGAGGAAAAAAAGGTGAACCCTTGTTTACCTATGACACCTATTTAGGCTTTTCTTCAGTTATAAAAAAATTAGATCTCATGACCGCTTATGAATACAGATCAGCAGGAATCAACAAATTATACGACCATGGCGGAAACACAGACTGGCAGGATGAAATTTTCAGAAATGCCGTGTCTTCCAACCATTCTGTGTCATTTTCAAAATCTACGGAAACCGGAAATTATTTTGCCTCCATTTCTCATATGGATCAGGATGGTATTATTCTGAACAGTGGTTTCAAAAGAACCACAGCCCGTTTGAATGCAGAAGAATCTTTCTTTGATAATAAAAGATTAAAGATTAAGCTCAATCTTACGGCAAGTGATATCAAAGAAACCGGAATCCCGAACGGAGCCAATGCAGGTTCAGACGGTCAGGTGATTATCCATGCTTTGATGGCCAATCCTACACGTTCCGTATATGATCAGAACGGAAACTTTACCAACTTTAATATGAATGCTCATTACAATCCATTGTATCTGTTGAGCGTTTACAATGATAAAACCAATACATTCCGGGTGTTGGGGAATACAGAAGCCACGTTGAGAATCTTACCCGGGTTGAATTATAAGTTCAATCTAGGAATTGATAAAACAATGTCTGAAAGAAATACAACCATGTACCCGAATATTACAGACAGAACCCCAAAGGGAATGTATGTTCAGGCTAATCTGGATTCTTATAACGTACTTTTAGAACATTACTTAACCTATGATCTTAGTTTAAATAAACATAATTTCAGCTTGTTAGGTGGTTTTTCTTATCAAAAGTTTAAAACTACAGGAACCTATTTCGGATTAAAGAATATTGCCAATCAGGGAGCGGGGATTGCTCCGGAAATTAATCCTGGATATTCGGGGGAAGCCTTTATTCCGGCAGCGGGTTATGCTCAGGAGAATGAATTGCAGTCTTATTTCGGAAGGGTAAACTATAATTTTGATAAAAAATACTTATTAACCGCTTCATTGAGAGCAGACGGTTCTACCCGTTTCGGTCAAAACAACAAATATGGATATTTCCCATCTGTAGCAGTAGGCTGGACTGTTTCTAATGAAAATTTCCTGAAAGATTCTCAAATCATCAATGAATTAAAATTAAGAGGAAGCTGGGGACAAACCGGAAATCAGGAAGTTCCGAACAAGATTACGCAGGCGAGTTCTTCTCTGTCGCCATCCGGAGGATATTATTTGTATGATAATCTGAACCTCATCAATGGAGTCGTGATCAACAGAACTCCTAATCCTGATCTGAAGTGGGAAGTAGTGGAGCAGACCAATATCGGAGCAGACTTCAGCTTATGGAGGAACAAATTATATGGATCACTAGAATACTACAACAAAGTAACGAAAGATCCGATTCTGAATATCCCTTCCAGACCGTTAAGTCCTACAAGTACAGTGTGGAAAAATGTAGATGCAAAGATTGTTAATAAAGGATTTGAATTCTCTTTAGGTTCAGAAATTATCAAAACTGAAAATTTTACATGGAACTTTGATGTCAATGGTGCTACGGTGAATAACGTGGTGAAAGACCTTCCGGTTTCAGCGATTTATTCAGGAGAAGTTTCAGGGCCCGGACTTTCCGGCGTGACGGCCAATATCTACAGAAATGGCTACGAAGCAGGTTCTTTCTATATGCTGAACTATTTAGGAGTAGATGCGAATGGAAAATATATCTATGAAGATGTAAATAATGATGGAAGAATTGATCAGAATGACAGGAAAATCTTTGAAGGAGCGATTCCGAATTTCACTTTTGGGATTAATTCTTACATGAAATATAAGAAGTTTGATTTCTCATTCTCCTTCATCGGACAGACAGGTGGCTACCTTGTGAATAATACTGCATTGGATTTAAATATCAACAACTTAGCTTCAGACAGAAACGTGTTGAAAAACTTCTATGAATCAGGAGCGAACTTCACCAACCAGCCTCAGTTATCATCCCTTTATCTTGAAAAGTCAGACTTTATCAGACTGAATAACGTAAGAATAGGATACACTTTTGATACCAGCCAACTGAAGTTTTTGAGAAGCATCAATTTGTATGTAAGTGCACAAAACCTGATGACTCTTACAAGCTATTCAGGATATGATCCATTGGTGGATACTAACAAACAGGTGAGTGGAAACCAGTCTCTGGGAATTGATTACACCACATATCCTTCTGCAAAGACTTTCATTTTGGGAGCTACTGTTAAATTTTAATTGAAAAGAAATCATGAAATCTAAATTTTTAAATCTAAATACAATTGTTTTATCCTTTGCTGTACTGTCTTTAATGGGATGTACCAATCTGGATGAAAAAGTAATCGATGAGGTATTGGGCTCTGAAACGGCAGATCCTGAGGCAGCTCTTGCTGCTGCTTACAGCCAGCTGGGAGACGGAACTTTTGTAGACCATGGAAATGTTTTCGCTTTGCAGGAATATTCTACTGATGAAGCATTATTACCCACAAGAGGAAGTGACTGGGGTGATGGCGGAAAATGGAGAGCCATGCACGAATTCTCATGGGATGCCAGCAGTGACGTTGTAAAAACTACCTGGAATTCCCTGAACTTCGGGATAACAAAGTCTCTGACAGCCATTTCAAGTATTGAAAAAAGCAACGGTACTAACAGAGCTTTATTTTTAGCAGAAGCAAAAGGACTATTGGCCTATTATACCTATACAACGATTGATCTTTTCGGGCAGGCTCCTTACAGAGATCCAGGTAATATTAATGCTCCTATTCAGATCAGAAAAGCAGAGACTACCATTGATGCTTTAATTACTGAAGTGGAAGGGCTTATTCCCAATCTTGCAGATATCAAAACACAAAATACGCATGCAGGAAGATTTACCAAACAGGCAGCGTATGCATTCCTGGCAGATATGTATCTGAACAGAGCGGTTTTGAAAAATAAAACGGCAGGGTCATTCAACTTTTTAGAGCAGGCTGTGACGGGTTCGGGAACAGATATGGATAAAGTAATTGAATATTCCAATCTGTTGATCAATAATTCGAACTTCAGTCTGGAATCCAATTATTTCCACAATTTTGATATCAATAATGATACAAGCAAGGAAATGATTTTTTCCATTGTTCAGAAGAAAAATACAGACCAAACTTCAGATAATGACCTGGCGTATATGTCTATGGAGAGAATTCAGAAACCGTCACCGGATAACAGAGGAACCAATGCATCGTGTATCACCCCGGAATTCTATTATTCATGGAACGGAAATCATGATGATCCACGCTTTCAAAGATCTTATCAATATGCGGACGGAACATGGTTCAGAAATGACGGAACGGATGTAAGTGTCCCTTCTTCCAGTAAAGTAGAGGGAACTGGAAAACCATGGTTTCATTTCAACAGAGGATTGCAGGTGGGACAGCAATACGGTCCTAAAATTCTTTCAGACGGAAATTTTGATATGACTCCAGACGGAAGAATTAAAGTTTACAAATTATTTACTGAAAAAAATACAACACTCGCTGCAGACTTCACTCCTGAACTGAATTTTGACAACCCTTCAGAATCTGTATTTACACAAGCTCAGATCAATAGAGGCGTAAGAAATTTCAAGTTTGAATTTGATCCGGGCTATGGAAATAACGGAACAAGCGGAATGGATGTGCCATTGTACAGATTAGGAACGATCTATATGATGAGAGCAGAAGCTTACTTAAGAAGTGGAAACCTAGCTGCAGCTTTGGCGGATGTCAATAAACTGAGAACAAGCAGAACAAATGATGCTTTAAAGAATAATGCTCCGGGAGTAGCTATTGCTTCTTTGGATGAAAATACATTGTTCAAAGAATCAGGATATGAACTGTATTGGGAAATGTATAGAAGAAAGGCGATGATCAGATTCAAGAAATTTGATTTGCCGGGAACAGCTAAACCAGCTTCCCAGCCTTATAGAAGGATTTTCCCTATTCCTCAGGCCACCATTGATGCTTCAAAAGACTTTACCCAAAACCCCGGATATTAGTTTCTTTATATAAACAATTATTTTTGTGCCAAACAAGAAGCGAAGAGATCTCCTCTTCGCTTCTGTTATTTTATATGGGTTTTGTGAATATCCTGCTAAAATTTAAACATCAATAGGAACGGGCTTCAGCCCGTTTAATCAAAAAACCTCTACCATCTATTGGCTTTAGCCAAAACTTAAAACATTCAATGTTTTACTCTGCATTCAACATTCCCAGTTCTCCGAAATGCTTTTTGAACTTCTGGATTTTAGGCCCAACCACAGCGCTGCAATAAGGTTGTGTCGGGTTTTCATTATAATATCCCTGATGATATTGCTCTGCCGGCCAGAATGTATCGAATTTCGTTAACTCTGTTACATAAGTTCCTGTCCATCTTCCTGATTCCTGAGATACTTTGATCGCTTCTTCAGCTTTTGCTTTTTCAGCATCATCTTTATAATAAATGACAGAACGGTATTGAGTTCCGATATCATTCCCTTGTCTGTTAAGTTGAGTAGGATCATGTAAAAAGAAAAATACATCCATCAATTGCTCGTAAGAAATAACGGCAGGATCATAAGTGATCTGAACCACTTCTGCATGTCCTGTCTCTCCAGTGCAAACTTCCTGATAAGTCGGGTTATCTTTATGTCCGCCGGAATATCCTGAAATAGCAGATTGTACTCCTTTAAGCATATTGAAACAGCTTTCCACACACCAGAAACATCCACCTCCGAAGGTAATCTGTTCTAAATTATTGTTGTCCATTTTTGGTAATTATATTGTTTTATTATCCTTTCCTAATCCGGAAAAGACCAATCAAAAATATGAAAAACTTTTTCATTTGAACGTGCTTTTACACCTTAAACTTAAATTACAATGATAGATGTAGCAAATGGTTTTAAACACGAATAGCACCAATGCTTTCACAAATAACACAAGGAAAATATAACATGATCATCTGCGAAAATCTGTGCAATCTGTGGGAAAAATAAAACATCTTCTAATAATGAATGTGACAAATTATTTTAAACACGAATAACACTAATGCTTTTCACAAATAACACAAGGAAAATAAAGCGCAATCATCTGCGAAAATCTGTGAAATCCGTGGGAAAAATAAAACATCTTATCATAGATAGATGTGACAAATGATTTTAAACACAAATAACACTAATGCTTTTCACAAATAACACAAAGGAAAATAAGTGTAATCATCTGTGAAAATCTGCACAATCTGCGGGAAAAAAGAAAGCACCCTAAAAAGGATGCTCTATATTATGTAAAAGGTTTTCAGTTATTTTTCCCAAACCAAAGCACTCGCTCCAAGAATTGCAGCATCTGCTTCGTCAAGTTCACTGAATACCAGTTTCACTTTATTTCTGAAAATTGGAAGAAGGTTTCTTTCCATATGAAGTTTTGCAGGCTTTAAAATAAAATCTCCAGCTTTGATTACTCCTCCAAATAGAAGAATAGCTTCCGGTGAGGAGAACATTACAAAATTAGCTATTGCTTCACCCAGTTTCTGACCAGTATATCTGAAAACTTCAATAGCAATTGGGTCTTCTTTGATAGCACATTCGTATACTGTTTTGGAATTGATTTCATCTTCAGGATATTGGTTCAACATAGATTCCGGGAACTCCGCTCTCATTTTCTTTGCTGTAATAGTAATTCCTGTAGCAGAAGCATAGGCTTCCAGACTTCCTTCAGAACCTGTGCTCCAGTGTTTTCTCCCGCCTGGTTTTACAATCGTATGTCCCAATTCTCCGGCAAACCCGTCATGTCCATAGATTAAGCTTCCGTTGGCAATAATTCCACTTCCTACTCCTGTTCCCAGCGTAATCATGATGAAATCCTTCATTCCTCTTGCTGCTCCGAAAAGCATTTCTCCCAGTGCCGCAGCATTGGCATCATTGGTTACTGTACAAGGAAGACCGAATTTTGCCGTCATCAGCTCAGCGAAAGGAATAACACCTTTCCATGGAAGATTAGGGGCAAGTTCTATGGTTCCTTTGTAATAGTTCGCGTTTGGTGCGCCTACTCCGATTCCGTCAAAGTGTGCTTCAGTACCATACTTTTCCATCATTGGACGAACATGTTCATATAAAGCATCGATGAAATCTTCCACTTTGTCATAGGCATCAGTTCTCAGATTTCCTTTATCCAGAACTTCACCACGGTGATTTACGATTCCGAATTTAGTATTGGTTCCGCCGATGTCAACTCCAAGGGCAACTTGTTTTGATAAATCTATTAATGACATTTCTATTATTAAATTCTAAGGGCTAAAATTATAAAAAAGATTGTATTAATGGATTATTAAGTAGGTTTTATTTAATACTTTAAGCTGTTTTTATTGGTTTTTTCTTTTTTCTTCCCCACCAGATCATAAATCCGGTAACCGGAAGAGAAGCGCAGATAATA
This sequence comes from Chryseobacterium sp. T20, assembly GCF_047345655.1. Lineage (NCBI taxonomy): Bacteria > Pseudomonadati > Bacteroidota > Flavobacteriia > Flavobacteriales > Weeksellaceae > Chryseobacterium > Chryseobacterium sp. T20. Next base: position 205,682 of record NZ_JBLFDU010000009.1, read on the forward strand.
CTTACAATAAAAGCAATAATCTTGGTAGGAAGTCCTAAAATAGCACCTACGTGGATATCATAATTGGCGCTCACCACCTTTTCTCCAAAGTTTTTGTCCTTAGGATCATGAGTGTGTAGCAATTCTCCGGAGTTTTCATCAAAGATTAAGCTGCTGCTTTTATGATATGAATAAGAAAGATGTTTCACATACACCTCAAAGTTGGGATGTTCGTGGTCATCCATGTGCGGATGTCCTAAATCTATAGCGAAACCATAAGAATCCGGATATTTTGTCTGTACTGTATTGATGATTTTATCCAGTGTTCCTTCTGTTCTCAGCTCAATAGGAGCTTTTGTTTTGATATGGGAAAAGTCTGGGTATTTGGTTTCTCCACCAGAAAATATCACATAGATCATTGCCTGTACTACAAAAAATGCATAGAAAAGACCTGTAATTGAGAAGATTAAAGCAAAGATTGATGCGTAAAATCCTAAGACATTATGAAGGTCGTAGTTCTTTCGCTTCCAGCTTTTGATGTTTTTCCATTTGAAGGCAAAACGTTGTTTTCTTGCTGCTTTGTTCTTTGGCCACCAGAGAATAATCCCGGAGATCAGCATAATGATAAAAATGATAACAGGAATTCCCACGACATATGTTCCCCAATCCTGTTTCAGAAGGTAGCTCCAGTGGATCATTTTTACAATATTGAAGAATCCGTTTTTTTCATCATAGACTCTCAGTACTTTCCCTGTGTATGGATTTACATAGGCTTGTTTGTAGATGGGAAATTCATCAAAATAATTCCATGCATCCGTATTATGCTCATACCAGAAGAACATATAAGATTGCGTCTTATCAATAGGAACATTTACCCAGTGGATAGGATATTTTTCTTTGACCTGTTCCCCAACAGCCTTTTCCATTACTCTGATAGGAAGAACCTGTTTCTGCTCAATATTTTGCTCATGATGGTAGATAACATCTTTTCGGGTGATGTTTTCCACCTCATCCTTAAATACGTATAAAGCTCCGGTAATAGAGATAATAAAGATCAGAAATCCTATTCCCAATCCGAACCAAAGGTGTAGCTTGGCTGACCATTTTTTGATAAAGCCCGGTTTCTTTTTATGATGATGGTTTTTCTTCATATAACAGTAAAAAGTAAAGCAAAGATATGCTTTACTTTTTATTTAGATTAATTAAAATTTGTATTCGATCATGAATGTCCCTCTTAGTCCAAGAGCATTCGTGAAGTCACTGTCTCTTGCTGTCCACCATGAAATAGCGGGTTGATATACTTTGTTAAAAATGTTTTCAACACCTAATGACAGTCTCCAGTTGTTGTTAACTTCATAACTTGATTTGAAGTTAAAAACGGTATATTCCGGAACATATCCTTCACCATAAGCATATAATCCCGTTTTAGCATTAGGCTCGAATCTGTTTTGCTGGAAAGAGTGAAGCATATCAACACCAACGGATAGAGCAGGAACAGGTCTTGCCTGAACATATGCCAATACTTTAGGTGCAGAAATTCTGCTGTTGTTAATTTTGGTTGAATAATCACCGTCATCTTTTACAGAGGTAATTCCCTCCATCCAGCTGTAGCTTCCACCAAACTGAATCCATTTTGTAGGCGTAAAGTGTAAAAATCCTTCTACTCCGTATACAATCTCGGGAGATCTCTGAATCATTAATGCTCTGTCCGGACTCTGTACGAATGATGCTCCCAGTTTAGAGGTACTCACATAAGAAGTTAATTCATAGTTCAACCAGCTAGAAAGTTGTCCTGTTGCTCCCAATTCGTAGTTGTTAACGATAATTGGTTTTGTTTCCAAGCTTTTGATAGTTTCAGAAGTTGAGGTTCTTAAAATTCTTCCTAATTCATTGATAGAGTAAGCCTGAGAGAAGCTTCCGAAAAGGTTGATATAAGGTTCAATATTATAACGGACACCGATATTTCCAACTAAAGCATTGTAGTTCAGTTTTCCACCCGCTACAGGAATACTTTTCGTGAAAGTTCCGTCACTTTTCAGGGTAGAAAGCGTATTGAAATCGTCTACATTTACTTTGATGTTCTCGTAACGAAGTCCTCCTTTGATGGTGAACTTTTTAAACAGATCAATTTTTGCCAATACGAAAGGCGCAATATTGGTCATGTTCATATTCGGAGTCCAGAAACGTCCGTCTTCAAGCTTTTGTACTGTTTCATCATTCAGAATATCAGCTCCATAGATAATTTCTGCCTGAGAGTTGGCTGAGTTCCAAAGCTGTGTGTCAAAATTGAATCTCGCTCCTGCTTTTTTTGAAATGACATTAGACTGTCCGCCGTTGAAAAAGGTATCACTGTATCCGTAAACCGTTTTGAAATCCTGATAGTAAAGGTTGATATTTAAAGAAGTTCCTGCAAACAGGTTCTTATTGTCATAGCTCACTCGGATATTGTGGTTTTTCGGAGTTCCCTGAGGGGTTGTTTCCAGTCCTTTTCCAATTCCTTCACCAATAGTAGGTGTGATGCCGTATTTCCCTGTCTTTAATCCTACATTCAGGTCTGATCTTGAAGAATAGCCAATATAAGACGCTTCAATTCTTTGATTTTCGTTGATGTCATAGCCTACTTTCAATAATCCATTATAGTTGTCCATCTTGGCAATGCTGTAGGTAGGACTTATCAAAACACCGTCTCCGTCTTTTGTATATCCTGTTCTTTCGTAGGCTAATGAAAGGGTATAGTCAAACTTCTTGATCTTTCCGGTTAAAAGCTGGCTGGCTCTTACGCCTAAAGTACCGCCGTAAGGCTGTCCTGTAAGACCAATCTGTGAAATTCCGGAGATTTTTTTATCTGTTTTGTTTCTCTTTGTAATATAATTGATGATCCCTCCATCTGCTCCGTTACCATAGATGGAAGAAGCTCCTTTGATCACCTCAATTCTTTCGATGGCTGAAGGGTCAATAGTCCTTAAATCTCTTGCACCGTTACGAAGTGGAGTAGACTGTGGAATTCCATCAATCAAAACCAAAACCTGGCGACCTCTTAATGTCTGCCCGGAATTGGAAGTCTGTCCGGAATTGGTTCCTAAACTGGGAACGGTATACTGCAGAATGCTTGTAATATCTGAGTTAACCGTCAGCTGAGACTGAATCTGTTTTTCTCCTACCACCGTGATGGAGCTTGGAACTTCTTTTATGTTTTCCTTTTTTCTGGAGGCGGTCATGACAACCTCGTCTACATTTTTAGTTTGTAAACTATCTTTTACCTGAGCAAAAACGGTAGTAGTTCCTAGGCAGGCAGCTGATAAAAGCACTTTTTTCATTATATTTTCTTTCCTTTTTTCTTTCTTTTTCCCCACCAAACCAGAAATCCGGTTACAGGGAGTGATGTACATGTGAGGCCGGCTATAAACCAGATGATCTTTCCAATGATTCCGAAGTAGGATCCGGTATGGATGTCATAATTGGCATTGGAATATTTCTCGGCAGTAGTAAGTTTGTGATGAGGTTTGTTGGCCAGTAGCTTTCCGGAGTATTTATCAAAGTTGAGGATGTTTCTTTCACTGTATCTTCCGTCCATTCCGTAAACCGTTACCGGAAGGTTTTTCAGTTCTTTTCCTTTTTTATTCTTTCCGTTTAGGGTAATTCTGAAGCTGGATGATTTTGCGTACAGTTTTTCAGTCTGGGCTGCGGCAAGATCAAAAATTGCTTCATTCTTTGCCATCAGAGAGTCCGGAGATTTTCTTTCTTTTTCTTTTGGAAGTTCCCATGAACCGGATAAAGCAAAAGTAAAGGTGTTTTTTACATAGGGATACGCAAAATAAAGCCCTGTAACACTTAATAGTAAGGCAATAAATGATGCATAGAATCCTAAGATATTATGAAGATCGTAGTTTTTACGCTTCCAGTTTTTTACATTTTCCCAGTTGAACCAAAAACGTCCTTTTCTGGCATTTTTATTTTTAGGCCACCATAAAATAATTCCTGTTACCAGCATAACGATGAAAAGTACGGTTGGAATTCCTACCGTATACGGTCCCCATTCTGAGTTAAGCAGAAGTCCCCAGTGAAGATATTTCAGAATACTGAAGATATCATATTTCTCATTGTAAACAGCAAGGATTTGCCCGGTGTACTGATTCACATACACCAATTTGTTAATGTGTACCTGCTGAAAATAGTTCCATCCCTTTTTGCTTTTATCATAGTACTCAAACTGGTAGGATTTATTTTTATCCAAAGGAATTTCTACAGCACTTACAGGATATTTTTCATTAAGCTCCAGTGATACCTTTTCACGAAGCAGATGAATAGGTAAAGGCTTTGTCCCGATATCCTCTTTTTTCAGATAAATAGCTTCTTTGCGTAAACTGTTATGTATTTCATCCTTAAAAACATATAAAGTCCCTGAAAGAGAGACTATAAATACAATGAAACCAACAGATAAACCAAACCACAGATGCAGTTTGGCAGACCACTTTTTTGAAGGAGCTTTCTTTTTATGGTGATGCTTTTTTCTCATAGCAAAAAGTTAACCCCGTGAGGGGCTAACCTTTGATTTTTTAAAATTTATATCCGATTGATAATCTCCAGTTACGCGGAGCATTGTATATCCATGCATATTCGCCGGCATCTCCTCTGTAACCACTGTACAATTTTCTGTTAAGGACATTATTCAGCATTAGATTGACATCAAATTTCTTAGCAACATAGGAAACCCCGAAGTTGGTATCAAAATAATCCGGAAGGCTCTGATCTTTTGTAGCACTTACTCCATACCATGATTGTCTTCCTCCTTGATACTGATAACCGGCTGAAATACCGAACCCTTTCATAAGTCCATTTTCAAATCTATAGTTGATCCAGGTATTCTGAACATTTTTTGCATTCCCCGGAGACTGGATACCAATTCTTGTAGGATCTGTGTCTTTAACGGTTTTTGCATCTGTATAAGCATAGTTGATGATAATATTCAACCCTTTGATGATTTCCCCTTTGATATCGGTTTCGAAACCTCTTGCCCTCTGCTCACCTGTAGCAACCTGGAAAGGAGCCCCATTATTTTCATTTGAATTTCCTGCAACAAGAATATTTTGTCTTCTGATTTCGTATACTGCGAAAGTAGAGTTCCATTTTCCTCCGAACCAGTCTTTTTTCAATCCGAATTCAATATTCTGCCCTCTGAAAGGATCTGTAATTTTAGTTTTGTTAATTCCTGTTCCGGATTGTGGTACAAAGGTTTTGTCATAGATACCGTAAGCAGAGAAGTTTTCATTAATAGAATAACTCACTCCAACTCTTGGTGTAAACTCACCAGCTGTATCAGGTACAATAGGAGTACCAGGGCTTAGATTAGGATATGCGGAATAAGTTTTACCGCTTGTATATCTTCCTGCTAATGTTAATCTCAATTTATTATTGAACATTTCAATCTGATCCTGAGCGTAATAAGAAGTATATTTTACGCCCTGATCGTTATAAAACGGAGCAGAAGTGTTTAATGTATAAAAATCAGAAGAAGGAAGTTTTGAAGGATCTACTCCATAATTTACATTATAAATATTAATAGGGAATGGTCCTCCGGCAAAAGATGAAAAGTCTGCATTATACTTTCTGTCTCCATAATCGAATCCGGCAATAATTTTATGTACAATGTTTCCTGTGTTAAGTTTACCTCTTACATAGGTTTGGAAAATGTGATTTTTTCCTTTTGCCTGCCAGTTGCTTAATGTTCTGTTTAAAACATCTTTATTATTAGGATCAAAAGTTCCCCACCAAGAACCTCCGTCATAGTTCAGGTCCATATAAGCATATTGCGTACTCCAAACCCAGTCTTTGAAAAGTTTCTGGTCTAAACTTAAGAATAAACTCTGATCTTTTACTTCAGTTTTCTTGAAGTTCGGGTCATTAAAATTGGTATGTACATTCAGTGAAGCGTATCCGTCGTTAGACATCAGATAAGCTCCTGGCTGATTGAATTTTAAGTATTGATAGTTATACTGAGCCGTAAATGTTGTCGTCTTTGTAGGTCTGAAAGTAATGGAAGGAGCAACAATGATTTTGCTTGTCTTATCATTTTCCACCCAAGATTTATTAGAGCTTCCCATTAAATTGATACGGTAGTCTAAAACCCCGTCTTTTACAAGAACTCCATCCAGATCAGCTTCTCCTCTGAAAAGGTTATAGCTTCCCGTTGTGAAACGCACACTGTTGGCAAATTTTCCGGTAGGCTTTTTAGTTACTACATTATAAAACCCGGCTGGATCTCCCATAGAGCCCATAAATCCGGCAGGACCTTTTACAAACTCTATTCTGTCTATGATAGACGCGTCAGGATTGATGGGTCCCCAAGTAGAAGAAACATTCATTCCGTTCATAAAAGTAGAAATACTGGCACCTCTCATGAATACATTGGAATACACGTTATCCCAGTGTTCTACTTTTCTTGCGCCACTTACGTTACGAACAATACCTTCTGACATGTTCAGGGTCATCTGATCCGCAAGAACCTGAGCACTCACAGACTGTACATTCTGAGGAAGCTCAAGAATGGGAGTCTGAATTCTCAATGAACCTGAAACTTCATTCAGTTTGTATTTCTGATAATATCTTCCGTTAACAACTACTTCTTCAATATTGTTGGATTTGATGGTGTCTTTTTTTTCCTGTGCAAAACTTAACATGGAAGTTAATAATGCAGCTCCTATTGTTATTCTTTTCATTGTTTATAAAGGGAATAATTTATTCTAACAGTTTAAAATTTATAAGTAAAGCTTCCTAATACGTTGGCAAGAGCCTGAGCATTGGCCGTTGTATATCCGCTCCAGTAATGTTCGTTGGTAAAGTTGTCTACTTTTACCCCGATTCTGAATTTTTTGGTATCGTAAAAAGCGTTAGCATTCAGTACCAGATATTTTGGAAGGATGAAAGTACCCATCGTTGTAGAGTTGACAATCTTGTTGTCGCTCGCATAGTTTCCTCCAACTCCGAATCCTAATCCTTTTAATTTTCCATCAAGGAACTGGTAACTTGCATTGAAATTAACCAACCATGGAGATGAGGCTGTAGCAGGTCTTCTTCCGATTACTGTTTCATCAGCTTCCGTATATTTCATATCGTTGTAGCTTACTCCGGCGATAACGGAGAATCCTTTGATCAGATAAGCGTTTGCTTCCAATTCTACTCCCTGGCTGGTAAGTGAACCGGCTTGGTTTTGAATTGCTCTTCCTTGTGATGTGTAACCAACATTAAGAAGAGTATTTTTTACTTTGATATTATAATAACTTAATGTTGTACTGATTCTTCCTTTGATCAGGCTTGCTTTGAACCCTCCTTCAAACTGGTTAGCGGTTTCAGGATCAGACAATGTCACATTAGAATCTGCATCTGAAATATAATATCCATTGCTTGTAAAGCTGTTCTGGTAATTTCCAAAAACAGATACTTTATCTTGAATAATCTGGTATACAACTCCCAATTTAGGTGACCAAGCTCCTTGATTATATGCTTTAGTTGGAATTTGTCCGGTTTGTCCTCCTTTGAAATCTATACTTTCGTATCTTACAGAAGCAAGAATATTAAGACCGGTTATTGGTGTTATAACGTTAGAAATATAACCGCTATAGGTATCTTTTTTTCCTGTACTTATATAAGTGTTGTCACGCTCAAAATTAGGCCCGCTTTGTAGTGCTGTATATTTTGCCCCCAATGTCTGGCCATTCATATTGGAATAATCTGTGGCATTAAATGGTACCCAGCCAAAATCTGTAAACAGAAAATACTGATTATCATTCATTCTCATATAATCGAAACCGGCAACAGTTCTGTTTCTTACGCTTCCGATATTGAAATCAAAATTGAAGTTCTGTTGAAGCTGGAAATATGTTCTTTTGCTGTCTTTGGTGGACTGGTCCGCTCTTGCTACCCCAATTTCTGAACTGTTTAAAGGGTTTGGAGCAAAATAAAAGTATGGGTTAAATCCGTCTGAGTAAGAATAAGAAGTACTTACATTCGTAGAGGATTTGATATGTTCATTAATCTTATAATTAACCTGTCCAAAGAAGTTTCTTGCTTTACCAACAGTTTTAAGACCTTCTCCCGTGTAAGACTGTTTATAGTTATAACCCAATTTCTCCAGTTTGTCCATGCTGTCTGCACCAAGCTGTGCACTCGGATAATAAAAGAAGAAAGCAGTTTCAGGATATGAATTGGTTTCAAACATTTCCAGTTCAGCATTAATCTCTAAATTATCTGTAGGACGGTAAGTAAGGGATGGAGTGAATGCATAGAAAGAGTTCTTTGCATTGGTTCTCTGGAAAGTTCCCTGATTGGTATAGGCTGTATTTAACCTGAATAATAATTTTTTATCTTTTGTAAGCGGTGCATTCACGTCTGCCTGCACTCTGTAGTAGTTATAGCTTCCACCTGCCAGAGAAACAGCACCTGCAAAAGTTTCAAATGGTTTTTTAGTCACTCTGTTCACAACTCCTCCGTAAGAGGTCACATTACTTCCGAATAAAGTAGCAGAAGGTCCTTTTAAAACTTCAATTCTCTCTACATTAATCGCGTCCATAGAAGTAGTAATAGGAGCTACCATACCATTTCTGATAGAGTTTCCGGCTACAAAACCTCTTAAGTTAAGATAAATACCTCCATCTCCGGCTCTGTTCGTAGCACTCCACATTTTCTGGGCACCTGCCACATTTCTGAAAGCATCATCTACGGTAAATAATAATTGGTTTTCCAGGATTCCTTTATCAATAGAAGAATATACCTGAGGATCTTCTATGGCCTTCAAAGGCATCTTATTAGAATATTCACTGTCTTTCTTTACATATGTATTGATGATTACTTCGTCAATGCTTTTTGTGGTTAATGAATCTTTTTTTTGGGCAGAAACCAGCATTGTTCCCAGTGCGGAAGCACAGATCAGTACATTTTTCATGAAAGTCAAATTTTCTGCAAATATATTATTTTTAACTGTTCTAAATAAATAATGAGATTGATATTTATCATAAAATTATTATATACTGAATAACAAAAAACCGCTATGGCCAATGCCAGAGCGGTTTTTGTATGGTTTTATTAAATTTTTCTTAAGCCGGAATTTCTCCTTTATATAAGAAAGAAATAATTTCTTTGTTTAATTTATCGATCATTTCACTGAATAAGTGGAAAGATTCCTGCTTGTAAATTACCAATGGATCTTTCTGCTCGTAAACAGCTCCTTGTGAAGATCTTCTTAAGTCGTCCATCTCACGAAGGTGAAGCTTCCAGTTTTCATCGATAATTGATAAAGTGATGTTCTTTTCAAAATCGTTCACTAAACTTTCACACTGAGTCTCGTAAGCTTCTTTAAGATCAGCTACAATTGTCATTGTTTTGTGTCCGTCTGTGAAAGGAACCTGGATCATTTTGAACATTGAACCTTGATTTTGGTATACATTCTCAATGATTGGGAATGATTTTTCTTTCAATAAGTTCAGCTTCATTTTGTAGTCTTCCTGAGCTGCTTTGAATAAGATATTCGTCAGATCCTGAACATTTTTATTATTAAAATCACTTTGAGAAACCGGAGATTCCATGGTGAATGTTTTAATGATTTCGTATTCAAAATCTTTATAATTTCCTGAAGCTTTTCCTTTCGCAACGATAGAATTAGCAACATCAAAAATCATATTTGTGATGTCATATTTCAAGTGATCTCCGAATAAAGCATTCTTTCTTCTCTTATAGATTACGTCACGTTGTTTGTTCATTACGTCATCATACTCAAGAAGTCTTTTTCTTGTTCCGAAGTTATTTTCTTCTACTTTTTTCTGAGCTCTTTCAATAGACTTACTGATCATAGAATGCTGAATTACTTCTCCTTCTTTATGACCCATTCTGTCCATCATTTTAGCGATTCTCTCAGAACCGAACAAACGCATTAAGTTATCTTCAAGAGATACATAGAACTGAGAACTTCCCGGATCTCCCTGGCGTCCCGCTCTACCTCTTAACTGTCTGTCAACACGTCTTGAATCGTGTCTTTCTGTACCGATGATGGCTAAACCTCCTGCATCTTTTACTTCTTTAGAAAGCTTAATGTCGGTACCACGACCTGCCATGTTGGTTGCAATGGTTACAACTCCCGGCTGTCCTGCTCCAGCTACGATTTCTGCTTCTTTCTTGTGAAGTTTAGCATTCAATACCTGGTGTGGAATTTTTCTTAATTGAAGTGCTTTAGAAAGCAACTGAGAAATTTCAACAGAAGTAGTACCTACCAATACAGGTCTTTTCTGTGCTGTTAATTTTTCAATTTCTTCAATTACAGCATTGTATTTTTCTCTGTTCGTTTTGAAAACTAAGTCCTGCTTGTCATGTCTTAAAATAGGACGGTTGGTTGGAATTACCACAACGTCTAATTTGTAGATTTCCCAAAGCTCTCCAGCTTCAGTTTCAGCAGTACCTGTCATCCCCGCAAGCTTGTTATACATACGGAAATAGTTCTGAAGCGTGATGGTTGCAAAAGTTTGAGTAGCTGCCTCAATTTTTACATTCTCTTTCGCTTCGATCGCCTGGTGAAGACCGTCAGAATAACGACGTCCCTCCATGATACGACCTGTCTGCTCATCAACGATTTTTACTTCACCGTCAATCACCACATACTCATCATCTTTTTCAAATAATGTGTACGCTTTCAATAGCTGGCTCATCGTGTGAACACGCTCAGATTTTTCAGCAAAATCAGAGAAAAGTCTTTCTTTTGCTTCAAACTCTTCTTCTTTAGAAAGGTTTTTAGCTTCTACTTCAGCAATCTCAGTTCCGATATCCGGAAGTACGAAGAAGTTAGGATCAGAGTTACCCTGAGACATGTATTCAACACCTTTGTCTGTAAGGTCTACCTGATTGTTTTTCTCCTCGATGACGAAGTAAAGATCTTTATCTACAATCGGCATATCACGGTTGTTGTCCTGCATATATTGCGCTTCAACTTTCTGAAGCAATGCTCTGTTTCCGCTTTCCGATAAGAATTTGATTAATTGTCTGTTTTTTGGAAGACCTCTGTAGGCCTGAAGTAATTTGAATCCTCCTTCTTTTGTATTTCCTGCAGCGATTAATTTTTTCGCTTCATTGAAAATGGTAGAAACGGTTTTCTTTTGTACTTCAACAATTCTGTCGATAGAAGGTTTAAGAACATCGAACTCCTGTCTGTCTCCCTGAGGAACAGGACCAGAGATGATCAATGGTGTTCTTGCGTCATCTACCAATACAGAGTCAACTTCATCCACGATAGCAAAGTTCAGTTCTCTTTGTACCAATTCTGAAGGTGAGGTTACCATGTTATCTCTCAGATAATCGAAACCAAACTCGTTGTTCGTTCCGTAAGTAATATCTGAGTTGTATGCTTTTCTTCTTCCGTCTGAGTTCGGCTGGTGGTTATCGATACAATCGATAGACATTCCGTGGAACTGATAAAGAGGTCCCATCCAAGCGGAGTCTCTTTTGGCAAGATAGTCGTTCACGGTTACAACGTGTACTCCTCTTTCCGGAAGTGAATTTAAGTAAATAGGTAATGTTCCTACCAAAGTTTTACCTTCACCGGTTGCCATCTCGGCAATTTTACCACTGTGAAGAATAACCCCTCCGATAAACTGAACATCATAGTGGACCATATCCCAAACTACAGGAGTTCCGGCAGCGTCCCATGAGTTTTTCCAAACAGCTGTGTCTCCCTGAATGCTAACGAAATCTTTTCCTGCAGCAGCAAGTTCTCTATCCCAGTCACTAGCTGTTACACGAATTTCTCCATTCTGAGCCCATCTTCTTGCCGTTTCTTTGATCAATGCAAAAGCTTCGGGAAGAACCTGAATCAGAACTTTTTCTTCAATTTCGTATGATTCTTTCTTTAGAGCCTCAATTTTTGTGAAAAGAGCTTCTTTTTCATCAACATTGGTTGAAGTTTTTATCTGCTCTTTTATCTGTTCTATTTGAGCTGTAATCTTACTGGTTGCAGATTTTATATTCTCTTTAAACTCAGCAGTTTTTTGTCTCAACCCATCATCCGACAATTGTTGAATGTTAGGTTCTACAGCTCTGATTTTTGTTACAACTTTTTTTACTTCTTTTAGGTCCTGCGCTTTCTTGTCTCCCAAAAACCCTTTAAGAACTTTGTTTAAAAAACTCATAAATTTTTTGCTTTATGCTTAATGCAAAATGCTTTAAGCGTTTTAAATAACACTTATCGTGTAAATTAATATATAAAAAGGGCAAAAAAGCTCTAAGCAAGCAGCCTAAAGCTTATCGCTTTATTAATATTCGTCCTCGTTCCAAAGGAAATCCTCGTCAGTAGGATAGTCACTCCATACCTCTTCGATAGATTCATAAATTTCTCCTTCGTCTTCAATAGCCTGAAGGTTTTCTACTACTTCCATAGGTGCACCAGTTCTGATTGCGTAGTCGATAAGCTCTGCTTTTGTCATTGGCCAAGGTGCGTCACTTAAATATGAAGCTAATTCTAATGTCCAGTACATAATTTTCTAATTTTTTGCAAAAGTATAAAAATAGGTTGTATAATAAACTTTTTTATACTTGATTTTCAATTCTTTTTATAATTTTTTCTTATAAATGGCTGTCACAAACTGACTGGCAGCTGTGTCAGCAATTTACTTATTGTCGTTTTCTCAAAAACCATTCCACAAATTTTTTTATGCCATTTTGGAAGTCTGTGGCAGGTTTATACCCTATTAAATCCTTTGCTTTGGTAATATCGGCATTCGTTTTTGTGACATCACCAGGTTGCATTGGCAGAATTTTTCTGATAGCACTTTTTCCAAGTGCCATTTCTATAGTGGTCACCATCTCAGATAAAGTGATTACCTGGTTTTCTCCCAGATTCAGGATTTCATAAACCCCGGAATTGTTTTCCAGATAAAGGATAGATTTGGTAATTCCATCAATGATGTCATCTATATAAGTATAGTCTCTGGCCGTATTTCCGTCGCCATAGAAAGGAATCTCCCGGTTCTCCGAAATAAGCTTGGTAAACTTGTGTATCGCCAGGTCAGGCCTTTGCCTTGGTCCATATACCGTAAAGAATCTAAGCTGAATCATATCTATATGGTATAGATTATGGTAAACATGGCCTATAACCTCTCCGCTTTTCTTGGTTGCCGCATAAGGTGAGATAGGATTGTCTACATTGTCTGTTTCTGCAAAAGGAATTTTTTCATTGTTTCCGTAAACACTTGAAGAAGATGCGCAAATGAATTTTTTGATATTAAAATCCTTACACAGTTGCCAAAGATTCATTGTACCGCGTACATTCACTTCTTCGTATTCAAGAGGACGTTCAATAGAGGGCCGTACTCCGGCAAGTGCTGCCAGATGAATTACCATATCAATAGGATGATTTTTAAAGATGTTTTCAAGACCTTTTTTATCACGGATGTCCTGCCAATAGAGGGAATATTGGTCAGAATGAGTGAGGGAAATCAAACGCGGAATATCCGTCTCTTTATCAGAGAATTCAAAATCCGAATTTTTACCGATTGACTCTAAAGTATTTTTAATTTTTACCTGATAGTCATAGAAATCATCAAAATTGTCAATGTTTATGACAGAATGTCCATTTCTTAATAATCGTTCAACTAAATGGGAACCGATGAACCCACTACCGCCTGTTACAAGATAAACCATTTGTATTTTTTATGAGTACAAAAATATAAATTTTACTTTTTGAAAAATATAATCATTAAATTTACTTAAAAAAGTAATATAAATATAATATGCAGTTTCAAGGGCAAATTTTAAAGATGACAAGCGTCGATGCTAAGCCAATCCAATACTACCTCAATCTTTCTGGAGATCTGATCCACATGAATGAGCTGTTTGGGAAGGAGTTAAGCATCAAACATACCGGATTTCAATGTGTAAATTGCGGACTGAATAAGCCTATTTACAGAATGGGATTCTGCAAAAGCTGCTTTTTTGAAAGCCCATATGCCAGTGATACCATTATTCGTCCTGAACTTTCTACAGCTCATTTGGGAGTTGCAGAGCGAGATCTTGAAGTTGAAAAACAAATTCAGCTGCAACCACACACTGTTTATCTTGCTTATACAGGAGATGTAAAAGTAGGAGTGACCAGAAATACACAGATTCCTACAAGATGGATTGATCAGGGTGCGACTTTTGCATTGCCTATTGCAAGAACGGAAAACCGCTATGAAGCAGGAATGATAGAGGTGGCTTTAAAAGAACACCTGGCGGATAAAACCAATTGGAGGAAGATGCTGCAGGACGATTTTGAAGGTGAAGTAGATCTTGCTGATTTCCGACAAAAAATAAAAGAATATTTTCCTGAAGACTTCCAGAAATTTTATAGCGAAGGAGAAGAATTGTGGATGTTTGACTATCCTTTTGAAAAACCGGAAAAAGTTTCATCATTTACATTAGATAAAAAACCTGAGTTTACAGGGAGACTTACTGGAATTAAAGGTCAGTATCTTGGATTTGAAGGAGGTAATTTTATCAATGTAAGAGGACATGAAGGGTATGTAATAGAACTGGAAATAAAGAACTGATCTATATAATAGAAAAGAATCAAATCACAAAATATGAAAAAATGGGTTAAAAGGCTATTAATAAGTTTCGGAATCCTGGCAGGAATTCTTCTTGCTGCGAATTTCGGACTGAATCTATGGCTCAAAACCCAACTTCCGGAATACATCAAAAAAAATACAAACTATAAAGTTTCTTACAAAACGCTGGATGTTGATCTGGGAACAGGAAATATCTTTGCAACAGGAATCACGGTTAACAGTAAAGATCCGCAAAATACAGACGTTATCGGCTTGCAGGGAACTATTGATACCTTGAAGATAAGCCGTTTTGGAATCTATGATGCTGTTTTTAATAAAAGAATCAGCTCGTCAGATCTGTTGCTTGCAAAACCTGTTTTAAACATTATTCTTGCAAAGCCTATTGATCGTAAAACCGGAAAGAAAAGAAATCCGGTTTCATTTGAAAATATAAGAATCAATGAAGGTAAAATTGCTGTTTTCAGGCATACAAAGCAGAAATTTCTATCTGTACAACAACTGGATCTGTTTGTAGAAAATTTACAGATGACGGAAGAGTCTGTAGAAAATAAGCTACCCGTCGTTTTTGACAAATACAGTGTCAAAGGAGAAAAATTCTTTTTTCGTCCAGAGGAAACATATGCGATTACCATCGGTAGTATCAATACAACTAATGGGCAAATGGCTATTGAGAATTTCAGGCTGACTCCGCTGCTCTCTTTTGCTCAGTTTAAAAAGTTTTATCCTAAAAAAGCGCAGTTATTTGAATTTGCCGTTCCCAAAATGGATTTTACGGATGTCATTTTAAATAAAAACAAAGTTTCACTTACGAATGCAGACTTCGGGAATCCTGTTCTGAAAGTCTATAACACAGGAGTAAAGACTAAAAAAGCTGAAAAGAAATCAAATTTTGAAGTTGATTTAAAAAATATAAAGCTGAATAATGCCATAGTAAAAGTCACAAAGCCGGATGGAAATAATCTTCTGTCGGTCGGGAGTCTTACTGTAAATATCAATCAGCTGATGTTTAATAAAGAAACTTCGGAACAGGTCATTCCTATAGGATATAAAGATTTTACCATTGCAGGAAGGAATATTGAATACTCCAACGCTCAGAATATTACAGTAAGAAGCTTGGCGTTGAAGCCGGCAAATGGGGAAATCTGGGACGTTGTATTGACGCCTGGTCATCCAGCAACAGGAAAAGCAGCAGCAGAGTTAAAAACAAATCATATTGCTTTTAATATCAATAAACTGGAATTCGTTGATAAAAAATTGAATGTTGATCTTAAAGATCTTCTCGTAGAAAATGTTAACGGAACTTTTAAAGCAGGTGAAAAAACAACCAATAAGTCTGCTGGATCTGGTATTATTAATTCTGTTATCATAAGAAAAACATTCTTAAAGAACTCAAACATTACGTATGATAAAGGAAAACAGCCTTTGACTTTCCATGATCTTAATGCAAAGGTTAATAATATTGAGTTATCACCTAAACCCAATCAGACAGGGCTGTCCTTCAAAGTAAAAGACTATTATATTACCACCAGAAACCTGGCTTATAAAACGCAGTTTTACAATATGAGCCTTGGGCTTATTAAACTGAATAAAAATCAGGTACAGATTAACAATTTTGCCATGAAGCCTCTCGTTTCAAGAGCACAGTTTATCAAAATGATACCCGTTGAGAGAGATCTGTATGATTTAAAAGCCGGACAAATTACTGCAAAAGGAGAGTGGGATCTGTTTTCTCACAACAAAATGGTAAATGCTTCCCAGGTAGACATTGAGTCTGCAAATGCCAATATTTTCAGAAGTAAAATTCCTAAAGACGATCCGAAAATTAAAGCATTATATTCTAAAATGCTACGTTCTATTAAAATTCCGATGACAATTCATAACCTTGATCTCAAAAATTCTGTCCTGGTATACGAAGAGGATACTCCGGAAAGTATGGGACCCGGAAAACTGACCTTCAGTAATTTTAATATGAACGTTAAAAATCTGAACTCTGCCAAGATAAAAGGAAAACCCACAAAAGTGGACATTAAAATCAATTGTTCTTTCATGAACCTCTCACCGCTTTCTGTCAATTGGAACTTTGATGTAGCTGATCAGAATGATAGATTTGCAATCTCCGGAAAAACAACCAATCTCCCTGCAAGCGGAATCAATCCCTTTATCAGGCCTTATCTTCATGTGACAGCTACTGCAGGAACTATTCAGGAAATGCTTTTTAACTTCAAAGGAAACCCTGCCGGATTACATGGAACTTTTAATCTTAAACATAAAGACTTAAAAATTGCAGTATTAAATAAGAATAACCATGAGAAAAAAGGGTTTCTAACGGCCGTTGCGAATGTTTTTCTGAAATCAAACTCAGGAAATTTCCCTGATGCCGTTACGGTAGAAAATGTAGAACGTGATCCTACAAAGTCTTTCTTTAATCTTTTCTGGAGGGGAATTGAACAGGGATTAAAGAAAACCCTTATTGGTAAAAATGTAGAAAAGACTGAGAAAAAGGTGAAAAACGCAGTTTCTTCTGTGAAAGAAATGAAACAGTCGGTAAAAGAAATAAAACAGGAAATAAAAAATAAAAAAGAAACTCCCCAGCCGGAAGCAGATAAAAAAGAAAAGAAAGGTTTTCTGAATAATATATTCAAGAAAAAAGAAAAATCTGAAGAATAATCCTTTAAACCATTACGCCTGTTTATTCATTGTCAATGATAAAAGAAGACAATGTTTTAATAAAACAAACTTAATGGTTTAAAAAATCAATATACGGAAAGATGAATTTGGCTAGAAATTGAATTCGTCACTTTCCAATACAGGAATATCTCTCAAAAATTTATCAAACTCTTCTCCCGGATAATTGCTGTCTGCACCGTATGAATCTATGATCATTCCTCGGTTTCCTGCATTGTCCTTTACTACATACAGTACAGCATTATCATCTGGATTGCTGTCTCCTTCGAAACGATATGTTTTTAGAATGACCAACTCAGCAGGCTGATAAATTCTGTCCGAATTTTCAAACTTCATTTCACAATTTTCATTCATCCTGAATTCCCTTTGTATTCCTCTTTCAGAAAGCGTTTTCATAACTTCGCTTAAAGTTGTCATTCTATCAAAATTCTCTGAATTTTCCATAATAATATTTTTATTTTTAAGTACAATAATTAAACCATTGCAATTTCTAAATATAAGAAAAATAGCAGATTGTAATTTCCCTAAAAATAAAGTTTAATGTTAACAAAATTTATAATTTAAAAAAATAAAATAGGTATGCTTTTTGCAATGGTATCAATAATAAATCAAAGAAAATATGAAAAAAGAAGTTGGAGTTTTACTGGCAGGGGGAGTTGGTCTTTTGGCAGTATTAAGTTTAATTAGCATTAAAAAAATTTTGACAAAAAAAGATAAAAAATATAGTGATTCCTATTCGGACTATCACAGACACTTTGATGAAAAGAACCACGACGACGAAACACACGGAGTGGAATTTTACGCAGTGAAGTAGTAAAAAAATATATTTAATTATGTTTAAATCCAACGCTTTTGAAAGTGTTGGATTTTTTTTGTGGAAAACTTTAATGTTAAAACTCATTATTTTATTAAAATTCCATTCTAATTTTACATCAGAATGCAAAACGAAAATTTCATAAAAGGTCAGGGAGCTCAGCGAAACGTTGTCAATCGTTTCGACAGGTATACCTATGAGCCTGAAGATGAAGATTTCGAGACTGTGAAGACTTCTTTCACGGAAGTATTTCCCAAAACCATTGTCAATCAGGTTAAAAGCGAAGACCTCCCGATGGAGTATTCCATGAATCCCTATCAGGGATGTGAACATGGCTGCTCTTACTGCTTTGCAAGACCTACCCACGAATATTGGGGTTATAGTGCAGGGATTGACTTTGAAAGAAAAATAATGGTAAAGAAAAATGCACCCGAATTACTGGAGAAATTTTTTCAAAAAAGAGGCTATAAAGCTGCCCCGATTCTATTGTCCGGAAATACCGACTGCTATCAGCCGGCCGAAAGACAATTTGAAATTACCAGAAAATTACTGCAGCTCTGTCTTGATTACAGACATCCTGTCAATATTCTGACCAAAAATGCACTGGTGCTAAGAGATCTCGATATTTTAAAACCTATGGCAGAACAGAATCTGGTATCTGTTTCTCTAAGCATCCCAACAATCAATGAAGAACTGAGACGAAAGATGGAGCCGAGAACAAGCTCAGCAAAAAATAAATTAAAAGCAGTTGAAATTCTTTCTGAAAACAATATTCCCGTACATGTAATGGTAGCGCCCATTATCCCGGGGCTCAATAGTGATGAGCCTTTAAACATATTGAAAGCTATTTCGGATGCCGGTGCTTTAGGATTCGGATATACCCTCGTAAGACTAAATGATACCGTCGAACCGGTTTTTGTAAACTGGATTGAAACTCATTTTCCGGACAGGGCACAAAAAGTTTTAAATCTTATCCGCTCTATGAGAGGTGGAAAACTGGGCGATAAAAGATATTTTGAAAGACAAAGAGGAGAGGGAAATATTGCTGAAATGATTCACACCACTTTTAAGATCGGCAAAAAGAAGTTTTTTGATGGCAAAGAATTTCCAAAGCTTTCAATATCTAACTTTACAGGATCCCGAGACCAGCAGCTTAAATTGTTTGATTAAGCTTATCTTATATATAGTATAATCTTGTTGCCATTTCTTCAAATCCACCCATACTCAAACTCTATTACTCTCCAACTCTCCAACTCAATTAGGAGCTAATTCCTGCTATCCATTCCTACTCCTCGCGCCCGCGCTGTCACCCTGAGCGAAGCCGAAGGCTCCCCCACGCTCCATCCCATCCACGCTCCAACCCCAGCTGCGGGGTAACCATTTCTATCAGGGCTAGGGAAGGAGTTATAAATGATGAATGATGAGTTATGAATTATAAATTAGGCGTTTCGGGTTATTGAGTTGCGGGTTTCGTGTTTCCAGTTAGAAAAGGAACCTTGGTGATGAATTTTCATATTGTTGATTTCTATGGAAACGGGGTATTGAGCAAAATCTCTATTCCCATTGTGTCATTCCTGAGGAATCCCAACTCCTTTATGAGAGTCTTAAAGGAAGTAAAATGACAGTATAATGTCTAAGGCCTTTTAGCATTTAGTATTAGCAGTGTCATGCTGAGCAGAGTCGAAGCATTTTAATTATGGGTATAGGAGTTAAATCTTATTACTCTATATACTATCTATACTCTTTAGCATTTCCCATCCTTCCCATTCTATATATACTATAAAAGCAAACATCTTCTCTGTGTCAATCTGTGTCATCTGTGGTTCATTATAACTATTCAATAGGAATGGGCTTTAGCCCGTTTAGTAAAAAATAACTCCATAATTCGGCTTTAGCCAAAACTTATATATAGGCTATTAATATAAACAAAGCTCTACTCTATATAATATATATAACTTATTTTGATCCTCCCATCCCCCAAAACCCCGCATCTCGCACCTCGGATCATACCTCTGTCCCCTCTCAAACACTCAAACTCTCCCACACTACAACGCCCTCACTCGATCCTCCAAACAAATGTTTAAAATTTTTCTCCCTGCCTTCCAGTTGATTAGGGGAAAATATGGTTTCAATATGAAATTTATGTTAAATAAAGTTGCGTGGTGTGTGTGAAGTTTCTATCTTTGCCCCACTGAAAAACGAAAGACATTCAGTAGCGCAGAAGCGCCTTTAGAAAGGCAGAAACAT